>CAWDUF010000004.1:0-51209 GCA_963805425.1 uncultured Actinomycetota bacterium | reverse complement strand
AGCGGCGTGCCTGAGTACCCGGCCATGGCCGGAGGTTATCCACATCGGTCCGGGCGGGGTGTGGCGCTCGCAGGCAGTCGGTAGCAGACTGGCGCCGTCTTCCTCGCTCGGGTCGGAAGGGTTCGTAGATGCGTCGGTACGTCGTGGGCGCCGCGATGGTGCTGCTGCTCGCCGGTTGCGGCGGGGATCCCCAGGCGGATCCCTCGCCGAGTACGTCGCCCACCCCTTCGGCCTCCCCGACGCCGACTCCGCCGGCGATGCCGGAGGCGGCGAAGGTCGAACACGAAGGCCGGGGCGATTGCGTTCGTGCGGCACTACGTGGAGTTGATCAACTACGCGCAGGCGACGGGCGACGTCAGCGCGCTCGCTGCTGTTGAGGGTTCGGGCTGCGACTCGTGTCACGACGGGCGAGACGTGTCTTGCGCGATCTACTGCGCCGGGGGGCACAGTCGAGGGCGGCGTCATGGCGCCTCGTACGGTGCGCGTGACACGAGGTCGGAGACATCTGGGCGTGTGACCGCGGTCGGCGACTTCGCACCCGCGGATGCGTCCGGTCGCCAGGCGCAGATCGCGGCATGCGAAGGCGGGCCGACCGTACTAGACTTCATCGTTGGCATTCGACCAATGCGAGTGGCACGTGGCGTGGTTCGGGTGCGCGACTAGCGACTGGTCTGGCTGCCGCGGCTCTTGGGCTCGGGCCGCTCGTGATCGCATGGACCGGTCGCGGCCGCGTGCGGCGACGCACCGGACGTCAAGTCGGAGACAAATGTGCTACTACGCGTCAGTCGCGAAATGACTGCTCCGTCTTCGGATCAGCTTCAGGCTCGACACGTCGCGACATCACACGGCGGCCACGCGTATTACACCGCCTATCGAAGTGAGCGGGTCTGTTTCGTTCGAGCGGCGAACCGGGACCCAGGCCGACGGCTGCCCGCGGTCCGCACCCGACGCATGCCAGCCGGGCAGACGCTCTACGAGCACAGGGCCTCCACGACGGCGTGTGGGAGAGCCTCGGAGAGTTCTGCCGTGACGATGCGACCGGCGCGGTGCAGCCGAGCGCAGGTCACCCCCGCCCTGGTCGCCCGTGCGTTCCAACGCATCCCTCTCCCGCATCTCAGCGCGATCACCCAACCCGCCAAGAAGACGCTGATCAACTTCGACACGATCTTCTACGTCCAGGCAACTCCGCTGCGCCGGACGCTCACCCTCCTCGGCCAGCGCGTCGAGCTGGCGATCACGCCGAGCACGTTCCGGTGGGTGCACGGGGACGGGACCACCTCGGTGACGCACACGGCCGGGGCGGCGTACCCGGCGAAGGACGTCGTCTACCGCTACCAGCAGGCACACGTCACCGTCCGGCAGCACGTCGAGATCGTCTGGACCGCCCGGTGGAGCCTGAACGGCGGGCCGTTCGAGGCCGTCGCCGGCACCGTCACCACCGTCGGTCCGGAGACGCCGCTGCGGATCGCGGAGGCGACCCCGGCGCTGTCCGGCTACGGACACTGACCGCGGGGGGGTTTCGAGGCTCGCTTCGCTCGCACCTCAACCACCGGTCTTCGCTCGCACCTCAACCACCGGAGACAGCGCACCTCCGGCGGCACTAGATTCGGCGGGTGCCCCGACTCCTGACCTCCACCAAGCTCAAGCTCGCCTACGCCGGGCTGGCGATCGCCGACACCTGGCTCGCCGGGTCGTCGAACCCGCGGGCGCACCAGGCGCGGGCGCTCACCAAGCCGCTGCTGATGCCGACGCTCGCCGCCTCGCTGATCACCGACCCGAAGGCGGCGAACTCACCGCTGCGCACCAGCACCCTGGTCGCGCAGGCCGGCGGCTGGGGCGGCGACCTCGCGCTGATGGCGCACGGCACCAAGCCGTTCGCGATCGGGAGCGGGTCGTTCGCGGTCGGGCACGCGGCGTACATCACCGGGTTCCTGAGCCGACGCAGCAAGACGCCGCTGCCAGGCCCGAAGGCGGTCGGGGCGCTCTGGGCCGTGACCGCGCCAGGGATGGTGTTCGGCGCCTACCGGCAGGAGAAGGTGCTCGGCCCGGCCATCGCCGGCTACTCCGCGATGCTCGCCGGCACGGTCGCCGCCGCCACCCAGCTCGAGCCGACGATGCCGAAGTCAGCGCGACGCGCCACGATGCTCGGCGCCGGCTTGTTCATGCTCTCGGACTCGGTACTCGGCACCCGGAAGTTCCTCTGGAAGAACGCGCCGGCGCGTGTGGAGTCGGTCGTGATGGCGACGTACACGGCCGCGCAGTTCCTGCTCAGCGAAGGCGCCGCGCGCGCCGGCCGCAACGCCTGAACGTTCCTGCCCGCTCGCCGCGTTCTAGGCGCACGTTTCTGCCCGCTCGGCGTCCCTCCGGTGCACGTAAGCGCCCGCTCGCCGCGTTCTCAGCGCACGCGAGTGCCCGCTCGCCGCTTCTCAACGCACGCCCCCGCCCGCTCGCGCGTCAAACGCACGCGAACAGAAAGCTGGGGCGGGACCAGCGCTGGTCCCGCCCCGTCTTCTTCCCACAGCCGATGACCCGGGTCGAGGGGGTCGTCGGACGATTGGTTTCGACAGGCTCAACCACCGATGGCCGGGATCGCGAGCTTCTGGCCGACCTGGATCTGGGCGCCGGACAGGGAGTTGAGGTGCTCGATCTTGAGCACCATCTCGCGCACCTGACCGGGCTCGGCGACGCGGCCGGCGATGGCGAACAGGGTGTCGCCCTCCTGCACCTCGACCACCCGGACCGGGTCGGGGGTGCCCGCGTCGTGCGTCGCCGTCGCCCAGCCGCCGAGCGCCACCATCACGGTGAACGCAGCGGCCAGGAAGGCCAGCACGAACACGATCCGGCCGCGCTGCGTGAGCCGGACGGTCGTGCGGGTTTCGACAGGCTCAACCACCGAAAGGGGGCGCGAAAGCCGGGTCGGGCGGAAGGCGGGGGCGATGCTCAGCGTGCTCATGGTTCTCTCCTGGGGGAAGTCAGGTCCTGTGCTGTTTTCTACCGACGAGCACCGACAGAAGCTGGAGCCGGTCGCTCAGACGTTCGATCGAACACATGTACGAGTCTAGAACATGCGTTCGACAGATTGCAAGAACATACGTTCGAGTCCTGGCAGCGATGACCGACTGATCGGTGCCGTGCGGGGCGGCCCGGAACACCGGGCCGCCCCGCACGCCTTGCACGGTCTGAGCCGGAAGTCGGCGCAGGCCATCCACGGGTTGGGCTCAATGCGTGTGGATGTAGTCCCCGACGTAGATCGCGACGTACCCGATCAGGGTGAGCACGCCGAGCACGAAGGACGCGATCGCCTTCCCCGAGCCGGTGTCCGCGCGGCGGCCCGCCTGGCCGAGCATCGTGGCGGCGGCACCCAGCACCAGGGGCATCCCGGACCAGAACATCACCGGCACGGAGACGAGCCCGATCGCGCCCAGCGTGATGCCGCGGCCGCCGGCTGCGACGTGGCGAAGGCCGCGAGGCACGACCAGACCGAAGATCGCGGCGGTCAGCAGCGGAATGAAGACGACCTCGCTGATCGCCTCGTTCCGGGTGTCCGCCGTGAGCCAGGACAGCGTGCAGCCGATGAGCACGACGGCGATCGCCGTCGGGACGAGCGCCTGGCGGACCTGAGCCCGGTCGTCGGCGGTGGTCAGGTGGGAGGTGGTGGTCATGGTGGTTCCTCTCGGATCTGTGAAGCAGTTGGTGGACCTCCACAGAACCGCCGACACCGACGCCGGCGCGTCCCTCCCCGCAGCGATTCCGGGTCACCCCTGACGGTGGTCCGGAGTCATTCCTGCGAGTGACTGCGCGGGGTCCCGGGGCGACCTACCGTTCTGGCATGGACATCAGGCGCCTCGCGCGAGAGCACGCAGACGTGCTGGTCGCAACGGCGATCGCGGTCCTGTACGTCGTCGAGCTGGCCAACCGCGGGCACGGCACCGACATGTCCAGGGCGGTCCCGCTCGGGCTGCTGGCCTGCGCGTCGTTGTCACAGCGGCGGCGCTACCCGTTGCTGTCGTTCCCGGTGACGATCCTGGCCAACGGGGTCGTGCCGCACTGGGCCCCGGCGTTCGACGAGAACTCGATCAGCTTCGTGGTCGTGTTCCTCTTCGGGCTGTACTCCCTCGGTCGGCACACGCGCGGCACCGCAGGCGGGGTCGCTGTCCCGTTGGTGGCACTGAGCGTCGTCGGGTTCGTCGTCGGCGACGGCGCGCACAAGCCCAGCGACATCTTCTTCGCGACTGCGTTCTGCGGCCTCCCGTACGCCGCCGGCCTCACCTGGCGGCTGCGCACCGAGCGCGAGGCCGTCCTCACCGCCCGCAACGAGGAGCTGCGGCGCACCCAGGCCGAGAACGAACGGCGCGCCATCGCCGCCGAGCGCGCGCGGATCGCTCGCGAGCTGCACGACGTCGTGTCGCACGCCATCTCGGTGACCGTGCTGCAGGCACGCGGCGGCCGCAAGCTGGTCGGCCAGGACGACGAGGCAGTACGCCGCGCACTCGACGCGATCGAGCAGACCAACGCCGGCGCGCTCGGCGACATGCGCCGCCTGCTCGCCGTTCTCCGCGACACCGACACCGACCCGGAGGCACGGCAGGCTCCGCAGCCGAGCCTGGCCAGTCTCGACGCCCTGGTCGAGCAGGTCCGCTCGTCCGGGCTGCAGGTCGAGACCACGATCGCCGGCGCGGCGAGCGACGTGCCGCCGGGCGTCGACCTGTCGGCGTACCGGATCATCCAGGAGGCGCTCACCAACGTGCTCAAGCACGCCGGCCCGCACGCGCACGCGTCCGTGCGGATCAGCTACCGCGCCGACGACGTGGACATCGCCATCGTCGACGACGGGCCGGGTGCGGCCGCCGCCAACGGGCACGGCCACGGACTGGTCGGCATCCGCGAGCGCGTTGCCGTGGTCGGCGGGACGGTCGAGGCCGGGCCGGCAGAGGGCGGCGGCTTCTCGGTGCACGCGCGACTCCCCTACTCGGTGACGGCGTGACCACGCCGATCCGCGTCGTGGTCGCCGACGACCAGCCGCTGGTGCGCACCGGGCTGCGGATGGTCTTCTCCGACGTCGACGACATCTCCATCGTCGGCGAGGCGGCGGACGGGCGCGAGGCGATCGCGCTCGCGGCAGCCGAGCGACCCGACGTCGTCCTGATGGACGTGCGCATGCCGGGCGTCGACGGCATCGACGCGACCCGGGTCGTGACCGCGGTCGACGATCCGCCGCGCGTGCTGGTGCTGACCACCTTCGACCTCGACGAGGTCGTCTACGACGCACTCCGGGCCGGAGCCAGCGGCTTCCTGCTCAAGGACGCACCCGAGGAGCGACTGGTCACGGCGATCCGGGTCGTCGCCGAGGGCGGGTCGCTGTTCGCGCCGGCGGTGACGCGGCGGCTCATCGAGGAGTTCGCCAAGCGCCCACAGCCGACGACACCCCCGGCACTCTCGACCCTGACCGAGCGCGAGACCGAGGTGCTGCGACTGGTCGCCCGCGGGCTGTCGAACCAGGAGATCGGCGCCGAGCTGTTCGTCAGCGAGAACACCGTGAAGACCCACGTCGCCCGGGTCCTGATGAAGCTGTCCCTGCGCGATCGGGTGCAGGCCGTGGTGCTCGCCTACGAGTCCGGCCTGGTGCAGCCGAACTGACCGTCGCCGACCACTACCCCGACCGCCGCAACGGGTCTAGGTTGAGACCCAGGACCCCAGACGTGCGGCGCTGCGTGAGCGTACGCCGACCCACGCAGCGCCGACACAGCAGAACCGCCTGGCCACAGGTCCCTTCCTGCCACGACGCAGCGCTGCCGCGCCGACACGCCGTTCGAACATGTGTTTGAACTCCGGCGCCCATCGGTCTACCGTCCCCCTATGGCCACCGACCGCACCCGCGCCTCCGCGCCGAAGACGCCCAAGCGCTCCAACGTCAGCGAGCTGCCCGACGCGCCGCCCGACGCGACCGGGCTGACGCCGCGCCAGCAGCGCATCCTCAACGTGCTGCGCGAGTCGATCGAGCAGCGCGGCTACCCGCCGAGCATCCGCGAGATCGGCGACCACGTCGGGCTGGCCAGCTCCTCCAGCGTGGCCCACCAGCTGCGGGTGCTGGAGGCGAAGGGCTTCATCAAGCGCGACCCCAACCGTCCCCGCGCGCTCGAGGTGTTCATCCCCGAGCTGATGGCCGCGCGCCGGGCGATCGCGAGCGCCGATGACCACTCCTACGACGTCACCGACATCGGCGACGCCGTGCCCGAGGCCACCCAGGTGCCGCTGGTCGGCCGGATCGCCGCCGGTGGCCCGATCCTCGCCGAGGAGCGGGTCGAGGAGATCTTCCCGCTGCCCAAGACGCTCGTCGGTGAGGGCACCCTGTTCATGCTCGAGGTGGCCGGCGACTCGATGATCGACGCGGCGATCTGCAACGGCGACTACGTGGTGGTGCGCCAGGAGCAGACCGCGAGCAACGGCGAGATCGTCGCCGCGCTCATCGACGGCGAGGCGACGGTGAAGACGTTGCAGCGCAAGGACGGCCACGTCTGGCTGCTCCCCCACAACGACGCCTACGAGCCGATCAACGGTGACAACGCCAGCATCCTCGGTGTCGTGACAGCCGTGCTGCGGAAGGTCTGAGCCGACACCCTGGGTCTCGGCTGAGCTCGACCACCTGAACGAGCGGGGCTCGGTCAGGCCGCGGGCTGTTGGGCAGCCGGACCGTCGCCGTCGTGGTCACCGCCTCCGGCCGGCGCGGCCTCGGTGCCGGTGATCGCGAAGGACTTGTCCACCTCGACGGTGACCGGCTTGCCGTCCACGAGCAGGTGCGCCTCGTAGACGCCGTCGGAGTCGGTCTCGACCCGCTGCACGGTCGCGTCGGGGTACTTCGCCTTCACCGCCGCCAGCACCTTGTCCCTGGTGGTGCCGGTGAGCAGCTTCTCGTCGCTGCGCTGCGGCTTCGACGGATCGCCCGGGTTCGGGTTGGTGCCCTGGCCGGCCGGCGGGGCGCCGTACCTGCCGGAGTACGACGCGCCCGACGAGGCACTGTCGTCGGCGGCGTTCGCCGAGAAGCCCGTCATCAGGACGCCGCCGGCGACCAGGCCGGCGACACCGGTGGAGACGAGCAGTGCGGTTGCCTTCTTCTTCTGCATGATCCCTCCTCAGGGGGTTGAGTCGGCAAGGAAAGCCACGGCTGCTGTCGGGACCTCGTCGCGGTGCTGGCAACGCGCTGTGGGTGTGGTCTCGGCTGATCGCTCGCAGGCTCGCTGCTCGACCAGCGCAGGGCGAAAACAGGAGGCGACCCGTGTCGGCGCGGACGTAGGTTCGGGGCGTGACCTCGCAGACCGTGATGCCCGCCCGGCTCACGCGGCGGGGCATCCCGACCGACTCCACGCTGCGGATCCTCGCGCTCGGCACCCTGGTCAACCGGGCGTCCGGCGGCGCGGTGTTCACGACGTTCGCGCTGTACTTCACCCGGCACGTCGGGCTCTCTGCCCCCCAGGTCGGCATTGCGCTGTCGATCGCCGCCGTGGCGGGAGCACTGGCCCAGGTGCCGGGCGGTCAGTACGGCGACGTCCGCGGCCCGCGCGAGGTGATGCGCGAGCTCACCATCCTCACCGGCGTCGCGACCGCGGCCCTGACCGTCGCGCGCAGCTTCTGGGCGCTGGTCGTGGTGATCACGCTGGTGACCGCGGCCCAGATGGCGGCCAACGCGGTGCGCAACGGCTACATCGCGCGGATCGCGGTCGGCGGCAACGGCGTCCGGTTCAAGGCCTACCTGCGCGCGGTCACCAACGTCGCGATGACCTTCGGCGCACTCGTGGGCGGCATCGCGCTCTGGATCGACGAACCGTGGGCCTACCTCGGGGTCTTCGTGCTCGACGCCGCCACCTCGGTCTTCACCGGCCTGCTCTTCACCCGGCTCCCCCACCTCACGCCGGCACCGCCCCGCGGCGAGGGCGAGCCACGCCTGGCGGTCGCGCGCGACCTTCCGTTCGTCGCGGCCACGCTGCTCACCGCGGTGCTGTTCATGCACTTCGTGGTGCTCGAGATCGGGATCCCGCTCTGGATCAGCCAGCACACCTCGGCGCCCACCTCGATGGTGGCGATCCTGCTCGGCCTCAACACCGTGGCGGTCGCGGTGTTCCAGGTGCGGATGAGTCACGGCTCCGACGGCGTCACCAACGGCGCCAACGCTGTCTTCCGCGGATCGGTGTGCATCGCCGCGTCGTTCGTCGTGATCGGGTTCACCGACGGCGTGGGCCGCGAGATCGCCGTACCCCTGCTGCTGCTCTACGCCGGCATCCACGTGGTCGGAGAGATGGTCTCCAGCAGCGGCCAGTGGGGCGTGAGCATGGGGCTCGCGCCGGTCGAGCGGCAGGGCCAGTACCAGGGATTCGGCGGCCTCGGCTTCAGCCTGTCCCGCGTCGCGGCGCCGACCCTGATCACCACGCTGTGCATCCAGTGGGGCCGGCCGGGCTGGTTCGTGCTCGCCGGTCTGATGCTCGCGGCGGGTGCACTGATGAAGCCGGTCGCACGCTGGGGGCTGGCCACCCGGGCGAAGTACGGCGCGGCGACCGCGTCCGGGTAAGTCACTCCCGGACATCGAGCCTGTCGAGATGCCGTCTCGACAAGCTCGACGTGCGGGGCCCCTAGGCTGCGGTGGTGAGCCACAAGGGAGACGTCGTCGTGGTCGGCGGCATGAACATCGACACGCTCGCGCGGATCAGCGCCGACACCGTGCCGGGGAGCAGCAACCCGGGCATCACCAGCACCGCCCACGGCGGGGTCGGCCGCAACGTCGCGGAGAACCTCGCCCGCCTGGGCAGCCCGGTGCGGCTGGTCGGCGTCGTCGGCGACGACGAGAGTGGCTCGGCGCTGCTGGAGCACCTGACCACGATCGACGTCGACGTGCGCGGCGTACGCCGGTCCACGGAGTGCGCCACCGGCACCTACACCGCCGTGCTCGACCACCGCGGCGACCTGGTGGTCGGGGTCGCCGACATGGCCGCGACCGAGAGCATTGGTCCAGACGACATCGACCTCACCACGCTTCGCGGCGCGAGCTGGCTGGTGCTCGACGGCAACCTGCGACCAGAGACGGTCGCGCGCTGCCTCGCGCTCGCCGACGACGAGGACATCCCGGTCGTGCTCGACCCCGTCGGCGTCGCGAAGGCCGCGCGGCTCGGCCGGCTCGCCGCGCTGCACACGTTCACCCCCAACCGCGCCGAGCTCGCCGCCTGGGCCGGCACCGATGACCTCGACGAGGCGCGCGCCAAGGCGCACGGGCAGGGCGTCGAGGTGGTCTGGCTGCGCGAAGGGATGGCCGGCAGCACCCTGCACACCGGCGACGGCGCGATCACCCGGCTGCAGCTGCCGCCCGCCGACGTCGTCGACGTGACCGGTGCCGGTGACGCGATGCTGGCGGCGTACGTGCACCGGCTGCGTGCGGGTGACGCCGTCCCAGTCGCCGGCTGGTTCGCCACCGCGGCCGCCTGGCTGACGGTGAGCGCTCCGACCCCGGTGCGTCACGACCTGACCGAGTCGCTGGTGCAGAAGACCCTGGAGGAGCTCCGGTGATCGAGCTGCGGCTGACCGACGAGGTGCGCACGGCGCTGGCCGAGGGCCGACCGGTGGTCGCGCTGGAGAGCACGATCATCAGCCACGGGATGCCCTACCCCGACAACGTCGCGATGGCGCGCGAGGTCGAGCAGATCATCCGCGACCACGACGTCACGCCGGCGACGATCGCGGTGCTCGACGGGGTGCCGCGGATCGGACTGGACGACGACGGCCTCGAGCTGCTCGGGCGGGGCCAGCAGGACATCCGCAAGGTCAGCATCCGCGACCTGCCCTATGTCGTCGCCCGCAAGGAGCACGGCGCGACCACGGTCGCCGCGACGATGCGGCTGGCCGCGCTGGCCGGCATCCGGGTCTTCACCACCGGCGGCCTCGGCGGCGTCCACCGCGGCGCCGCGGCGACGATGGACGTCAGCGCCGACCTGACCGAGCTGTCGCTGACCAACGTCACGGTGATCTCCGCGGGAGTGAAGTCGATCCTCGACATCGGCCTGACCCTGGAGAAGCTCGAGACCCTCGGTGTGCCGGTGCTCGGCTACCGCACCGACGACTTCCCCGCGTTCTACACCCGCACCAGCGGGTACGCCGTCCCGCTGCGCGTCGACTCGCCCGAGGAGATCGCCGCGCTGATGCGGGCCAAGGACGAGCTGGGCCCTCCTGGACAGCAGAGTGCCGGCGGGATCAGCGTCGCCAACCCGATCCCGGCCGAGGAGGAGATCCCGCACGAGCGGATCGACGCGATCATCGACCAGGCCCTCGCCGACCTCGACCGGCTCGGCATCAGCGGCAAGGACACCACGCCGTACCTGCTCGGCCGGATCGTGGAGATCACCGGCGGCGACTCGCTGCGGGCCAACATCGCCCTGGTGCGGAACAACGCTCACCTCGGCGCGAAGGTCGCCGCGGCATTCTGTCGAAGCTGAAGCAGGGGCGCTTCCGGACCGCAAGAGGTTCGGAATTGCGGTGACGTTTCGCAGGAATTCACCGGCCGAACCCATTGACTCCGGGAAGGTCGAGGGCGTGGAGTGTCCTCGGGCGTCCTCGCCTCCCGCATCCCGCACCCGAAGGAGACCTCGTGTCCCGAAAGTTCCGCCTGTCCGCGGCGCTCGTCACCGCCGCAGCGCTCGGCTCGGCACTCGCCGGCCTGAGCTCGCCGGCTCAAGCGCAGTCCTCCCACACCCTTGCCGGCAGCGTGCCGTCGTGGGCCAAGTCCGCCAACCGCACGGGCAGCTCGAGCGCCTCGGCCAAGGTCACCTTCCAGGTCTACCTCAACTGGCAGGGCGGCTCCGCGGCCGAGAGCTATGCCAGCGCCGTCTCGACGCCGGGCAATGCGCTCTACGGGAAGTACCTCACCGCGGCACAGTTCGCCAAGAAGTACGCACCCAGCACCGCCACCGTGAACGCCACCAAGAGCTGGCTGAAGAGCCAGGGCTTCACGATCGGTGAAGTGCCCTCGAACAACAAGTACGTCACCGCGACCGGCACCGTCGGCGCCGCGGCAAAGGCGTTCTCGACGTCGTTCTCCAACTACCGGTACGCCGGCCGGGTGCTGCGCAGCAACAGCAGCGCGCTCGTCGTCCCGAGCTCGCTCAGCGGCGTCCAGGCCGTGGTCGGGCTCGACCAGTCCGGTGAGCTCGCGCACAGCAACGCCTCACCGCCGGCCGTGTTCAACAACGGCCGTCCGTGCTCGCAGTGGTGGGCCGAGAAGACCGTCACCAACTCGCCGACCCCGGACGGCACCGCGCTGCCCTCGAGCCCGTCGGCCTTCGCGCCGTGCGGCTACGCCGGTGCGCAGCTCCAGGGCGCCTACGGCATGACCGACGCGATCCACAGCGGCAACGACGGCCACGGGGTGACCGTCGCGATCATCGACGCCTACGCCTCGAACACGATGCTGGCCGACGCCAACCAGTACTCCGCGGCGCACGGGCTGCCCTCGCTCAACGGTCTCTACAGCGAGCACGTCGCCCCGGGCACGAAGCACCGGCCGCAGAACAAGAGCCAGGACCCCGAGGGCTGGAGCGGTGAGCAGACCCTGGACGTCGAGGCCGTCCACACGATGGCTCCGGGCGCGAAGATCCTGTACGTCGGTGCGCCGAACAACTACCAGGACATGGGCGCGTCGTTCAACTGGATCGTGTCGCGGCACGCGGCCGACATCATCACGAACTCCTACGGGTTCGCGGGCGAGGCGCTGCCGCCGGGCTACATCAAGCCGCAGAACGACCTGTTCATCCAGGCCGCGGCCACCGGCATCTCGGTTTTCTTCTCCAGCGGCGACAGCAGTGACGAGACCGGTGCAGTCGCCGGCGCCACTCCGACGCCGGACTGGCCGGCCTCCAGCCCGTGGGTGACCGCGGTCGGCGGCACGTCGCTCGGCGTCGACCACGACAACGGTCGTCAGTTCGAGCTCGGCTGGGCCACCGAGAAGTCGGTGCTCGCCGGCGCGGCCTGGGGCACCCCGGCGTACCTGTACGGCGCGGGCGGTGGCACGAGCCGGCTGTTCGCGCAGCCGTCGTGGCAGTCCGGCGTGGTGCCGGGCTCGATCGCGAACACCTACGGCCACGGCAACATGCGCGCCGTGCCCGACGTGGCGGCGCTCGGTGACCCGACGACGGGCATGGCGGTCGGCCAGACCCAGACCTGGCCCGACGGTCACACGCAGTACTCGGAGTACCGCATCGGCGGGACCAGCCTGGCCTCGCCGCTCTACGCGGGCATGTTCGCCCTGGCGACGCAGCGGGCCGGTCACGGTCTCGGCTTCGCCAACCCGCTGCTGTACTCGACAGCCGGCTCGTCGGCGAACCTGGACATCACCAAGGCGGACCTGACGGCCTACCCGGGTGCGGTCCGGGTCGACTTCGTCAACGGCGTCGACGACAGCGACGGCTACGTGTACTCCGCGCGGTGGTTCGACCGGGACAACGGGCTCACGATCCACGTCCGTCCGGGCTACGACGACATCACCGGCATCGGCTCGCCCAACGGCGAGGCGTGGCTGGCCGCGGTGTCGGGCAACTAGCAAGCCGGGGGACCCCCGAGGGGGACACACTGGGGACGTACCGGGCCGAGAGCTTCCAGCTCTCGGCCCGGTCGTTTGGACGGATCCTTCGTTTCTATGTCCGTTTTGCCCGTTTTGCGGTAGAAAGGGGGTATGCGAGGGAGAACGCTGCTGGTGGCGGCCGTGGTTGCCGGCCTGGGTCTGCTGGCGCCCACCCATGCACTGGCCTCCCAGGGCCGGGGTCCGGCCCCGCGCGCGACGCTGCTCTCCCACGCCGGGCACGGCGAGGCGGTCGTCCGCGCGCTCGGTAGCCGGCTGCCGAGCGCGGCCGCGACCAACCGGATGAGCCAGAGCCGGCTGCGCGACATCCTGCGGAGCGACCCGACCGCCTGGATCGGCAAGGACGGCCAGCTGTTCTACGTCGAGAAGGCCCAGACGGTGACCGCGGAGATGGCCAGCGCCCCGCCGGCGCTGTCGACGTACCCGGAGAGCCAGACGTTCGCGCTGCACAGCCTCCCCGGCTCGACGCACACGATCTTCCTCGACTTCGACGGCGCGACCGTGGCCGGCACCTGGTGGAACTCCAACGGCGGCATGCCGGCGCAGTTCTACACCGGCTTCACCCTCGACGGCGACCCGAGCACGTTCACGTCGGCCGAGAAGGCCTACATCCAGACCGTGTGGCGGATCGTCGCGGAGAAGTACGCGCCCTTCGACGTCGACGTGACCACCCAGGACCCGGGCCCGAGCGGCTACAACCGCAACGGGCTGCTCGACCTGACCTACGGCGACCACGTCGTGATCACCGACAACACCACCGCGGTCAACACGGCGTGCGGAGGCAGCTGCAGCGGGGTCGCGCTGCTGGACACCTTCGACGACACCTGGCGCACAGACGACTACCTCGAGCCGGCGTGGGTGTTCTCCTCGAAGACCTCGGACTCCGCGGTCCTCACCGCGCACACCGCGGCCCACGAGATCGGCCACACTTTCGGGCTGAGCCACGACGGCGACGCGACGCACGAGTACAACAGCGGGCATTCGAACTGGTTCCCGCTGATGGGCAGCAGCGCCAAGGGCGTCGGCCAGTTCAGCAAGGGCGAGTACGCCGGCGCGAACAACACCCAGGACGACCTGGCCATCATCGCCGCCAACGGCGCGCCGCTGCGGCTCGACGACCACAGCGACCTTCTCCTCACCGCCGAGCCGCTCGCCACCGGCTCGGTCGTCGGCGGCGTGATCAGCACCCGCAGCGACCGCGACGTCTTCGCCGTCGACCACGACTGCACCACCAACCTCACCGCGAGCGCCACCGGCATCGGCGCCGGCGCGAGCCTCGACCTGAGCGTCACCGTGCTGGCCGCGAACGGGACCGTCGTCGGCACCGCCGACCCGACCTCCGGGCAGAACACCTCGACGTGGCCCTACGTGCCGACCGGCATGGACGCCAGCCTCACGGTGCCGGCCGCGAACGCCCTCTACTACGTGCGCATCGACGGCGTCGGCAAGGGCGACCCCGCGACGAACGGCTACTCCGACTACGCGAGCCTCGGGCAGTACGAGCTGGCAATCAGTGGTTGCGACGGCAGCATGCCGACCGTCACGACCCCGCCGGCATCGGGCACCACGACGCCGACGACCACCGTGGGGGCACCGTCGGCGCCCCGCATCGGACGCGCATCCTCGGGTCGGCGCGGTCATCGGATCACGGCGAAGGCCCGCTGGTCGGCGCCCCTGAGCACCGGCGGCGCCACGGTGATCGGCTACCGCGTGACGGCTCAGCGCCTGGGCAGAGGCGGCCGGGTCGTGAAGTCGATCCGCTCGGCGCTGCTCTCCTCGGGCTCGAGGAAGCTGAAGATGCACCTGGCGAAGGGGCGGTACCGGTTCCGGGTCGTTGCCTACAACCGGGTCGGCGGCTCGCCGATGTCGGCTGCGTCGACCGTCGCCCGGGCCCGCTGAGCCGGGTTTCGACAGGCTCAGCGCCCGCTGAGTCGCGTCAGCGCCTTGAGGACGACCTCGCGGTCGGTCGTCGGCCACATCGGCGCCAGGCTGGCGCGCAGGAAGCCGGCGTACCTCGCGGTGGCCAGGCGCGGGTCGAGCACCGCGACCACGCCGCGATCGGTCGTCGTACGGATCAGCCGACCCGAGCCCTGGGCGAGCAGCAGGGCGGCGTGGGTGGCGGCGACCGCCATGAAGCCGTTGCCGCCGGCCTTGTCGGCCGCCCGCTGACGCGCCGACATCAGCGGGTCGTCGGGCCGCGGGAACGGGATCCGGTCGATCAGCACCAGCTGGCAGGTCTCCCCGGGCACGTCGAGCCCCTGCCAGAGGCTGAGGGTGCCGAACAGGCAGGTGTGCGGGTCACCGACGAACTGCCGGGCGAGCTCGGGCAGCTGGGCATCACCCTGCGCGAGCGTGGTGAGGTGCGGCAGCCGCGCGCGGACCTCCTCGGCCGCGGCCTCGGCAGCCCGTCGACTGGAGAACAGCCCGAGCGTGCGGCCGTCTGCTGCGTCGACCAGGTCGACGATCTCGTCGAACTGGGCCTGCTGGAGCCCGTCACGACCCGGCGGTGGCAGGTGCTTGGCGATGTAGAGGATCGCCTGCTTCTGGTAGTCGAAGGGCGAGCCGACGTCGATGCCCCGCCAGGTGTCGCCCTCGCCGTCTCCGGTGGTTGAGCCGCTCCCGGTGGTTGAGCCTGTCGAAACCAAGCCCACCGAACGCGCGACCGACGAGAAGTCGCCGCCGAGCTTGAGGGTCGCCGAGGTCAGGATCGCGGTCTTGTCGGCGAGCAGCTTGTCGCGCATCGGGCCGGCCACGTCGAGCGGCGCGATGCACAACATGTTGCCGCCGCGGCGAGCCTCCCGCTCCGCGACCCAGAGCACGTCGTGCTCCGAGCCGGCCGTCATCCGCTCGGCGGTCTTGAACAGCTCCTGTGCCCAGCCCTTGGCCTGGGTGCCGCCGGCGTCGTCGCCCAGCTCCTTCGGGAACGCGCTGACCAGCGCACGAGCGGCGTCGCGGACCAGGACCAGGGCGTCGCCGAGGTCGCTGGGTACGACGTCCAGCCGGCCGGGCTCGGCCGCGTCTACTGCTGCCCGGAGCGCATCGGCGGCGTCGGCGAGGTCGTCGGCCTCGGAGCCGTCGACGTGTCGCTGCGCCCGCCGGGCGGTGCGCTCGACCTCTGACACCGACAGCTCGTCGGTGGCGGCCTGGGTCACCCGGGCGGTGAGCTCGTGGGCTTCGTCGATCACCACGACGTCGTACTCGGGGATCATCGGGATGCCCTCGACGGCGTCGATCGCGAGCAGCGAGTGGTTGGTGACCACCAGCTGCGAGCGCGCGGCCTTGTCCTTCGCTCGCTCGGCGAAGCACTCGGCGCCGTAGGGGCACTTGGAGGCCCCGAGGCACTCGCGGTGGCTGACGCTGACCTGTCGCCACACCCGGTCGGTGTGCCGCGGCGCATGGTCGCGCTCCCCGCTGCCCTTCGACTCGGCCTGCTCCTCGATCCAATCGCGCAGCGCCACCACCTCGGCGCCGGTCGAGCTCTCGGGCAGGTCGACGAGCACGCCCTGGTCGTCGGGGACGCCCTCGCGGATGCGGTGCAGGCAGGCGTAGTTGGACCGGCCCTTGAGCACGGCGTACGTCGCGTCCTCGTGCAGGACGTCCTGGGCGGCCTCGACCAGCGCCGGGATGTCGCGCTCGACGAGCTGGTGCTGCAGCGCCAGCGTCGCGGTCGCCACCACCACGCGGTCGTGGTGCAGCAGCGCCGGGACCAGGTAGCCCAGCGACTTGCCGGTGCCGGTGCCGGCCTGGACGAGCAGGTGCTGCCCGGACTCCATCGCCGCCGCGACGGACTCGGCCATCTCGATCTGGCCCGCCCGCTCCTCGCCCCCGAGCGCAGCGACCGCGGCCGCGAGGACGGCACGCACGGTCGGCGGATCCACTTGGGCATCCCCTGGCGCATCCACGGGGGCATCCCCTGGCGCATCAACGGGGGCATCCCCTGGCGCATCAACGGGGGCATCAACCGCCGCGTCAGCGACCTCGACCCCGGGCTCCTCGACCACCGGCTCACCCTATGTCTCCCCTCCCCCACTCCGCCGAGGCGGCGCGTTGTTGCCTCTAGATCCCGCCGAGGCGGCGCGTTGTTGCCTCTGGATCCCGCCGAGGCGGCGCGTTGTTGCCTCTGGATCCCGCCGAGGCGTCACTCCCTTCCATGTCAGGTGCCGCCTCGGCGTACCTGACAGGCAACGAACTGACGCCTCGGCGGCCTGGAGAGGCAACACAGCGCCGCCTCGGCGTACCTGGAGACGCAACAACGCGCCGCCTCGGCGTACCTGGAGACGCAACAACCTGCCTCCTCGGCGGAAGGTCACGATGCGGCCTTGTTGCTTGTGGAGTCGTCATGAACCCCAATACCTTCTGATTCATGCGTGAAGAGGCCTCTGCGCCATCGATCCGGTTGCTGGATCTGGCCAAGGACTTCGGATCCGTGCGTGCGGTCGACGGAGTGGATCTGGAGATCGCAGACGGTGAGTTCTTCTCCATGCTCGGTCCTTCGGGGTCCGGGAAGACCACCGTGCTACGGCTGATCGCCGGGTTCGAGCAGCCCACCCGGGGCTCGATCGAGCTCGCCGGCAAGGACGTCTCCCGCGAGCCGCCGCACCGGCGCGACGTGAACACCGTCTTCCAGGACTACGCGCTGTTCCCGCACATGAGCGTGATCGAGAACGTCGAGTACGGCCTCCGGGTCAAGAAGGTCGCCCGCACCGAGCGCCGTCGCCGCGCCGCCGAGGCGCTCGAGACCGTGCGGCTCGGCGGCCACGCGGCCCGCCGTCCGCACCAGCTCTCCGGCGGCCAGCGCCAGCGGGTGGCTCTGGCCCGAGCACTGGTCAACCGGCCCAAGGTGCTGCTGCTCGACGAGCCGCTCGGGGCGCTCGACCTCAAGCTCCGCCGCGAGATGCAGATCGAGCTCAAGGAGATCCAGCGCGAGGTCGGCATCACGTTCGTGTTCGTGACCCATGACCAGGAGGAGGCGCTCACGATGAGCGACCGGATCGCGGTCTTCCGCGAGGGCCACATCGAGCAGGTGGGCACGCCGGTCGACCTGTACGAGCGTCCGGCGACCTCCTTCACCGCCGGCTTCGTCGGCACCTCCAACCTGCTCACCGGGGAGATCGCCCAGCGACTGCTCGGACGGAGCGGGAGCTTCGGCATCCGCCCGGAGAAGATCCGGCTCGCCCAGGTGGACGAGCCGAACCCCGACGACCACACCTCCACGCGAGGAGTGGTTCGCGAGGTGGTGTATCTCGGTGCCGCCACGCACGCCATCGTCGATCTCGACGCTGGCGGCACCTTGACCGTGCTGCAGCAGAACCTCGAGTCGACGGTCGACCAGATGCTCGCCTTCCGGGGCGAGAACGTCGTGCTCAGCTGGCACCCCGCCAGTGTCGTGACCCTCACCGAGGAGCCACCCGAGCAGCGCGGCGACGTCCCACCCACCAAGGAGTACGCATGACGAAGAACTTAAAGCTGGCTGCCGCGGTCGCGGTGATGCTGGTCGCCGCCGGCTGCGGGAGCAGCAACAACGGCGACAAGACCGGCAGCAGCGGGTTCAAGGCGCCCGACGTGCCGATGGCCAAGGAGCTCGGCACCAAGGAAGGCGCCGTCGCCATCCTGGCCTGGCCCGGGTACGCCGAGGACGGCACCAACGACCCGAAGACCGACTGGGTGACGCCGTTCGAGAAGGCCACCGGCTGCCAGGCGACCGTGAAGTACTTCGGCACCTCCGACGAGGCCGTGAGCCTGATCAAGACCGGCGACTACGACGTGGTGTCCGCATCGGGTGATGCGACGCTGCGGCTGATCGCCGGTGGCGACGTCGCGCCGGTCAACACCGACCTGCTCACGAACTACGGCGACGTCCGCAGCTTCCTCAAGGACCAGCCCTACAACTCCGTCGACGGCCAGATGTACGGCATGCCGCAGGGCTGGGGCGCCAACCTGCTCACCTACAACCCCGACGTCGTCAAGCCGGCGCCGACGAGCTGGTCGAGCGTGTTCTCTCCGGAGAACAAATACGCCGGCAAGATCACGCCGTACGACTCGCCGATCTACATCGCCGACGCGGCCCTCTACCTGATGAACACCAAGCCCGACCTGGGCATCAAGAACCCCTACGCGCTCGACAAGGACCAGCTCGCCGCCGCGGTCGACGTGCTGAAGACCCAGCGCGGCCAGGTCTCGGAGTACTGGTCGGACTACCTCAAGCAGCAACAGGCCTTCGAGAGCGGCGACTCGGTGATCGGGACGTCGTGGCAGTTCATCGTGAACCTGATCGAGGCCGACAAGAAGCCGGTCAAGGCGCTGCTGCCCGACGAGGGCTCCACCGGCTGGTCGGACACCTGGATGATCGCGACGAAGTCGAAGCACCCCAACTGCGCCTACGCGTGGCTGGACTACATCGGCGGACCGGACGGCAACGCGGCGTCGGCGTACTACTTCGGTGAGGCGCCTGCGAGCACCAAGGCCTGCGACGTGATCGCCACGACCGACGACGACGCGACGTTCTGCGACACGTTCCACGCCGGCGACGAGGCCTACGCCAAGAAGCTCTGGTACTGGACGACGCCGGTCTCGACCTGCCTCGACGGCCGTACCGACGTCAAGTGCACGACGTACGCCGACTGGACCCAGGCCTGGACCGAGATCAAGGGCTGAGCCAGGTCGGTGTCGACGCGCCCAGGGCTCCGAAGCGGGCTGCTCCTGCTGCCACCGATGCTGTGGCTGGGAGTGGCCTACCTCGGGGCCCTGGGTGCGCTCTTCCTCGCTGCGTTCTGGACCACCAACGAGTTCACCGGGGACCTGGTCCGGGTCTTCACCCTCGACAACTTCCGTGAGCTCCTGCAGACCTCGGTCTACCGCACGATCACGCTGCGCACCCTCGGCGTCGCCGCGCTGGTGACGCTGGTGGACGCGGCGCTGGCGCTCCCGGTGGCGTTCTTCATGGCGAAGGTGGCGCGGCCCGGGCTGCAGCGGCTGCTCGTGATCGCGGTGCTGATGCCGTTGTGGGCGTCGTACCTGGTCAAGGCGTACGCCTGGCGCGGGATGCTCTCGAAGTCCGGACCGCTGGAGTGGCTCGGCGTCTCACCCGGCTACGGGCTGACCGGCCTGGTGATCACGCTGGCCTACCTGTGGCTGCCCTACATGATCCTGCCGGTCTTCGCGGGCCTGGAGAAGCTGCCCGGGTCGCTCCTCGAGGCCAGCGCCGACCTCGGCGCGTCCGCGCTCACGACCTTCCGCCGGGTGGTGCTGCCCTCGGTCTTCCCGTCTCTGGTGGCCGGGTCGATCTTCACGTTCTCCTTGACGATGGGGGACTACATCGCGGTCAAGATCGTCGGCGGCCCCACCCAGATGCTCGGCAACGTCATCGCCGACAACTACGGCGTCGCGAACAACCTGCCGTTCGCCGCCGCGTACGCGGTGGTGCCGGTGCTGGTCATGCTCGGCTACCTCGGCGTCGTACGCCGCACCGGCGCCCTGGAGAGCCTGTGAGGTCCCGGCGATGACGATCAGCGCACGCCTCAAGGCGTTTCTCGTCGGCTGCACCGCATTGGTGCTGACGATCGTCTACCTGCCGCTCGCTCTGGTGATGCTGAACTCCTTCAACACCAGCAAGTCGTTCGCCTGGCCACCCAGCGGGCTGACCATGCGCTGGTGGCACGCCGCCGCGCACTCCTCCGGCGCGAGGCACGCCCTCCTGGTCAGCATCGAGGTCGGCCTGCTCGCCACGGCCATCTCGCTGGTGCTCGGGACGATGGCGGCGATGGCGCTGCAGCGGACCGTCTTCTTCGGGCGCAACGCGATCTCCCTGCTGATCATCCTGCCGATCGCGCTGCCCGGCATCGTGACCGGCCTGGCACTGAACAACGCGTTCACCACGTTCTTCAGCCTCGAGCTCGGCTTCTTCACGATCGTGGTCGCACACGCGACGTTCTGCATCGTGACGGTGTTCAACAACGTCCAGGCGCGGCTGCGCCGGATGTCGGCGAGCCTGGAGGAGGCCTCGGCCGATCTCGGCGCCGGACCGCTCACGACGTTCCGGCTGGTGACGTTCCCGCTACTGAGATCAGCGCTGCTGGCCGGGGGATTGCTCGCCTTCGCGCTGTCCTTCGACGAGATCATCGTGACCACGTTCACCGCCGGCGCCCACGAGCAGACGCTGCCGATCTGGATCTTCCAGAACCTCTTCCGGCCCAACCAGACCCCCGTGGTCAACGTGGTCGCGGCGGTGCTGATCGTGCTGTCCGCCGTACCGATCTGGATCGCCCAGCGGCTCAGCGGCGACGACGACGCGGCTCAGGTCGCGGCGCCGTGACGGTTTCACAACTGAGGTTGTGAAACTGCTGCTTCCCGAACGAAATTTCGGTCGGGAAGCGCAAGTTTCACAACAGAAGTTGTGAAACGTGAGCCCTGCGAGAGCGCGGCTCAGGCCTGGGCCGGGGGCTCCTCGCTGGCGCCCGTGGGCGGCTCGACGGCGGCCGGGGGCTCGGTGGGCGGCACCGCGGGAGCAGCGGGTGCCGCCGGTGCCGCGGGAGCAGCCGGGGCGGCCGGTGCTGCCGGTGCTGCCGGGGCGGAGGTGCCGAAGTCGACCTTCGGGGCGACGTCGGATCCGGCCGGGGCCTCGTAGAACTCACGCGTCTTCACGCCGGCCATGCCGACCAGCAGCATCCACGGGATCGTGACCACCAGCTTGTTCAGCGTCGCGACCGCGTCGTTGTAGTACTGCCGGGCGAAGGAGATCTGGTTCTCTGTCTCGGCTAGCTGGGACTGCAGCTCGAGGAAGTTCTGGTTCGCCTTGAGGTCGGGGTAGTTCTCCGCGACCGCGTTGACGCGCACCAGCGCCTGCTGCAGCGCGGCGTCGGCGGCGGCCTTGGCCGGCACGTCGTCGCCCTTCGCGGCGGCCTGGACGCCTGCCCGCGCGGCGGTCACCTGCTCGAAGACCTCCTTCTCGTGCGACGCGTACCCCTTCACGGTCTCGACCAGGTTCGGGATCAGGTCGGCCCGCCGGGTGAGCTGTACGTCGATGCCACCCAGCGCCTCCTGCGCGCCGATGTCGGTGCGGCGGAGCTTGTTGAAGCCGGTGACCACGAACGCGACCAGCGCAAGGACGATCACGACGATGACGATCAAGACGATCATCACGAACCTCTTTCGGTTGAAGGATGTGCGCTATTCAACTGCATGTGCTCGCGTCTCGACAGGCTCGACGACCGACCGGGCCCATCCCGACAGGCTCGACGACCGGGTCGGCCGGCTACCAGGAGCCGCCTCCGCCGCCGCCTCCGCCGCCACCGCCGCTGAAGCCGCCGCCACCGCTCGAGGAGGACGTCTGGGTCGCGTTGTACGACGAGATCGCGGAGGAGACCGCCGAGTCGAAGCTGCTCACCATCTGGCTGACGTAGTTGCCGGTGTGGGAGCCGGTGTAGCCGACGAAGTAGCCCGGCACCGGCGGCTCCTCGCCGGTCTCGATCCGGTACTTCTTGGCCCACTCGTCGGCGCAGTCGAACGCCACCGCCCAGGGCAGGTACGCCGTGTAGAGCTCCTTGCGCCCGGAGAAGTCGAACCGGTCGACGCTCGAGGGGGTCGACAGGATCCGCTTGAAGCCGCCGACACGTGACCACAAGTCACGCCCGGCAGGCGTGCGCTTCGTGCCCGCTCCGGCCATCCCGACGCCGAGGCCGAACACCGCGAACGCTCCAGGGATCAGCGCCAGGGCGGACAGGGTGAAGGGGTTGAACGCCCCCAGCCAGATGGTCAGGCCCCAGACCGCGAGCAGCACGAAGCAGCCGAAGCCGCCGAGCCCGCTGGGCGCCATCAGCCCCGACGTCCGGGACCAGCCCTTGGTGTTGGCCTTGAACTCGCTCAGCACGTCCTTGAGCTTCTCGCCGGCCGAGACCGACTTGGGCGACGCGGTGAACGACTGCCCCGAGCCGAGCACGCCGAGCGACTGCCCGGCGAGCTGGGTGACGCCGTCGGTGTTGCTCCAGGCCTTGTCGTCACCGGTGCCGGTGATCGTCCACTTCCTGCCGTCCTGGGAGAGCTGCACGGCGCCCTTCTCCGCGGCGTACATCATCGTGGCGACGAACGCCTCGTCCTCGATCTTCTCGGTCAAGATGTAGGCCGCCTGCGCAGGCCCGACGCCGTCCGGCGGGGCGTACATCAACGGGTACGGCGGCGTCTTCTCCCGGGTGGACCTGGTCAGCAGGAAGCCGCCGGCGCCGGTGAGGACCGCAAGGCCGATCACGAACCCCAGCCCGACCGGGTGCCGGCCCAGGACCGGGTCGAGCCAGCCCGGCCACGGGAGACCATGAGTGGCGGGAGTGGGCATGTCGAGCCCGGTCTTGATCGTGACCGGAGTGTTCGGCGCGAGGTTCGCCGCCAGCACCGTCAGCGTGTCGGTGCCGCCGCCGTCGGCGGTGCAGCCGGTGTTCGTGCCGACACCGACCGCACACTGGAAACCCTTCGCCTCGGTCGGCAGGTGCACGGTCAGGTGCGCCTGGGTGATCGGCATCTGCCAGCCCGGCGGGATCAGGTCCCAGTAGAACTGCGTCGGTGAGCCGTTCGTGCCCTTCGCGAGGACCCCGTCGATGCGATAGCTGATCCGGTAGACGTGGACGTCGAAGATGGTGCGGTCGGCGCGACCGATCTTCAGGGTCAGGAACCGGCCGCGCTTCTGGCTCAGCCGCTCGTAGGGCTCCGGCTGGCCGTCACGGCTGACCGTGACGTCCTTCGGGATCACCCGGGTGTCCGACCCGGGGTTGTCGCGGGTGTCGAAGAACCGGAAGATCCCGTGGCGCGAGATCGGGAAGTTCACGGTCAGCGTCTCCACGACGCTGAGGTTGCCCTGGGCGTCGACGGTGAAGTCGGCGGTGTAGTCGTTGATCGTCGAGGTCTCCCCCGAGCTCGACGTGTCCGGCCCCGGGATCGCGCCGATCAGGATGATGACGGCCAGGACGACCAGGCCGAACAGCCCGGCCACCAGTTTCTTCATGGCGCGACACTAGCGGCGGCGGGCGTCCAGTGAAGGCGCAACGGCCGGGACTGCGGTCAACCTCCGGGCACCACCCCGAGGCCGCGGTCGCGAGCCTCGGTGGCGAGCCGGCCGTCGAACGTCGCGAGCGTTGCCCCGTGGAACGACGCCAGGTCGAGCACGCAGCAGTCCGGGAGCCGTAGCCGGGTTGTCGCCCGGAGCTCGGCCAGCCGGAGCGGTTGGGCCGCGTCGGGCAGATCGGTGCGGACGCCGAGCGTGGCGAGGTCGCTCGCGAGTCGGGCACCGTGGCCGGCGCGGCTCGCCGCGACGAGTACCTCGGCGAGTGTCAGCGGGTGGACCACGGGGTCGTCTGCGGCCCCCGACGCGAGGATCTCGTACGCCGCCGCGTGGTGAGCATCGGCGCTGTCGAGGAACGCGATGACGACGCTCGCGTCGAGAACGATCACTCGGGCCAGTCCTCGCGCAGCTCAGCGAGGTAGCCCGGCGGATACAGACCGGGGTACTTCCCGGCGACCGCGTCCAGTCGTCGCCGCCGAGCGTCGTCCGCGGCGCGAAGCGAGTCCGCGACCGCCGCCGCGCCGGCGTGCGCCAGCCGCACGAGCAGACGCCCACGGGACTCCCCCGGCCATCGCTTCTCGGCGAGATCCAGCGCGCGCGCCAGCTCGTCGGTCTCGGTCACCTGGTGCCGCGGTCGTGCGGTCGGCATCGCGCAAGTGTACCACCGGCACTATCAGTGGTACACCTCAGTCGTCGGTCGTTGCTCCGGTCAGCGCGTACTGCTCGAGCTCGCCGGCCAGCGCCTCGCTCACCAGCGCGCGGACCACGGTGCCCTCACCGGTGTGCTCGGTGTCGAGGACTTCGCCCCGGTCGTGGATCTTGCTGACCAGGTCGCCCCGGTCGTAGGGCAGCAGCACCCGCACCTCGATGTCCGGGCGAGGGAGGTCTGCCTCGATCGCGGTGCGGACGTCGGCGATGCCCTCGCCGGTCTTCGCCGAGCAGACCACCGAGTGCGGCTCGCGCTGGCGCAGCCGGGCGACCGTCAGGGGGTCGGCGAGGTCGGCCTTGTTGATCACGACGAGCTCGGGGATCTCCGAGGCGCCGATCTCGGCGAGGACCTCGCGTACGGCGGTGAGCTGACCCTCGGGGTCGGGGTGGGACCCGTCGACGACGTGGACGACCAGGTCGGCCTCGGCCACCTCCTCCAGGGTGCTGCGGAAGGCCTCGACCAGCTGGTGCGGCAGGTGCCGGACGAACCCGACGGTGTCGCTCATCGTGTACACCCGCCCGTCGGCGGTCGTCGTACGCCGGGTGGTCGGGTCGAGCGTGGCGAACAGGGCGTCCTCGACGAGCACCCCGGCATCGGTGAGCCGGTTCAGCAGGGAGGACTTGCCGGCGTTGGTGTACCCGGCGATCGCCACGCTGGGCACGGCGTTGCGACGGCGCTCGCTGCGCTTGGTCTGCCTGGTCGTGCGCATGTGGGCGAGGTCGCGGCGGAGCTTGGCGATCTTGTTGTTGATCCGGCGGCGGTCGGTCTCGATCTTGGTCTCACCGGGTCCGCGGCCACCGATGCCGGCACCGCCAGCCACCCGGCCACCGGCCTGGCGGGAGAGGTTGCCGCCCCAGCCGCGCAGCCGCTGCTTCATGTAGTTGAGCTGGGCGAGCTCGACCTGCGCCTGGCCCTCACGCGACTTCGCGTGCTGGGCGAAGATGTCGAGGATCAGAGCAGTGCGGTCGACCACCTTGACCTTGAGCTTGTCCTCGAGGTTGCGCAGCTGGCTCGGCGCGAGCTCACCGTCGCAGATGACGGTGTCGGCGCCGGTCGCCTGCACGATCTCGCGGACGCCGTCGACCTTGCCGCGACCGATGTAGGTGGCCGGGTCGGGCTTGTCGCGGCGCTGGTAGACGTTGTCGAGCACCTCCGAGCCCGCGGTCTCGGCGAGGAGAGCCAGCTCGGCCATGGAGTTCTCGGCGTCCTCGACCGATCCGTCGGTCCAGACGCCGACGAGCACGACCCGCTCGAGCCGGAGCTGGCGGTACTCGACCTCGGTGATGTCCTCGAGCTCGGTGCGGAGCCCGCCGACGCGACGCAGTGCGTGACGTGCGGCGAGGTCGAGATCGCCGGTGGTCTCCTCCGGGTCCTCGTCGTCCCAGGTTGCGGTTGCCTCGAGCTCGGCGTCGAGATTGATGTCGAGGTCCCGCTCGTCCAGGTCGCGTGCGTCCAGGTCGGCTGTCTCGTCGAAGTCAGGTGCGTTCGTCATACGCTCTCCAGAGTAGGCCGAGGTGCAACCGGCTTTCGCCGAACGTCGCGTTCGGAACGGCCGTCTAGCCTCGAACGGATGGAACGGTCCCCCACCGAGCAGGCGATCCTCGAGCGGTTCTTCCGCGACGGTCGGCTGGTCCTGATGCCGACCCGACGCGCCAAGCGGCTGGTCGTGCTCGACCAGGTCGCCCAGCTCTTCGAGCTCGGCCGGACCTACCCCGAGCCCGCAGTGAATGCGCTCCTTGCCCCGATCCATCCCGACGTCGCCGCGCTGCGGCGCTACCTGGTCGACGAGCAGTTCCTCTCGCGCGAGGGCGGCGTCTACTGGCGGAGCGGCGGCAGCGTCGCGATCTAGCCGCCAGGGTGCGAGGCACGAGCGAGGAATGACTCCTGTCGCGTCCGGGTACACGCGTCACATGAGCGACTCCGAGTCCACCCCGCGGGAGGATGCAGACCGTCTCGTGACCGACGACGCCGACGACGTGGATCCCGAGGCGCCGACAGACAGCAGTGTCGTGCATCCCCCGCTCGACGACGCCGACCGGCCGGCGGAGGACCCCGACGACCTCCTTCAGGAGGAGAACGCCGGCACCTCCCTCGACCAACCCTCGGACGGGACGTCATGACCAGCAACGGATCCGCCGGCGACACGGACCCGGGCACGAGCCCGGTGCCGGTGCCGGAGGTCACCGAGTCCGATCCGAGTGGCGGTGGACCGCAGGGTCTCGCCGGCGGCATGGGTGTGAGCAGTGAACGGACGGGTCCGATCTCCGGTGCAGAGGGGGAAGCCACCCATGGAGTGAACGACCCGTATCCCGAACTGCCCATGGACGAGGACCCGCCTCCGGAGCAGTCCGCAGGCGGGTCCGAAGTCCATCCGGCGTACGACCTGCCGCCGCACGACTTCGATCGGTCGACCTACCAGGGCCACTCGCACGGCTGAGCAGCGCCCCGCAGACACGGAACGCCCGGCCCGCTCACGCAGCGGAAGCCGGGCGTTCTGTCGTCCCGGTGCGCTCCAGATACGAGCTGGTCGCCATCGCGACCAGCTGAGTACTCCGACGGCGACGACAGCGCGCCCTTGACCGTGCCGGCGCAGTAGCCCGATCGGTCAGTCCGTGCGGGTCACTTCGGTGGCATCCGGATGCCGCCGTCGACCCGGATGGTCTCGGCGTTCATGTAGGAGTTCGTGACGCACTCGACCACCATGCTCGCCAGCTCCTCGGCGACGCCGAGGCGCTTGGGGAACAGCACGCTCTGCCCGAGGTGCGCCTTGAACTGCTCCGACGCCTCGCCCTCGCCGTAGATCGGGGTGTCGATGAGCCCGGGGGCGATGGTGTTCACCCGGATGCCGGCGGCCGAGAGGTCGCGCGCGATCGGCAGCGTCATGCCGACGACACCGCCCTTCGACGCGGAGTACGACGCCTGGCCGATCTGGCCGTCGAACGCTGCGACCGACGCCATGTTCACGATCGCGCCGCGCTGGCCGTCGGCGTCCGCGTCGTGCCGGCTCATCGCGGTCGCCGCGAGCCGGATCGCGTCGAACGTGCCGATCAGGTTGATCGCGATCACCTTCTTGAAGGCGTCGAGGTCGTGGGCGGAGGCGAACTCGCCGTCCTTGCCGATCGTCCGCTGGGCCCAGCCGATGCCCGCGGAGTTCACCAGCGCCCAGAGCGGACCCAGCTCCAGCGCCTGATCGACCGCGGCCTGGATCTGGGTGGTGTCGGTGACGTCGACTGCGGCGAACGCGCCGCCGATCTCCTGGGCGAGCGCCTCGCCCTTCTCGGCGTTGAGGTCGGCGACGACCACCTTCGCGCCCTTTGCGGCGAGCTGGCGCGCGCAGGCTGCGCCGATGCCCGAGGCGCCGCCGGTGACGATTGCACTGACTCCGTTGATGTCCATGGCGGGCATCCTAGAGGCGGCAGCTCAGAGGTCCGTGACGCCCTCGGCCACGAGCACGGCCGGGCCGGTGAGCAGGACGCGGTCGTCCGGGGTCCAGACGACCTGGAGCGTGCCGCCCGGCACGTCGACCGTGTACGGGGTACCGCGCTCGGCCTGGTCCGCGACTGCGGCGGCGACCATCGCGGCGCACGCGCCGGTGCCGCACGACCGGGTCTCCCCCGAGCCGCGCTCGTGCACCCGCATCGCGATGTGACGGTCGCCACGGCGTACGACGAACTCGATGTTCACGCCTTCGGAGAACACCTCGTGGTCGTAGGTCGGCTCCTCGAGGAGCGGACCAGCGTCGTCGAGGGAGTCGACGAACACAACAGCGTGCGGATTGCCCATGCTCACCCGGGTCGCGGGCCACGACCGGTCACCGACCTCGACCTTGGTCTCGGCGAGCACCTCGGGCGCACCCATGTCGACGGTGATCAGGTCGCCGTCGAAGGTGAGCTTCTTGACGCCGGCGCGGGTGGCGACCGACAGCGGCTCACGCGGGTCGACGTCGGCGTGGGTGGCCAGGTAGAGACCGAGCACGCGGATGCCGTTGCCGCACATCTCCGACAGCGACCCATCGCTGTTGCGGTAGTCCATGAACCACCGGGCCCGGCCGCGCGCCTCGACGGCCGCCGGGTCGTCGCTGGCGTCGGTGCGCACGACCCGGATCACGCCGTCGCCGCCGATGCCGGCACGGCGGTCGCACAACCGCGCCACCTGCTCGGCGGTCAGCTCGTGCAGGCCGTTGGCATCGGGGACCAGCACGAAGTCGTTCTCCGTGCCGTGTCCCTTGACGAAGGCGTAGTCCACGGGCGCCAGTGTATTCAGCGTGACCACGCCGCCAGGGCGGTGACCTCGACAAGCTCGAGAAGTCGTCCGGGTCGGCGACGAAGCGGTCGATGGAGGAAGCCGTGTGGTGCTGGGTGGCCATCGGGCCAGCGTGGCGGCCACCGACACTTCGGTGGTCGAGCAGCGAGCGATCAGCCGAGGCCGGCCGTGTCCTGCCGGATCCTGTCGGAGGGCCGTGTCATGGTCCTGTCATGGACGCTGGACTTCTGGAGAGCGTGCTGATGTTGCGCAGCGAGACCCGGCACTGCGGCGACTGCGGCACCGCGACGATCTTCCTGCCCGTCGACGAGCACGGCTGGATCTGCACGTCCTGCGACGCAGCGGTCGTGCTGGTCGACCCGGCTCACGCCTGGGTGTCGGCTGCCTGAGCGACCGCGCGTGCCTTGGTGGCGCGCTCCGGGTCGTCGTACCCGACCCATGTGATGCGCTCGTCCTTGCGGAACCAGCTGTCCTGGCGACGCGCGAACCTCCGTGTGCCGGTGATCGTCTGCTCCTTCGCCTCGGCCTCGCTGATCTCGCCGGCGAGGAAGGCCAGGACCTGGCGGTAGCCCAGCGCGCGGTTCGCCGTGCGCCCGTCGCGCAGACCTGCGTCGGCGAGCCGGCGGACCTCCTCGACGAGGCCCTGGTCCCACATCCGCTCGACGCGCGCCGCGATCCGCGCGTCGAGGGCCGGTCGGTCGACGTCGACACCGACTTGCACGGTCGCCGGGTCGACGTACGTCGGCGCGGGGAGGGTGGCGGCGAAGGGGCGTCCGGTGATCTCGAGGACCTCGAGCGCCCGGACGATCCGGCGGGCGTTGCTCGGCAGGATGCTCGCGGCCGCCGCCGGATCGAGCGCGGCAAGCCTCTCGTGCAGCCGCTCCGCACCCAGCTCGGCCAGAGCCGCGTCGTACCGTGCACGCACCTCGGCATCGGTGCCGGGGAACTCGAACTCGTCGAGGATCGCGCGCGTGTACAGCGCCGACCCGCCGACCAGCACCGGCACCACGCCCCGGCTCCGGCAGTCCGCGATCGCGGCGCGCGCCCACTGCTGGAACTCCGCGACCGTGGCCGGCTCGGTGACGTCGAGCAGGTCGAGGAGGTGGTGGGCGATCCCGCGGCGCCGGCCCACCGGGAGCTTCGCCGTCCCGATGTCCATCCCGCGGTAGACCTGCATCGCGTCGGTGTTGACGATCTCGCCGCCCAGCGCCTCCGCGAGGTCGAGCGCGAGGTCGCTCTTGCCGGAGGCGGTGGCCCCGACCACGGCGACTATCGGAAGGCTCGACATGGGGCCTAGTGTGCCAATCACCGGGCCCGGAACATCCAGGCTCTCGGACGAGGAGTGACCCGCATGGGATTCCTTCAGGATGTGAAGAGCAAGCTGACCAAGGCCGTCGACAGCCAGGGCGAGAAGATCGGTGAGGGCCTGGACAAGGCCGGCGACATCGTGGACAAGAAGACCGGCGGCAAGTACGCCGACAAGATCGACTCCGGCATCGACAAGGCCAAGGACGCCCTCGACGACCTCGACGGCAAGGACGACGACATCACCTGAGCCTCGGGTGGTCGAGCAGCGAGCGCAGCGAGCGATCAGCCGAGACCACCAACCTCGCCAGGACGCTCGGATCGACTCATGTAGCCGGTCCGTCCGCGCGCGAGCCCTGGGAGATCATCCAAGCGACCGTCGATCAACGCTTGCCTCTTGGCGCGTGACCAGTTCTGCACCTGTTTCTCGATCGCAAACGCGTCGACGACGCTGTCGAACTCCAGCGCCCAGACGAGGGTGACCGGTCGACGTCGCGCGGTGTAGGTGGCGCCGAGTCCGAGTTGATGCTGCTCGAGACGTGCCGGCAGATAGGTCGTGCTCCCGACGTAGTAGCTGCCGTCTGAGCACTCGAGGATGTAGACGCTCACCCGCTGTCGCACGACTGTGCGCGCGTCGTGGTCTCGGCTGATCGCTCGCAAGCTTGCTGCTCGACCACCCTTCGAGGGTTTGCCTCGAGCCACGATCGGGCACCGGGCGCCATGAGCGAGAACATCCCTGAGCCCCAGGTCGACGCCGACCCCGATCCGGGCAATGCGGCCGGCGGCACCGATGCGGTGGACGACGGTGGGCTGACCCCGCCGGTGCCGCCGGACGAGCCGATGTCGGCGCAGATGGCTGACGAGGAGCTGCCCGACGACCTCCAGGAGGCGGAGCAGCCCGACCGGGACGCCGACGTCGAGGACCCGAGCAGCGAGCCGTCGGCCTAGCCGGAGGACAGCTCAGTCAGTGCTGTCAGGGTCGCGCGCGCGTCCCGCCCGATGCCGGGCGCCTGGCTCTCCCGGGGGCCGGCCACGTTGAGCACGAGCCCCCGCCCGAGCTGGCGCAGCCAGCCGTCGATGATCGCCGGCGCACCCACATCGACGACGAGGTGCGGCCGCTCGAGCCGCTCGGCGATCGCCACCGTGGCGGCCGTGCCCGGCGACCGCACGCCACCACGGGTGAGGACGAGGGTGGCGTCGCTGTCGCGGACGTTCCACTCGGTGCGTTGCGCCGGCTCGCTCGACGGCGTCTCTCGCAGCTCGGGAAACTGCGCCATGAGTCCGGGCGGCTCGGGCAGGTCCTCGGCCCAGCCACCCGCCGGGCACCAGCCGCCGATCGGGAGACCGAGGGCCCGCGCGGTCTCCAGCGCCGCCCGGTCCACTCCCGTCTGGCCGCCCGAGACGATCCGCACGAGTCTCGGCTGGGCTCGACCACCGGGTAGTGCTCGACCACCGGGCTGCGCTCGAACCATCGGCTCAACGGCAGGCGGGCTCGTCGGGAAGAAGAGCCGGCGCGCCGAAGCCGGGCAGGCCGAGCGACACTCCAGGCGCCTTCGTCGAGACCCGCCGTTCCCATGCGTCGCCCGCTGAGGTACGACGCACCGACGCGACCGGACCGTCGGCGACGAGGTGGTGCGGGGCGGCATAGGTGACGACGACCTCGACCATGTCGCCGGGTCGGACCTCCAGCGGCACTCCGTCGGCGTCCACCGGCGTGAAGTGCACCAGCCGGTTGTCGCGCGCACGGCCGGAGAGCCGGTGGGTCGAAGCGTCCTTGCGGCCCTCGCCCTCGGCCACCATCAGCTCGAGGGTCTGCCCCTCGAGCTTCTGGTTCTCCTCCCAGGCGATCTGGTTCACCAGCTCGACCAGCCGGTCGTAGCGGTCCTTCACGACCGCAGGGTCGACCTGGTCGGGCAGCTCCGCGGCCGGCGTACCGGGGCGCTTGGAGTACTGGAAGGTGAAGGCTGCCGAGAAGCGCGCAGCCCGGACCACGTCGAGCGTTGCCCGGAAGTCCTCCTCGGTCTCACCCGGGAAGCCGACGATGATGTCGGTGGTGATCGCCGCATCGGGCATCGCGGCGCGGACGCGGTCGATGATCCCCAGGTAGCGCTCCTGCCGGTAGGACCGGCGCATCGCCTTGAGCAACCGGTCGGACCCGGACTGCAGGGGCATGTGCAGCTGCGGCATCACGTTCGGGGTCTGGGCCATCGCCTCGATCACGTCGTCGGTGAACGCCGCCGGATGGGGCGAGGTGAACCGCACCCGCTCGAGACCGTCGATCGCCCCGCACGCACGCAGCAGCTTGCCGAACGCCAGCCGGTCGCCGAACTCCACCCCGTAGGTGTTCACGTTCTGCCCGAGCAGGGTCACCTCGGTGACGCCCTCGGCGACGAGCGCCTCGATCTCGGCCAGGATCTCGCCCGGCCGCCGGTCCTTCTCGGTGCCGCGCAGGGAGGGCACGATGCAGAACGTGCAGGTGTTGTTGCACCCGACCGAGATCGACACCCACGCGGCGTACGCCGACTCACGCTTGGTCGGGAGGGTCGACGGGAACACCTCGAGCGACTCGAGGATCTCGACCTGCGCCTCCTCGGCGACACGCGCCCGCTCGAGCAGCACCGGCAGCGACCCGATGTTGTGGGTGCCGAAGACGACGTCGACCCACGGCGCCCTGCGGGTGATCGTGTCGCGGTCCTTCTGGGCCAGGCAGCCGCCGACGGCGATCTGCATGCCCGGTCGCTTCGCCTTCACCGGCGCCAGATGACCGAGGTTGCCGTAGAGCTTGTTGTCGGCGTTCTCACGGACCGCGCAGGTGTTGAACACGACGACGTCGGCCTGGTCACCTGTCGGCGCAGCGACGTAGCCCGCGTTCTCGAGCAGGCCGGTCAGGCGCTCGGAGTCGTGCACGTTCATCTGGCACCCGTAGGTGACGACCTCGTAGGTGCGGGGGCTGGTCTGCGTCATGACCGGACAAGAATACGGGTCAGCCGGCCTTCCCGAGTCGCCGGAAGGCGGCGGCGGCATCGACCAGCCAGCCGAAGAGCGCCGGGCCGGTCGCGTCGTCGAGATCGGCGTGCCAGGCGAGCTCGGGGTGCCACTGCACGCCGAGCACCGCCCAGTCCCCCGCGGTCCACTCGATCGCCTCGACGGTGCCGTCGTCGGCCCACGCGGTCGGCCGCCAGCGCGGACCGGGCTCGGCGATCGCCTGCCGGTGCAGCGCACTGGTCACCTGGCGGTCGCCGACGAGCCGGCGCACGTGCGACCCGGCCGCGGCGCTGACCGGATGGCCGGCGACCGGGTGGACGTGCTCGAGGCTGCCGCTGAGCCGGCCGCCGAACGCCACCGCGAGCACCTGCGCGCCGCGGCACGCTCCGAGCAGCGGGATCCGGGCGTGCGAGGCCGCTCGCACGAGTGCGATCTCGGCTTCGTCCCGGGCACGGTCGACGTCGGCCGCGCTGCCCGCGTCGCCGCCGTAGAGTGCCGGGTCGACGTCGCCGCCGCCGGTCAGCACCAGCCCGTCGACCAGGTCGAGCAGCTCGACCGCGCGGCTGCCGGGCAGCAGCACCGGCCGGCCCCCTGCCGCGACGAGGCCCTCGACGTAGGTGGGCGGGGTGCCGGTCACGGACAGGTCGCCGAACGGCCTCGGCACGACGTACCCGTGGCCCACGATGCCGATCACCGGTGCCGGGCGGCTCCGCTGCAGCCGCACCGCGCCCACGGGGCAGATCACAACGCCACGACCGCGGTGACGGCGAGTGCGATGCCGGACAGGTAGGTGAGCATCGCACCGGTGTCGCGGACCGGACCGTGGGTGGCCAACGTCTTGCTCGTCAGGAGTCCGACGGCGTGCAGGTAGCGGCCGGCCGCCGCGACGACGGCCACGGCGTTCAGCCACCAGCCGTCGGTGAGCGCCGAGCAGACGATGAGCAGCCCGATCAGCGTCGGGACGTACTCCGAGGCGTTTCCGTGGGCACGCTGGGCGATGAACATCCGGTCGGCAGGGTCTGTCGGCATCTGGTTGCCCGTGGCGCCACGGATCGCCCGGTGCCGGGTGACGTTCGCCCCGAGGACGAAGACGAGGATGCCCATCAGGGCGATGCAGACGATCACTGTGTTGCTCATGCGGAGTGCCTTTCGATCTGGGACGGACAGGAGCCGAGGAGCCGGCGCATGATCGCGCCGCTCACGTCGGTGCCGAGGAGGGCATCGGTCTTGTGCATGCCGCCCGGACAGGTGAGGTTGACCTCGATCAGGCGACCGCCGATCACGTCGAGACCGGCCATCGCGAGGCCGTGCCTGGCGAGCTCCGGGCGGACGGCCGCGACGATCCGCTCGTCGTCCGCGTCCACAGGTGCCGCCGCCACCGGCGGCCCGATCCGGAAGTCGTCATCGCTCGGCCGGCGCAGGACAGCTCCGAGGATGTCGCCGTCGAGAAGGAAGAGCCGCTTGTTCCCTCGCTCCACGGCGGGGAGGTATTCCTGCACGATCACGTGACGAGTGCCTGCTTGCGTCGCAGTCTCGAGCAACGACGTCGCCGCCGCGCCGTCGCTCACCAGCCAGACCCCGCACCCGGCGAAGCCGTCGACCGGTTTGACGACGACGGTGCCGTGCCGCCCGACGAACCCACGCAGCACATCGACCGATGCCGACACGGTCGTGGCAGGGCACAGCTCGGGCCAGCGCAGCGCGGCGATCTTCTCGTGCATCGCACGAATGCCCTCCGGTCGGTTGACCACGCGGACGCCCGCCGCTTCCACGAGGTCGAGCAGGTACGTCGCGTGCAGGTAGCGGGCGTCGACGGGCGGGTCGATCCGCAGCTGCACGAGGTCGAAGGACGCGCCGACATCGAGCACGGCACGCTCGTGCTCGTCCCACCAGACCGGCTCGGCGGTCCAGCTGTGGTCACCCCGCCGTCGTCGCGGCCGCACCGTGATCCGGCACGCTCGCACCTTGACCCGGCCGTCGATCACGGCGAGGTCCTCGGGTCCGCACCACCAGACCTCGTGGTCGACCTGCTGGGTCGCGACCATCAACCCGATCGTCGAGTCCACGTCGGCCCGGAACCCCGCGATCGGGTCGGTGACGAACAGGACGCTGCTCATGCCGCCGCCCCCATCGCCAGGAGGCCGACGATCTCCCGACCCTGTTCGACAGCCGCGTCGTCGCCGGCGGCGGCTGACTGCCACTGTGCCGCGAGGTCGTGGCTCCGCGGCTCGAGAGCGCCCAGGACCCGGCGACGGGTCTCGGCGTCGTACAGCAGGGTGGCGAGGAGCTCGACGACCGGCCGGACGGCGTCCACCTCCTGGGCGTCGAGGAAGCGTGCCTCCAGGTAGCGGCCCCGGGGCCGCACGGGGGGAAACAAGGTCGACAGGTGCTCGTCGGCGCAGAGGAACGCAGTGGCGCCCGCCGCGAACGCGGAGTACGCCGCGACGGGGTCGTCACCGTGCAGCAGCCGGTCGTCGAAGGCGGTGCGCGAGGCGTCGACCGCCAACCATGTCGTCAGGCGGCCCCCGGGACCCGAGCTCCGGGCGAAGGCCGCCGCGAGGAACGGCCCGGCCAGGTTCAGCACCCGCCACTGCTCGAGGCCCTCGCGTCCGGGCCACCAGTCCAGGCACACCTGCGTCGACGCGGTCCGTCGCATCATCCGGCGCCCGGCGGGTCCGATCGAGTCGAAGTGCGCCTGCATCGCGACGTACCGCTGCGAGGTCAGCTGCAGCGGCACCCCGGCCTCGGGCCGTGGGTCGACCGGCTCGAACCCGATCCGGAGGCCGGCGACGTCGAGATCGTGACGGAGAGCGGCGACGTCGGCGCCGAGTCGCGCGGCGATCTCCGCAGCGCTCGCGGCACACGGCAGACTGAGCTCGACCTGACCGCCCGGCTCGAAGCTGAGGTACTCGCGGTACGCCGCGCCTCGCGTCGCAGCGCGGACCTGCTCGATCGCGGCGTACTCCCCTGTCGAACGCGCGGTGAGGATCTCCTGCTCGACGGCGACCCTGGTCTGCCGCGGACCCGATGACGGGAACAGCGCGGCGACACGACCGTGCAGGTCGGGACGCATCGGGACCTCTTGAGACCGCTGCCCTCCAGCAAGGTCGTCGACGCCGCCGGCCGCTCGCGTCAGGGGGCGTGAAACCCGCACGACCGGGAATCGCTCCCGGGTGGTCCGGGACTCGCGCTGCTCGGGAGGGGTCATCGGGCGCTCCTGATAAAGTAAGGTTGCCTGTCGAATATAGGAAGGTAACCTTACGAATGTCAAGACCCTTGCGCCAACCCACGCGGATGCCGCTCATCGCCCTGGTCAATCGGGCGAACCGCGAGCTGCAGACCGACATGGTCCGGCACGCTCAGCGCCGTGGCTGGACAGAGGCGAAGTACGCCCACAACTGGGTCTTCGGGTTCCTCGGGTGGGAGGGTGCGCGCGCCTCTGACCTCGCCATGAAGGCCGGCATCACCAGGCAGTCGATGGGCGAGGTCATCCGCGATCTGGTCGAACTCGGGATCGTGGAGATGACGCCCGACCCCTCCGACCGCCGAGCCAAGCTCGTCAACTACACCGAGCTCGGCCGCGAGGAGGCGACGCAGGGATACGACCACATCGTCGAGTTCGAGGAGCGGATGATCTCGGAGCTCGGCGAGGAGGCGTACGAGCACCTGCGCCTGGGGCTCGAGAAGATCTCCGAGATCCTCGAGAAGGAGGCCGCGGAGGACTGAGCCTCACTCCTGGTGCGCGTCGGCCGCTCTCTGCATGAGCTGCGTCTCGCTCCTGATCGACTTCGCCGACGCGGGGTCGAGGAGCGTCACAGAGTGCATGGGCACACTTTTCCGGACGACGGGCTGTCTTCGGTCCCTTTGCCCGAGCGTCGTGGCCACAAACCCGTGGCGGAACGACACCCGCGTCGCGCCGGAGGTCGGCCTACCGATAGGAAGGTGGCATGGCGGAGCAGCCCGGACTGGTCGTCCTCGACGGCGTCCACAAGTGGTACGGCGAGCTGCACGCCCTGAACGACATCAACCTCTCGATCGACCGGGGCGAGGTCGTCGTCGTGATCGGGCCCTCGGGGTCGGGCAAGTCGACGTTGTGCCGGACCATCAACCGGCTGGAGACGATCGACGAGGGCACCATCATGCTCGACGGCCGACCCCTGCCGGAGGAGGGCAAGGCGCTGGCCGCGCTGCGCGCGGAGGTCGGGATGGTCTTCCAGGGCTTCAACCTCTTCGCGCACAAGACGGTTCTCGAGAACGTCACTCTCGGCCCGATCAACGTGCGCGGCCTGAGCCAGGCCGAGGCCGAGGGCAGCGCCCGCGAGCTGCTCGACCGCGTCGGAGTCGGAGCGCAGGCCGACAAGCAACCCGCACAGCTCTCCGGCGGCCAGCAGCAGCGCGTCGCAATCGCCCGCGCCCTGGCCATGGACCCGAAGGTGATGCTCTTCGACGAGCCGACCTCGGCCCTCGACCCGGAGATGATCAAGGAGGTCCTCGACGCGATGGTGGACCTCGCCCGACGCGGCATGACGATGGTCGTGGTCACCCACGAGATGGGCTTCGCCCGGACTGCGGCCGACCGGGTCGTGTTCATGGACGAGGGCGCGATCGTCGAGGAGGGCTCCCCGGAGGAGTTCTTCACCAACCCGCGCTCGGACCGCGCGAAGGACTTCCTCAGCAAGATCCTCGCGCACTGAGGCCGGCTACTACTTCTTCGGCTTCTCCGTGACGTACAACCGGATGACGCCCTCGATCACGACGGTGCCGTCCTTGCGCACACCCTTGACCCGGACGGCGAGGTCGGGGTCGTCGCTGGTCCACTGCTCGGGGTCGGTCTCGGCGATGCAGGTGATGTCGGTGGTCGCCTTGGCGGTGTAGGTGATGTCCATGCCCTTGGGGATCCAGCGCTTGTGGCCCGGGATCGTCGACTCGGCCAGGGCGCCCATCGCTGCCTCGAGCCCGTTGCACAGCGCGATCGCGTGCACGGTGCCGATGTGGTTCTGCACCGCTCGCCGCTTCGGGATCACCAGCTCGGCGTGGTTCGGCTCGATCACCGTGAACCGCGGCTGGATGCTCCAGAAGTACGGCGCCTTCTGCGCGAAGGCGAGCGAGAACAGGCGCTCACCGCGTCGGCCCACGATCGGGATCGTGGTGGACAACCTGTAGAGGTCAGCGACGTTGGCCATGGCCGTATATTACTCCGGAGTAACCTGCGTGGCTGGCCCCATGACCTGCGCCACATCGAGCGAGCAGCCGACGACGGTGTCCGTCCGATCGAACGGCCCCGGCTCGTCGAACCAAACGCCCTCGACGAACCCGAGCTTCGCGAGCACCCGCAACGACCCTGCGTTGCGGTGGTCGGGCGCGGCGAAGAACTCCCCGGCGTCGGGGTACGCCGGCCACACCATGTCGCGCAGGAAGACCCAGAGCAGGCTGGTCCCGAGACCACGGCCGACGAACGCGGGCTCGCCGACCGCGTAGTCGAAGCCGATCGCGTCGGGGCGCGCCGACAGCAACGCGTAGTCCGGGTGGTCGCTGATCCGGTAGTCCTGCGCGAAGCCGACCGACCGGCCGTTGACCTCCCAGACCCACAGCCGCGTCGGGTCCTCACCGCGCAGGGCGGCGCCGTAGTACGCCGCGACCTGCTCGAGCGACCGGTGCTCGTCCCACCACCGCACGACGTGCGGTTCGTTGACCCAGCGAGAGACGTCGGGAAAGTCGCCCGGCGTCATCGGCCGCACCGAGAAGCGGTGCTCCTCGTCGGTCCGGAAGCGGAGCGGGTCGCCGGAGAGGTCGACGGCCAGGACCGGGCCGCGGCCCGGTGCGAGCCGGTCCGCGGCCGTCGCCCACGACTCGCCGTCGCGCACCTGCGCGCGCAGGATCTCGAACCCCACCCCTCCATTCTGCCGTGGTAACGAGTGAGGTCGCACGCCTTGCGTCGAGCGCAGTCGAGACGGCCTGCTCAACTCACACGAGGGATGGTTTGATGGCGCGGTGAGCCAAAACGAGAACGTGTTGCAGTCCGGCTTCGAGCGGTACCTGCAGGCCGTGGAGGAGATCGCGAGACCTCGGGACTGGTCGCGGCTTCGCCGACCTGTTCACCGAGGACGCGACCTACTGCGAGCACGTGTACGGCGACTTCGACGGGCGCGAGGAGATCCGGCCGTGGATCGTGAAGACGATGACCACCTACCCGGGCAGCGAGATGGTCGCGTTCCCGCCGGCGTGGTTCGTCTTCGACCCGCCGACGAACCGGGTGATCTGCGAGTCCGCAACGTCATGCGCGACCCCGGTGACGGCTCGGTCCACGAGGCATCGAACATCACCATCCTGACCTTCGACGACGAGGGCAGCCTCATCTCGCGAAGAGGACATCTACAACCCGGAGAAGTTCGCCGACGATGATGCGCGACTGGTCCCGGGTCGCACGCGACCACGGCACGCTGTCCGCCGAGGGTGTGGCGATGCTGGAGGCGCTCGGCGGTTAGGGCCCGGCGTGCTCGGGATCGGCGAGGTCGACCGCGAGCTCCTCACGGACGACCCGGTAGGCCACCGAGCTCGAGTGCCCCTTGCGGGCCAGCATGCCCACCAGCCGCCGGACCGCCTTGTCGCTGTCGAGGCCGCGGACCGAGCGCAGCTTGCGCTGCACCAGCAACCGCGCGGCCTCGACCTCGACGTCCGGATCGACCGCGTCCAGCGCCTCGCGAGCGACGTCGTCCTCGATGCCCTTGCGCCGCAGCTCCTGGGCCAGCGCGCGACGCGCGAGCCCGCGGCCTTCCTGGCGTTGGGCGACCCACTCCCGGGCGAACGCCGCGTCGTCGACGAGCCCGACCTCCTCGAACCTGTCGAGGAGGCGGGTCGCGATCTCCGTCAGGCACCTTGCGCTGGGCCAGCTTCTTCTCGAGGTCGGAGCGGCTGCGGGCGCGCCCGGTCAACTGGTCGAGCAGGATCTTGCGCGCCACCGACTCCGGGTCGGCCTCAGGCCCGAGGTCGCGCTCGTCGTCAACGGCGTGGTCTCGGCTGTCCGGGTGCTCGACTGACCGGTCGCTCCGCTCCCTGCTCGACCACCTGTGGTTCCGTTCGCTGCCTGGGCACACTGCCTCCCGGTGATCGAGCCGAGTCGAGATCCGGTGATCGAGCCGAGTCGACCGATGCCGTCGTGACCGGGCCGCTCAGAAGTCGATGCCGTCGGGGTCAACTGGATCGGCGTCGGCGGGGGCGTCGACGGTGGCGCCGATGCCGAGGTGCTCGAGGATCCGCTTCTCCAGCTCGTTGGCCAGGTCGGGGTTGTCCTTGAGGAAGGTGCGGGAGTTCTCCTTGCCCTGACCCAGCTGGTCACCCTCGTAGGTGTACCAGGCGCCGGCCTTGCGGACGAGGCCGGTCTCGACACCGACGTCGATCAGACCACCCTCGCGGGAGATGCCCTTGCCGTACATGATGTCGAACTCGGCCTGCTTGAACGGCGGGGCCACCTTGTTCTTCACGACCTTGACCCGGGTGCGGTTGCCGACCATGTCGGTGCCGTCCTTGAGGGTCTCGATCCGGCGTACGTCGAGCCGCACCGAGGAGTAGAACTTCAGCGCCTGGCCGCCGGTGGTGGTCTCGGGCGAGCCGAACATCACGCCGATCTTCTCGCGCAGCTGGTTGATGAAGATCGCGGTGGTCTTGGAGTTGTTCAGCGCACCGGTGATCTTGCGCAGTGCCTGGCTCATCAGCCGGGCCTGGAGGCCGACATGGCTGTCGCCCATCTCGCCCTCGATCTCGGCCCGGGGCACCAGCGCGGCCACCGAGTCGATCACGATCAGGTCGAGCGCGCCCGAGCGGATCAGCATGTCGGCGATCTCGAGCGCCTGCTCACCGCTGTCGGGCTGGGAGACCAGCAGCGCGTCGGTGTCGACGCCGAGCGCCTTGGCGTAGTCGGGGTCGAGCGCGTGCTCGGCGTCGATGAAGGCGACGATGCCGCCGGCGGCCTGCGCGTTGGCGACCGCGTGCAGCGCGACCGTGGTCTTGCCCGAGGACTCCGGGCCGTAGATCTCCACCACCCGGCCGCGCGGGAGGCCGCCGAGGCCGAGCGCGATGTCCAGGGAGATCGACCCGGTCGGGATCACCTCGAGGGGGGCCCGGATCTCGTCGCCGAGGCGCATCACCGAGCCCTTGCCGTACTGCTTCTCGATGTTGGCCAGGGCGATGTCGAGCGCCTTGTCGCGGTCCGTGGCAGCCATGTGCGTCCCTCTCGTGGTGGTGGTCCAGGTACATCGGCGACGCTAGGGCGAGCCACCGACACGGCCTGGTCAGCCGGGTCCACCTCTGTGGAAAACCTCGCCCCTCGTCGTACCTGTGGACGTCACAGTAATACGAACATGTGTTCGATCCCAGCCTTTGCGACCGGCGTGTCGCGGGGTCTCGGCTGTCCGCTCGCTGCGCTCCCTGCTCCTTGCGTCGAGCTCAGTCGAGGCGACCAACAAGGGTCCGGAGACGGGACAGCGGGGCGCCAGGTAAGGGAGGGAGCGGCGCCCCGCTGTCATCGATCTGGCCCGAGAAGATCCCCTACTGGGTGATGCGGGTCAGAGCTCCTGGTGTGTACGGCGAGTGCCCCGCCAGGTAGTCCGCGAACGCATCGATGTCGAGTCCGCCGTAGTAGACGTCGGTGCCGTTCTTGAACCCCGGGAAGTTGTCGCCGCCTCCCTGCAGGAAGTTGTTGGTCACCACACGGTAGCTCGCGGTCTTGTCGATCGGAGTGCCGTTCAGCTCCACCGTCCCGTCCACCGGGCCGGAGGCGCCGAGCTGGTAGGTGAACCCGTTCGACACCTGCAAGATGTTCGGCGACGCGGCGTTCCCCCCGGTGACCTGCTGGGTCAAGATGTCGTAGATGTCCTGACCGGTCAGCGTCAGCGAGACCAGGTAGTTGTTGAACGGCTGGACCGTGAACGCCTCCTCGAAGGTGACGTCGCCGGCCGGTTCGGCGTACGGCGAGAACGCGTAGGACAGGTCGGCCCTGATGCCGCCGGGGTTCATGAACGCGATCACCGGCACCTGGCCGTTGGTGACCGTCGAGTCGTCGGCCAGCTGGGCATCAGCGATCAGGTCGCCGAGCTGGGACTCCCCTGCCGCGTTGGCGGTCTTGGTGACGTCGGTGGTGATGTGCCCGATCACCTTGCTGGCGATCGGCCGGACCAGGTCCTTGTAGGTCGCGATCAGCGACGTCTCGGCCGGGTCCTTCGCCACGTCGCGGCTCACCGGGAAGTTCGCGCCCTCGACCGAGGCCCGGACGATGTCCTGGGTCCGCCGGTCGTACTTGAGGTCGGTCTCGGTGAACAGCCGGCCGAACGACGACGCCGAGGTCACCAGGCGGGACTGGCCGGCGGGGTCCTTGACGTCGCAGACGTAGGGCTGGTGGGTGTGCCCGGAGATGACCATGTCGATCTGCGGATCGAGGTTCGCCGCGATGTCCAGGATCGGGGATGACGCCGCGATCAGCGACCCGCCGCCACCGCAGGTGTAGTCGTAGTTCGGGTTGACGTCCCAGACCTTGCCGTTCGGGTCGGTCCACTTCTGCTTGGCAGGGATCCCGCCCTGGTGGATCAGCACGATGATCGCCTTGACCCCCTGGGCACGCAGCACCGGCACGAGGGCGTTGGCGGTGGCCACCTCGTCGGTGAACTCCAGGCCCTCGACGCCGCTCGCGGTGACGATCGACGGGGTGTCCTTCAGCGTCATCCCGATGAAGCCGATCTTGGCGCCGTGGAGCTTCTTGACCGTGTACGCCGGCAGGATCGTGTTGTCGGTGCCGGCGTACTTCACGTTGGCAGCGAGGTAGTCGAAGTCCGCGCCGGCGAAGCTGCCATCGGGGCAGGAGTTCTGGTTGTTGGCGCCGTCGCCGTCGTCGATGCAGCCGCCGGACTGCATCCGCTGCAGCTCCTGGTAGCCCTCGTCGAACTCGTGGTTGCCGACCGCGGTGACGTCGAGGCCGAGGAGGTTCATCGCCTCGATCGTCGGCTCGTCGTGGAACGCCGCCGACAGCAGCGGCGAGGCGCCGATGATGTCGCCGGCCGCGACGGTCAGGGAGTTCGGGTGGCCCTGGCGCGCCTGGGCCAGGTGGGTCGCGAGGTACTCGACCCCGCCGACGTCCTGGGTCACGTCGACAGCCTTCGCCGGAGTGACCGAGGTGTCGAGGCGGTGGTCCACCACGATGCGACCCGAGGAGCCCGACGGGGGCTCGAGGTTCCCGTGGAAGTCGTTGAAGGACAGGATCTGGAGATCCATCGTCCGGCCGTGGTGGTGGCCGTGGTCATGGCCGTGCCCGCGACCGTGCGCGTCCGAGGGCGCTTGGGTGGCGGCGACCCCGGTGAGGGCGCAGGCGAGGGCGGCGAGCCCGCCGATCAGGCGGCGCCGATGGGTCGGCCGAGGGGTGGTCAGCATGGAGCAGCTCCCGAGAGTCCCGAAATGAAGTGGATGCAGCACGCTAACCCGAGACCGGTGTCGCTGGCGAGAACCCGGCGCGACCGGCAAGCATCGCCGCGGCCAAGACCCCGACCGCGAAGATCGAGGAGAAGCCGGCGAGCACCGGGAAGCCGAGCTCACCGACGATCAGTCCGGAGGCCGCACTTCCCGCGGCCGCGGCCAGGCCCATGGTCATGTCGGCAGCGCCCTGCACGGCGGTCACGGCCCCCAGCGGCGCGAGCTCGGCGACCATCGTCGAGGCGGACACCGTCGCTAGCGACCAGCCCAGCCCCAGGAGGAACAGCCCGACGAAGATCTCCGGCGAGCTGCCCTCGGGTGCCCGGGCGCACAGGACCAGCGAGACGAGCAGGACCGCGCCGCCGCTCGCGAGCACCCGGACCCGGCCGTACCGGTCGGCGGCGAGGCCGACGAGCGGCGCGAACGCGAACATGCCGAGCACGTGCAGGCTGATCACGAAGCCGATGATCCGCAGCTCCGCGTGGCCGTGCTCCATGTGCAGCGGCGTCATCACCATCACCGAGATCATCACCGCGTGGGCGGCCGCCAGCCCGGCGATCGCGGCGGCGATCGCGGGTCGTTCGCGCAGGATCTCGCGGACCGACGGGCTGTCGGTGGCCGTCCCGACAGGCTCGACCTCCGGTCGGTGCTCCCGTCGGCGGGCGAGGTGCGAGCGCCAGCGAGCCTCGAGACCTCCGGACGGCCTCCGCACGCGCCACCAGCAACGGGTCGGGTCGCAGCCGGACCCACACGACCAGCGCGGCGAGCAGCATCCCGACTGCCCCGAGCGCGAACGGCCCGGTGAGCCGGGGATGCCCAGCGCGTGGGCGAGGTCGCCGGCAGGACCGGTCAGGTTCGGGCCGACCACCGCCCCGATCGTCGTCGCCCAGACCACCAGGGACAAGGAGCGTCCGCGGCTGCGCGGCGTGGCGAGGTCGGTGGCGGCGTACCTGGCGGCGTAGTTCGCCGAGCTGGTGGCGCCCAGCAGGCACGCCCCGACGAGCAGCAGCGCCATCGAGTCGACGACGCCGGCGACGACGGCCAGGGCGGCACCGGAGGCGCCGACCAGGTAGCCGGTGACCAGCCCGACCCGGCGCCCGCGGTCCGCCATCACCCGCGCAAGGGCCCACGAGCCGACCGCGGCGCCGAGGACCTGGGTCGTCTGCGCGAGGCCGGCCAGCGCCTCGGACCCGGACAGGTCGCGGGCGAGCAGCGAGGCGGTGGCGATGCCGATGGTGATGCCGAGCGCGCCGACGGCCTGCGACGTGACCAGGGTCTGGAGGGTGTGTCGTTGGAGTCGCGCATGCCCGAGTGCCGCGTCTTCGGGCGTCACTCAGCGCTCCTTCGCCGGCAGCCCGAGCACGGCCCAGACGGCGCGCCAGACCTCCTTGGGCGTGACGCCGGCGTGCGAGCGCCTCTCGACCGTCCGCCCGCCGAGCTCGGCGATCACGTACAGTCGACGCCCACGACCGCGCGTACGCCGGACCGAGGGCCCCCTCCATCCGGGCCCAGAACTCGGTGTGCCTCACGGCTCTGCTCCCCCCGGCCGGGTGCGAAGCCGTCGAGCCACCACTCGCCGCTGGCCCTCGGTGTGCCGCGAGCGCGCCGACCTGCCAGCCGGCCCCGGTGAGCACCTCTCGCAGCGGCTGCTCGCGCCAGTAGGTGAAGTGCCGGGCACCGGTCACGTGTCCGTGCGTCGACCAGCGCCGAGCCGTCGCCCTCCTTGAGGGACAGGTACAAGGTGCCGCCCGGTCGGGTCGCGTCGTGGAGTCGGGCGACGACGGTGCCGAGATCGTCGCGGTCGACGTGGAGCAGCACGCGCACTCGCCGCACACGCCGTCGTACGGTCCGCCGAGGTCGTCGACGAGCGGGTCGAGCACGTCGGCCTCGAAGCCCGCCGAGCGCATCAGGTCGACGAAGGCAGGGGTGACGTCGGTGCGCCGGACCGACAGTCCCCGTCGCTCGAGCTCGCGCGCGTCGCGTCCGGGACCGCTGCCGATCTCGAGGACCCTGCCGCCCGCGCCCACCCGCTCGGCGAACTGCGTCGAGGTCGCGGGCGCCGCTCTCGGACAGCTCCGGGCTGCCGGCGGCATAGGCCCGGGCGTCGGCCTGGTAGGCGGCGACGGTCTCGGAGCGGGTGTGCCTCAAGCCGGGCTCTCCCCTCCGATGTCGTGCAGGTGGTGGACGACGTCGTGCAGGTAGTACACGCCGAGGGTCGCGACGGTGAACACCGAGCCGTTGCTGCGCCGCCCGCGGCGCTGCCACTGGTCGCCGCGGACGCAGGCGAAGATCGCGGCGGCGTCGGCCGCCGCCTCGACGAGCTCGACCGCGACCGTGGCGGGGTCCTGCTCGGCGTAGCGGGCTCTCGATGGCGGTGACGTCCTGGTCCCAGTTGGCGAACTGCGGGTCGTCCTCGCTCGAGCATCAGCCGTGAGCCGCTCGGCGAACAGCCGGTGCACGTCGCGCACGTGGCAGGCGTACTCCAGCGGCGACCAGACGCTGGCGGCCGGGCGCACCGCGGCGTCCGGCGCCGTCGAGCGCGGCGTACCAGCCGGGGCGTTGTCCTGGATCAGGTCGGCGAGCTCGGCGACCGCGACGCCGGCGGGCTCGAAGCCGCACTCCGGGCAGGGCCGCTCGAGGACCCAGGTCCAGTCCTTGGTGTCGGGTTCGATGGGCACGGCGCCAGTCTGCCGCACGGCCCCGGGACCGGTGGGATTATTCGGCGCATGGGCGCATCACGATCCGGGACGCGATGGCGGCCGACCTGCCGTACGTCGCCGAGATCTACGCCTACGAGTCCCTCTACGCGCACTCGACGTTCGAGACCGCGGAGCGGCCACTCGACGAGTGGGGGCACAAGCTCGAGAACGCCGACCCGTTCCTGGTCGCCGAGACGGCGGGCCAGGTGCTCGGGTTCGCGTACGCCTCGCCCTTCCGCGACCGCCCGGCCTACCACCGCACCCGCGAGACCTCGGTCTACCTGCACCGCGCGGCCGCGGCGAGGGCCTCGGCACCCGGCCTGTACGCCGCCCTGCTCCCCCGGCTGGTGGCCGGGTTCCACACCGCTCTCGCGCTGATCGCGCTGCCGAATGAGGCGAGCGTCGCGCTGCACCAGCGGTCCGGCTTCGAGCACGCCGGCACGATGCCCGAGGTCGGCGACAAGCAGGACCGGATGATCGACGTGGGGATCTACCAGCGGATGCTCAGACCCTGAACGAGGTGCGGGCCGGGACATTTGCGTAGTCGCTACTGATTCGGCGACGGCGGTGGCGGTGGACGATCGTGCCAGCTTCGCGGGAGTCGGTCCGGTCAGGCGGAACCCCTCCCACCTCCGTCCACACAGTCCGTCCGGGCCCTCCCGGCAGGAAAGGATCGTGATGAGTCTCGGTCGTTCATTCCGGCGAACGGCGGGCGTCCTCACCGGCGTCGCCGTGCTCGTCGTCCTCCTCGCGCCCACGGCGCTGGCCGACGACAGCATCTACTGGACGGCGTCCAGTGCAGATCCTGAGCTCGGCAACCAGATCTACACGGCAAGCCTCGACGGCAGCAGCGTGGGTCCGACCACGGTGGTGACGACGGGTGCGACCGTCTCCGGACCACTCGGCGTCGCGCTCGACCCGGCTGCCGACCGCGTCTACTGGTCCGACGACAGCTCTGCCGACCGGCTCTCGTGGGCGAACCTCGACGGCTCGGGCGGCGGCGACCTCGACACGACCGGGGCCACCGTCAGCTTCCCCGCCGGGATCGTCGTCGACCATCTGGCCGGACGGGTCTACTGGGCCAACACCGGCGGCGGCTCGAACACCATACTCCTGGGCGAACCTCGACGGCAGCGGCGGCGGCGACCTCGACACGGGACCGGGGCCACCATGAATGCGCCGGTGGGGACCGCCCTCGACCGGGCTGGCGGCAGGATCTACTGGACCAACTACTTCGGACAACCGATCTCCTGGGCGAACCTCGACGGCAGCGGCGGCGGCGACCTCGACACGACCGGGGCGACCGTCGACTCCCCCTGGGGGCTGGCGATCGACCCGACGCTCGGGCGGATCTACTGGGCGAACACGAACAACGGCTCGATCGGCTACGCCTCGCTGTCCGGCGGCGACGGCGGCGTGCTGCCGATCGACATCGTCCCGCAGGACCCCCGCATGGGTGCATTCGATCCCGCCACCGGACGGCTGTACTGGACCGACGCCGCGGCCGGGTTGGTCCACTACACGGCTACCGACGGCAGCGGCGACACGGTGACGCTCTATCCCAGCGATGTCGTCAGCGGCGAACCCACCTCCGCAGCCCTCCTGAGGGCACCCGCGAGGCAGCCGGCGTTCCGCAGGTCACCGGCGGGTCATCCATCGGCGCGATGCTGACCTGCTCGCGCGGCTCCTGGGGCGCGGACCTGATCGGAAGCAAGCTCTACCGCGCCCCGCGCGCCTTCACCTACCAGTGGACCCGTAACGGCGTTCCGATGACCGGCGCAACTGCGAGCGTGGTGAAGCCCACCTCCGCAGGCAGCTACGCGTGTCGCGTGACCGCCCAGAACCACGCCGGCACGGCCGTGCAGTCCAGCGCCGCGCACATCGTCTACGCACCTCCGGCACCCGGATCACCCGGGCAGCGATCCGCCGGCACCGCCATCGTGCGACATTCAGGTTCACCGCAACCGGCACGCACACGGGCTACCAGTGCATGCTCAAGAAGGTCCACCGGAAAGGTGTGTCAAGCCCCGTGCGGCGCCCGAAGACCTACCAACCTCCACCACAGAACTATCGTGTTCAAGGTCCGGGGGTCAGATCCGGCGGCGTCGACCGGACCCCGGCGAAATACCGGTTCCGGGTCTGACCTCGCCGGTGGTGGCCCCGGCCAGCGTCTCGAGCTGGGAGAGTGCGCCGGCAAGCTCCTGCCTGGTCCCGACCCCGAGCTTGGCGTAGATGCGCTGGAGGTGGCTGTCGACCGTACGCACGGACACGAACAGCATGTCGGCCAGTTCCTTCGATCGCATGCCCTCGGGCTCCAGCCGGGCCACCTCGAGCTCTCGCGTCGACAGTGCCTGGCGATCGCCCGAGCGTGGCCTCGATGAGCCCGGTCAGGGATGCCGGAGCCGCCCCCTCGCAGCGCTCCGATCGATCTCGGACTGTCGACGCGCATGGACAGCGCGACGTCCCAGCCCGGCGATCTCGTAGGCCTTCGCGGCGGATGCCCATCCCTCTGCCGCGAGCAGGTGGGCGCCAATATCCCGGAACGCCGTCGCGACCTCGGCCACAGGCGACGCGGTTCGCCCGCACAGAGCGCCGCCACGTGCACCGACCGGGCGGGGGCCAGAGGACCGTCGACGGCGGCTGCGAGGTCGGCCATCCGGTCGCGCACGAGCGGGGGTGTCGCCGAGCCGGGCGACGTCGTGACGGAGCATCAGCTCCACGGCGAGCGCACCGGAACCGGCCGCCCGATCGGCGGCATCGAGCAGGACGACCCGAGCGTCGGACAACCTGTTGACCGACGCCAGCGCCCATGCGCGGCCCGGCGCCACGAGCAGGCCGTCCAGGGCCGGAGCCGTGGGGCCGACGGCGTCAAGTGCGGCCACCGCTGCGCCCGCGGCATCGCCTGCCCCGGCGAGCGCGCGAGCATGGGCGAGGCCGCCGAGCAGGACCCACACCTCTCCGGTGGTGTCGAACTGACCACGGTAGACGGCCAACCCTCAGGCGAACCGCCTCGCCGCCGCAACCACCCTGCCCTCGAGGAGATGCACGACGCCGAGCGTCTGCAGGCAGACTCCGATGTGGTCGTCGGGTCCGCCGAGCGCGGCCCGCTGCCACAACGAGCCGGCTAGTTCAAGGGCGTGGTCGAGCGGGCCGGACATCGCCTCGGCGAGCGCGAGCATCGCGTGGAACCGGTCCGGGGTGTTCCGGGTCGGACCCTCGAGTGAGCGAGCGATGTCCCTCGCTTCGTCGGCAACGACTTCGAGTCCGTCCACCGACCCGATCAGCGCGCGCGCCACAATCGCCCAGTACATGTGCTGTGCACGCCACCGCGGCTCGCGCGGCGGATCGATGTCCAGCTCGCGTTCGACGACATCGAGACCGGCACGCGGCTCGCCGCCCATCACCAGCGCGTTCACCGTCATCAGCTCGTGCAGGACGTGACCCGGGATGCCGCTGTCGGCGAGAGCGGCCAGCGCGGCGTCGGGGTTCGGACGTCGCTGCGACAGGAAGTAGACCCGGTACTGGGTCAGGCGCATGCGGTCCTCATCGTCCTCCGCACGGGAGATCGCCGCCTCGATCCCGCGCTGCGCCTCGTCGGCGCGGCCGAGGAGGAACAACGACATGGCGTGGCAGATGTGGCTCGCGGCACTGGTGTCGCCCGCGTCGAGGGCGGCGCGCGCGAACCGCTCACACAGGACCGGGTCGAAGAAGTTCGTCCCCTCGGCGGCGCGCACGAGTACGGCGACGTCAGGGACCGCGCCGGCGTCGAGACGCCACCGTGCCACCCTGACGACGTCACCGCGTTCGCGGAAACCCCGAGCCTCGACGGCACCGGCCAGCTCCAGAGCGGCAGCTCGCGCGGTCGGGGGGTCCAGCACGTCGCGGACGACGTCGCCGATGACCGGGTGCTCGAGCCGCACCGTACGGCGGCGGCTGTCTCGCTCGTCGACGATCATCCCGGTCGCCCGCGCCGCGGCGGTCGCCTCATTCCCCCCGAGCCCCTCGAGCACCGACCGATCCACCGATTCCGCGACGGCGACGATCTCGACGACCCGGCGGACCTCGGGAGGCAGTCGCCGCAGCTGAGCGCGAACCAGCTCGGCCAGTCGGCCGCCGGCCGCATGCAGCTTGTCCAAGTGCCAGACGCCCTCGATCTGCGCGAACGCACCCTCCGCCCAGGCCGCGGCCACCAGCTCGCGCGGCCAGCAGCACGTTGCCACCCGACGCGTGGACGAGCCGCTCGGTGGACGCCGTGTTCACCGGGCCGCCGAGCGCACCCTCGACCAGTGCGACGGCGTCGGCGTCGGCGAGAGGAGTGAGGTCGATGCGGACGGCGGCATCGTCGGTCCACAGTGCCGTCACGTCAGCCGGTGCGTCGACGCCGCTGCGAACGGTCGCGACCACGGTGCAGCCGGCACCGCACGCCAGCTCGCGGACCAGCCCGGCCGACGCCGGGTCGAGCCACTGGGCATCGTCCACGACCAGTAGCGACGTCGAGGAGAGCTCCGCGCGGACCGCGATGAGGACATCCAAGGGACCGCTGACCTCGGTGTCAGGAGCGAGGAGCCCGGTGACCGCACCGAGACGGATCTCCTGCAACCCCCGAGTCGCCGCGAGCCAGCGCCGCGCGTCAGGAGCGGCGGCCACCCGATTGAGGAGCTCACGGACCAGGCGCGTCTTGCCAACGCCCGAGGCGCCGGCGACCACGAGAGTGGCGCCGTCGGCGACGACCCTCGCGGCGACGTCCAGCTCCTCGGCCCGACCGAGGAACGGCCACGACCCGGGCAGTCTCATCTGCGACCGATCCCCGTTGCGTATCGGCTACCGATCTGCGGACCGGGTCCTACACCGACACTGGAGCTGTGGACTCCCGGATCGTGTGCTCCGTGGTGCCGGTCGACCATCTGCTGCTGCTCGCGATGACTGGTGCCGGGTTCGACGAGTCGCAGATCGCCGCGGCCCTGGCCAGTCCCGCAGGAGGGACTGCCGACGATGACCGCCGTCGCGACCGCCAAGCTCCTCCATGCGCTTCGGACGCACCACGTCCTCATGCTATGACGACTCGGCGGCGGTGGGAGGAGAACCGTCACAGGCACCGATCCACCGACATGCCCGAGGACCGGTCCCTGAGGGCGGCTT
>CAWDUF010000003.1:0-278052 GCA_963805425.1 uncultured Actinomycetota bacterium | reverse complement strand
CCGTACGCCGGTGGCAACGGCTCGTCCCGTCCGGCCACGCGAACGCGATCCAGCCTGCACGGCCGGGTGCTCGACGGCCATGGCGACCCGGTGCCCGACGCGCTGCTCGAGATCTGGCAGGCAGACGAGGACGGCCACGTCTCCAGGAGTCTGGCTCGCTTGCCGGGACGGCTTCACCTTCACCGGTTGGGGCGCGCACCTCCACCGACCGGATCGGTGAGTACTCCTTCACGACGGTGCTGCCGGGCGCGACGGGCGAAGCGGCCCCGTTCTTCGCAGTCACCGTCTTCGCACGCGGCCTGCTGAACCGGCTGTTCACCCGGGCCTACGTACCCGATCACCCGCTGCTCGCCTCCGACCGGCTGCTGTCGTCGGTGCCGGCCGACCGGCGCGGCTCGCTGGTCGCGCGCCACGACGCCACCGGTCTCGTCTTCGACGTGCGGCTCCAGGGCGAGCACGAGACCGTCTTCCTCGACCAATGCGGGGCACGATGCCGCTGACCTCTACTGGCCCGGCGACGAGCGCGCCGGTGACATCTTCCGACAGGGCCGTCTGGCCGCGATGGTGCGCGTCGAGTCGGCCTGGCTGGCCGCGCTGGTCGCCGCCGGGGTCGCGCCGACCGCAGGCGCGCGCGGACCTCGGGCCCTGTCGGCGAGGCGGACCTCGAGCGAGCTCGCCGGTGCGGCGGAGACCGGCGGCAACCCGGTCATCCCGCTGCTCGGCCTGCTCCGCGAGCAGCGCAGACCGACACCCGAGACCGCCCGCCCTGGATCCACCGCGGGCTGACCAGCCAGGACGTCATCGACAGCGCGCTGATGCTCTGCGCTGCGCGAGGCTCTCGAGCGCGGTCCGGGTCGATCTCGACCGGCAGGTCGCCGCTGCTCGGCGCGCTGGCCGATCGACACCGCGGCACCGCGATGGCCGGCGCGCACCCTGACCCAGCACGCCGTGCCGATCACGTTCGGCCTCAAGGCCGCGCAGTGGCTCGCCGGCGTGCTCGACGCCCGCGACCAGCTCGCCGGCGCTCGACCTCCCGGCGCAGCTCGGCGGCGCCGCGCGGCACGCTCGCCGCCACCGTCGAGCTGGCGCGGCTCGGCGACGCTGCCGAGCCGCTCAGGCGACGCGATCGGTCGTGACCGAGGCGGCGGCAATCCTGGGCCTCGACGACGCCGCCCTGGCACACCACCCGCGCGCGCCGTCACCCGCGCTCGCCGACGCCCTCGTCGCGCGCCACCGACGCCTGGGGCCGGATCGCCAACGACGTGCTGCGTGCTCGGCCGCCCCGAGATCGCCGAGCTCGCCGAGCCCGCCGGCCGCGGTGGCTCCTCGACGATGCCCCAGCAAGGCCAACCCGGTGCTCTCCGTGCTGGTACGCCGGGCGGCACTCGACCACACCCGCCCTCCTCGCGCAGCTGCACCTGGCCGCCGCCGAGCCGGTCGACGAGCGCGCCGACGGCGCCTGGCACGCCGAGTGGTCGGCGCTCGCGACCCTGGCACGGCGCACCGTCGTGGCCGCTTCGCAGACCGCCGAGCTCCTCGACCGGCCTCCAGGTCGACGCCGGCCGCATGGCCGCGAACCCGATGCCGCCGCGAGCAGGCCTGCTGGCCGAGCAGGCCGCGGTCGCCGAGCACTCCGGCGGCGAGCGGCCGACGCGTCCTCGGCGTACCTGGGCGCCAGCGCCGCGCTCGTGCGACGCCGCGCTCGAGCGCTACCGCGGAGGACACCCGATGACCCCGCCACACCGCGGTCCGGCTGCGGCTCGCGCGACACGCCGACCTGCCCCTGCTGGTGCTCGGACCCTCGCTCGGCACCTCCGCGACCGCGCTGTGGTCCGCGCGCCGCCGCGCTGCTCGGCGACGCCTTCCACGTGGTCGCCTGGGACCTCCCCGGCCACGGCTCCAACCCCCGCGGCCGACGGAGCCGTTCACGATGGCCGAGCTCGCGCCGGGCCGTGCTCGGCCTCGTCGACGAGTCCTCGCCGAGCGCGGTCGAGCCCGGCGGCACCTTCGCCTACGCCGGCGACTCGGTCGGCGGTGCCGTCGGCCTGCAGCTGCTGCTCGACGCACCCGGCGCGGGTCAGGTCCGCGGTGCTGCTCTGCACGGGCGCGAGGATCGGCGACGCCGGCGGTCTGGCCCGAGCGCGCCGAGCTGGTCCGCGCGTCGGGCACGCCGGTGATGGTCGAGCGGCTCGGCCGCAGCGCTGGTTCGCCCCCGGCTTCCTCGACGCGCGAGCCCGAGATCACCGCCGGCCTCCTGCACGCCCTGCAGGACGCGGACCGCTTCGGCTACGCCGCGGTGTGCGAGGCGCTCGCCGAGCTTCGACGTCCGCGACCGGCTGGGCGAGATCACCGCGCCGGTGCTCGCCGTCGCCGGCGACGAACGACACCGTCGCCCGTCCCGGAGATGGCACGCGACGATCGCGACGGCGTCGGGCCGGGCGCGCCGTGGTGCTGCCGGGCGTCGCCCACCTCGCCCCCGCCGAGGCCCCGCCGGCGGTGGCGGCGCTGATCCGCGGCACGCTGGCGGTCCGCACCTGCACCCGCCGCGGCAGGTGCGCGACGCCGGCATGACCGTGCGCCGCGAGGTGCTCGGCGACGCGCACGTCGACCGGGCCACCGCCGCCGCGACCGACCTCACCCGCGACTTCCAGGAGCTGATCACCGACTACGCCTGGGGCAGCGATCTGGACCCGGCCCGGGCCTCGACCGCCGCAGCCGCTCGCTGATCACGCTCACCGCGCTCGTCGCCCGCGGCCACCACGAGGAGCTCGCCATGCACCTGCGCGCGGCGCGGACGCAACGGCCTGACCGACGACGAGATCGAGGAGCTGCTGCTGCAGACCGCCATCTACTGCGGCGTGCCCGACGCCAACACCGCCTTCCGGATCGCCCAGCAGGTCGCTCGCGAGGAAGAGCACGATGAGCGCCTTCGTCTACGACGCCGTCCGCACGCCCTTCGGCCGGTTCGGCGGCGCGCTCGCCGGCGTGCGCCCCGACGACCTGGCGGCGACCGTGCTCCGCGCGCTCGCGGACGCCGGACTCGACCCGGACGCGGTCGGACGAGGTCGTGCTCGGCAACGCCAACGGCGCGGGCGAGGACAACCGCAACGTCGCCCGGATGGCCCCGCTGCTCGCCGGGCTCCCGGTCTCGCGTCCCGGGCAGCACGGTCAACCGGCTCTGCGGCTCGAGCCTCGACGCGGTCATGGTCGCGTCGCGCACGATCGAGTCCGGCGACGCCGACATGGTGCTCGCGGGCGGCGTCGAGTCGATGACCCGGGCACCGTGGGTGCTGCCCAAGCCCGAGCGCGCCTTCCCCGCCGGCAACGTCACCGCGTCTCCACGACGCTCGGCTGGCGGCTGGTCAACGCCGCGATGCCGGCCGAGTGGACCGTCTCGCTCGGCGAGGCCAACGAGCAGCTCGCCGAGGAGTTCGGCATCTCGCGCGAGCGGCAGGACGCGTTCGCCGCGCGCTCGCACCAGCTCGCCGCACGCCGCCTGGGAGGCCGGGTTCTACGACGACCTGGTGGCGCCGGTCCCGGGCGCGGATCTGCGTCCGCGACGAGACCATCCGCCCCGGCTCGACGGCCGAGTCACTGGCCGGCCTCAAGCCGTCGTTCCGCCCCGACGGCACCATCACCGCCGGCAACGCCTCGCCGCTCAACGACGGCGCGTCCGCCGTGCTGCTCGGCTCGCCGGAGGCCGCCGACCTGCTCGGCCGCGACCCGCTCGCCCGCATCGCCGGCCGCGGCGCCTCCGCCCTCGAGCCGCAGCGCTTCGGCTACGCCCCCGTCGAGGCGGCCAACCTGGCGCTGACGCGCGCCGGCATCGGCTGGGCCGACGTCGGCGCCGTCGAGCTCAACGAGGCGTTCGCCGTCCAGTCGCTGGCCTGCGTCGACGCGTGGGGCATCGACCCGGCGATCGTGAACACCCGCGGCGGCGCGATCGCGATCGGCCACCCGCTCGGCGCCTCCGGCGGCCGGATCCTCGGCACGCTGGCCGAGACGATGCGCGAGGACGGGCGACCGCTGGGGCGTCGCGGCGATCTGCATCGGCGTCGGCCAGGGCCTCGCCGTCGTGCTGGAGAACGCGGCATGACCGTGATCGCACCGCGACACCGACGACCGCGCTCGCCGACGTCGCTGACGGCGCCACCGTGCTCGTCGGCGGCTTCGGTACGGCGGGCCAGCCGGTCGAGCTGATCGACGCCCTGATCCGGACTGCGGGCGCGACCGACCTGACCGTGGTCAGCAACAACGCCGGCAACGGCGACCACGGCCTCGCGGCGCTGCTCGCCGCCGGCCAGGTGCGCAAGATGATCTGCTCCTTCCCGCGGCAGTCCGACTCCTGGGTCTTCGACGACCTCTACCGCGCCGGCAAGATCGAGCTCGAGGTCGTGCCGCAGGGCAACCTCGCCGAGCGGATCCGCGCCGCCGGCGCCGGCATCGGGGCGTTCTTCACCCCGACCGGCGTCGGCACGCCGCTCGCCGAGGGCAAGGAGACCCGCGACCATCGACGGCCGCGACTACGTGCTCGAGTACCCGATCCGCGGCGACCTCGCCCTGGTCAAGGCCCACGTCGCGGACACGCGCGGCAACCTCGTCTACCGCAAGACCGCCCGCAACTTCGGGCCGGTGATGGCCACCGCCGCCGACCACGACCGTCGTCCAGGTCGACCGACGTCGTCGAGGCCGGCGAGCTCGACCCCGAGGTCGTCGTCACCCCCGGCATCTTCGTCGACCGGGTCGTGGTGCCCGGCGACGACCGGCTTCCGAGGAAGGTGCGGCCGGATGACGCTCGAGCACCCCGCTCGCGGCCCGCTGAGCCGGACGAGCTGGCCCGGCAGGTCGCCGCCGACATCCCCGCCGGGTCCTACGTCAACCTCGGCATCGGCCAGCCCACCACGGTGGCCGACCACCTGCCGCCCGAGCGCGACGTCGTGCTGCACACCGAGAACGGCATGCTCGGCATGGGCCCGGCGGCGCACGGCGACGACATCGACCCGGACCTCGTCAACGCCGGCAAGATCCCGGTGACCGAGACTCCCGGGGCGTCGTACTTCCACCACGCCGACTCGTTCGCGATGATGCGCGGCGGCCACCTCGACGTGTGCGTGCTCGGCGCCTTCCAGGTCTCGGCGCACCGGCGACCTCGCCAACTGGCACACCGGCGAGCCCGACGCGATCCCGGCGGTCGGCGGCGCGATGGACCTCGCCATCGGCGCGAAGGACGTCTTCGTGATGATGACGCTCTTCGACAAGCACGGCCGCCCGAAGCTGGTCCCGTCGTGCACCTACCCCCTCACCGGCGTCGGCTGCGTCAGCCGGGTCTACACCGATTTCGCGACCTTCGACCTCACCGCTGACGGCGTTGTCGTGACCGCGACGTTCGGCACCACGGTCGACGAGCTCAGGTCCCGCCTCGACCTTCCGCTGCTGGCGGGCTGAGAGGAGACCGGCATGTCGCTGACCGACCGCTCGCTCGACGTGCTGGCCACGTTCACTCCCGACCACCCGACGCGCACGCTGCAGGAGATCAGCCGGGAGAGCGGTCTCCCGCTGACCACGACGCACCGGATCGTCACCGACCTGGTCGCCTGGGGGCACTGGAGCGCACCCGTTCCGGCCGGATCCAGGTCGGCCTCCGGCTGTGGCAGGTCGCTTCGCTGGCCCCGCGCGGCCTCGGACTCCGCGAGGTCGCCCTCCCCTACATGGAGGACCTCTTCGTCGCCACCGGGGAGAACGTGCAGCTGGCCGTGCGCGAGCAGTGCGAGGCGGTGTTCGTCGAGCGGCTGACCGGCCGCCGTTCGGTCACCGTGCTCACCCGCGTAGGTGACCACTTCGCGCTGCACGCCACCGGCGTCGGCCTGGTCCTGCTCGCGCACGCGCCCGGCAGAGATCCAGGAAGAGGTCCTCTCCCGGCCGCTGCGCACCTGGACCGAACACACCATCAGCGACCCCGACCGGCTGCGCGGCGGTGCTGGCCGACGTACGCCGCACCGACGTCGCCGTCAGCGACCGGCAGGTGACCCTGGACGCCATCTCCGTCGCCGCTCCGGTCCGCGACGCGAACGGCGACGTGGTCGCCGCACTCTCGGTGGTCGCGCGGCACGGCACCGTCTCGCCGGTCGCACTGGCACCGGCGCTCCGGGCCGCGAGCCGCGGCATCTCGCGCGCGCTGGGTGCGCCCACGCCGGACTTCCGGCAGCCGGAAACGGCGTAGTCGCAGTCACGCTCCGGCCCGCATGCTGCGAAGTCACCCGCCGCCCGACCCGGAGACGAGACCATGACCATCCTGCAGCCCGCACGCAGCCACGACGCCGTCGCCGGCGCCGAGGTCGACAATCGCGTCACCGCGAAGATCTTCCCGCACCCGCTGAACGCCTGGTACGCCGCCGGCTGGGACCACGAGGTCACCGGCAAGGGCGTGCTCGCCCGCACCGTCGCCGGCAAGCCGCTGGCGCTCTACCGCACCGCCGACGGCCGGCCGGTCGCGCTGGCCGACGCGTGCTGGCACCGGCTCGCGCCGCTGTCGATGGGCAAGCTCGTCGGCCGCGACGAGATCCAGTGCCCCTACCACGGCCTGCGCTACAACTCCGCCGGCCGCTGCACCCCGATGCCGGCCCAGGAGACGGTGAACCCGAGCGCGATGGTCCCGTCGTACCCGGTCGTCGAGCGCTACCGCTACGTCTGGGTCTGGCCCGGCGACCCGACCCTGGCCGACCCGGCGCTGGTCCCGGACATGCACCAGATGGACGACCCCGAGTGGGCCGGCGACGGGCTGACCATCGAGGCGAAGTGCAACTACCAGCTGGTGCTCGACAACCTGATGGACCTCACCCACGAGGAGTTCGTGCACGGCAGCAGCATCGGGCAGGCCGAGCTCAGCGAGTCGGAGTTCGCAGACCCGCCGCGAGGCCGACGGCAGCGTCACCGTCGAGCGCTGGATGCATCGACGTCGAGCCGCCGCCGTTCTGGCTGAAGAACATGCGCGACCAGTTCCCCGGCTTCGCCGGCCGCGTCGACCGCTGGCAGATCATCCACTACTACGCGCCCTCGACGATCTGCATCGATGTCGGCGTCGCCAGGGCCGGCACCGGCGCGCCGGAGGGTGACCGCGCCAGGGCGTCAACGGCTACGTGATGAACACGATCACGCCGGAGACCGACCGGACCTGCCACTACTTCTGGGCGTTCATGCGCAACTACCGCCTCGACAGCCAGCTGATCACCACCCAGCTGCGGGAGGGCGTGCAGGGCGTCTTCGCCGAGGACGAGGCGATGCTGACCGCGCAGCAGGCGGCGATCGACGCCAACCCCGACCACGAGTTCTACAGCCTCAACATCGACGCCGGCGGCATGTGGGTCCGCCGCATCCTCGACCGGATGCTCGAGGCCGAGGGAGCGCCGCGATGAGTGTCGCGGGTCCACGCCGGACTGGGCACCCGCCACGCGTCGTCGAGTCGCGCGCTGCGTCGGCTCCCGAGTCCGCCGGATCACCGTCGAGCGGCCACCCTCGAGGCGGGCGGAACCCGGCAGCCACGTCGACGTGCGGGTCCGCATCGGCGCGGCCGGGACACCCGCTCCTACTCGGTCGTGGAGTCGAACGCCGACGGCAGCCGGCTGACGATCAGCGTCCAGCTCGCGGCAGCCTCGCGGGGCGGGTCGGCGTACATGCACACGCTCGAGGTCGGCGACGAGCTCGAGATCACCCAGCCGCTGCAGAACTTCCCGCTGCGCGTCGGCGCTGCCGCGGTACGTGCTGGTGGCCGGCGGCATCGGCATCACCGCGATCGTCGGGATGGCTCGGGTGCTCGCCGTCCCTCGGCGCCGACTACCGGCTCGTGTACGTCGGCCGCAGCCGCGAGGCGATGGCCTACGCCGATGACCTGGTCGCCCTGCACGGCGACCGGCTCGTCGCTGCACGTCGACGACGAGGGCACCCCGCTCGACGTCGGCCGCCTGGTCGGCGACATCGCCGCTGACGCCTTGGCCGGCGACACCGAGCTGTACATGTGCGGACCGATCCGGCTGATGGACGCCGTCCGCCGGGCCTGGCTCGCCGCCGGCCTGCCCCCGACGAACCTGCGCTACGAGACCTTCGGCAACAGCGGCTGGTTCGACCCGGAGGAGTTCGTGGTCCGCATCCCGCAGCTCGGCATCGAGACCATCGTCGGCACCGACACGACGGTGCTCGACGCGCTCACCGCGGCCGGCGCCGACCTGATGTACGACTGCCGCAAGGGCGAGTGCGGCCTCTGCCTGGTCGACGTCGCCCGCGTCGACGGCCACCTCGACCACCGCGACGTCTTCCTCAGCACCGCCCAGCAGGAGGCCGGCGACGGCTGTGCCTGTGCGTCTCCCGCGTCGCCGCGGCGCCGGGAGACGACCGACCCGCGGTGCTGGAGCTGTTGTTGCCCTGAGCGGCCGGTCGAGACGGCGCATCGCACGGAGCTCGACGCACCCGGCCCAGATCACGTCGCGGTTCCGCTCAGGTGCGAAGCCGCGCCCGCGTGAGAGGAACCACTGGGCGCCGAGTTCCGCGGTCCAGGCTCACGCGAGCCCCAGCAGCCGGACGCGTTCTCCTTGAGGATCAGCGGCTTCGCCTCGTCCTTGACCGGCAGCTCGTCGAAGGACGCCATCCAGCGGTCCGGGGTGAGCACCGGGAAGTCGGAGCCGAAGAGCACCTTGGTGCGCAGCAGCGTGCTCAGCTGCCGGACCAGCTGCGGCGGGAAGTACTTCGGCAGCCAGCCGGAGAGGTCGATGAAGACGTTCGCCTTGTGCGTCGCGATCGAGATGGCGGCGTCGGCCCAGGGCACCGCCGGGTGCGCCATCACGATCTGCAGGTGGGGGAAGTCGGCGGCGACGTCGTCGATCAGCATCGGGTCGGAGTAGCGCAGCTTGATGCCGCGGCCGCCCGGCAGGCCGGCGCCGATGCCCGTCTGGCCCGGTGTGGAAGAGCGCGACCACGCCCAGCTCGGAGAGTGCCTCGTAGAGCGGGTAGTGCGCCTCGTCGTTGGGCGCGAACGCCTGCAGGCTCGGGTGCAGCTTGAACCCGCGGACGCCGTACTCGGTCACCAGCGTGCGCGCCCGCTCCACCGCCTTGTCACCCTGACGAGGGTCGACCGAGCCGAACGGGATCAGCACGTCGTTGTTGCGCGCGGCGCCCTCGGCGATCTCCTCGCTGGACAGCGCCGGGTGCCCGGTCGCCGAGCTCGCGTCGACGGTGAAGACCACGGCGGCCATCGAGCGTTCGCGGTAGTGCGCGGCGATGTCGTCGAGGGTCGGGGTGCGCAGCTGGTCGGCCTTGAAGTACGCCGCCGAGGCGTCCATCAGCTCGTCGTCGAGGGAGAAGTGGCCGTGCCCGTCGGCCTCGACGTGGGTGTGCACGTCGATCGCGACGATCGCGTCGAGGTCGATCGCCGGCTCGTAGCGGGTGGTCATGGCAGTCCTTTCGCACGCGACTTCGCGGTGAGCAGTCCGACCAGCAGCGCGTCGCGCTCCGCGGTCAGCTCGGCCTGGTCGATCCCGGCGAGCTCCTCGTCGACGCCGGCCACCAGCGCCTCGGCGAGCTCGGCGGTCAGCGTGACGCCAGCCCAGGTCGTCCATCAGCTCCTGGGTCGGCGGGCCGAGGTGCTCGAGGACGTGGGCGAGGCCGCCGTCGCCCCCGGAGAGGTGCTGGTTGGCCACCGGGCCGAGCAGCGCCCAGCGCAGGCCCGGGCCGTGCGCGATCGCCGCGTCGACGTCGGCGACGGACGCGACGCCGCGCTCCACCAGCGAGTAGGCCTCGCGCCAGAGCGCCGCCTGGAGCCGGTTGGCGAGGTGACCCGGGACCTCCTGGCGCACCTGCACCGGCCGCTTTGCCGATGCTCGGCGTAGAAGGCCATCGCCGCGTCGACGACCTCGGCCGGCGTCTGCGCGTGGCCGACGACCTCGACCAGCGGGATCAGGTACACCGGGTTGAACGGGTGCCCGACGACGACCCGCTCCGGGTGACGGGCGCACATCCCGGCGAGCCGGCTCGGCAGCATGCTCGAGGAGCTGCTGGCGACCACCACGTCGGCGGGGCACCAGCGCGTCGAGCTCGGCGAAGATCGCGGCCTTGACGTCGTCACGCTCCGGGCCGTTCTCCTGCACGAAGTCGGCGCCGTCGACCGCGGCGGCGAGATCGGCGGTGAACACGAGCCGGTCGGCGCAGCCGTCGGCGACCGGGCCGAGCTGCGCCAGCACCGGCAGGGCCCGGTCGACGTCGCGGCGGAGCCGCTCCCCCGCCCGCGGGTCCGGGTCGGTCACGGCGACCTCGAGCCCGCGGGCCAGCAGGTACGCCGCCCAGGCGTTGCCGATCACACCCGCGCCGACGAGCGCGACTCGTCGTACGTCGGTCCTCATGATGGTCGTCACGGTGCGGTCTGCCCGTCGCGGGCCGTGGCGTAGGCGACGTACGCGTCCAGCGCGTGCGGGTCGAGCAGCGAGTCCGGGGTCGCGACCTCGGCGATCGGCCGGCCCTGCAGGATCCGCTTCACCGGCAGCTCGAGCTTCTTGCCGGTGCGGGTCCGCGGCACGGCGGGCACCGCGATCGACGGCGTCGGGCACGTGCCGCGGCGACAGCGCGGCGCGGAGCTCACGGGCGATCGAGGCGCGCAGCAGCTCGTCGAGCTCGACGCCGGACCGGAGCACCACGAAGAGGATCAGCTCGCCGTTGCCGCCGGCGGGGTCCTCGAGGTGCACGACCAGGCTGTCCTCGACCTCCGGCATCTCCTCCACGACGCGGTAGAACTCGGCGGTCCCGAGCCGGACACCGCCTCGGTTCAGGGTCGCGTCGGAGCGGCCGGCGATCACGCACGAGCCGCTCTTCTCGAACCGGACCCAGTCGCCGTGGCGCCAGACGCCCGCGAAGTCCTCGAAGTACGTCGCCCGGTAGCGACTCCCGTCCGGGTCGCCCCAGAAGCCCACCGGCATCGAGGGCATCGGCGCAGTGATCACCAGCTCGCCGAGCTCGCCGACGACCGGCCGGCCCTGCGCGTCGTACGCCGCTGCGGCCACGCCCAGGCACGCTCCGGAGATCTCGCCGGCACGCACCGGCTGCAGCGGGCTGCCCTGCACGATCCCGGAGCAGATGTCGGTGCCGCCCGAGCCGACGTTGAGCAGCACGTCCGGGCCGAAGCGGTCCGCCACCCAGGCGTAGCCCTCGACCGGGAGCGGGCTCCCGGCAGCGCCGATCTGCCGCACCCGGGACAGGTCGTGGTCGCGGGTCGGCTCGAGGCCCTCCTTGCGACTGGCCATGAGGAAGCCCGGGCTCGCGCCCATCAGCGTCGCGCCGGTCTCCTCCGCGAGCCGCCACTGCCAGTCGAGGTCGGGGTACATCGGGTTGCCGTCGATCATCACGATCGAGGCGCGCACCAGCAGCGCGGAGACCAGGGCGTTCCACATCATCCACGCGGTCGTGGAGAACCACAGCAGCCGGTCGCCCGGCCCGAGGTCCCAGCTCAGCGCGTGGTTCTTCAGGTGCTCGAGCAGGATGCCGCCGTGGCCGTGCACGATCGCCTTCGGCCTGCCGGTCGTGCCGGAGGAGAACAGCACGTAGAGCGGGTGGTCGAACGGCACCGCCTCGAACGCCAGCGGCGCGTCGTGCCCGGCGAGGAGGTCCGGCCAGGACAACGTGTGCGCGAGCGGTTCGCCGCCGTACGGGACCTGCACGACGTGCTCGACGGTCGGGAGCCCGCGGCAGATCTCGGTGACCTCGGCGGCCCGGTCGACGTCCTTCGCGCCGAACCGGTAGCCGGCGACCACCAGCAGCACCTTCGGCTCGACCTGGCGCGAACCGGTCGACGACGCTGCTGGCGCCGAACTCCGGCGCGCAGCTCGACCAGATCGCGCCGAGGCTCGCGGTCGCGAGGAACGCGACCAGCGTCTCCGGGATGTTCGGCAGGTACGCCGCCACGCGGTCGCCGGGTCCGACACCGAGGCCGGCCAGCCCGGCGCGTGCCTGCGCGACCTGGTGGCGCAGCTCGCCGAAGGTCAGCTCGACCCGGTCGCGGGTCTGCGAGTACGCGACCACCGCGACCTCGTCGTCGCGCGAGGTGTCGGCGAGCAGGTGCCGGGCGTAGTTGATCCGCGCGCCCTCGAACCAGCGGGCACCGGGCATCGACCGCGTCGGCGAGCACCGAGCTCGTAGGGCGTCTCCGACTCGACGCCGAAGTGCTCCCAGATCGCCGACCAGAAGCCGTCGAGGTCGTCGACCGACCACTGCCAGAGGTCGTCCCAGCCGTCGAACCGCAGGCCGTCGCGGCGGTCTCGAGCGAACCGCACGAAGGCGCCGATCCGGGTGGTCGTCGCGCCAGTTCGCTCGCGGCGTCCAGAGCACCTGGCCCTGCTCGACATCCGTCGGCGGTCCGATGCGGTCAGCCTCGCCGCCGTCCCCGTGCGCGGCCGACCTTGCCGGCCCGGCCCTCGAGGAACGCGCTCATCCGCGTCTTCGCCTCGTCGCTGCCGCCGGCGACCGCGGCCATCAGCGCCTCGAGCAGGTAGCCCTGGCTCGGGCTGGACTCGGCGATCCGGGGCAGCGCCTGCAGCACCGCGAAGTTGGTCACCGGCGCGTTCGCCGGCGATCTTCGGCCGGCCAGCTCGAGGGCCTTCGCCAGGCCCTCACCGTCGCCGACGAGGTAGTGCGAGAGCCCGATCGCGTGGCCGTCGGCGGCGTCGTACACCCGGCCGGTGAGCATCATGTCGGCCATCCGGTGCACGCCGATCAGCCGCGGCACGCGCACCGAGGCGCCGCCACCGACGAACAGCCCGCGCTGGCCCTCGGGCAGCGCGTAGAACGCCGACGGCTCGGCCACCCGGATGTGCGCGGAGCTGGCGAGCTCGAGGCCGCCGCCGATCACGGCACCGCGGAGGACGGCGACGACGGGCACGTTGCCCTGCTCGAGCCGCCCGAAGGCGCGGTGCCACATCATCGAGTGCTCGAGGCCCTCGAGGGTGTCGCGCTCGGTCAGCTCGGCCAGGTCGAGGCCGGCGGAGAAGTGGTCGCCCTCGGCGTCGAGCACGACCGCCCGGGCCCAGGCCGGCGGGCTCGGCGAAGAAGGCCTCGATGCCCAGCACGGTCGCGTCGTCGAGCGCGTTGCGCTTGGCCGGTCGCGACAGCCGGAGCACGGCCACGGCGTCGTGCCGCTCGAGCACCAGCGACGACGGGCAGCAGCGTGCGGACGGTGGCGCCATCCCGCTCGGGGGGTGGCGTCGGTCGCGGTCATGGGGTCTCCTCCAGATCGGTGCGGGCTCGTGCCCGCAGGTCGACGCGCTTGACCTTGCCGGTCGCGTTGCGCGGCAGGTCGTCGACGAAGCAGATGTGCTTGGGGATCTTGAAACGGGCGAGGTGCGCCTCGAAGTGCGCCCGGAGCTCGGCCTGCGTCACGGTCGCGCCGGGCAGCGTCTCGACGTACGCGACGCCGACCTCGCCCCAGGTCTCGTCGGGCAGGGCGACCACCGCGGCGGACCGGACGCCGGGCAGCGTGACTGGCGACCGCCTCGACCTCCGCCGGGTAGATGTTCTCCCCGCCGGAGATGATCACGTCCTTGACCCGGTCGACGACGTGGGCCCAGCCGTCCGTCGTCGGCGCGCAGGATGTCACCGGTGCGGAACCAGCGATCGTCGACAACACTGTCCGCGGTCTCCTGCGGCCGGTTCCAGTAGCCGGCGAACACGTGCGGTCCGCGCACGAGCAGCTCCTGCCCGGGTCCTTCCTGAGGAACCGGACCGACCGAGCCGTCGACCTGGAGCGCGGCGACGTCGGTGAAGAAGTGCGGCACCCCGACCGACACCGGATGGTCGGCCGCACCCTCGTGCAGCGCCATGTAGATGCCGGGGCCGGCCTCGGTCATGCCGTAGCCCTGCAGCACCCGCACGCCGCGATCGAGCCAGGCCCGGGCGACCCGCTCGTTGACCGACGAGCCGCCGTAGACCACGTGCCGCAGCGAGCTCAGGTCGGCCCCGGCCCAGCGAGTCGTCCTCGCACATCAGCTGCAGCATCGTCGGCACCGCGGAGAAGCTGGTGATGCCGTGCTCGGCGACCAGCCGCAGCACGGTCGCGGCGTCGAACTTCTCGAGCACGTCGACGCTGCCGCCCTTGAAGAGCGTGGGCAGCGTGACCTGGCCGAGGCCGACGGCATGGAACAGCGGCGCGATGCACAACGCCCGGTCGGTGCTGGCAGTGTCGAAGTGGGCGAGCTGGTTGACGGTGTTCCAGGTCAGGTTGCCGTGGGTCAGCGTCGCGGCCTTGGGCTTGCCGGTCGTGCCCGAGGTGTAGAGCAGCAGCGCCGGGTCGTCCAGCACCACGTCGGCCTCGCGCTCGAGCAGCGGCGCGGTCTCCAGCAGCACGTCGAGGTCGGCCGCGGCGAGCATCGTCGATGCTCCCGGTCACCGGCTCCTTCGCCAGCTCACCGGCCACCGTGTCCACGCCGTTGCCGACGACGAGGGTCACCGCACCGCAGTCCGCGAGCATGTAGTCGAGCTCGGGCGCGGCCAGCCGGGTGTTCAGCGGCACGAACACCGCGCCGAGCAGGCCGGTCGCGAAGAACACCTCGAAGGTCGCGAGGTCGTTGGTCCCGAGGAACGCGACCCGGTCGCCGGGTCCGACACCGCCGCGCCGGAGCTCGGACGCCAGTCGCGACGAGCGCTCAGCGAGCCGGGCGTAGGTGAGGGCGCGGTCGCCCTGGCGCAGGGCAACGGAGTCGGGCGACATCCGGGCCCGGCGGCGGGGCCAGCTGCCGACTCCCTGGTTGCCGCTGGGTCGGATCGCGGGAGGCTGGAGTGCGGGCAAGGTCAGAACCTCAGCACGGGCTTGATCGTCGTCCCGGCGGCCACGTCGGCGACCGCCTGCCCGATGTCGGCGAACGCGTACTCCTGCACCAGCCGCCCGATCGGCAGCCGGCCGCTGCGGACCAGGCTGACCAGCGCCGGGATCAGCGTCTGGGTCTCGCTGTCGCCCGAGGGTCAGCCCGACCACGTGCTTGCCGGCGAGCATGCCGTTGACGTCCAGCGCGACCTCGGTGCCGAACGGCGGTGCACCGACGACGACCAGCGTGCCGCGTGCCGCCAGGGCGTCGACGCCCTGGCGCAGCACCGCGACGCTGCCGGTGGTCTCGACGATGCCGTCGGCGCCGCCACCGGTGATCTCGCTGATCGCGGCGGTGAGGTCCTCGGTGGTCGCGTCGACGACGTGGGTCGCGCCGACCTCGCGGGCGAGGTCGAGTCGCGAGGAGACCTTGTCGACCGCGATGATCGTCGTGGCCGGCGTCAGCGCGGCCGCCATCACCGCGGACAGCCCGACCGCGCCGGCACCGAGCACGACGACGGAGCTGCCGGGACGCGGCGCGAGCACGTTCCACACTGCTCCGGCGCCGGTCTGGATGCCGCAGCCCAGCGGGGCCAGGAGCTCGAGCGGAGCGTCCGGGTCGACCTTCACCAGGCTGCGCTCGTCGACGAGGGCGAGCCGCGAGAACGACGACTGGCCGAAGAAGTGACCGCCGAGCGGCTCGCCGTCGCGGGTGATCGTGGACGAGCCGTCGTCGCGGCGCCCGCCGATGAGGTTGCTCGGCAGCCAGGTCGCGCAGTACGCCGGGTGGCCGTCGCGGCAGTTCTTGCACTGGCCGCAGGAGGTGAACGAGAGCAGCACCTGGTCACCGGGCTTGACCCGGGTCACCGACGTGCCGACCTCCTCGACGACACCGGCACCCTCGTGGCCGAGCACGCCGGGCAAGGGGAACGGCAGGCCGCCGCTGGCCACGCCGAGGTCGGTGTGGCACAGGCCGGCGGCGACCATCCGGACCAGGACCTCGTCGGGGCGTGGGTCGGACAGCTCGATCTGGCTCAGGGTGAACGGGGCGCCACCGGTCTCGACGACGGCTGCTTCGGTCATGGTCATGCGAGGGCTCCTGGGGTTCGGGATCAGTCGAGCGAGATGACGACGGACTTGTCGCGGGTGTAGGACGGCGAGGCCCTCGGGGCCGTACTCGCGGCCGAAGCCGGAGGCCTTGACACCGCCGAACGGGACGGCCGGGTCGAGCATCGCCCAGTCGTTGACCCAGACGATGCCGGCGTCGAGCCGGGCCGCCACGCGGTGTGCGCGGGCCAGGTCGGTGGTCTGGATGCCGGAGGCGAGGCCGTACGGCGTGCTGTTGGCCAGCGCGACCGCCTCGTCCTCGGTGTCGAACGGCTGGACCGTGAGCACCGGGCCGAAGATCTCCTCCTGCACGACGCGGGAGTCGTTGGCCAGGTCGGCGATCACGGTGGGCTGGTAGTAGAAGCCGCCGTTCAGGTCGAGCCGCTCGCCACCGCACACGATGCGGCCACCGTCGGCGACCGCCTGGGCGACGTACTCCTCGACCTTGGTGCGGTGCCGCTCGGCCGCCATCGGCCCGACCACGGTCTCGGGGTCGCGCGGGTCGCCGACCGGTACGCCGGGCACCGCCTGGCCGAGGATCCCGACGAACGTGTCGTAGAGCGGACGAGCCACCAGGAGGCGTGGGCCGCCCATGCAGAACTGGCCGGTGTTGAACACGAACGCCTTGATCACCGATCCGACGGCCTTCTCGACGTCGGCGTCCTCGAAGACGATCTGGGCCGCGTTGCCGCCGAGCTCCATGCTCACCGGCTTCAGCGCCTCGCCGGCCACGGCCGCGGCCTGCCGGCCGATGGCCGTCGAGCCGGTGAACGCGATCTTGTCGACGCCGGGGTGGCGCAGCAGGGCGTCCCCGGCCACCGCGCCAGCGCCGGTGACCACGTTGAGCACGCCGTCGGGCAGGCCCGCCTCGGCGAACAGCTTCGCCATGAACAGCGCGCTCAGCGGCGTGTCGTCGGCGGGCTTGTGGACCACCACGTTGCCGGCGGCCAGTGCCGGGGCGATCTTCGAGCTCGACAGGATCAGTGGGAAGTTGAACGGCGTGATCGCGCCGACGACGCCGAGCGGCTCGCGCCGGGTGTAGGCGAACGCGTTGAGCGGCGTCTCGCGGGTGGCACCGTCGACGGACTGGGCGAGGCCGGAGTAGTACTCGTAGACCTGGGCGGCGGTCTCGACGTCGACGACCCGGCAGAGCGTCACCGGCTTGCCGACGTCGAGGCTCTCCAGCCGCACCAGCTCGTCGGCGTTGTCCCGGATCAGGTCCGCGACGCGGTGCAGGATGCGCGCGCGGTCGCGGCCGCTCAGGCCGCGCCACGGGCCGGCCTCGAAGGCCGCGCGGGCCGCGGCGACCGCGGTGTCGACGTCGCCCGCGTCGCCCTCCGCCACGGTGCCGACGGCGTTGCCCGTGGACGGGTCGACCACGTCGCGGCGGGCGCCGCTCGCGGCCGGGACCCACTGGCCGTTGATGAACAGCTCGCCGTGCTCGAGTGCGGCCGGGGCGCTGCCGGCGGGGCTGGTGACCGGGGTGTCGAGCGGCGCCGTCTGGGTGTTGGTCATGCTTGATCCTCCTCCCGGAAGCCCGCTTCACGGAAGATCTGCCATCGCCGTGATTATCAGGTTTCCTGTTGATTGCTAGTCTGCAGGTCGATCAGGATCCCTGTCAATGGCGCGGATGTGCGGGTTTCACGTCCCGGCCTGGAACCTGCGGTGCGTCAGTGCAGCGGGTGCTGGTTCAGCGACCGGCGGCACCGGGTCAGGTAGGTGCGCAGGATCTCGACCTGGCCGCCGTCGAGGGTCTCGACCATCAGCTCCTCGATCGCCGCGACCGGCCCTCGGAGCCGGTCGACGACCGCCTGTCCCTTCTTCGTCAGCGAGAGCAGGTACTGCCGCTTGTTGTCCGGGTCGCGCTTGCGGGTCACCAGCCTGCGGTCGAGGAGGTAGGTGACCATCTCGGCCATCGTCTGCGCGCGTACGAACGAGCTCCGGGCGAGCGCGGCCGACGTCATGCCCGGATGACGCTCGAGCACGGTCAGCGCGGTGTACTGCACCGCGGTGAGGTCCTCGGTCGAGCCGACCTCGTCGAGCTGTTGCCGGATCGCGAGCTCGACCTGCTTGATCAGGTAGAGCAACGTGACGCCGCGCGCCCGGTCATCGTCGGTCGGAGCCTCGGCGGCGCGCTCCTTCGCTGTGGTCACGCGCTCTCCTCTTCAGGGTCGGTTCTTCAGGGTCCGTCCCGGTTCCCCCACATGATGACGCACGCGGTGCGGGTCAGGTGGTTGCCTTGCGCACGGCGGCGGCGACGAGGTCGAGAGCCTCACCCGCTGCGGGGATCATCGCGCCGAAGGCGAAGAAGGCATGGATCATGCCGTCGAAGCGCACCAGGTCCACCGGTACGCCGGCCTCCTGCAGGCGTGCGGCATAGGCCTCGCCCTCGTCGCGCAGCGGGTCGAGCTCGGCGGTGATCACCAGCGCCGGCGGGGCCCCGGACAGCAGCGTCTCGTCCGCGAACAGCGGCGAGGCCAGCGGGTCCTTCTAGTCGGCGTACTCCCCCAGGTACTGCGATCCGGAAGTGCTCGCACGCGTTGCGGGTGAGCAGGTATCCCTCGGCATTCTCGTCGATGGAGGGCTGCGACATCGTCAGGTCGGTCACCGGGTAGAGCAGCACCTGCAGGCGGAACATGCCGTGGAGCTGGTGCCCGAGAACGGCGCTCAGGTTCGCGCCCGCGGAGTCGCCGGCCACCACCATCCGGCTCGGGTCGCCGCCGAGCTCCGCGATGTTGGTGTTGACCCACAGGGCCGCCGCCAGGGCGTCCTCGACCTGCGCGGGATACTGGTGCTCCGGGGCGAGGCGGTAGCCGACGCTGACCACGAGGCAGCCGGTGCTCGCACAGAGTGCGCGAGCCTCCGGGTCGTACCCGTCGATGCTGCCCATCACGAACCCGCCGCCGTGGATCCACAGCAGCACCGGGAGGGGGCCCTCCCCCGCATCCTCGGGCCAGTACAGCCGCACCGGGACTCCGTCCGCCTCCAGGTCCTGGGTGCGCGCGACGGTCGACAGGTTCGCCGGCGAACGCGGCCAGCCCGTCGTAGGCCTCCCGCGCTGCGGCTGGGCGGCAGCTCGTCGAGCGGTGGCACGCCAGGGGCGGTCAGGATGTCCAGCACGGCCTGGGCCGAGGGATCGATGGGCATTGGTTCCTCCAGGGGGTTGAGGGTGTGGGCCAGCGAAGAGGTACTTCACCGGGGACGGTGCTCAGGCGGGACGCGCCCCGAGACGGCCGCGCAGGGACTCGACCGACGGCACGATGCCGCGGGGCATGAACAGCAGCGCCACGATGAGCACGGTCCCGTAGGCGGCGTACTGGATGATCGGCGCGGCGGTGGGAGGCAGCCCGGGCTGGCTGCTCACGTTGTTGAGCACCTGGAGGAGGACCGAGACGACCACGGCCCCGACGACCCCTCCCCAGATCGTGCCGAGCCCGCCGACGACCGCCATGATCACGTAGGTGAACGACTCCAGGGGCGGGAAGGAGTCGGCGCTGACGTAGGGGGTGAAGAACGCTGTCACCGCTCCGGCGAGGCCGGCGAACGCGGCCGACAGGGCGAACACCCCGACCTTGCTCCACCCGACCGCGACGCCGGCGGACTCCGCGGCAGTCTCGCTGCCCGACAGCGCGCGCATGCCCCGCCCGAACCGGCTGTCCACGACGCGTGCGGACACCAGGAGCACCACGCCGAGGCACGCCAGCGCGAGGTAGGCGTAGGGAAGCTGCTCGGTCACGGTCCAGCCGCCCACCCCGAACGACGGGATCCCGCTCACGCCGAATGCGCCGCCGAGGGCGTCGATGCTGGACATCGCGGTCTGCACCATGAGGAGGAGCGCGAGCGTGCCGAAGGCGAGGTAGTGCCCCTGCAGCCGCAACAGCGGGAGGCCGACCACGGTGGCGAAGAGCCCCGCGGCGAAGGGCGCCAGGAGCAGCACGACGAGCGGCGGCAGTCCCCAGTGCGTCGTGCCGAGGGCCACCGTCAGGGCTCCGACGGCGACGAACGCGCCCTGGCCCAGCGACGCCTGCCCGGCGTAGCCCATGAGCATGGAGAGGCCGGTCACGACGACCGCGGCGAGCACGGTGTGGACGAAGAACGTCTGGTCCGACATCAGCAACGGGGCCACGCACGCGGCCACGGCGGCCACGAGGACCGCGATGGTCGAGGGTCGCGGAATGGTCATTTTGCCTCCTCCGCCACGAATGTGCGGCTGCGAGCGATCATGATCATGAGCATCAGGAGCAGGGCGACGTCGGTCTGGTAGGACCCGTTGAGGTAGCCCGCGGTGAGTTGGCCTGCGACCCCGAGCACCAGGCCGCCGACGAGGGTCCGCCCCGGGCTGCTGAGCCCGCCGAAGACCGCCGCCGCGAAACCGCTCAGCGCCAGCGGCAGGTCGGAGGAGAACGACAAGGCGTTGCTCGGCGCCACCAGCACGCCGGCCAGGCCGCCGAGGATGCCGGCGAGCGCGAACGCCAGCAGGCCCATCCGACGTACGTCGATGCCGACCAGGCGGGCGGCGTACGGGTTCGACGCGCTCGCGGTGAGAGCCTTGCCCAGATAGGTACGGGAGAAGAAGAGGGCGAGCAGGGCGAACGCCACGAGGGTCATCACCAGCACGAGCAGGCGCTGCCGCTCGACCTCGACACCGAGGAGGGTGAGGTGACCCTTCAGCCCCGGAGGCGACACCGGATCCTGGCCCCAGAACAGGATGATCGCCGCCGCCGCCAGCATCGACAGCCCGAGCGTCACGATCAGCGAGATCAGCGGATGCGTGCCCCGCCGACCGAGGGCCACCCAGCCCACGCCGGCGCCGACGACACCGCAGGCCAGCACGGCCGCTGCTTCCGCGAGCCCGTGCGGGAGCCGGCCACTCAGGAGGGACGACGCCATCATGGCCGCGAGGATCGCGAACGAGCCCTGGGCGAAGTTCACCACCCGGGTCACCCGGTGCACGACGACGAACCCGCTGCCGATCAGCGCGAACGAGGCGCCCAGGGTGATGCCGGTGACGACGTAGGTCAGGAGCTCCTTCATGAGTGCACCTCCGTGTCCACGAATCCGGCGACGGGCTCGTCGGGGACCGTGAGATCGCCGAAGTACGCGCGGCGGACCGCTTCGCTCTCCGCGAGCTCTGTGCTCGGTCCCGACGCCACCACGCGCCCGGCCTCCAGCACGCAGGTCTGCGGGCAGAGCTCGAACGCGAGGGAGACTTCCTGCTCGACCAGCAGGATCGCGGTGCCGCGCTCGCTGTTGAGGAAGCGGAGGTGCTCGGCGAGCTCCGCGACGACGAGGGGCGCCAGGCCCAGGGAGAGCTCGTCGATGGCGAGCAGGTCGGGCTTCGCCATGAGTGCGCGGCCGATGGCCACCATCTGCTGCTGGCCGCCGGAGAGACGACCGGCCTTGGCCTTGAGGAGCCGGGAGAGATCGGGAAGCAGGTCGAGGACCTCACCGAGCTCGCGGTTGCGGATCGACCAGCCGCCGAGAACAAGGTTGTCCTCCACGGTCATGTCGGGGAACATCTGCCGGCCCTCGGGCACCTGGGCGATGCGGCCCGTGCAGCTCACGCTGCCGGACGCAGCGGGAACCAGCCCGCTGACGGCGTTGAGCAGCGTGGACTTTCCGGCTCCGTTGGGCCCGACGAGTGCCATCATCTCGCCCGCCCCGAGCTCCAGGGACACTCCGTCGAGCGCGACGGCGGACCCGTAGCGGACGACGAGGTCATCGATGCGCAGCATGCGGGGCTCCTGTTCCGAGGTAGGCGGTGACGACGCGGGGATCGCTGGTGACCTCGGCCGGCGTTCCTTCGGCGATGACCTCCCCGAGATCGAGCACGGTGATCCGCTGGGCGAGGCTCGTGACCATGGCGACGTCGTGCTCGACCAGCAGGATCGTCATGCCCCCGCGGTGGAGCTCGCGCACGAGGTCGGTCAGGTCGCTCCGCTCGGTGCTGCGCAGGCCCGACGCGGGCTCGTCGAGCAGCAGCACCCGCGGGCGTCCGGCGAGCGCCCGAGCGACCTGCAACCGCCGCTGCTGCCCGAGCGGCAGTGCCGCCGCGGGCCGGTCGGCCGCCTCGTGCAGACCCACCCGCGCGAGGCAGTGCATCGGCGAACTCCCGCGTCTCGCGCTCCTCCCGCCGCTGGCCGGGTGGGCGCAGGACGGCAGAGATCAGTCCACCGCGGGTCCTGGCGTGGGCGCCGACCATCACGTTCTCCAGGACGGTCATTCCCGGGAACAGCCGGGCTCCCTGGAACACGATCGCCACGCCGTGGCGCGCCCGGACGTGCGGCGGCATCCGGTCCAGCGTTCTGCCGTCGAGGCTGACCGAACCCGAGTCCGGTCGCAGGTGCCCGGCGACGAGGTTGAACAACGTCGACTTGCCGGCCCCGTTGGGGCCGATGACGCCGCGTAGCTCGCCGTCGGGCACCTCCATGGAGACGTCCCGGTTGGCGTAGACACCGCCGAAGTGCTTCGCCACCCGATCGATCGTCAACATGTGCGAACCGCTCTCAGCTCAGGAATCAGTGGGGCAGGTCGGTCTTGAACTGCTCGAGGGAGTACGGCGTGGCCTTCAGCTCGCCACCCTTGACCTCGACGATCGCGATCGCGTCCTTGCCGATCCCGCCGTGGTCCGTGGGCGAGAACTTGAAGCGCCCGGTCGGGGTGAGCAGGTCGAGCGTCTCGAGCGCGTCGCGAACCTTCTCACGGTCGGTGGACTTCGCCTTCTCGATGGCGGCGACGAGCAGCTGGATCCCGGTTGCCCCGTCGAACGCGAACTGCGGCGGGTAGACGTTCTTGTTGGCCGTCAGCCACGGGTTCGCGAACGCGTCCACCGCGTCCTTGAGCGGACCCGCCGGCAGCTCGCGGCCCGGGACAGCGATGCTGCTGGTCATCGTGACGCCCTCGCCTTCCTGGCCCGCCGGCTCGACGTACAGGTTGGACGCCTCGGCGCCGGTCATCACCAGCGGAATGCCCGACCCGGCGAACTGCTTGGTGATGATCACCGACGCCGGGCCCGCCACCCACACCACGAACGCATCCGGCTTGGCTGCCTTCACCTGCGAGATCACCGGCGTGAAGTCCGTGCCGGCGACGTCGATCTCCTTGTCGAGCACGACGTCGAGACCCGCCGCCTTCGCAGCATCCACGGTCGCCTTGTTGCCCACCGAGCCGTAGGGGTCCTTGCCGGTGTACGCCACCGCGACCTTCTTCAGCCCTTCGGCCGCGAGGTAGTCGACCAGCGCCTCGCCGTACAGCTCGGGGATCGCGACGCGACGTGAAGGCGTACTTGTTCTTGCCGTCCTTGAAGGCGCTGACCGGGCCCAGCGCGATCGTCGGGATCCGGTTGCTCTGCATGCTCGGGCCGCTGCTGCGGAGGCCGACACGTTCGAGGAGGACAGGATCGCGCTGTAGCTCTTGTCGGCCGCGAGCTGGTTGAAGTCGGTGACCGACTGGGGCACGTCGGTCTTGTCGTCCTTGATCGTCACCTCGAGCTTGCGGCCGAGCACACCGCCGTCGGCGTTGATCCGGGCGACCTCCTGCTCGACGGCGGCCTTGTCACCGATGCCGAGCGGAGCGAACGGGCCGGTGAGCGGCACGACCATGCCGATCTTCACCGGGCCGGAATCGCTGGTTGCGGAACTGCTGCTGCCACAGGCCGCGGTCGTCGCGAGAAGCGCGACTGCGGCGAGAACGGTCAAGGGCTTCTTGGTCATGTGCCACCTCAAGGAATGGGCTACCGGAGCTTGAATGTTTATCAGGGAACCTGATCTTCAGGAACCCTGAGAATGGAGTATGAGGCAGGTCACACGGCATGTCAACGGAGACGTTCGAAACAGCCCGGAATCCCGAGGTCCGCGCCGCTGGGCGTCCGCGGGGTCGGGGTCGCTCAGGCTCCGGGCGAGCCCTGGTCGGGATCAGCCGTGGACCCGGGCACGCGCCTCGAGCGCGGCGGCGGTGATCAGCTCCGGGCTGCCCCGACCACGGCCTCGTGGGTGATCTCACCCTCCGGCGAGCTCCTCCGCGAGCTCACCCTCGACGAAACCCGCCGCTACCAGCCCAGCGGCAGACCACTCGGACCACCACCGAAAACGACATAGCCCGGACCCACGATTCGTGGGCCCGGGCTATTCCGATGTCTGAGACATCACATGGCTCCCCCGGTTGGACTCGAACCAACAACCCTCCGGTTAACAGCCGAATGCTCTGCCAGTTGAGCTACAGGGGATCGCGCCCGCAAAGATTAGCAACAGACCTCGGGCGTTGCTAAATCGGTTCGCCCGATTCGCCGACGTCCTCCTGGGCGCGTCGAAGCAGTGCGGCGGCCGCCTCGGCGACGGCCGGGTCGTCGGGTTCGATGCCCTCGTCGTACTCGAACATCCAGCTGATCGGGCCGCCCGTGGGCGGGCGGCGACCGACCACCTTGAGGCCGCGCTTGCCTTCGACGACGTGGCCGCGCTGGAGCACGACGCTGGCGCTCACCCGCTCGCGGATGAGCTGGAGCAGGTCAGCGGGCTCGACCTCCGGCATCACGAACGCGTACGACGGCCGCGGCTCGCCGTACGCGCCGACCTCTCGGATCCGCAGCCGGGAGGCGTCGCGGTCCCAGTCGGCGTCCTCGACCTGCTCCCACGGGATCCGGGTCTCCACCGGCCGAGGCCCTCCCGCGGCGGGTGCGATCACGACGAGCTCAGCACGGGTGCCGACCAGCCAGGTGCCGTCGACCGCCTCGGCGGCAGCGAGCGCGCTGTGCGGCACCTGCGCGGCGACCTCGGGTGGGACCGCGCGTCGGAACAGTCTCATTCGGTGGCGAGCGCCTTCTCGCGAAGGTCGCGACGGTGCTGCTCGAGAGCGACCAGCTCGCCGAACATCTTGTTGTACTCCACCGACTCCTCGACCGGGTTGGTGCGCTGCAGGCGTGACTTCAGGTCGGAGATGCGTCGCATCGCGGTGAGCTCGCGGAGCCGGTGCACGTGCATCGCGGCGTAGGCAGGAGTCGGCTCCTTGGCCGTCGGCGCCGCCTCGACGGCGAGGGCGTTGACCAGCCCCTGGAGCCGCTCGTCGGTCGTGCTCGCCTGCAGCCGCGCGGCCCACTGCTCGTCCGCACCGGTCATCTCACCGGCCGCCGTGGCCAGGGACCACAGCGCGCGGTACGCCGGGTGCGTGAAGTCGTCGTCGCCGAGCTCACCGAGCGACGAGGCGATCACCCCCGGATGCTGGATCACCAGCTTGAGGGTCTCGCGCTCGAGCATCAGCCGCGGGTCGCGGGCGTCGGGCAGCTCGGCGGCCGGCCGCGGACCGGTGCTCACCGGCGCTGCGGTCGCCTGGTCACGGCCGGCGGCGCGGCGAACCTGGCGGACCACGTCGTACTCGTCGATGCCGACCATGCCGGCCAGCTCGCGGGCGAACGCGTCGACCTTCGAGCGGTCGCGGATCGCGGTCACCAGCCGGGCCGCGTCGCGCATCGCGTCGATGCGTCCGTCGGCCCGGTCGAGGTCGTAGCGGGCGACGACGTTGCCGAGCACGAAGCGGTAGAGCGGCACCCGGCGGGCGACCAGCTCGCGGACGGCGGCATCGCCCTCTGCCAGGGAATCGAAAGAGAGGCGCAGGTCGCACGGGTCCTTACCACTCGGCTCGACCGCGACGTAGGTCTGCCCCGCGAACGCCTGGTCGCCCTCGAACGCGCGCAGTGCCGCCTTCTGCCCCGCCTGGTCGCCGTCGAAGGTGAAGATCACCTCGCCGCGGAACTCGTCGTGGTCCTGCAGCAGCCGGCGGATCACCCGGCTGTGGTCCTCGCCGAAGGCCGTGCCGCAGGTGGCGACTGCCGTCTTCACTCCGGCAAGGTGACAGGCCATCACGTCGGTGTAGCCCTCGACGATCACCGCCTGGCTGGCGCGAGCGATCTCGCGGCGGGCGAGGTCGATGCCGTAGAGCACGTGGCTCTTCTTGTAGATCGGGGTCTCGGGGGTGTTGAGGTACTTGGCCTCGATCCGGTCGTCGTCGAAGATCCGGCGGGCACCGAACCCGATCACGTCGCCGCTGCTGTCGCGGATCGGCCACATCAGCCGGCCGCGGAAGCGGTCGTAGAGCCCGCGGCCGCCGTCGCCGGCGAGCCCGCTGGAGACCAGCTCGTCGTCGCGGAACCCGCTCTGGCGCAAGTGCTTGACCAGGTCCTCTCCGCCACGCGGCGAGAACCCCACCCCGAACGTGGCCGCGGCGGACTGGTCGAACCCGCGCTGGTCGAGGAACTGGCGCGCGACCATGGCGTCGGGCGTCGCCAGCTGCTCGGCGTACCACTCCGCAGCCATCTTGTGGGCCTCGACCAGGCGCGGCCGCTGTGGTCCGCCGCTCTGTCGCTGCGGGCCGCCCTCCTCGTAGCGGAGCTGGACGCCGTACTTCTCGGCCAGCCGCTCGACGGTCTCGGAGAAGCCCAGCCCGTCGATCTCCATCACGAACTTGATGACGTCGCCGCCGACGCCGCAACCGAAGCAGTAGAAGACAGATCGGCTCGGCGTGACGTTGAAGCTGGGCGACTTCTCGTCGTGGAAGGGGCACAGACCCTTGTAGTTGCCCCCGCCGGCGGTCTTGAGGGTGACGTACGCCGAGATCACCTCGTCGATGCGCGCCTTCTCGCGCACCTCCGCGATGTCCTCTTCCTTGATCCGGCCGGCCACGGCGGTGAGTCTACGTCCGGGCGCCGACCGAGCGCGGGCGACTCCACGACCTCGGTGGACCATGGTAGGAAGTAGGTCCAGGAGGCATCCATGGCGGAGCGGATCAGGGTCGGCAGCCTGTCGGACTTCGACGACGGTCAGCTGCACAGCGTCGACGCCGGCGGCACCTCGGTCGTCGTCGGGATCGTCGACGGCCGGCCGTACGCCGCCCGCAACCGCTGCCCGCACCTCGGCCTCTCGCTCACGCGTGGGCCGGCCGGCACCCGGTTCGCCGACGGGCAGGTGACCTGTCCCTGGCACAACTCCCGGTTCGACTTCTGCACCGGCGAGAACCTCGACTGGGCCACCGGTTTCGCCGGCCGGACGATGCCGGGGTGGTCGGCACGGGTCATCGCGCTCGGCCGGAAGCCGGCACCGCTGACGACGTACACCGCGGTGGTCGACGGCGAGGACGTGTTCGTCGAGGTCTGAGCCGCCCTCGTGAGGATTGATCTGCCGTGGTCCGGGTAGTGGACAGGCGTGGGGCACGATGTTCGTGTGCGCCCGGGCGATCCGCACCCCGACAAGGGAGGAACCCATGAAGAAGCTACTGGCACTGACGTCGTTCGCCGCCGGCTACGTGCTCGGGGCGAGGGCCGGCCGCGAGCGCTACGAGCAGATCAGACGAGTGACGCTGCGGATCAAGAACGATCCCCGGGTCCAGGAGACCGCGCACTCGGCCGCCGACATGGCGCGCGAGCAGGCCCCGGTCGTCGGCCACAAGCTGGCGGACGCGGCCGGCACCGTGGCGGACAAGGCCAAGCACGCCGCCCACATCGGAGCCCACAACGGCCACGGCGAGGTCGGCGACAACCTGAACCCCGACAGCACCCACTTCCAGGAGCACCCCTACCCGCAGGGGGACCTGCCGTAGCCGGTCAGTACTCCCCGGTGACCTGGTTCGCGAGCGGCTCGCCACGGGCATAGCGCTCGAGCTGCTCGCGTACGACGCGGTACGCGCGCGGCCACATCGCGCTGCTCGCGCCCCCGACATGGGGTGAGATCAGCAGGTTCGGCGCCTGCCACAGCCGATGACCCGCAGGCAGGGGCTCCGGGTCGGTGACGTCGACCGCGGCGCGGACGGTGCCGGCGTACAGCGCGTCGGCGAGTGCGTCCTGGTCGACCACGCTGCCGCGCGACACGTTCACCAACAGCGCACCGGGCCTCATGCGTGCGAGGAAGGCGGCGTCGACGAGGTGTCGGGTGTCGTGGGTGCCCGGCACGACGAGCACGACCACGTCGACGTCGGACAGGAGCTCGGGCAGCTCCTCGATCGCGTGCACGCCGGGACGCGGATGGCGCGCCACCCCGACCACCTCGGCCTCGAAGGCGACCAGCCGGGTCTCGATCGCGGCGCCGATCTGGCCGTGGCCGACGATCAGCACCCGCTTGTCAGCCAGCGACTCACGCCGCTCGGGTCGCCACTCGCCGGCATCCTGCGCCCGCACGAACTCCGGCACCCCGCGCAGGCTCGCCAACGTCAGCGTCAGCGCGAGCTCCGCGGTCGAGGTGTCGTGGATGCCCCGGCCGTTGCACAGCACGACACCCTCCGGGACCGCGGCGCGGATGTTGTCCACTCCGGCGGTGAGGGTCTGCACCACCTTGAGCCCGGTCATCTGGGCGAGCAGACCGGGATCGACGGCGCCCATCTGGTACGGCGGGACGTAGACCTCGACCTCGCCGGCACCGGCCGGCAGCGGCTGACCCGGCTCCGGACGGACGACCTCGTAGCGGAGCCCCTCCGGGACCGGGTCGAGGTGCTCCGGGGCGAACGGCAGCCAGACGAGCGGCGCGCTCACGCAGTCACCCGGCCGGTGAGCCGCGCATGCCATGCAACCGCGCTGGCGTCGGTGAGCGACGCGACCTGGTCGACGACGACCCTGGTGCGCGCCGCGTCGTCCCCGGCATCGACGTAGTCGTCGCGCAAGGTGGCGTCGAGCGCCGCGCCGTCGGACTCGACGAGCGCGGCGTGGAGCTCGGCGAGGAGCTCGCGCTGGCGCTCCATGATCCGGGCCCGCTCCGGGCTCCGCATCACGTAGTGCGCAGCGACGCCCTTGAGCACGGCGATCTCGTGGACGGTGCCCTCCGGCACGACGAGGTCGGCCCGGTGGCGTACGAGCGGCGCCGCGCCGTACGCCGAACGGGTCGCCTGGTGCACGCTGCCGCAGAACACCCCGATGAGGTCGCTGGTGAGGTTCTTCAGCACGGCCAGACCGCCGCGGCTGCCGTCGTAGGTCGCGTCCGGCCAGGTGCCCACCGACCGCAGCCGGCGCAGCGCGTCGACGAGAGCAGCGTCGTCGGCGTCACGCAGGTACCAGTCGCGGACGGTCGCCCACACCGCGGACATCTCCTCGGGACTGTCCACGATCGCGAGGTCGATGTGTCCGCCGACGATGCCGTCCTCGAGGTCGTGCACCGAGTAGGCGACGTCGTCGGCGAAGTCCATCACCTGTGCCTCCAGGCACCGTCGCGTGCCGTCGACGCCCTCGCGCAGCCAGGTGAACGCCGGCAGGTCCTCGTCGTAGACGCCGAACTTGGTGCCCGGAGCCGCCCGTCGCCACGGGTACTTCGTGCACGCGTCGAGGGTCGCGCGAGTCAGGTTGAGGCCGATCGAGCGGCCGTCGGGGGCCGTGGACTTCGCCTCGAGCCGGGTCAGGATCCGCAGCGTCTGCGCGTTGCCCTCGAACCCCCCGCACCCGGCGGCGAGCTCGTCGAGCACCGCCTCGCCGTTGTGGCCGAAGGGCGGATGACCGAGGTCGTGGGCCAGGGCTGCGGTCTCGGCCAGGTCGGGGTGACAACCGAGCGGGTGCGCGATGTCGCGCGCGACCTGGGCCACCTCGAGGCTGTGGGTGAGCCGGTTGCGGACGAAGTCGTCGGCCTGCGGGCCGAGCACCTGGGTCTTCGCTGCCAGCCGTCGCAACGACGCCGAGTGCACCACCCGGGCGCGATCACGCTCGAACGGGGTCCGCACCGGCGCCGGCACCCGCTTCGCCGGCTCCTCGACGATGCGCGCACGCGCGTGCTCGTCGTACAGCTCGTCCCAGTCGACCACGGGCCGAGGTTACGCGACCGAGCGAGGCCGAACCGAGCCTGCTCGACTTCGTGCCGAGCGAGGGAGCGTCGAGGCGCTGAGCGCCGATCACTGCGTGCTGCGCCAGCCACGGGCTAGCATCCAGAGGTCTGGGCGTCTGTGACCGGGGGGCGGGCTTGCTGAAGGTGATTCGGCACCGACCACTGCAGGCGTGCGTCATCGCGCTGCTCTCCGCGCTGGTCACCGCGTGCGCGATCCTCACCGCTCTCCAGCAGCGCGCTATCGACCAGGCCTCCGCCCAGGTGCAGCTCGGCCGGGCCTCGGCGAGCGCCCAGGTGCTCCAGCTGAAGTCGTCGGGATTCCTGTCCAGCTTCTACACCGGCGGCGGACAGCCCGCCCGGGCGCTGACGCCGCAGGAGCTCTACGAGGAGGTCGCCGGACCGGTCCGCCGCGACTTCGGTCCACCGATCACCGGGCAGTACGTCGGCGTCTCCACGTCCGCCGGCACCGGCCCCGCCTCCGAAGGAGACCTGGCCTGGCGGTCCGACGCGTGTGCGCACCTCGAGCTGGTGACCGGCCGCTGTCCCGGCGATGCCCGCGAGATCGTGGTGAGCACCGCGGACGCGGAGACCTTCGGCTGGACGGCCGGCGTCACGGTCGGCGCCCTCGAGGTCCAGGACAACGACGCCCGGGGCCGACCTCGCCGGATGTCGCTCACCGTCACCGGCACCTACCGGCTGACCGAGAACGGGGTCAGGGACGGCTACTGGGACACCTGGACCCTGACCGGACGGTCCGGCACCAGGCCCGACCGGGGCTCGCCGGTCCAGCACGACACCTGGATCACCGACCGGGACACCTTCGACCAGGAGCCCACCTGGCGGAACCCCACCAGCCGCGCCGACCTTCGGCTCCGCCACTCCGTCACCGGCGTCGACGACCTCCTCGACCTCGGCGACCGAATCGCCGCGATCGCACGCGCCCAGGCAAGGCGACCGGCGCTCACCGCCGTGGTCAACGTGACTTCGGAGCTGCCCGACGTGGCGCGCTCCGTGCGCAAGGCCAAGGACCAGGCGCGCGTGACCATCCCCGCGCTGATGGTCCCCCTCGGCGTACTCGGGCTGGTGGTGCTCTGGATGGCGCTCGGGACGGCGGTCGAGCAGCGACGGCCGGAGGTCGCCGTCGCACGGCTGCGCGGGCGGGGATCGCGCGGGGCTCAGGTGCAGCTGGTCCGTGAGCTCCTCACCATGGTGTTCGTCGGCGTCCCGATCGGCCTCGTGGCCGCCCTCGGGCTCTCCTGGCCGGCTCGGCGCCTGCTGCTCCCCGGCGACGTACCGCTGGAGATCCGCACGCCCGTGCTCCTCGCTCTCCTCCTGTCCGTGGTCCTGGTGTCCGCCGCGGTGCTGCTCACGACGACCGCGGTGAGCCGCGAGCCGATCGTCGCCCTCATCCGCCGGATCCCGGGACGACGACCGGGCTGGGGACTCGGGACGGCCGATGCGGTGATCGTGACCGTTGCAGCCTCGATCCTGATCAGCTTCGTCACCGGACAGCTCACCGGACCGATCGCCCTGGTCGCCCCCGCGGTGCTGGCTTTCGGCACCGGTCTCGTGCTCGCCCGGCTGCTGGTGCCCGTGGCCGCCAGGTCGGGGCGGGCGCTGCTCGCGCGCGGCAACGCCACCGTCGGCGTCGGCCTCCTCCAGCTCTCCCGCCGGCCCGGGCTCCGGGCGACGATGGCCCTGCTCACGGTCGCCGCGGCCATCCTCGTCTTCGCCGGCGACGCCGTCGCCGTCGGCAGCCGCAACCGCACCGTCGCCGCGGCCCAGCGCATCGGCGCGCCGGTGGTGCTCACGGTGAGTGGTGGCGGTCCGCTCGACGTACGACGCGCGCTCGCGGCCGCCAGGATCTCCGATCACGACGTCACGCCGGTGGTCGTCCAGGGCGCGATCGCCACCGACGACCAGGTGGTCCTCTACGTCGACACGTCCCGGTTCGGGTCGATCGGCACCTTCCCCGGCCGTGCGGCGGCGCGACATGCCCTCGCCACCGTGTCGCCGCCGAAGGTGGACCCGATCCGCGTCACCGGTCGCGGCCTGTCCCTGCGCGTCAGCACCCAGCGCTTCTACAAGGGGACCGACCGCGACGTCGATCTCGAGGCGGTGCTGCTGCACGACGACGGCACCGTGTCGGCGGCGACGCTCGGGGCGCTGGGGACCGGGACGACGCCACCGCGGACGATGTCAGCGGCGCTCGACTGCGCTGCCGGGTGTGTCCTCACCGGTTTCAAGATCACCACCAGCGCTGCGAACGCGGGCACCGGCCGGATCCTGCTCGACGACCTGCGCTCAGACACCGGCGAGGCGATTCCGATCGGCTCCGCGAACGACTGGCGCGGGGTGCCGGCAGGTGGGTCGACGCTCGAGCCGGTCGAAGGCGACGGCACCGGACCGCTCACCGTGTTCGTCGACAACGGCGGCGCGAGCGAGCTGGTCATGGAGCACAACTGGATCCCCGAGAAGCTGCCGGCGGTGGTGGCCGGCTCTCTGCCGCCGGGCAGCGACGGGAAGCAGTTCGACGCCCACGGGCTGGACGGGGTGGCCCGATCGATGGCACCGGTCGCACGGCTTCCGTGGCTGCCGGCCACCGGCCCCAACGCGGCGATCACCGATCTCGGTCTCGCCGAGCGCTCGGGAAGCATCTTGAGCGACGACGCCGTCCTCCAGCTCTGGCTCGGCAGCACGGATCGCGAGCTGCTGGGCCGCGTGCGGACAGCGCTCGCCGCTGCGGGACTCGAGATCGAGGACGTCGCTCGCACCAGCGAGGCCCGGCACGAGCTCGACGAATCCGCCGCGACCTGGAGCCTCGAGCTGGGCATCCTGGTCGCGGTGGCGTGCCTGCTCGTCGCCGTGCTCGGACTCGCCATCGCCGGGGCCGGCGCCTGGCGCGCCCGGTCGCGCGACCTGGCCGTGCTGCGCCTGAACGGCGTGACCCGGGGTGAGGTGGATCGGATCTCCCTCGTCGAGCAGCTCCCGGGCATGCTCGTCGCCGTCCTGGTCGGCGCGGTCAGCGGCGTGGTCGCCGCGCACTTCGCCCTGCCCACGTTGCCGCTCCTGGCGGTGGATCCCCAGGTCGACCTGGTCGACTTCTCCGCGGCGTGGAGCGTGGTGATCGCCCTGGCCGTGGCGGCCCTCGTCGTCCTCGGCCTGGTCGGCTGGACCGCTGCCCGCTCGGTCGCCAATGCTGCCGCGCCGACCCGAGTGACGGACCTGTCGTGAACAGGGGCGCCTCCGTCACCACTCGCCGGCTCGTGCACATCTACCGCGCCGAGGGGCACGACGTCGCCGCCCTCGCCGGCATCGACCTGGCAGTCGAGCCCGGCGAGTTCCTGGGGCTGCTCGGGCCCTCCGGCTCCGGGAAGTCGACGCTGCTGAACCTGATCGGCGGCCTGTTCCGCCCGAGCGCCGGCCAGATCCGGATCGGTGACCTCGAGCTGTCGGCGGCCAGCAACCGCGAGCTCGACGCGCTGAGGGCGAGCACGGTCTCGCTCATGCTCCAGGGTGCCGACCGCAACCTGCTGCCCTACTACTCACCACTGGACAACGTGGTGTTCGCCCAGGGCGCAGCACGGAGGATCGCCGGGAAGGAGCTGCGCACCCCTCGAGACGTCCTCGCCTCGGTGGGGCTGGACTCCCGGGCCGAAGCACCGCTGGCCTCCCTCAGCCCCGCCGAGCGCCAGCTCACCGCTCTGGCGGTCTCACTCGGTCCGGGACCGGGAGTGCTGCTGGCCGACGAGCCCACCGGGCAGCTCGACCACCGCTCGCGCGACCACATCCTTTCGACCCTGCGGACGATCAACGCCGAGTGGGGCACGACGATCGTGCTGGTCACCCACGATGCCGACGTCGCAGGCTCGCTGCCCCGCACGGTGACGATCAGGGACGGGCGGATCGGCGGCGAGGGCCGCAGCGGCGAGGAGTACTCCGTGGTCAGCGCGGACGGCTTCCTCCCGCTGCCGGCGCACGCGCTGCTCGACCTCCCGCCGGGCACGCTCGTCCGCTTCCATCCCGTCGACGGCACCTACCGCCTGCTCGTCGAGGACGAGACGACGGGCGCCGCGCCGGACCCCGGGCACGAGGAGGGGTCGTGAGTCACCGGCGCCCGGACCCGCACGCCCTCGAGGCCGTCGACCTGGAGGTACGACGGGGCGACCGGCTCGCACTCCACCGGCTCGACCTGGCTGTTCCCGCTGCGACCATGCTGGCAGTCACCGGACCGTCGGGATCAGGCAAGTCCACGCTGCTCGGCGCGCTCGCCGGCGTGTACCCCGCGTCTGCCGGATCGGTAAGGGTCGACGGGAACGACCTGGGCGACCGGGACTCCGCGGCTCGCCTGGGCGTGATGTACCTCCCCCAGGCCGGATCGCTGGTGTCGACGCTGAGCGCGGAGGAGAACGTCGTGGTGACCCTGCTGGCGCACCGGGTCGCCCCGACCGAGGCGAGTGCACGAGCCCGGGAGGCCCTCGCGTCCGTCGGCCTCGAGGACGAGCACGGACACCTGGCCGAGGAGCTCTCCGGCGGGCAGCAGCAACGCGCCGCGATCGCGGTGATGCTCGCGGTGCGGCCGCGCGTCCTGCTGCTCGACGAGCCGACGAGCGAGCTGGACGCCGTCAACCGGCAGCGAGTCCTCGCCACCCTGCGCGCGCAGGCGATGGCCGGCGCTGCCGTGGTGATCGGCACCCACGACCCCGAAGCCGCGGCCCCGGCGGACGGCGAGCTCCTGCTCGACGAGGGCCGGGCGAGCTGGGTGCGTCCGCTGCCGGCGACGACCGCCACGTAGCGCTCGCAGGGTGCCGGGGTCTCGACCCGCCGTTCTCCCGCGCTCGCACGCTCGGGCGCGCAAGGCTCGCTCGACCTCCTCGCGTCGACGGCCCGCTCGTTCCTCGCGGCCCGTCGGCTCGGATCAGAGCCAGCCGTTGTCCTCGGCGATGCGCACGGCCTCGGCCCGGTTGGCGGCGCCGGTCTTGCCGATCGCGCTCGAGAGATGGTTGCGGACGGTGCCCTCGGAGAGGAACAGCCGGCCGGCGATCACCGCGACCGACGAGCCGTCGCGCGCCGCCTGGAGCACCTCGGTCTCACGCGCGGTCAGCGGGGACTCACCGGCGATCAGGCTGTCGGTGGCGAGCGCCGGGTCGACCACGCGCAGGCCGGCGTGCACGCGTCGTACGGCGTCGGCGAGCTCGGCCGCCGGGGTGTCCTTGACCACGAAGCCGGCCGCGCCGGCCTGGAGGGCGCGGCGGAGGAAGCCGGGCCGGCCGAACGTGGTCACGATCAGCACCCGCACGCCGGGGAACTCATCGCGCACGGCAGCGGCCGCGGTGATCCCGTCGAGGCCCGGCATCTCGACGTCGAGCAGCGCCACGTCGGGTCGGTGCTCACGGACGGCGTCGAGCACGGCGTCGCCGGAGCCGACCTCGGCCACCACCTCGAGGTCCGGCTCGAGCGCGAGCAGGGCGGCAAGGGCTCCGCGAACGAGCGCCTGGTCGTCGGCCAGCAGGAGCCTGATCATCGGGTCACGCCTTCACGACCTTCAGCGAGAAGCCCGGTTCGAGCGCCGTCGTCACCACGGTGGCTCCTGCCGCCGCAGCGCGCTCGCGGAGACCGACGAGGCCGTGTCCCGGGGCCTGGCCGGCGGCCGGGCCACGTCCGTCGTCCGCGACCTCGACGCTGGCCGGGCCGAGCCGGACCGTGCAGCTCCGGGCACCACTGTGCCGGACCACGTTGGTGACGCCTTCGCGGATGGTCCAGGCGAAGAGCTCACGCAGCGAGGACGGCACGTCGTCGGCGGAGTTCGGCAGGTGCGCCTCGATCTCCGCGGCCTCCAGCGCCATCCGGGCACGTGCGAGCTCACCGGGCAGGGTGAGCTCGCGGTAGCCGGCGACAGCGCGGCGGACATCGGCGAGCGCGTCGCGGGAGAGCCGTTCGAGGTCGCCCACCTCGGCCCGGGCCCGCTCGGGGTCGACGTCGAAGAGCTTCTGGGCGAGCTCGGCCTTCACCGTGATCACGGTGAGCGAGTGGCCGAGGATGTCGTGCAGGTCACGGGCGAACCGGTTGCGCTCGTCGTCGAGGGCGAGCCGAGCGTTCTCCTCACGCACGGCGAGGACCTCGATGTTGCGGTTGATCGCCTGCGAGATGCCCCAGATCGCCAGCGAAGCGACCAGGGTGCCGAACAGGATGCCGGTGTCCTTGGTCCAGCCGTCGACGACGATGGTCGCGGCGTACGTCGTCCCGGCGAGCAGCAGCACCACCGGCCAGGCCAGCAGGGTCGGCAGGCAGATCATCGTGACCACCGCGACGTAGACCGAGGTCGCGGTGCCGGGCTGCCCGATCGCGGCACAGACGATCACCGCTAGCACGACCTCGACCGCGACCACGCCCGCACCGACCGGCAGGCTCGGCGAGACCCGGAACGGCGTGCCCTCCGGCCGGTTCCAGCGAAGCATCAGGAACGCGGCGGCGTAGACCGCGGCGAACAGCACCGTGCCGACCATGCCGACCCACCCGGAGACGGAGTCGCGCTGCTCCCACGCCGCCTCGAGCGGGTTGAGCAGGTAGAACAGCCAGACCAGCGCGAAGATCCACCCCCATCGGCGCGGGCCACCGGGTCGGGCCAGGTCGATGGGGGTGGGGTTGCTCACGGCAGCACCGTAGTGTCCGGCCCGGTCAGACCCGGGCCGTGTCCTTGCTCATCCGCCACGCGGCGCCGGCGACGAACAGCCCGAACCACACCACGGCATTGACCAGGGCGAACCACGGCAGGTCGTGGGTCAGCGGGGCTCGGGCGATCTCGGAGACGCCGTACATCGGGGTCCAGTAGGCGACGTGGCGGACCGCGTCGGAGTACTGGTCGAGCGGGATGAACACGCCGCCGAGGAACGACAGCAGTGCGAGTCCGGGACCGAGGATCTGCATGGCGTTCTCGCCCGGGACCACGTAGCCGACGAACACGCCGAGGGCAGCGAAGGTCAGCGTGCAGAAGACGGTCACCACCGCGCAGGCGAACCAGATGTGCGTGGGCATCTCGGCCTTGCCCTGGAGCTTCCCGGTCGCGTTGACCGCGAGGATCGCCAGGGTGCCCATCACCAGGGCCACGATCGCCTTCATCAGGATGTACACGACCGGGTTCAGCGGGGTCAGCCGGAGCTGGCGCGACCAGCCCAGCGACCTCTCCAGGGCGACCATCGAGCCGCCCGCGGCTGCAGTCAGCGCGGCGCCGTAGAGGGCCATGGAGACCAGGATGTAGGCCGCGACGTTGCCGGATCCGGCCTTGTCGTCCCAGCCCTGCTGGCCGCCGAAGCTGAGCAGCAGCGCCGCCGGGATCACCAGCGTGAAGATGATCGTGCGCCGGTTGCGCAGCATCCGGCGCAGCTCGATGCCGAGCACGGTGAGGTTGAACCCGCCGAACGGCGGCACCCGGCGGACGTCGGGGTCGAAGGTCTGGGGCAGCGTGGTCATCGGGTCGCTCCTTGGTCGTCGTCGCCGGTCAGGCTGAGGAACGCCTCCTCGATCCCCTTCGCGGCGATCTCGACGTCCCGGGCGGTGGTCTCGGTGAGCAGGTAGCGGGCGACCGCGTCGCTGTCCTTGGCGTGCACGATCACGCTGTCGCCGCGCACCTCGACGCTGTCGACTCCCGCGAGAGCGGACAGCGCGTCGGTGTCCGGGTCGGGCAGTGTTGCCCGGACGGTGCGGCCCGATGCAAGCGCCTTGATCTCGGAGCCGCTGCCGTCGGCGACGATCCGGCCCTGGCTGATCAGCACGATCCGGTCGGCGTACTGGTCGGCCTCCTCGAGGTAGTGGGTCGCGAACAGCACCGTGCGGCCCTTCTCTGCATCGGACCGGATCGCCGACCAGAAAGTACGCCGACCCTCGACGTCCATCCCGGTGGTGGGCTCGTCGAGGAGCAGCAGCGCCGGGTCCGGGAGCAGCGCCATCGCGAAGCGGAGCCGCTGCTGCTCACCACCCGAGCACTTGCCGACCTTGCGGTCGCCGATCCCGAGGATCCCGGCGTCTGCCAGCACCTCGTCGACCGGACGGGTGTCGGCGAACAGGCTGGCCGTGTAGGCCACGGTCTCGCGGACGGTGAGGTCCTTGAGCAGCCCGCCGGTCTGCATCACCGCGGACACCAGTCCGCGAGCGATCGCCTGCCGCGGGCGCAGGCCGAGGACGCCGATCTCGCCGGACGTCGGAGCGGACAGCCCGAGGATCATGTCGATCGTGGTGGTCTTGCCGGCGCCGTTGGGGCCGAGGAAGGCGACGATCTCGCCCGGCTCGATGGCCAGGTCGACATCGCGGACCGCGTGCACGGCGCCGAAGTCCTTGCTGACCCCGACCAGGTCGACCGCGGGTCGCGCGGCTCCCTGCCCGAGGCTCGTGGGTTCAGTGATGGAAGAGGTCATGGCTCCATCGTGGCCCCTTCTCGCCGGAGCTGCCTCGCCCGGGCGTCACGAGCCGGGCATGACATTTGTCAGCGTGTCGGCAGTGCGAGGATCGGCCCATGACGACCACTCCCCTGGGTCTGTTCGGAACCGACCACCTGATCGCGCCCGAGGACCTCGCCATCCGCGACACCGTGCGGCGCTACGTCGACGAGCGGCTCCGGCCGGAGATCGCCGGCTGGTTCGAGGCGGGCGACGTGCCGGCCCGGGAGCTGTCGGTGGAGCTCGGCACGCTCGGCGTGCTCGGGATGCACCTGGAGGGCTACGGCTGTGCAGGCACCTCGGCGACGGCGTACGGGCTGGCGTGCATGGAGCTCGAGGCCGGCGACTCCGGGTTGCGGTCTCTGGTGTCGGTGCAGGGATCGCTGGCGATGTTCGCGATCTGGCGGCACGGGAGCGAGGAGCAGAAGCAGGAGTGGCTTCCCCGGATGGCTCGCGGCGAGACGCTCGGCTGCTTCGGCCTGACCGAGCCGGACTTCGGCTCGGACCCCGGTGGGATGCGCACCCGCGCACGCCAGGAGCCCTCGGGTGACTGGCTGCTCGACGGCACCAAGATGTGGATCACGAACGGCTCGGTGGCCGACGTCGCGATCGTGTGGGCACGCACCGACGACGGGATCCGCGGCTTCGTCGTGCCCACCGACACCCCGGGCTTCTCCGCGCCGGAGATCAGGCACAAGCTCTCGCTGCGCGCATCCGTGACCAGCGAGCTCGTCCTCGAGGGCGTCCGGCTGCCTGCCTCCGCACTGCTGCCCGAGGCCCAAGGTCTGTCCGGACCGCTGTCCTGCCTCACCGAGGCCCGTTTCGGCATCGTCTTCGGCGCGCTCGGCGCAGCTCGCGACTGCCTGGAGACGACGATCGCCTACGTCCGCGAGCGCGAGATCTTCGACAAGCCGCTCGCCGGCTACCAGCTCTCGCAGGCCAAGCTCGCCGACATGACCCTCGAGCTCGGCAAGGGCATGCTGCTCGCGCTCCACCTCGCCCGCCTCAAGGAGTCCGGCACGCTGCGCAACGAGCAGGTCAGCCTCGGCAAGCTCAACAGCACCCGCGAGGCGATCGCCATCGCGCGGGAGTGCCGCACGCTGCTCGGCGCCGCCGGCATCACCCTGGAGTACCCCGTCATGCGGCACGCCAACAACCTCGAGTCCGTCCTCACCTACGAGGGCACCTCCGAGGTCCACCAGCTGGTGATCGGCCAGGCGCTCACGGGCGAGTCGGCCTTCCGTTAGGTCCGGTCCCGCACCCGCACCATGCCGGCGAGGGTGGCGACGTACGCCGAGCCGTCCGGGGCGAGCGTGATCGCCGCGTAGTGGTTGTTGAACGCCATCCCGAGGCCGGTGCGCACCGACCACACGGTGCCGCCGGTGCGTGCGTCGAGGGCGGTGAGGTACCACGCCGAGGCGCCCCAGACGCTGCGTCGCTTCGTGTAGGCATAGACCAGACCGTTGGCCAGGGACGCCTTCGCCACGGAGGTCGGAGCAGTCTCCGAGGCGGTCCAGGCGACCGCACAGTGTCCGTCGTCGATGTCGACCCTCGCCAGGCCACCGGCCGTCGACCTCCCGAGCAGCGTGCTGAACGGGCTGGAGTAGCCGTAGTTGTTCTCGACCACCACGGCGTCGCCGAGCGAGACCAGCGAGTTGTCCGAGGCGCTTGCGCCCGCGCCGAACACCGCCGCCTGGCAGACCAGGCGGCCGTCGTCGACCGCGTAGAACTGCACGTGCATGCGTGGCTCGGCGTTGTCGGTGATCGCGACCAGGCCGCCGGGCAGCACGGTCGGGGTGGTGCCACTGCCGTGGCTGAGCTGCCCCGGCTTGGTGCGTCGCCCTCGGTCGTACGCCGCGCGCCAGGACACCACCGGGCGTCCGTTGCCGACCTCGAGGCGGTAGAGCGCCTCGACCGTCACGACGTAGACGGCGCCGTCCTCGCCGACGGCGATCGAGTTCGCCACCTGCTCGTCGAGGTCGAGGACCTCCGGGTGCGAGCCTGGACCCAGGAAGCCGGCACGGCCGTCGCGAGTCACGAACCAGGTGCGCCCGCTCCAGTCGGGCAGGACTGCGATCAGGCAGTCGTCTCCGGGCACGACGGCGGTCAGGTCGATGCTGTGCTCGACCTCGAGCGCGGGGTCCCCGTCGGCACTGCTGGTCCTGAAGACCAGGATGCGCCGGTCTGTCGTGGCGACCACGGCGCGGTCCCGGTCGTCGAGGTAGAAGTAGGCGCCGGCGCAGAGGTTCTGCCACGGCTTCGCACCGCCGACCTTCGTGCGCTTCGGGAGCACGTGGGTGACGACCGGACGCATCGAGTCCGGGTCGAGCACGTGCAGGCGCGGACCCGACCAGGTGCCACACAGGGCGATCAGTCGGCCGTGGCTGTCGAACGCGAGCGTCGCGCACTCCTCGATGCCGTACCAGGCCGTGTCCACCTCCGGTGACCGGCCCAGTGGCCCTGACCAGGTGTAGGCGTCACTGGCCCATGCGTCGCCGTGCATCGAGCTGGCGCCGTTGGGTGCCAGGCCCGGATGCTGGAGCGGGTCCATCGGGATCGGGTGCGGTGTCGCCGCGTGGCCGACGTACTTCGGTGTCACCATCAGCCCCGCCCCGGGCGGGATCGGGAGCACGCCGTCCGGCACGATCACGACCACCCCGACCACCGCCACCGCTGCCGCCGCCCAGCCGACCACCACGCGTCGGCTCGGGCGGAGCCAGCGACGCACGCGTGGGACCAGCAGCGACCCGATCGCGGCGACCAGCACCCACGGACCCAGCGCCAACCACGTGGCCGCGACGAGCACCAACGTCGAGGACCGGGCTGCCGGAAGTCGTGACCGCCCGGGCACGGCTCAGAAACCCAGCTTGCGGAGCTGCTTCGGGTCGCGCTGCCAGTCCTTGGCGATCTTGACGTGCAGGTCGAGGTAGACGGGGGTGCCCAGGATCGCCTCGATCTGCTTGCGGGCGACGGTGCCGACCTCGCGGAGGCGGGCGCCCTTGTGGCCGATCACGATGCCCTTCTGGGAGTCGCGCTCGACGTAGAGGTTCGCGTGGATCACCAGGAGCGGCCTGTCCGCAGGGCGGTCCGGGTTGAGCGCCATCTCCTCGACGACGACGGCGATCGAGTGCGGCAGCTCGTCACGGACGCCCTCGAGCGCGGCCTCGCGGATCAGCTCGGCGGCGATGTTCTCCTCCGGCGCGTCGGAGAGCTCGCCGTCGGGGTAGAGCTGCGGACCCTCGGGCAGGCGCGCCACGAACAGGTCCGCGAGCAGCGCGACCTGGTCCCCCGACTTCGCCGACACCGGCACGATCTCGGCGAACTCCATGCCCAGGTCGTCGGCGAGCGCCTGGATCGCCATCAGGTGCGTGGCGAGCTGGTCGGGGGTCACCAGGTCTGTCTTGGTGGCGACCGCGAACTTGACCGTACGACGCACCTTCGCGAGCTCGCCCAGGATGAACCGGTCGCCCGGTCCCGGCTTCTCGTCGGCCGGGAAGCAGACCGCGACGATGTCGACCTCGGACCAGGTCGTGCGGACCAGGTCGTTGAGGCGCTCGCCGAGGAGCGTCCGCGGTCGGTGCAGGCCCGGGGTGTCGACCAGGATGAGCTGGGCGTCGTCCCGGTTCACGATGCCGCGGACGACCGTGCGCGTGGTCTGCGGCTTCGAGGAGGTGATCACCACTTTCGCGCCGACCATCGCGTTGGTGAGCGTGGACTTGCCCGCGTTGGGGCGACCGACGAAGCACGCGAAGCCGCTGCGGTAGCTCTCGTCGTGGTCAGCCACGGGTGCCGCCTCCTCGGGCGGCGTCGAAGTCCGCCCAGATCTCGTCGTCGGTCTTGCCCGCCGCACGGCCTGCCTCGTAGATCGGTCTCGGGTCGACGGCGCGCGTCTGCCGGCCGCGGCTGCTGCTCCAGTACCCCATCACGTCGTACGCCGGGGAAGGCAGGCCGAGGTCGTGACGGAGGTGCCGCCGGATCGCCCGCATCTGCGCGGACTCACCGGCCATCCAGAAGTAGCCGTCGCCGGCGGGCCAGGACAGCTGCTGCACGAGGTCGGCGAGGCCGCTCTCTCCCGCCGCCGGTGGCTCGAGCCAGGTGACGTCGGTGTGCAGATAGCCCTCGAGGGGCCCGTCCTGGGTCTCGACGTACGCCGTGACGGGCAGGTCGGTCGACTCGCTGATCCGGGCGATCGCCGGGAGCGCGGTCAGGTCGCCGACGAGCAGCACCCACGCAGCGCCGTCAGGCAGCTCGAAGGAACCCTTCGGCGCCGAGATGCCGACGACGTCTCCCATGCAGTCACCCCGGGCCCACTCGGTGACCAGCCCGTGGTCGTGCACGACGACGTCGAGGACCAGCTCACCGCCGGTCCCTGCCGACGGGCGCCACGACCGCACGGTGTAGTACCGGGTCTGGAACTGCCCGGGGACCGTCAGGGCGACCCACTCGTCCGGCACGCCGCTGGACCCGAAGCCCTCCAGACCGGCGAGCACGACCCGGACGAGGTGGTCGCTGAGCACCTCGCGGCGCACGACCGTGCCCTCGAAGGCGCGGGAGTCGGGACGGGCATTCACCCGCGCAACGTTAGTACCGCCGCTTGACGTGCAGCCGGCCGCGGTCGTCGACCACGAGCCGGGCGACGTACAGCCGGCGCTGGCCGCATCCCGACGGCTCCTGCCGGCACGCGTCGCTGCTGGGGTAGCCGACCGCATCGGACCGCCACGCGTGGTAGCCGAGCCGGAGGTGGCCGCGACGGTCCATGAACGGCGCCGGACCACCCGGTCCGGCGAGCGTGGCGTCGCTTGCCAGCAGCGGGCGCTTGCGCGGCCGGCGGCAGTCGCCCTTCCAGCTCTTGCAGATCAGGTAGCCGATCGCGTAACGGGTCGTCGCGTAGGAGTTCGCCGAGTAGAAGAGGTAGTACCGCTGCTTGAAGCCGATCATTGCCGGGTTCTCGATGATCGACCCCTCCCACGCCTGGGCCACCTTCGCCAGGAAGTGCGGCTTGACGCCCGGCTTGACGCGAGTGCCGGCGCGGTTCATCGGCTGCGTCACCAGCCTGGCCGGGAAGTGGTCCTTCTTCCACACCAGCCACGGCCGGCCGGACGGAGCGACGAACACCTGGGGGTCGATCGCGCCCCGCCGCGGGCACACCGTCGGCGTGCTGGTCCGGTCGACGAACGGGCCGCGAGCAGACCTCGCCGTCGCCAGCGACACGCACATCCGGGCGGTGCCCTGGCCGGCCTCGACGGCGTACGCCAGCACGAACCGGTGCCGTCGGAGCCGCGTGACCGACGGCGCCCACGGACCCTTCGAGCCGGCCCACACCGGTGTCTGCGGCAGCCCGTCGCCCCGCGGCGCGTCCGACGTCGCGTTGCGGGCGACCCAGGTGTGCAGGTCCGCCGACTTCAGCAGCGGCAGGTTGATGCCGTCACTGGTGGTCGAGTAGGCGACGTAGTGCGAGCCGACCCGCAGGATCCACGGGTCGGGGAAATCGCCGGTGTAGGGCTGGCCGGCCACGATCGGGTCCTGCCCGATCGGCGCCGGCCGGGCCGCAGTTGGCCCGCCGAGCGCGACGAGCAGCATGCAGGCACCGAGAAGTGCAACGAGGTTCCGAGAAGGGCGCATCGGGCCATGTTGCCCCGCCCCGGCCGGATTGGAGCGGATTTCTCGCGGTTTGCGTGGAGTTTCCGGTCAGGACAGCCAGGTCGGTCGTAGCGGCATCCCGCTGGACCCGTCGGGCGTGGTCTTGGTGGCGAGCACCTGGTGCAGCTGGATCTCGTTGACCGCGAAGCCCATCCGCGACCCGGCCATGTAGAGACCCCACACGCGCGCAGTGCCCTCGCCGACCTCGGCGACGCACTCGTCCCAGTGCTCGACGAGGTTGCGGTTCCAACCGGCGAGCGTCCGGGCGTAGTGCGTCCGGAGGTTCTCCTCGTGGTGCACCTCGAGACCGGCGTCCTGGATCTCGGTGATGATCCGACCTGAGCCGGTGAGCTCGCCGTCGGGGAAGACGTAGCGGTCGATGAATGCGCCCGTCGCGGCCTTGCGGTTGTGCGACCGGGTGATGCAGTGGTTGAGCAGCCGGCCCTCGGGCTTGAGCTTGTCGCGCAGGAACCCGAAGTACGACGGGTAGTTCGCCACCCCGATGTGCTCGGTCAGCCCGATCGAGCTGACCGCGTCGAACCCGGACTCGCTGACGCGGCGGTAGTCGAGGTGGCGCACCTCGGCGCGGTCGTCGAGGCCCTCCTCCTTGATCTTGTCCTGGGCCCACGCGGCCTGCTCGGCGGACAGCGTCACGCCGAGCGCGGTCACGCCGTATTCCTTGACCGCGTGCCGGACCATCCCGCCCCAGCCGCAGCCCACGTCGAGCAGGCGCTGACCGGGCTCGAGGTCGAGCTTGCGGCAGACCAGGTCGTACTTGGCGTACTGCGCCTCCTCGAGGGTGGCGTCCTCGCTCGGGAACAGCGCACAGGTGTAGGTCATCGACGGGCCGAGGACCATCTCGTAGAAGCGGTTGGAGACGTCGTAGTGGTGGTGGATCACCTCGGCGTCGCGCTCGGGCGAGTGCAGGAAACCCTCCATCAGCCGCCGCCAGCGCGGGAGGTGCTCCTGCGGCGGCACCGGCGGGGGCTTGAGCTGCGACAGGCCGATCGAGCGCACCAGGGCGAGGGCCTCGCCCGGCGTCGGGATCCGGAACTTCAGGCCCGAGGCACCGCCCTTGATGGCCATCAGGGCGTCGTAGGGATCACCCGGGTGCGCACCGATGACGTCGAGGTCTCCGGAGACGTAGGCGCGGGAGAGCCCGAGGTCGCCGGGAGCCGAGAGCAGGTAGGACAGCCCGCGCTCGTTCTTCAGGTGCAGCCCGTACGCCGCGTCCTCGGGACCCGCGCTGCTGCCGTCGTACGCGGTGAACCGGAACGGGATGTCGCCGATCAGCAGCTGGGTGAACGTGTCGGCGATGGAGATCGTGGGCGTCATCGTGGTCATCTTCGGGATACCGCCTTTTCGTAGAGGCTGAGGAACCGGTCATCGGGGTCGTAGCGGTGCTTGACCGCCGCGAGGTTGGCACCGTCGTAGAGGCCGTCGAACGTGGCCTCGTCGTAGAACGAGTCGGAGTAGAGCGACTTGTGGCCGTCGAGCTCGTGCACCTTGGCCTCGATCGCGCGGTTGCGCGGGGCTTCGGGGGCTTCGGGACCGACGTGCACCGTGCCCCAGAAGCCGACGTTGACGTAGGTGCGGCCCGGCTGGAGCGGATAGGTGGGCCATCCGGTCCCGGTGGTCGAGCCTGTCGAGACCAGCGGACACAGCCAGACCGGACGCATCCCCACCTCGGCATCGAACCAGTCGAGGAACTCCGCGAGCCTCTCGACCGGCACCTCGACGTCCTGGATCACGCGCTCGCGTCTCGGGCGCCCGGCCCGGCGGTCGAGCCGGTCGGCGATGCCGAACCGCCGGTCGAGGCCGAGCAGCCGCATGTAGACGTCGGAGCGACGCCAGCGACGCGGCCAGAACCGGCGGATGCGAGGGTCCTGCGCCCCGAAGGCGCCCGAGCACCAGAACCAGTCGGTGTCCCAGCGCCAGAGGTAGTCGTGGATCGTCAGCAGGTCGGTCTCGCGCTGCTGGACCGACCGGAAGTAGATCTGCTGGCCGGTGTAGTCAGAAGGTCTCGGCCGGTCACGACCGGCTTCGGGGTGACCGAGCACAGCCGAGATCTCGTCGGTCCAGGTCGCCAGCGTCAGGTAGTACTCCCCCGGTTCGAACGCGACCCCGTCGAGACCGTCGACCCGGACGCCGTCCCACTCACGGCTCTCGGTGATCTCCTCGATCGCGGCGGCGAGCTTGTCGGGTTCGTGGAAGCGGATGTGCCGAAGTGCGGCGTACGCCGGCACCGGCTCGAGCAGGATGCGCAGCCTGGTCGCGTAGCCGAGCGAGCCGTAGGAGTTCGGGAACGTGCGGAACAGGTCGGCGTGCTCGTTGTCTGCGCTCGCGGTGACGACCTCGCCGGTGCCGGTGACGATGTCCATCTCGACGACCGACTCGTGCGGCAGACCGTTGCGGAAAGACGTGGCCTCGATGCCGAGGCCGGTCACCGCCCCGCCGAGCGTGATCGTCTTGAGCTGCGGGACGACGTACGGGATCAGCCCGTGGCGCAGCGTCTCCTCGACCAGGTGCTCGTAGCTGCACATGCCCTGGACGTCGGCCGTGCGTCCGGCCGCGTCGATGCCGATCACCCCGGTGAGGCCGGAGACGTCCAGTCCCGGACCGCGCGCCGCTGCGCGACTGCGGAACAGGTTGGTCGTCGTCTTCGCCAGCCGGACCGTGTCGTCCGGAGCGATCGCCTGGTACGACGACCGCAACTGGTCCACGGCGAGCTGGTGCCGCGCCCTCCCGATCAAGCCCACCGCAGCAATCTAGTACCCCGGACCCCACCTCAAGCGTTCGAGTGAGTAGTCCGCGACGGCACCGTTCGGAGCGCCCTCGTGCACCGGTACGCCGCCTCCGGCGAAGTCCCTCAGCGCCTCGAGGTCGCCCTCGCTGACCGGGTCCTCCCCCAGCACGACCGCGGCCTCGGCGCCGCGTGCTCCGCTCGCGACGGCCATCGCGATGCACACGCCGAGGGCCGAGACCTGGAGCCTCGGCAGGTCGACGGTGGCGCCGGCGTACGTGCGCCCGTCGAGGTCGCGCAGCGCCGCACCCTCCCGGGCACCGGTGCGCGCCTTCGTCGCCCGGGCCAGTACGACCAGCTTGTTGTCCTCGGCGTCCAGGTCCACGTCCACGTCCATGTCCAGGTCCACGATCCGCGATCCTACTGACCGCCGAGGCGTCAACTAGTTCCCTCGTCATCCCGCCGAGGCGTCAACTAGTTCCCTCATCATCCCGCCGAGGCGTCAACTAGTTCCCTCTTCATCCCGCCGAGGCGTCAGCATGTTGCCTCTCAGGTGCGTCGAGGTGCACACGCGGTCGCGGGCTTGACGCCTCGGCACCTTCAGGTGGCAACAAAGAGACGCCTCGGCGTACTCATGAAGAAACAACGTGACGCCTCGGCGGGCTGATGGGGCAACAAAGTGACGCCTCGGCGATGGTCAGGCCTTGAGCTGGGGGGCGTCGGCGGGCTCGGGTGCGCGCACGACCGGGGTGATCAAGACGGTGCCGACCCGGTTGCGGCGGCCCTCCGCCTCCTCGGCGCGGAAGAGCAGGCCGGCGACCTCGACGGTCGAGCCGGGGATCGGGACCTTGCCGAGATGCTTGGCCATCAGGCCACCGACCGAGTCGATCTCGTCGTCGTCGATCTCCACCCCGACCGCCTCCTCGAGGTCGTCGACCGGGAAGCGGGACGACACCCGGGTGGACCCGTCGGGGAGCCGTTCGACGGCGTCTCGCCGCGGTCGAACTCGTCGGTGATCTCGCCGACGATCTCCTCGAGGATGTCCTCGATCGTGACCAGACCGGCGGTGCCGCCGTACTCGTCGACCACCACCGCGATGTGCTTGCGCGACACCTGCATCTCACGGAGCAGGTCGTCGGCCGGCTTCGAGTCCGGCACCCACAGCACCGGCCGCATCACCGAGTCGACCTGCTCGGTGGTCTCGGCGTCCTTGCGGTCGAAGACGCGTCGCGAGACGTCCTTGAGGTAGGCGAAGCCGACGATGTCGTCGAGGTCCTCGCCGATCACCGGCACCCGGGAGAAGCCGCTGCGCAGGAAGAGCGACATCGCCTGTCGCAAGGTCTTGTGCCGCTCGATGTAGACCACGTCGGTGCGCGGCACCATCACCTCGCGCACGATCGTGTCACCGAGCTCGAAGACCGAGTGGATCATCGCGCGCTCGTCGGACTCGATCAGCTGGCTGGCCTCGGCGAGGTCGACGAGCTCGCGGAGCTCGGCCTCGGAGGAGAACGGGCCCTCGGAGAATCCCCTTCCCGGGGTCAGTGCGTTGCCGACCGCGATCAGCACCCGCGGGATCGGTCCGAGCACCTGGGTGACCCGGATGATCACCCCGGCCGAGCCGAGCGCGATCCGCTCGGAGTGCTGACGGCCGAGCGTGCGGGGCCCGACCCCGATCACCACGAACGAGACCACCAGCATGACCGCGACGGAGACCACGACGACGATCCAGCGGCCGGCTCCGAGCGCGTCCTGGATCATCAGCGTCGCGAGCACCACCGCGCTGGTCTCGGCGAGCAGGCGGAGGAACAGGGCGGTGTTCAGGTAGCGCGGCGGGTCGTCGAGGATCTTCAGGACCCGGCGCGCGCCGGGTCTTCGGTCGTCGTCGAGCTCCTCGGCGCGCGCACGCGAGAACCCTCCGAGCGCAGCCTCCGCCGCGCTCAGCAGCCCGGCGACCATCACCAGGCCGACGACGGCCAGCAGCAGGCCCGGACTGTCGGCCCTCATTCCGGGGCGGCTCCGTCGTGAGGACCGGGGGGCGGCGCTCCCGGCTCGCCCTGCCACTCGGCCAGCAGCCGTGCCTGCAGCCCGAACATCTCCTGGTGCTCGTCGGGCTCTGCGTGGTCATAGCCGAGCAGGTGCAGGACGCCATGGACCGTGAGCATGTCGAGCTCAGCAACCGCGGTGTAGCCCCCCTGCCCCTGCGCCACCGCTTCCTCGGCCTGCCGGACCGCGACCGCCGGGCACAGCACCAGGTCTCCGAGCACGCCCTCCTCGGGCTCCTCGTTGACCTTGCCCGGGCGCAGCTCGTCCATCGGGAACGCGAGCACGTCGGTGGGGCCGTCCTTGTCCATCCACTTCAGGTTGAGCTCGGCGATGGTGTCCTCGTCGACGGCGGTGATGCACAGCTCGGCCTGCGGGTGCACCCGCATCCGGTCGAGCACGAAGGCGGCCAGCCGCTGGGTCCGGTGTACGTCGACCAGGCCGAGACCGGACTCGTCGAGCACCTCGACCGTCATGCCGGGTCCGTGCCCGGGCCGCTGCCGGACCTCATCGAGCGCAGCTGCTCGGCGCGGGCGTCGAACTCGTCGTAGGCAGCGACGATCTTGCCCACCAGCTTGTGCCGCACGACGTCGTGGGCGGTGAGTCGGTTGAACGACACGTCCTCGAGGCCGTCGAGGATGCCCTCGACGATCCGCAGCCCGGACCGCACCCCGCTGGGAAGGTCGACCTGGGTGACGTCGCCGGTGACCACGATCTTCGACCCGAAGCCGAGCCGGGTGAGGAACATCTTCATCTGCTCGGCCGTGGTGTTCTGCGCCTCGTCGAGGATGATGAAGGAGTCGTTGAGCGACCGGCCGCGGAGGAAGGCGAGCGGCGCCACCTCGATGGTCCCCGCTGCCAGCAGCTTGGGGATGCTCTCCGGGTCGACCATGTCGTGGAGCGCGTCGTACAGCGGCCGCAGGTAGGGGTCGATCTTCTCGCTGAGGGTGCCGGGCAGGAAGCCGAGCCTCTCGCCGGCCTCGACCGCCGGGCGGCTCAGGATGATCCGGTTGACCTTCTTCGCCTGGAGCGCCTGCACGGCCTTGGCCATCGCCAGGTAGGTCTTGCCGGTGCCGGCCGGACCGATGCCGAACACGATCGTGTGCCGGTCGATCGCGTCGACGTAGCGCTTCTGGTTCAGCGTCTTGGGCCGGATCGTGCGCCCGCGGTTGGACAGGATGTTCAGCGAGAGCACGTCGGCAGGGCGCTCGGTCGTCTCGGCCCGCAGCATCGCGATGACCCTCTCGACGGTCTCGGGGCTCAGGCCCTGGCCGGTGCGCAGGATCGTGACCAGCTCGTCGAGCATCCGCTCGGCCAGCGCCACCTCCCCCGGCTCGCCGGTGAGGGTGATCTCGTTGCCCCGGACGTGGATGTCCGCGGCCAGTGCCTTCTCGATCAACCCGAGGTGCTCGTCACCCGGGCCCAGCAGCGCCACCATGTTGATGCTCGTCGGCACGACGACCGTGTGGAGGGTCCCGGGACCTCGCTGATCGCCAGTACTGCGGGGATCAGTCGTCTTGCTCGTCTCAGTCATCCGTGCCCTTCGCGGGCAGCCTCTCGGTGGGGAAACAGGTGCCTCCCAATGCTACGGGAGCGCGCGTCCGGGGGCACGCGAGTTCGGTCACGGCCGAGTTCTAGGGCCGGGTGACGAGCAGGATGCCCAGGCACATCTCGTCGGTGGTGCCATCGCCCCACATCACATAGCGGTCCTCGCGCTGGGTCTCGAAGGCGGGCAGCTGGTCGCGGAGCGCCTGGGTGTGGGTGCAGGTCACCTTGACGGTGTCACCCCTCTTGAGGTGGATCGGCGGGGTCGGCCGGCTGCCCTGGTTGTCGAAGTCCCACACCGGGATGTCCAGCACGGTCCGCGCCCGCGGCGTACCGGGGTTGACCTCGATGGTGATCCTCCGCCCGAGCAGGTGCATGTGGCCGGCCACGCCCCGGATCGTCTCAGGCTGCTGGATCTCGCGGACGCAGGACTGCGTCGGCCCGGGTGGGCCGCCGCCGCAGAGCAGGTGCAGCGCGTTGGCCGTGGAGCCCGGCCCGTCGCCGAAGCGCGCGCGCACATCGGCCAGCGCCTTGTCGCGGTCGCACAGGTCGCCACCCTTGCCCTGGCGGCACGGCAGCTCGACGGGCGCCGGGAGCAGCTGGGTCTCGAGGGCCTGCGTCGTCGGGTCGCTGGTCAGCCGGAGCTCGGCAGCGCTGCGGTCGGGCTCACTGCCCGCAAGCAGGTTGTAGTGCACCTGCATGATCACCCGCGAGCCGGCGGCGAACTCCTCGCCGAGCCCCTTGCCGTAGATGCGCTCGCCCCCGCCCGGGGCCCAGGCGCCGAGCCAGGGGGCATCGTCGATGGAGCCGTCGTTGGAGAGGCCGGACGTCCCGAAACAGGTCCAGCCCTCTCCCGGCGTCGCAGCGTCCTTGCGCTCGGCGTCGCCGACCAGGTCGGGCGGCACGCGGAACACGATCACGTGGTGCACCACCTGGGGGTTGCCCGGCCGCACGTCGAAGCCGGTGATGAAGGAGTCGGCGGTCACCTTCGGGTCGAGCAGGAAGCAGCGGTAGTCGTCGGTGCCGACGCCGGTCGGCGCCGAGGGCGTGTACGCCGACGGCATCCGGACCGTGACCCGACGCTCGCCCGCCCGCAGTGGCTTGCTCTTCGCGGGCGCGGTCGTCGTGGTCCCGGTCGCCGACCCGGTCTGGGTGGCCGGGGGGACAGTCGGGCCCGCCTTGGCCCCGCCGCCCGGATCGCCGGAGCCACAGGCTGCCAGTGCCAGGAGGGCTCCCGTCGCGAGAAGCGAGGCGGAGAGCCGCCTCATCCCGGCGGCCAGCCCATCGACCGTCCGCCGAGCAGGTGCATGTGCACGTGGAAGACCGTCTGGTGCGCCTCGCGCCCGGTGTTGAAGACGAGCCGGTAGCCGGCGTCGAGACCCTCGTCGGCCGCGATCTTGCCCGCCGCGTCGAAGAGGTCTGCCGCAGTGTCCGGCTCGCCTTCTGCGAGGGCCGCGGCGTTCGGGTAGTGACTGCGAGGGACCACCAGCACATGGGTCGGCGCCTGCGGTTCGAGGTCGCGGAAGGCCAGCGTGGTGTCCGTCTCGTGCACCACCGTCGCCGGGATGTCTCCGGCGACGATCTTGCAGAACAGGCAGTCCGGGTCGGACGTCATGCAGGGAGCATAGGTCGAACCGGACGTCGAGCCTGTCGAGACGCTGGTTTCGACGAGCTCGACCCACGGCCACGGCGTGTAAACCCCGGACGGCACACAGGCGTCCCAGTAGCGTGACCACGATCGTGCTCTCGATCGCGGAGGAGGCCCACATCAGAGCCGACTCCGCCGATGCCGACACCGCCCTGGAGCAGCTGTACGCCGGGTACTACACGGGCCTGGTGCGACTGGCCGTGCTGCTGTTGCGCGACCAGGGGCTCGCCGAGGACGTCGTGCAGGACTCCTTCGTCGCCGTCCATGGACGCTGGGACCGGATCGATCCGGCCAAGGCGCTGCCCTACCTGCGCCAGACCGTGGTCAACCGGTCGCGGAGCGCGCTGCGCCACCGCGCAGTGGTCGCGCGCCACCAGCCCGATCCGCTGCCGGACGGCGCCCCGGCGGACGTGTCACTGCTCCAGACCGAGCGTCGTACCAGGGTGCTCGAGGCACTCGCCACGCTCCCGCCCCGACAGCGCGAGGTGCTCGCGCTGCGCTACTACCTCGACCTCTCCGAGGCCGACATCGCCACGACCCTCGGGATCAGTCGTGGTGCCGTGAAGAGCCACGCGTCGCGCGGAGTCGCGACGCTGCGCGAGCGGCTCTCGCTCCAGGAGGACGCATGAACCCGAACCCCGACGACGACATCCGCCGTGCGCTGCACGACGCCGTGTCCGACGTCCAGCCGTATCTCGGACTCGACGACATCCGCGCCCGAACCGAGAAGGTGGTCCCGATGAAGCGCTGGTTTCTCCCCACGATCGCTGCCGCCGCCGTGATGGCGGCCGTGGTGGGTGGTGCATTCTGGCTGGTGACCGACGACACCTCGGGGCCGGCCGGACCCGCCTCTCCGACAGCTGCGGCGACGGGCAGCACCGGACTCACCGATCGTGCCGTTCCCGTCTACTACGTGGGCGAGACCGCGCACGGCTCGAAGCTGTACCGGGAGTTCCAGCGCGACCACGTGTGCGCCACCACCGACTGCATGCTGAAGGCGGCGGTGGTCGCCGCCGTCAACGGCACGCCCCGCGACCCCGACTACCGGACGCTGTGGCCGCACGGAGCCACCGTCGGCCTGGTGAGCAGTGACGGTGACATCCTCGTGGTCGACCTCGCCAGCGGAGTGCACGACCGACCGGCCGGGCTGTCGGCACGCGACGCCGACCTGGCGGTCCAGCAGGTGGTCTACTCCGCGCAGGCCGCCGTCGGGCGCGGCCGGCTCCCGGTGCAGCTGCTGATCAACGGCCAGCACAGCGACACCGTCCTGGGCGTTCCGGCGTCGGAGCCGCTGGCCGCCGCCAACCCTGATGACACGCTCGCCCCGGTGCAGGTCGACAACCCGACGAACGGTGCGACGGAGGCCCAGACGTTCACGGTCTCCGGGCGGGCTGCGACGTTCGAGGCCAACGTCGTCTGGGAGCTCATGCAGGGCGAGACCGTGGTCGACCACGGCTTCACGACGGCGCAGGAGTGCTGCACGCTCGCGCCGTACGAGTTCAAGGTGACGGCTCCTCCGGGCAGCTACACACTGGTCGTCCACGACACCGACGAGTCCGGCCAGGGCCGGCCGGTCAACCAGGACACCAAGGAGATCATCGTCAAGTGACGGTGCTGTCGACGCGGGCGCTGACCCGCACGCTCTGGCTGCGCCAGCAGCTCGTGCCAGGTCAGCGCTCAGTCGCCGAGGTCGTCCCGATGGTGGCGCACCTGCTCGGCCTCCAGGCCCAGGACAACCTGCCGCCGTACCTCTCCCTGGGTGCGCGGATCGAGGACTTCGGTCCCGCCGATCTCTCCGACCGGCTCGAGGACCGCGCCCTGGTCAGGCTCTTCTCGATGCGCGGCACCGTGCACGTGCTCACCGCCGACGACGCCCTCCGGCTCCGCGGCTGGGTCCAGCCCGCGCTCGACCGGGTGAGCGGCAGCAACCAGACCAGCCGGCCGGCGCGGCACCTGACCACCGAGCAGCTCGACGGCGTGGTCCGGTCGTTCCTCGGCGACGGCGCGAAGCCGCACAGCCAGATCGGCGAGGCGCTGGCTGCCGCCTTCCCCGACGTCCCGGAGGTCGCGCTGCGGCACGTCTCGCGCGAACGACTTCCGCTGCTCCAGGTCCCGCCCCGCGGTCTGTGGAAGCGAAGTGGCGGCGTCGTCTACGCCTACGCCGACCGCTACCTGGGCCGTCCGTTCCGACAAGCGGACGTGGAGGAGCTCGTGCTGCGCTACCTCGCGGCCTACGGGCCGGCCACGGCTGCGGACATGACCAAGTGGTCGCTGGTGACCCGGCTCGGTCCGGTCTTCACCGCGATGGCGAAGGCGGGCCGTCTCACCACCTGCACCGACGACAAGGGGCGCACCCTGTACGACGCGCCCGGTGCGCCGATCGCACCCGAGGACCTTGCGCTCCCACCCCTGATGCTGGGTGTGTACGACAACCTCTTCCTCTCACACGCCGACCGCGACCGGATCGCGCCGGACGACGCGCGCAGGGCGTGGATGGGCGCCAACGGCGGCGTCGGCTCGACGCTGTTCGTCGACGGCCTGCTCGCCGGAGTGTGGCACTACGACGGCGACCGATTCGACATCGAACCCGTTCGGGTGCTGTCTGCCGCCGAGCGTCGTGGCGTCGCACGCGAGCGGGAGCGGGTCGCGGCGTTGCTGGCCCAATGACTCGGCGGTGACTCGGCGGTGACTCAGCGATCGGTGCGCTGCGCGATCAACGCGTCGGGGCTCAGCTCCCGGGTGGTCAGGGACAGTGCGACGCCGCTCAGCTTGGCCCGGTGATCCCGGGAGTAGGTGCGCAGTGCCTCGAACGCGGCTCCCATGTCGACGCCGCCGAACTCGGCGATGACCCCCTTGGCCTGCTCCACCGTGATCCGGGTGTTCAGTGCGAGCTGGAGCTGCTCGGCGAGGTTCGACGACCGAGCCAGCGCGCGTTGCTGGAGGATGCCGATGGTGGCGATGTCCGCGAGCGCCTGGGCGAGCCGCTGGTCGAACTCGGAGAGTGGAGGCTGGTGGGCGTTGAAGAGGTTGAGAGCTCCGATGGTCTCGTCCCGTAGCCGCATCGGCAGGGCGTAGACGGTCGAGTAGCCGACGCCTTCGACGGCGCGACCGAAGTCCGGCCAGCGCTGATGCATCGCGGCGAGGTCCGTGACTGCGATCTGCTCGCCCGTCAGCACCGCGTCGACGCACGGGCCCGAACGGCTCTCGAGCTGGAACACCTCCATCAGCCGTGACGCCTCGTTGGAGCTCGCGACCACCTCGAGGTTCCGGTCCTGGTTGAGCAGCAGGATCCCCGCCGCGCTCACGTCGAGAAGGGTGACGCAGTCGGCGACCAGGTGGTCGAGGAGCTCGACGACGTCGAAGTCGTCCACCAGCGTGTCGGCGAGCCCGATGAAGCTGTGCGCCACCATCACTGCCTTGTCGGCGACCCCGTGGTCACCGCTCTGAGGGTCGGTCCGCTCAGCCATCTGCCCTACCTACCTCTCCGAATCTCATGCGTCCCGCTATGACGTCGTCCGCGAGCTCCGTCACCCGTCGATCCGCGGTGAAGGCCGTCGACCTGAGGAGGACGAGCGCGTCGTGGATGCTTGCGCCGGTCTGCTGCATGACCATGCCTGCCGCCTGGTGCACGGTCATCCGCAGGCTCGAGCCGATGCTCGCTCCAGACTCGGGATCGACGAGGGCGAGCCCGATAAGCTCGGTGATGTCCGTGGCTTGGCGGTGCTGGCCGCTCGTGAGCCGCGTGGTCGACCGGGAGTAGAGACCCACCGTGCCGAAGGCCCTGAGCGAGAACATGATCGGGTAGGCCTGCACGGCGCGTACGCCGGCACGCACCGCCTCGCCCGCGAAGATCGGCCATCGGTGGGCGGACACGTCGCTCCGCAGGTCGTCGGCCATGACCGGCATCCCCGAAGCCAGCGCGTCGACGTTGGGCCCCTGACCGAGGGAGACCTCCATCATCGAGACCTGCTCGGAGAGCGCGTCGGTCGCGTGCAGGAGCTCGAGCCCTTCGAAATCGTTGGCGAATGTCACCGTCATCGCGTCCACGCCCGTCCGAGTCAGCCCCACTCGACAGAAGTCGGAAACCCTGTCCAGTCCGTCGTCCCGGGCGGTGTTCAGGGCCAAGTCGTCGGACATCGCGGCCGCCAATCCAGCGCTTCAGGAACGGCCACAGGGTCCAGGGGGCCACGTCTGTGCCACCCTACCCCCGCGACTGACGGCACGGGCTCCCCGGGGCGGACTGTACGTCGCCGTTCCAGCGGCGTAGCGTGGTCGACCAGAGACCTCTGTCAGGCGGTCTCTCGGCCCGGCCCCCGCCGCTGCACGAGCAGTGTTTCGGGGTGTGACGTTGACCAGACGGACTCCAGCCCGCGAAGGCGGCGGCTGTTGCGCGCGCGTCTTCCGTCTCGCCAGGGGGTACGACGCACCGCGACGTGTCGGGCATGGTCATGGCGGACCGGGAACGGGGGTCCACGCCCGCCATGACGATGGGATGTGCACCGGTCCGAGCTGGGCCGCGAGAGACAACGCGGCTGTGATCCGGTGCGCTCGAGTCCGGCGGGACGGAGCCAGGCCTACCTGAGCGACCTCCCGCCGGACGCCCGCCCGTCAGCCCCAGCGCGAGGTGCGGGAGAGCAGCGCCGCCACGGCGGCCACGCCTGCGGTCGACGTACGCAGCACCGACGCACCCAGGTGCACGATCTGTGCGCTCTCGAAGGCGGCGAGCTCCTCGTCGCTGAGGCCGCCCTCGGGACCGACGACCACCACCACCGACTCCACGCCCTCGAGTGAGAGTGCCGCGAGCGGCAGGTCGGCCGCCTCGTGCAGCACGACGCCGAGGTCGGCGCCGGCGAGCAGCGCGGCCACCTCTTCGGTGGACGCCATCTCGGGCACCTCCGGGAGCCAGGAGCGTCGAGCCTGCTTCGTTGCGGTGCGCGCGGCCGCGCGCCACTTGGCCAGTGACCTCGCGGCCCGCTCACCGCGCCATACCGCGACCGAGCGTGCGGCGGCCCACGGCACGATCCGGTCGACGTCGATCTCGGTGAGCATCTCGACCGCCAGCTCACCGCGGTCGCCCTTGGGGATGGCCTGGACCACCGTGACGTGCGGCTGGACGCGGTCGACGGGCTCGACCGCGTCCAGCCGCACGGTGAGGGACGCCTTGGCCGCATTGGTCACGATGCCGGTCGCCGACGTGCCGGCGCCGTCGGTGAGCACGACCTGCTCGCCGGCCCGGATCCGCATCACCGTCGCGGCGTGCCGTCCCTCGTCGCCGTCGAGCACCAACGAGCTCCCCACCGACGATCCGGCGACCAGGTCGCACAGGAAGACCGGGAGGCTCACCGCACGCCGTTGATCGTCGCGGTGCCGGTCATCGCTGGTTGAACGCGTCGCGGATGCGGCCGAACATGCCCTTCTGGGCCGGCTGGATCCGGCCGTCGGGTGACTCCTCGTGACGCAGCGCGGCGAGCTCGCGGAGGAGCTCCTCCTGGCGCTCGTCGAGGCGGCTCGGGGTCTCCACCTCGACGGTGATGACCACGTCACCGCGGGCACCGCCGCGAAGGCTCGGCACACCGCGACCACGCAGGACCTTCTCGCTGCCCGACTGCGTGCCCGGACTCACCTCGAGGGCGATCGAGCGCTCGACGGCGATGTCCTCGGTCTCGAGATCCGCCTCCAGCAACGGCAGCTCGATCGTCGTGCCGAGCGCGGCCGCCGTCATCGGCACGGACACCCGGCACCGCAGGTCGAGCCCGTCGCGCTGGAAGATCCGGTGCGGCGCGACGTGAACCTCGACGTACAGGTCGCCCGGCTGGCCACCGCCGGGGCCGACCTCGCCCTCGCCGCTGAGCTGGATGCGGGTGCCGGTGTCGACGCCCGGCGGGATCTTCACCGTGATCGCGCGCCGCGAACGCACCCGGCCGTCGCCCGCGCACTCCCGGCACGGGTCGGGGATGATCTCGCCGTAGCCGCGGCAGGCGGCGCACGGGCGCAGCGTCCGGATCTCACCGAGGAACGACCGCTGGACGTGCTGGACCTCACCGCGGCCGTGGCAGGTCTCGCAGGTCACCGGCTGTGCGCCGGGCGCTGCTCCGGAGCCTCGGCACGTCGTGCAGAGCACCGCCGTGTCGACCTTGAGCTCGCGGGTGACACCGAAGGCCGCTCCGGCGAGCTCGAGGTCGAGCCGGACCAGAGCGTCCTGGCCGCGACGCTGGCGCGGGCGCGGGCCGCGACCGCCGGTCTGCTGGCCGCCGAAGAAGGCGTCCATGATGTCGGTGAAGGAGAAGCCGGCACCCTGGCCGAACCCGCCGCCCGCGAAGGGGTCGCCGCCGAGGTCGTAGACGCGTCGCTTCTCCGGGTCGGAGAGCACCTCGTAGGCGTGCGAGACCTCCTTGAACCGCTCGGCGGCACCCGGCTCGGAGTTCACGTCGGGGTGGTACTGCCGCGCGAGTCGGCGGTAGGCCTTCTTGATCGTGTCGGCGTCGGCGTCACGCTCGACACCGAGGACGGCATAGGGGTCTTGGCTCACTGGCTGCCTTCGTCGAGGATCGTGGAGACGTAGCGTGCGACGGCGCGCACGGCGGCCATCGTGCCGGGGTAGTCCATGCGGGTCGGGCCGACGATGCCGAGGGAGGCCAGCGACTCCTCCGCCGAGCCGTAGCCGGACGCGACCACCGAGGTCGAGGCGAGCTGGTCGAACGGTCCCTCGTGGCCGATCGTCACGGTGACCCGGGACGGCGACGTCGCCTCGCCGAGCAGCTTGAGCAGCACGACGTGCTCCTCCAGCGCCTCGAGCATCGGCTTGACCGACTGCTCGAAGCTGTCGCCGAAGCGGGCCAGGTTGGCAGTGCCGCCGACGACGACGCGTTCGTCGGACCGGTGGTCGGAGATGGCCTCGACGAGCGCGGCCACCACGATCGAGTACGTCGGGCGGGTATCCGCGGCGACCTCGTCGGGCAGGTTGCCCAGGGCGGCGGCCGCATCGGCGATGCGCTCCCCGGCTGCGGAGCGGTTGACGTGCACGCGTAGCTCGCCGATCAGGTCGTCGGTCAGCTCGATGGGCACCTCGATGACGCGCTGCTCGACGCGGCCCGACGACAAGATCAGCACAGCGAGAAGTCGCGAGGTGCTCAGCGCGACGAGCTCGACGTGGCGCACCGTCGAGCGCGCGAGCGTGGGGTACTGGACGATCGCCACCTGCTGGGTGAGCTGGGCGAGCAGCCGCACGCTGCGCTGGACGACGTCGTCGAGGTCGTGAGCGCCCTCGAGAAAGGTGGCGATCGCACGCCTCTCCGCCGGCGACATCGGCTTGAGGCCGGTCAGCCGGTCGACGAAGAAGCGGTAGCCCTTGTCGGTGGGGATCCGGCCGGCGCTGGTGTGTGGCTGCGCGATCAGGCCTTCGTCCTCGAGAGCGGCCATGTCGTTGCGCACGGTCGCCGGCGAGACGCCGAGACGGTGCCTCTCGACCAGGGTCTTGCTGCCGACCGGCTCCTGGGTGGCGACGTAGTCCTCGACGATCGCACGCAACACCGCGAGCTTGCGGTCCTCGGCCACCTCGTCTCCTCTCCGCACAGGCGCTGGCACTCCGACGTGTTGAGTGCCAAGTCTACTAGGAGACCGGGCGGTGTCACCGGCTCTCTAGGCTGACGGGCATGACCGACTTCACCGAGGTGGCCGACCGGGTCTGGGTGGCCCGCTACGAGTGGTTCGACGTGAACGTCAGCGTCGTCGCCGGCGCCTCCGGCCTCCTCGTGGTCGACACGAACGCCTCGGATCTCGCGGCCCGCGAGGTGCTCGGCGACCTCCGCCGGCTCTCAGCGGCTGCACTGCTTGCCGCGGTGAACACCCACGTCCACTTCGACCACACCTTCGGCAACGGTGTCCTGGCAGCGGAGGGCGCCGAGCTGATCGCCCACGAGAACGCTGCGGAGGCCCTGCCCGCCCACGCTGCCGACATCCGGGCACAAGCCGCGGCAGAGGCCGGGGAGGACGAGAGGTACGCCGAGCTGGTCGCGACCGAGGCGGTCGTGCCGCACCGGACGTTCTCCTCGGCCCGGACCCTGGACCTCGGCGACCGCCTGGTCGAGCTGGTGCATCCCGGCCGCGGACACACCAGCGGCGACCTCGTCGTACGGGTGCCGGACGCGGACGTCGTGCTCACCGGCGACCTGGTCGAGGAGTCCGCCGCGCGCGACGGCGTACCCGGCTTCGGCAGCGACTGCTACCCGATGGACTGGCCGACCACGCTCGATCTGGCCCTCAACCTGATCGGCCCCGACACCGTCGTGGTGCCGGGGCACGGGGCGCCGGTCGGTCGGGACTTCGTGCAGGACCAGCGGGCCGCGATCGGCGTGGTGGCCGAGACGATCCGTGACCTGGCCGGGCGGGGAGTCCCGCTCGACCAGGCCCTGGATGCCGCGGACTGGCCCTACCCGCGCGAGGCGCTCGCCGACGCCGTACGCCGGGGGTTCGAGCACCTCCCGCGGGCACAGAAGCGGCTGCCGCTGTTGTGACCAACGGTCACCAGCGGTAGCCGCGGCGCCTGCGTCCGAAGAAGAAGAAGCAGCCGACGAACGCGAGCAGCACGAACGGGATGTGCGTGATCACCGTCAAGGCGATCAGCACGAACAGCATCGGCACGAGCGGCAGCGGGAACCAGCCCCGACGACGCCGGGGCCCGGCGCCGCGGAAGTGCTCGCTGGGCGGCGGCGCAAGGTCGGAGAAGACCGGGACCAGGTCGCCCCTGGTCTTCGCCGTCCAGACGGCGTCGCTGCGCTCGTCGAACTCGTCCTTGTCGAGCCGGCCGGCGGCGTAGTGCTCGCTGAGCCGGACGATCGCCTCGTCGCGCTCTGCGTCACCCAGCCGCAGGTCGGGCCGTTGCTCGGGTCGCGCCATGTCGCTCACTCCTCGTCGTCGTCGGACTCGGACTCGTCAGGCCCCTCGGCGAGCAGGCTGTAGAGCCGACGCCTGGTCTCCGCCAGGATCTGCACCGCCTTCTCGCGCTGGTCGGGCGTGCCGGTCGAGGCGACCTGGATGATCGCGCCGACGGTCTGGCCGATCACCTGCCGGAGGTCCGAGGCGTCGTCGCCGTCGGCGTCCTCCTCGAACGTGCGCCAGATCGCTGCGAGCTCGTCGGCATGCTCGCCCACGTGCTCACGACCGGCGTCGGTCAGCTGCAGGGTCTTGCGTCCTTGCGGGGCGTCCTCGATCAGGCCCTCGTCCTGGAGCTGGGCGATGGTCGGGTAGACCGAGCCCGGACTGGGCTTCCAGACCCCGTTGCTGCGCTCGGCGATCTCCTGGATCACCTGGTAGCCGTTGAGCGGCTCGCTCGCCGCTCCGAGGACGTCGAGGATCGCGGAGCGGACGTCGCCGCGGCGAACCCGGGCACGACCGCGCCCGCCTCGACCGCCGCTGTGGCCGGCCCACTGCGGACCGAACATCTGCGCGACCCACGGCGGCGGCCCCATCGGGCCGCCCCAGCCGGGGCCGCCCATGCCGCCACCGGGGTGCCGGCCGTGTCCGCGGCCACGGCCGCGCTGCCGGCGGACCGCTTCGAACTCGGCGGCCCAGGGATTGTCGTTTCGGTTGTACATCGTCGTTCTCCTTCGTTTCGGATCGAGGGCGGCGGATCGATGATCGCTCCGCCGTAACCTCTCGATATGTTGACGATATATCGTGAACTTCCGACGGTCAAGGTTTGTTCCCGCCGGGCCGGACACACCCGGCTGCCTCCCCCGCTCCAGCGCTCGGCGCTCGTAGCGTGGGCCGGTGACCGCGCCCCACGACCGCTACGGCCCCGACGTCCTGTCCACCGACTGGCGCGCCCCGCGCCACGGGCGTGCGGCCGAGGTGCCCGCCGAGGTGGGCCTGGTCGTCGAAGAGCTCGAGTCCGACTTCTGCGGCGAGATCGTCAAGGTCGAGCGCGACCTGGGCACCATCACGCTCGAGGACCGCCGCCGCCGGCGCCGGACGTTCCCGCTAGGACCGGGCTTCCTGCTCGAGGGCAAGCCGGTGGTCCTGGTCGCTCCGGCACGCAGGGGGCCGGCCGCCCGGACGCGGACGGCGTCGGGATCCGTGGCGGTCCCCGGAGCCAGGGCCAAGGTCGCGCGGGCCAGCCGGATCTTCGTCGAGGGCCGGCACGACGCCGAGCTGGTCGAGAAGGTCTGGGGCGCCGACCTGCGGATCGAGGGCGTCGTCGTCGAGTACCTCGAAGGCATCGACGACCTCGCCGAGCACCTGCGCGACTTCCGGCCCGGGCCGGAGCGGCGGGTCGGCGTACTCGTCGACCACCTGGTGCCGGGCTCGAAGGAGAGCCGGATCGCTCAGTCGGTGGCGAAGTCTCCGATCGGCGCGCACGTGCTGATCGTCGGACACCCCTACATCGACATCTGGGCCGCGGTGAAGCCCGACCGCCTCGGCATGGACGCGTGGCCCAGGATCCCGCGTGCCGTGGAGTGGAAGAAGGGCGTGTGCCAGAGCCTCGGCTGGCCGCACCGCGACCAGGCCGACATCGCGCGCGCCTGGCAGCACATCTTGTCGAAGGTCACGTCGTACGCCGACCTCGAGCCGGCACTCCTCGGCCGGGTCGAGGAGCTCATCGACTTCGTGACGTCCGACCGAGCCGGCTGAGGGTCAGCAGAGTTGTTCCTGCGAGGAGCACCACTGCGTCGAGCAGGAGCCACCACAGGCTGATCGTGCCTCCGGTCAGGGGCAGCGTCACCTGGTGACCGGCCCTCGGCTTCGCCCCGGCCGCGGCCGAGACGTGCGGACCCGCGACCGTGGACTCGCCGGCTTGCGACGAGGCCGTCAATCTCGTGTCGAAGGTGACCGAGTCGGTCATCGTGTCGTTCGGAGCGCTCCACGGCAGCGAGACCGTCATCCGCATTTGCCACGTGGCCCCGGCAGGCAGGTCGTCGGTCAGCGTGGCGCCCTGCGCCAGGGCGGCGAGCTGGCCGCTCCACAGCACTTCCGCGGGGGTCACATCCTCGCGGGTGACCGTCACCGCCAACCAGCCGGCGAGCTCGCCCCCGTCGGCGTCGCAGCCTTCGCCTGGATCCCGCCTCTCCGGACGTACGCAGGTGTTCTCCAGGCTGACGATGTCGGCGGCCCCGAGGTCCAGGCGCGCGTCGTACGCCGAAGTGTTGCGAACGCCCATCGTCCCGTCGCCCGAGCTGCCCGGGTAGAGCCGCTGCACGTCGAGGAGGGGATTCCCGGGGTCGTGGGTGAAGCCCACACCGTCACCGGGCACGTCGACGAGCAACGATCCGTCATCCGCCGAGGCCGGGCCGCTCCTCCACAACAAGCAGCCCAGGATCAGCAGCGTCGCGGCGATCGCTCGGACGGCGGCGCGGCAGACGGTTCGCACGAGCGATCCCCCCAAGCAGTCGGACGACAGGACACGTTCACTGTCAGCCCTGACGCCGATCACGGCATCAGCAAGATCGACTAAACGGGATTCGCGTGAACTGACGATGCCCCAGCCCCTCCCACGGGACGAGTCTCGGATCAACGAATCAGCCGCGAACCGTCGCGGCCACGAGTGCCCCCGGCACGGGGGATCCGGGAAGGGAACGCAACATGAACAAGAAGATCCTCAAGGCCACATTGGCCGGCACCGCCGTTGTAGCGCTCGCCGCGGGTGGCGGCACCTGGTCGGCATGGTCCGACTTCCAGCAGGTCACGGGCAACGAGACCGACGCCGGTCACTTGGTGCTCAACCTGCCCGGCAGCACCGGGCCGATCTCGAACGTCGGCATCCATTCGATCGCTCCCGGCCAGTACCGCACCATCGACTACTTCCTCACCAGCGCCGACCTCGACGGCGTGCCGTCAGCGGATCTCTCCATGGTCGTCAAGAACCTCGTGGACCAGGAGAACGGGTGCAGCAGCAACTCCGAGTCGGTCGCCGACCCGACGTGTGGAAACGCTGGTGACCCGGGCGAGTTCTCGGGACAGGCCTACATGCGCGTGCGGTACAGCGACCCTGCTACGGCCGCCGGCGCGTGGAACGCCGCACTCCATGAGTGCACCATTCCGGTGACGCATGGCGTGGGGGTCACCGAACCGGACAACAACACGACGCACTACCCGCGTCTCGCGAGCTACACCAGCCCGGTCGCATTGGGCACCCTCCAGGCCGGCGAGGGTGTGTGCGTTCGGATCGACCTCGGGCTCGACCCGAACGCCACCAACGCCACGCAGGGCGACGGCTCGACCTTCGACCTGCAGTTCGACCTCAACCAGCACTGAGGTCCAGCCAGGCCAAGGGCCGGCCCGCCGTCAGGGCGGGCCGGCCCAAGCCGTCGAGAGGAGCCGACCGGTGAATGTCCACGCACACCTTCGAAACCCGACCGCGGCCTGTGCGCTGCGCTGGGCCGGACGACTGCTTGGCCTGTTCTTGGTCCTGCTCGTCGGAAGTGCCGTGGCGATCGTCGCGGTGATCCCGCGGCTGACCGACGGCCAGGCAATGACGGTCCTCAGCGGAAGCATGACGCCGAAGATTCCCGTCGGGTCCGTTGTCATGGTTCGCCCCATCGACCCGGCAAGGCTCCACGTCGGTGACATTGCCACATACCAGGCCGCACAGGGACAGGCTGTCTACATCACGCATCGGATCACTGCCATCAAGAACGTCAACGGTCAGACCCAGTTCACGTTCAAGGGCGATGCGAACAGGGGACCCGACCTCAAGCCCGTCGTTCCAGGTCAGATCAGGGGAAAGGTCTGGTTCCACGTACCGTGGCTCGGGCGAGTTCGTGACGATCTGAAGACCGGTGGCTTCATGCTGCTCGCGGTCATCCTGCTGATCGGCTACTCAGTGACTCAGGGCGTTTCGGGCATCCGGGAGTCTCGTACTCGCGAGGAGGCGAACAGTGTCTCGGCGTAGTCGAGTGCTCCTCTTCGGCGCGGCAGGAGTGGTTGTCGCATCGGTTACCTTCGGGGGAAGCTCCTACACATACGCTCGCTTTTCCGACTTCACGCAGCTGGACGACAACTCCGTGGTCGCCGGCGTGTGGGCGCCCGACCCGCCCCCGGGTTGCGGCGACCTCAGCCAGTACGCCGGCGTCGTGTACGGCACCCTGGGCGACGACGTGATCCGCGGCGGCAACCAGCGCCAGGTGATCATGGGCCTCGGCGGCGACGACGTGATCTACGGCGGGAACAGCGGTGACTGCCTCGTCGGCGGGGACGGGAACGACCGGCTCTACGGCGGGAACGCCAAGGACATCCTGATCGGCGACAACGGTGACGACCGACTCGACGGCGGCAACGGCAAGGACTTCCTCGACGGAGGCGACGGTGTCGACGAGTGCCTCGGCGGCAACGGCAAGGACACCCTGGTCGACTGCGAAGGCGCCACGGCGCCGCACCCGGCGCCGCTGCTCGCCCCTGCCCAGGAGCCGGCCACCTCCGGCTCGAGCGGCGCCGGGTCGAGCCAGCCGGGCTCCGACCAGCCGAGCCCGTCGAGTCCCCGCCAGTCGGGTGCCGCCGTCGACGGGCAGACCGACAGCGTCGACCCGTCTCCCATCTCCACGCCCACCTCGGCACCCACCCCGACAGCTCCCGACGCCGCTTCAACGGCACCCGCGCCGTCCGGAGACACGACGCGCACCGCGCCCGAGCCGGATCCGGCCGCCGACCTGCCGTCGCCGGGGACGCCAACTCCCTGACGCACCGGAGGTCCTCATCCGTTCGGCGCCGGGCCGTAGCCACTTCTGACTACGGCACAAAGGACGTCTGGTGGTAGCGCCCGGACCACCACGGGGCGCAAGATGGCGCCTGGAACGGGAGGGGGACCGTGCCGGGCCGTTCGGCACCTCGGGGGATGAACACACACACCACAGCCGCACTCTTGAGTGCGATCCACCAGCCGGCGCTCACAGCGCAGAGCAGCACCGACGTCTGGCGCGTCGACACCGGCGTGGTCGTGGTCGCGACCGCCGCCGCGCTCTTCCTGGTCGCCGGCGTCATCCGGCTCGCGCGCTGGCGGCTGTCCGGCGACCCGCACTGTGCTCTCGTCGGGAGCGCCCTGATCGTGATGGGTGCGCTCTACCTGCCGCTCGTCGGCGTCGCCGAGGTCAGCGGGGCTCTCAGCCACCGGGTGTTCGGAGAAGCCGTGCTGAGGGCCTTGATCACCGTCATCGCGGCCGGTCTGGTGCTGCGCTCGCTGCGGGCGACGTCCGTGCGACCCTTCGACCGGCCCGGTCGTCTCCTGCCGGTGCTCGCCGTCCTCGTCCTGGCCGCGTTCAGCGGGCTTGCCGCCGCCGAGCTGGCCAAGGCAGACCCCCTCTCCAACGGACCACTGTGGGCGCGGCTGCTCTCGGCGGGGATGACGCTGATCTGGCTGGGACTGGCCGTCGCCGTGCGCAGGCGCGGCCCACGACGCCCGTGGTCACGCCGCGCGGCGCCGCTGTTCGGAGCCCTCGCGGCGGCCGAGGCGATCTACGGGTACGACCCCGGCGCGCCGGTCGGGTCCGCGACGGCTCTGGCGGTGTGCACCGGCGTGGCGGGGGTGGCCGTCTGGTCAGCGAAGTCCGACCTCGACGCCGCCCTGGCCCAGACCGAGCAGACGATCGGCTCGCTCAGCGAGACGTTGCGGGACATCCGGGCAGAGGCCGTCGAACTCACCGAGTGGCGTGCCGACCTGGTCCACGACGCCACCAACTCCGTGGCCGGCCTGAGGTTCGCGCTCGAACTGCTCAGCAACCGGCAGGCGGAAGCCGATCCGGCCACGGCGACCCTGTGCCAGGCGGCCGCGGAGGAGGTGCACCACCTCGACCACCTGCTGCACCGGGCGCCCGAGGAGCCGTGCGGGCCGTTCGACGTAGGCCCGGTCGTGCGCGGCATCGCCCTGACCGCGCACACGCTCGGCAACGACGTCGTGGTCGACGCGCCCGGCGCGATCGCAGTCGGCCACCCCGGAGAGCTCGTCGTGGTGCTGAAGAACCTGCTCACCAACGCCGCCCGGCACGCACCTGGCGCACCGGTGGAGCTTGCCGTCGAGGAGGCCGACGGTCAGGTGCGGATCGTCTGCTGGGACCACGGGCCAGGGGTGTCGCGCGACCTGGCGCCCTTCGTCTTCGAGCGAGGCATCCGCGGCGCGGACAGCGCCGGCTCGGGCCTGGGGCTCTTCGAAGCGCGACAGCTGATGCGCGCGCAGGCCGGCGACCTGATCCTCGACCCCGGCGCGCCCGGCGCACGATTCATCGCCGTCCTGCCCACCGCGGGCCGACCCGAGGCGACACCGCCCGTCGTCGCACGCCAGCGGACCGGCGCCGTCCCGAGGCAGCGCAACGCGCCCGGGACCCTCCAACCGCAGCCAGCAACGCAGGGCGTCGCGTCGTGACCGGCACCTGCGGTGGTCAAGATGGCGCCCAGGAGTCCGTGCAGATCGCGATCGTCGACGACCACCGCCTGCTCGTCCAGGCACTGGGTCTCACGCTCGAGGCGCACGGGATGCAGGTCGTCGTGCCCGATCTGGCCGACCCCTCGGTCCTGCTCGCAGGGCTGGTCGAGGGCCGCCCCGACCTGATCCTGCTCGACCTGGACCTGGGGGACGCAGGCAACGGCGCCGACCTGGTCCGACCGCTCGTCGAAGCCGGCCTGCGCGTCCTGGTCGTGAGCGCTTCGACCGACGTCGAGCAGGTCGCCCACGCGATCGAGCTGGGAGCTGTCGGCGTGGTCGCGAAGAACGGCGAGCTCACCGTCCTGGTCGAGGCGATCCTCGCCGCAGCCCGCGGACGCGAGGTGATGGCGCCGCGCGAGCGCCTGCACCTGATCGACGCGGCCGGCTCGTGCCGCGAGCGCCGGATGGCACAGCTGGCCCCCTTCGGCCACCTCACGCGACGCGAGTGCGAGGTCCTCCGCGAGCTCACCGAGGGGCACCTCGTGGCCGAGATCGCCCGGCGGTCGGTCGTCTCGGAGGCGACGGTGCGCGCCCAGGTGCGGTGCATCCTCACCAAGCTGGGCGTGCGCTCGCAGCTGGAGGCGGTCGCTGTCGCTCGGCGCACTGGCTGGCACTGAACCTCAGCTGCGCAGGATCCGGCCGTGCACGTCGCGACTGTCGGTCACCAGGATCACGATGCCGTCGATGAACGGCCACAGCCCGCCGATGCCGCAGGTGAGCAGCGTGACCGCCAGCTGCCAGCCACCGGTCTTCGAGTCGCCGATGTAGAACCGGCCGATCCCGAGCGGCAGCAGGATCTGCAGCAGGCCCGCGACGATCTTGCTCTTGTCGGAGAACGGAAGGCCCGTCGCCGGGTGGATCCCGTACGGCGCCCAGCCGGGCTGCCCGGGAGTCGGCTGACCCGGCGCGGCATATCCCGGTGCATATCCCGGTGCATATCCCGGTGCATATCCGACCGTCTGCTCCCACCCGGGCGGCGGGGGCGGCGGCGCCTTCGGGGGCTGGTTCGGGTCGGGCGGTGGGACCTCGGTCATGGGCCTGACCCTAACGAGGTTCGTCCCCGACGAGGTCGCGAACCACGGCATCGGCGAGGAGTCTGCCGCGCAGGGTGAGGACGAGACGCCCGCGCTCGACGACCGCGAGGCCCTCGGAGATCGGACGTTCTGCTCGGGTGGGGTCGTCGAGGACCGACAACGGCAGACCGTCGCGCAGTCGCAGCTCGAGCAGGACGCGCTCGACGAGCCGGGTCTCCTGGTCCAGTACCTCGCGGGCGGCCGCCGGGGACTCCCCCGCAGCGAGTCGCGCGGCGTACGCGGTCGGATGCTTCACGTTCCACCACCGCACTCCGTCGACGTGCGCGTGGGCGCCCGGGCCGATGCCGAGCCAGTTCTGCGAGGTCCAGTAGAGCTCGTTGTGCCGGCAGCGGGACCCGTCGTCGCGAGCCCAGTTGGAGACCTCGTACCAGCCGAGCCCGGCGCCTGCGAGGACCTCTTCGGCCAGGAGGTACTTGTCGGCCAGGTCGTCCTCGTCCGGCATCGGGAGCACTCCTGAGCGGACCTGTCGCGCGAGCGCGGTGCCCTCCTCCACGATCAGCGAGTACGCCGAGACATGGTCGGGCTCGCAGGCCAGCGCGGAGGCCAGCGATTGCCGCCAGTCGGCGAGGCTCTCCCCCGGCGTGCCGTAGATGAGGTCGAGGCTGACGTGCTCGAAACCTGCATCGCGCGCCCAGGCCATGACCTGCGGCACGCGTTCGGGGTCATGGGTCCGGTCGAGCACCGCGAGCACGGCCGGCACTGCGGACTGCATCCCGAACGACAGCCGCGTGAACCCGCCCTCCCGAAGCTCGGCGAGGCTCTCGGGCGTCACGCTGTCCGGGTTGGCCTCGGTCGTGACCTCGGCTCCCGCCGTCAGCCCGAACCGGCCACGCAGAACGTCGAGGATGCGCACCAGGTCACCACTCGGGAGCACCGTCGGCGTCCCACCGCCGAAGAACACCGTCTCCACGGCCGGCGCTCCAGGAAGCACCCCGGCGAGCAGCTCGATCTCGGCGCTGGCCGTGTCGGCGTACGACGCCTGCGACGCGCCCCCGCCGAGCTCGGTCGCGGTGTAGGTGTTGAAGTCGCAGTACCCGCACCGCACCCGGCAGAACGGCACGTGCACGTAGACGCCGAGCCGGCGGTCGCCGAGTGTCGACAGCGCGGCGGCCGGGAGCGATCCGTCGACCGGCGCGGGCTCGCCGTCGGGCGGGCTGGGGGGCGGCATGGCCCCAATCTAGGGGCGCGCCGGAGCCGCCTCGTGCTCAGTCGACCGAGACCAGCGCCCGACGCCACTGCGCGGCGCCGAGACGTTCGAAGATCGCGTCGGCTTCGCCGAGGAGCGCTGCGCCCTCCTCGCGGCGGTCGCCGTCGAGCAGCAGCCGCCCCAGCTTCGCCCGGGCACGCGCCGCGTACGGCCGAGCGCCCCAGCGCTCGTACCCGGCGATCGCCGACCTCAGGTGCTCCTCGACGTCCGCATCGGGTGCGCCGGCACGACGGGACAGCTCCGCGGCGAGTGCGGAGCGGTGCGCCCGGACGCCCGCCCCGGGACGGCTGCCGACGTGCTGGTCCACGATCTGGGCCAGGCGGGCCAGAGCCGCGTCGTCGTCGAATGCCTCAGCCACCTCGACGGCTCCCTGCCAGATGAAGACGAAGTCGTCGTACATGCCGGTCTTCGCGTAATAGCTCTCAGCCGCCGCCACAGCGCGCTCGACGGCACCGGGCGTGAGCGTCTCGGCCTCGACGGATGCCCTTCCGAGGTCTGTCCAGATGCGGAGGTCGTCGTCGTTGGTCTCGAGGTCCCCCGTGGTGGGCATCGCCACGTCCTCACCGCGTGCACGGGCAACCGCGTGGGCGACGACTGATGCAAGCTGCTGGTCGGCCTCCTCGAACGGTGCCTCGGCGATCAGGAGGTCCATGTCGTCCCACCTGCCCGCAGCCCAGAACGCGAGGAGGAGATTGATCGCTGCCCCGCTGCTGATCGGGATGGAACCCTGCCGACGGCCGACGTCGAGTGACTCCTGCCCTGCGTCGATAGCGCGAGCGGTGTCCTCCCCGTTGAAAGCCGCGGCGAGGTTGGTCAGGGCACGACCCAGGATGTTCGGGTTGTGAGCAGCTCTCGCCCTGACGGCGCTCGACTCGAGCAGGACCATGCTGAGGCTCACCGCTCCCGTCATCGAGTAGTACACGGAGAGCGAGGCGTAGCTGTCCGCGATGGCCGCTTCGTCACCGAGCAGCTCCGCTGAACGCACCCATCGCTCGCACACGTCCCGAAGGTCCATGCTCATCGCCATCTGTGACCGGTAGATCGGGTACGACAGCGCGAGCACCACCCGGGCCGCGGCGGGATCGTTCGCGAGCTCGTCGTACCAGGGCAGCGCGACCTGGAGACCCTCAGCGGGCTGCTGGATCGCGACGAGGCAGCGGGCCAGGATCGCAGCCGACGAACCGGCCTGCAGCCGATCTCCTGCTGCCACGAACGCGTCTCGCGCCCGAGTGGAGTGCTCGATGCCGAGTGCGTGGTCACCGGAGTCGTGCAGCGCCGCGGCGATTTCCGCCTCGATGGAGGCGGTCTCCAGCGGGTCGCCGCTGCGGCTCAGAGCCTGGTGCAAGTGGGCAGCAGCCTCCCGCGGCGAGCCGAGCGCCGCGGCACGCGCCGCCGCGCTGCGCAGGTGGGCGACTGTCGCGGCCGCGAGCTCCGTGACGTCGTCGTCTTCGGGGACCGCGTCGAGCGCGTCGAGGTAGTGCTGGGCGATGATCGCGGCGAGCTCGCCGGCGGGGTCGTCGCGTTCGGACAGGTCGGCAGCGATCGCGAGGTGGACCGCCTTGCGGTCGCGCCGCGACAGGCTGCCGTACGCGACCTGGCGGACCACCGCCTGGACGAACTGGAACTGCCCGACCTCAGCGCTCAGCCTGCTGGCCTCGCGCCGGAGCACCTGGAGCCGCACCAGTCCGGCCAAGACATCATCGAGGTCGCCGATCTCGGGACACAGTCGCGCGATCTCCTCACGCGCGAAGGAGCTGCCCAGGACGCTCCCCTGGTCCACGACCCGGCGCTGCTGGGCGGACAGTGTGTCGAGCCGGGCCGCGATCAGCGCCTGCAGTGAAGCGGGAGCGCCGACCGCGCCCAGGTCGAGGTTGTCGGGATCGGCGAGGACGTACTGGCCACCGCGGGGGATGACGAGGTCATGGTCGATCAACGACCTCACCGTCTCCACTGCGAACAACGGCACCCCCTCGGCGCGTTGCACCAGCCGCTCCAGCACGTCATCCGGGAGGCCGTGCACGAGACCGCCGACGAGTTCCGACATGTCGGGACCGGACAGCGTGGGCAGGTGCAGCACTGTCGCACGTCGGTTGGTCGCCAGCGCAGGGTGCTCCTCGAGCAGGCCGGGACGGGTCATCAGCACCAGGAAACACGGAAATGCTGCCGTGGCGAGCAGGTGCTCGACGAACTGCACGAGGCCGTCGTCGGCGTACTGGGCGTCGTCGACCACCAGGACCACGGTCTCGTCGCCCGCCACCCGCTCCAGGAAGGTCGTCCACGCCTGGAAGAGATCCTCGCGCGCGAACGTCGCGCCGGCCGAGGCGCCGAGCATCGCCGCAAGCCGCGGCCGGAGCCAGTCCCGCTCTCCCTCGTCGGGCACGAAGGCGGCCAGCCCGTCGCCGAGCAGCTCCTCGGCATCCGGCTCCTCGTCCTCGCCGGTCGCGTCGCCCCCACGAAGACCCAGCCTGAGTCGCGCACGGAAGGCCTCCGACAGTGCGTAGTAGGCGACGCCCTCGCCGTAGGAGAGGCAGCGACCGCTGTGCCAGCGCACGTTCTTGCTGAGCCCGTCGACGTACTTCTCGAACTCCCACCCGAGTCGCGACTTCCCTACACCTGCCTCGCCGTCCAGGACCACGAGTGAGGGTCGACCGCTGTCCTCGGTGACGTGGAACAGCTCCTTGACCAGCCGCAGCTCCCGGTCGCGACCGATGAGCGGCGCTTCGAGGCCGTCCGCACGTTGCGCGCCTCCACGGGCCGCCACGACGGCACGCACCGCCCACAACGGGACTGCGTCGGCCTTGCCCTTCAGCTCATGGCTTCCGACGTCGACATAGGTGATCGCCGCGGAGGACAGCAACCTGGTGGTCTCGTCGACCCAGACCTGGCCCGGTGCCGCCGCCGACTGCACGCGTGACGCGGTGTTCACCGCGTCGCCCGCCACCATGCCCTGCTGCTGGGCTCCGACGGTGACGGCGACTTCTCCGGTGACGATGCCGACCCGCATGGCCAGCCCGTCGAGCCTGAGCTCGTCGCCCATCGCCGTGACCGCGTTGACCAGCTCCAGCCCGGCACGGACGGAGCGTTCGGCGTCGTCCTCGTGCGCGGTCGGGACCCCCCAGACCGCCATCACCGCGTCCCCGATGAACTTCTCCACCGTGCCGCCGTAGCGCTCGATGACTCGGCGGCACTCGTCGAAGTACTGGGTCAACAGCTCGCGGGTCTCCTCGTGGTCACGATGTTCGGACAGCGACGTGAAGCCGACGAGGTCACCGAAGAGCACGCTCGTGACTCGACGAGTCGACACCGGGGATTCCAGCGTCGGTGACGCGGGGACGGTGGCGGTCTGCGCGGCGCCGCACTCGTTGCAGAACCGGGCGCGCGGCATGAGGTCGGCTCCGCAGGCTTCGCACGTCGGCGCCGCCATGGCACTACCGCAGCTGTTGCAGAACCGTGCGCCTTCGGGCTGGTCCCCTGCTCCGCACCCCGCGCACGTCGCCATGTACCCGTCCCTCCGCTCGCGGCGTGGACCCGAGGCGCGCCACCATGGACGATAGTCGCGTAGCGGCTCCGCGTCGCGTTAACGACTGTGCGTCGGCTTTGCCTCAGGCGTGATCAGCCGGCGTGATCGTCGCTTCGCTCCTCAACGCCTCCCTCGCTCGACACAAGATCGAGCAAGCTCGACTCAGCCTCGCTCAGTCGGCGTACATCGCGTCGATGGTGTGCTGGTGGTTCTCCTCCACCACGCCGCGCTTGACCTTCATCGACGGAGTGAGCTCACCGGACTCGACGGTCAGGTCGTGGTCGAGCAGCCGGAACTTCTTGATCGTCTCCCAGCGGTTCAGCTCGGTGTTGAGCTGGTCGACATAGCCCTGGACCATCGTCACGACCGCCTCGGTCTGGACAAGCTCTGCGTAGTTCTTGCCGGCGTGACCGCTCTCCTCCGCCCAGTCCAGCAGCGCCTCAGGGTCGAGGGTCACCAGCGCGACGCAGTAGTTGCGCTCGTTGCCGAATACCATGAACTGGCTCGCGTAGGGGCAGACCGCCTTGAACTTCGCCTCGATCGCGGGCGGAGCGATGTACTTGCCGCCCGAGGTCTTGAAGAGCTCCTTGATGCGGCCGGTGATGGTGAGGAAGCCCTCGGCGTCGAGCGAGCCCTTGTCACCGCTGCGCAGCCAACCGTCCTCGGTGAGGGTCTCGGCACTCTCGTCCGGGAGGTTGTGGTACCCGTCCATGACGCCGGGACCCTTGATCTGGATCTCGTCGCCCTCACCGAGCCGGACCTGGCTGCCCGGGAACACCTCGCCCACCGTGCCGAGCTTGTAGTTCTCCGGGTGGTTCACGAACGAGCCGGCCGAGGTCTCGGTCAGGCCGTAACCCTCGAGGATGAGGATGCCTGCCGCGTGGAACCACTCGGCGATCTCCTGGTTGAGCGCCGCGGCACCGGAGATGAAGAACCGCACCCTGCCCCCGAAACGGTCGCGGATCTTGGTGAACACGAGCCGGTCGAAGAGCGCGTGCTGGACCGAGAGCAGCGGAGGCACCGATCTGCCCTCGCGCTTGAGCCGGTCGACCTTGAGGCCCACGGCGAAGGCCTGCAGGAAGATCTTCTCCTTCAGCCCGCCCTCTGCCGCCTGCATCGTGACGATGCGGGCGTGCGCCTTCTCGAAGATGCGCGGCGCGGCGCCCATGAACGTCGGCTTCACGATCGCGAGGTTGTCGATGATCTTCTCGACTCGTCCGTCGACCGCCGTGGAGAAGCCGCAGGCGAGCTGGGTGGACAGCAGCACCTTGCCGAAGGAGTGCGCCATCGGCAGCCAGAGGAACTGCAGGTCGTCCTCGCTGAGGATGTCCTGGGCCTGGATCGCGGCGCCCTCGTAGGTCCACGACGAGTGCCGCAGCCGGACGCCCTTCGGACGGCCGGTGGTGCCGGAGGTGTAGATCAGCGTCGCCAGCTGGTCGGGCTCGATCGCTTCGACGGCCTTCTGCACGACCTTCGGGTCCTTCGCGAGCAGGTCCTCCCCGAGCTTGCTGAGCTGCTCGAGGTCGATGATCCAGTCCTCGTTGCTGCTGCCGTCGAAGACGACCACCTTGGTCAGGCTCGGCAGCTCGGTGCGGTGCTCGCGCAGCTTCTGCACCTGGACGTCGTCCTCGGCGAAGACGACGCGGCACTCGGAGTCGGCGAGGATGTAGGCGACGTCGGAGCTCATCGTCGACGGGTAGACCGTCGTCGTCGCGCCGCCGGCGCACATCACGGCGAGGTCGGCGAGGATCCACTCGATCCGGGTGCCGGACGCGATGCCGACCCGCTGCTCGGACTCCAGCCCGAGGGCGAGCAGACCGGCCGCCAGCTTCTCGACGCGCTCGCCGGTCTCCTTCCAGGTGATCGATGCCCAAGGGTGATCACCGTTCACCGGATAGCGGAAAGCTTCGCGTGATGCCGACTTCTGGACGCGCTCCAGAAACATGGCCGCCATGTTCGGGGGCCGCTGGTCGATGAACGTGGTGTCTCGGACGAGGGGTGACATGGTGATCGCTTCTCCGTAGCTCACAGGTGATTGCAACGTAACCTAGATCACCGTTCGAGGGATGGGCCATCAGACCCGAATGTGAGGATCAACGCGTCACACGACGGCTGCCCGCGCGCGTTCGTAGACCCACGGCTTGAGGCCGTCGACCGCCAGCAGTGCGGGGAGCAACGCCGGCTGGCCCATGAGTGCGCGGAACATCATCGCGACCGACACCCCGTGCGCCGGTCGGTCGAGCACGAGGATCGGGTCACCGGCCGCAACGGTGCCCTCTTCGAGGACCCGGAAGTAGGGACCCGGGCGCGCTGCGAGCGCGAAACGGCGCAGCCAGCCGTCTGCGTCGTGGCCGGTGTATCCCATCCAGCCCTTGAACGTCTGGCACGGGACCCGCACGTGCGCGATCTGCAGGACCGCCGTCCCGACCTGCCAGGTCTCGCCCAGCAGGGCGGCGTTGAGGTCGACTCCCTCCGTCGAGAGCTGCTCCCCGAAGAGCCCGAGGCGGAGGTCGCGGCCGAGCTCGCCCTCCCACCACCGGTAGTCCTCGGCGGAGTACGCGTAGACACGCATGAACTCGTCGCCGTGGATCTCGCTGGACGCACAGGCGTTGCCCTCGACACCGTACGACGTGATCCGGACCGGTCCGTCGACCGGCAGCTTCTCGATGCCGGTCTCGGGAAGCGACGTGGTCGGGAAGTCCGCCCGCTTCGGGAGGCCGACGTTCACTGAAATCACCCGCACGCGGACATCCTGCCCTGTCATGTCGGTGGGACGGCCCCGGAAGCAATTCGCGAAGACCTGTCGTAATGCGCTTCGGCTGTTCGTGGAGATCACGACAAGATGGGCGCGAGCCCCCGACGGAGGAGCAACCGATGACGCACTACCTGATGTCCGTGATCCACGACTGGGACAACATGGGTCTGTCCGAGGAGGAGATGCAGGAGTCCTTCCGCCTCACCGACGCCTTCAACGACGAGCTGCAGAAGACCGGGCACTGGGTCTTCGCCGGCGGCCTGACGCACCCGTCGAACACCACGGTCGTCGACGGCCGGAAGGGCGAGTCGGTCCTCACCGACGGCCCGTACGTCGAGGTCAAGGAACAGCTCGGCGGCTTCTGGGTGATCGAGGCCGCAGACCTGGACGAAGCCCTCGAGGTGGGCCGGCGTGCGTCTGCGGCGTGCATGCACCCAGTCGAGATCCGGGCCTTCCAGGGCATCGTGGGCTGAGTGCAGGACTCGCCGCCGGACCCGGGCCGGCCCGACGTGACGATCGCGGCTGACGTCTCCGGGCAGATCACCGAGATCGTGCGCGCCGAGCACGGCCGCGTGGTCGCGACCCTGATCCGTCGTCTCGGGGACATCGACCTCGCCGAGGACGCCGTCGCCGATGCCCTGGTGACCGCTCTCGAGCGCTGGCCTGCAGATGGCATCCCCCCGAACCCGGGAGCGTGGCTGACCACCACGGCGGGCAACAAGGCGATCGACCGGATCCGGCGCGAGGCCAAGCGCGACACGAAGTACGCGGAGGCTGCCATGCTCGAGGACGACACCCCACCTGAACCCACCGGACCTGTCCAGGACGACCGGCTCCGCCTGATCTTCACCTGCTGCCACCCAGCGCTCGCTCCCGAGAACCGGGTGGCCCTCACGCTCCGACTGCTCGGCGGACTGACCGTCGGCGAGATCGCACGCGCGTTCCTCGTCCCCGAGACCACGATGGCGCAACGGATCACCCGGTCGAAGCAGAAGATCAAGAGCGCGAACATCCCGTACCGGATCCCGCGTGCCGAGGACCTGCCCGCGCGGCTCGGTGGCGTGCTCGCGGTGCTCTACCTGATCTTCAACGAGGGCTACCTGGCCAGCGAGGGCGAGGGCCTGCGCACCGACCTCTCGTCCGAGGCGATCCGGCTGACCCGCCAGCTCGCGTCGCTGATCGACGCTCAGCAACCCGAGTACAGCGAGGTGATCGGTCTGCTGGCACTGATGCTGCTGATCGAGGCGAGGCGGCCGGCCCGGGTCGCGGACGGCGTGCTGGTCACCCTCGACGAGCAGGACCGTGCCCGCTGGGACGCGGGTCTCGTCGACGAGGGCCACCTGCTGGTGCGCCAGTGCCTGGCGACGAACCGGCCGGGCCCCTACCAGATCCAGGCCGCCATCAACGCCGTGCACACCGACGCGATCGACGCCTCGATGACCGACTGGTCGCAGGTCGTGCAGCTCTACGACCAGCTGCTCGTGCTCCAGCCGTCACCGATCGTCGAGCTGAACCGTGCGGTGGCGCTCGCCGAGCTGGACGGTCCGGAGGTCGCTCTCAGCATCGTCGACCGGCTCGACCTGGCGTCGTACGACCCCTGGCACGTCGCCCGCGCCGAGCTGCTCCGCCGCGTCGGCCGGTACGACGAAGCGCGCGACGCCTACGACCAGGCCCTGGAGCTCACCGGCAACGAGGCAGAGCGGGCGCACCTGATCACGCGGCGCAACAACCTCCCGGCATGACCCACGAAATCGCCCCAAACGAGGCGCGAAAGGTGGCCGGCGACATCGGGCCGTCGGAAAGGGCGCATACTTGAGGCAAATGACGACACGACCCGGGCCCAAACGGCGCCACCTCGCGAGCAGCCCCTTCAAGCCCGAGCCGGAGCCGGTGATCGAGACGTTCGAGGCCGGTGACCGGGTCTCGCACGACTCGCACGGCGTCGGACGGGTCGTCGAGATCGAGGCGGGCGCCGTCACGGTCGACTTCGGGTCGAAGAAGGTCCGGATCGTCAGCCCGTACCACAAGCTCGAACACCTCTGACCCAGGCGGGCCTCGGGCTCAGTCCTGCACGGCCTTCGCGACGGCGATGCAGGTCGTCACCCAGTCCTCCGGATACCCGGCCTCGGGATCGCGGAGCGACTCGGCGGCGTTGACCAGCATCCGGACCACGACCCAGTCCCGGGCCCGGCCCTCGTCGAGGCCGGCGGTGTCGACGAGCGCGTGGAAGCGGCGGCGTACTCCCGCGCGCACATCGCCGTGCAGCTCCTCGAAGCGGTTCCACAGCATCGGCGCGAGCTCGTAGTGCGGGTCGCCGGAGAGCGGCTTCGGGTCGATCGCCAGCCACTCGCCGGCCTCGCTCATCAGCACGTTGTCGTAGTGCAGGTCGGCATGGATCAGCGTCCCGGTGCTCGCGTCGTCGGTCACGAAGTCGCGAGCCAGCGAGACCGACTGCTCGACCAGCCTGCGCGGGAGCGGCGCAGCACGCGGCAGCGTCGCAAGGTCGGCGGCGGAGCGCTCGACGAACCGGGTCAGCGGGCGCAGCTGGTTGAACGCCGGGATGTGCAGCTGCCCGTACAGGTCGGCGACGACTGTGCACGCCTCCACGTCCCACGAGTCACGAAGGCTCTCGTCGCGCAGGGCTTCGAGGAGCATCGCCCGGCGGTGCGGGTCGGCTCGCAGCATCGGTACGGCGCCGCGGCCACCCCAGTGGCTCAGGGCGAGGTGCTCGTGCTCGGACTCGACGTCGGGGAACGAGACCTTGAGCATCGCCCGGGTCCCGCGCGCGGTGATCACGGGGACGACCAGGGCGACGTAGCCGTGCATCATCCACCCGTCCGGCCGGAGCTCCCAGTCGTCGTACAGGCCCTGGACGAGACCGGGCAGCCCGTCCACCCACGCGGCCCAGTCCGGCCCGCGGCCCGACATCCCGAGCACCCCGTCCGGCAGCTTCACGTTTGCTCGCCTGCGGCGGGCTTTGCGCCTGCGGCGCGTGTGCGGCTGCGCCGCACGGGACCCGGTGGTGGCGGGTGCGGGCGCGTGACCCGGCGTCCCCCTCGTTCGCTGGGGGATGCGTGTCGCCCCGACTTCCCTGCCGCTGCCGCCGGCTCTTGCTTGGGGCGCCACGCGACCCCTTGACGCTCACCTTCGGCGGCCACCGTGCCCCACCCCCGCCCCACGGAGCCACCGGACCCCGGATGGTGGAGATACCTGGATGTGATCACCACTGGGCCTGCGAACCGGACCGGTGCTGGCTCGTCCACGCCGCCGGACGCGGTCAACCTACTTCTTGCCCTTGTCCGTCGGCGACGAGGTGGAGAGCGCGGCGATGAAGGCCTCCTGCGGGACCTCGACCCGACCGACCATCTTCATCCGCTTCTTGCCCTCCTTCTGCTTCTCGAGCAGCTTGCGCTTGCGGGTGATGTCGCCGCCGTAGCACTTGGCGAGCACGTCCTTGCGCATCGCGCGGATGGTCTCGCGCGCGATCACGCGGGCGCCGATGGCGGCCTGGATCGGCACCTCGAACTGCTGGCGTGGGATCAGCTCACGCAGCTTGCCGGCGAGCATCACGCCGTACGCGTACGCCGCGTCCCGGTGCACGATCGCGCTGAACGCGTCGACGGTCTCGCCCTGGAGCAGGATGTCGACCTTGACCAGGTCGGCAGCCTGCTCGCCCGAGACCTCGTAGTCGAGCGAGGCGTAGCCCTTGGTGCGCGACTTCAGCTGGTCGAAGAAGTCGAAGACGATCTCGCCCATCGGGAGGGTGTAGCGCATCTCGACCCGGTCGGCGGAGATGTAGTCCATCCCTTCGAGCCGCCCGCGCTTGGACTGGCAGAGCTCCATGATCACGCCGATGTAGTCGCTCGGACTGAGGATCGTCGCCCTCACGACGGGCTCGCGAACCTCGGCGATCTTGGCGTCGCTGGGGTACTCACTCGGGTTGGTGACCACGACCTCCGAGCCGTCCTCCTTGATCACCTTGTACACGACGTTCGGCGCGGTCGAGATCAGGTCGAGGTCGAACTCGCGCTCGAGGCGCTCGCGGACGATCTCCATGTGCAGCAGGCCGAGGAACCCGCAGCGGAACCCGAAGCCGAGGGCTCCTGAGGTCTCCGGCTCGTAGGCCAGCGCCGCGTCGTTGAGCTGCAACCGCTCGAGCGCGTCCCGCAGGTTCGGGTACTCGTCGCCGTCGATCGGGTAGAGGCCCGAGTAGACCATCGGGTTCGGGTGCTTGTAGCCACCGAGCGCCTGGGTGGCGCCGTGGTGCTGGCTGGTGACGGTGTCACCCACCCGTGACTGGCGCACGTCCTTCACACCGGTGATGAGGTAGCCGACCTCGCCGACGCCGAGGTCGCCCGCCTTGACCGGCTCCGGGCTGATCACACCGACCTCGAGCATCTCGTGAACGGCTCCGGTCGACATCATCTTGATCCGGTCGCGATGGGACAGCTTGCCGTCGACGACGCGGACGTAGGTCACCACGCCGCGGTAGGTGTCGTAGACGGAGTCGAAGATCAGCGCCCTGGGCGGCGCGTCCGCGACGCCCACCGGTCCGGGTGTGTGCGCCACGATCTGGTCGAGCAGCTCGCGGACGCCCTCACCGGTCTTCGCGCTCACCTGGAGCACGTCAGCGGGGTCGCAGCCGATGATGCCGGCGAGCTCCGCGGCGTACTTGTCCGGGTTGGCCGAGGGCAGGTCGATCTTGTTGAGCACCGGGATGATCTGCAGGTCGGCGCCGAGCGCGAGGTAGAGGTTGGCCAGGGTCTGCGCCTCGATGCCCTGTGCAGCGTCGACGAGGAGCACCGCGGCCTCGCACGCCTCGAGCGACCGGGAGACCTCGTAGGTGAAGTCGACGTGCCCGGGGGTGTCGATCATGTTGAGTACGTAGGTGCCCGCGGCGGCACCGGCGGTGTTGTCGGCGCTCACCGTCCACGGCATCCGCACCGCCTGGCTCTTGATCGTGATGCCGCGCTCACGCTCGATGTCCATCCGGTCGAGGTACTGCGCCCGGGCGCTGCGCTCGTCGACCACGCCGGTCAGCTGCAGCATCCGGTCGGCCAGCGTCGACTTGCCGTGGTCGATGTGGGCGATGATGCAGAAATTCCGGATGATCGCGGGGTCGGTCTGGCCCGGCCGTGGTGCTGGCTGGGGCGCGGTCGTCTGGCTGGCCACGTACTGCTCTCGTCGAGGGGCTGCGGATGAACCCGTCCATCCTCCCACGGCGCCCCCGCCGTGAACGAAACAGCACCGCAAGGCAGAACCGGTTCTAGTGTGTCGCCATGAAGCGGATGAGCGGCGTCGACGCAGCGTTCTGGTACGGCGAGACGCCCGCGTGGCACATGCACATCGGCGCGGTGGCGATCCACGAGACGGCGGACGCCCCCGACTTCAGCTTCGAAGCGGTGCGCAGGATCGTCATCGAGCGGCTGCCGCAGATGCCGCAGCTGCGCTGGAAGGTCGTCGAGGCCCCGCTCGGCCTGGACCGGCCGTGGTTCGTCGAGGACGACACCCTCGACCCGGACTTCCACATCCGGCGGATCGGCGTACCCCAGCCGGGGACGCGCAAGGAGCTCGACGAGCTGGTCAGCCGGCTGATGTCCTACAAGCTCGACCGCTCACGTCCGCTGTGGGAGCTGTGGGTGATCGAGGGGCTCCAGAAGGGCCGGGTCGCGACGCTGACCAAGATGCACCACTCGATCGTCGACGGGGTGTCGGGTGCTGGTCTCGGCGAGATCCTCCTCGACGTCACTCCGGAGCCGCGGGCACCCTCGGACGAGGTGGTCCACGGCATCGGCAGCAGCGGGCCGGGACCCGTGCGCGCACTCGCCGACGCGTGGGTCAACGTCGCCGTGCGTACGCCGATGCGGGTCGCCGGGATCCTCAACCAGACCGCGCGCCAGCAGATCGCCGTCCGGACGTTCAAGAACAAGCCCCCTCGCTTCTTCAGCGCGCCGACCACGCGCTTCAACGCGACCCTCAGCCCGCACCGGCGGATCTCCGGGGTTCGTATCGAGCTCGACCGGGTCAAGGCGCTCAAGCACGCCTACGACGTGAAGCTCAACGACGTGGTCCTGGCCCTGGTCTCGGGGGCGCTTCGGAAGTACCTCGGCGATCGCGAGGGCATCCCGTCCAAGCCGCTGATCGCGCAGATCCCGGTGTCCACCCGCACCGAGGACACCGCCGGCCACATCGGCAACCAGGTGAGCTCGATGACGGTCAACATGGCCACCGACGTCGCCGACGCGGCCGAGCGGATCAACACCATCTACGAGAGCTCGCAGGGCGCCAAGGAGATGGCCAAGGCACTGAGCGCGCGCCAGATCATGCAGCTGCCCGACATCACGCCGCCCGGCCTGCTGCAGCTCGCGTCCCGTGCCTACACCGTGAGCGGGCTGTCGAACTCGCTCGCGCCGATCAACCTGGTCGTCTCCAACGTCCCCGGGCCGAGCTTCCCGCTCTACATGGCGACCGCGCCGCTGCGCTCGCTGCTGCCGATCGGACCGCTCGTCCTCGACGTCGCGCTGAACATCACGGTGTTCAGCTATCTCGACTCGATCGACTTCGGCTTCGTCAGCACTCCGGAGGTCGCCCCCGACCTCGATCAGCTCGCCGACGCGGTCCGCGACGCCCTCGTCGAGCTGGAGCATGCGGCCTCGGTGACCCGCTGAGGGCCCCAGGAGCAGCCATCTCCACAACTCGTACCCTGCGCATCGGAATCGCGGCGCTTCCCCTGATCGTGCTCGCCGCCTGTGGCAGCGACACCGGCTCGGACACGAGCAGCGACCTGCCGTCGACCTCCGCCACACCGACGCCGGCCCCGGCCGACAGCGCCGCGACAGGTGCCGGAGCGGACGTCGTCCTGCACGTGAGCGGGGCGAAGGCGGTCGACGTCTCCGGGCACGCCGCGGCGGCGTACTGCACCTACTACTTCCCCGCGGACCAGCAGGGCGTCAACGTCGACGTGCGCTCCACCGACTTCCCGGGCAGTGGCGACTGGAGCCTGACCATCCAGGGCAACGACCCTCGGACCGTCGGCCTCCTCCTGGCGATCGACAGCACGCAGTTCTCCGGAAACAACGGCGACGACGCGGCGACCATGGACCAGGGCGGCACCATCACCGTCAGCCACGACGTGCAGCAGACCGACTTCAACGTGCAGCTGGTCGACATCGTCGACCACGGCCAGGCGATCAAGGTGAAGGGCAGCGTGCACTGCGGCTAGGGCGTCGGCACCCAGTACCTGAGCTTGCCGCGCCGGAGGTCCTCGAGCACGCCGCCGTTGCGCTCGATGACCAGGCGCGAGCCGATGTTGTCGTCGTCGCAGGTGATCAGCGCACGCTCGATGCCGAGGTCGCGCGCGATCTCCAGGGCCGCGGCGAGCATGGCAGTCGCGTGCCCCTCACGCCGCCGCGAGCGGCGTACGTCGTAGCCGATGTGTCCCCCGACCTCCTTCAGCCAGTCGTTGAGCTCGTGCCGGATCGACATCCGGCCGATGTAGCCGGTGCCGTCGGCCCACCACAGGTTGGTGTTCAAGACCCACTCCGGGTTCTCCACCCGGTCGCGCTCGGCCACCTTCTCGGCGACGTACGCCGCGAAGCCCTCGTCGCTCTCCCAGCGCCCGGTCCACTCCGCCAGGTCGCTGCCGATGCCCGACCCGTCGCCGCTACGACCCTCGACGGCGAACTCGGCCATCGCAGCCAGGAACGACTCCTTCAGCGACGTGTCGGGCGTGATCAGCGCGGGCATGGGAGAAGTCTCGCCGCCGGGCCGATTCGGCGCATCAAGGTTTCCCGCCACCGCCGGTCTGTTTGAATCGCCGCCATGACCCTCCCGTTCGTCCCGGTCGGCACCGCAGCGCTGTCAGCCGTGCCGCACGGTCACACCGCCGTGCGCCTCGGGTGGAGATTCCTTCCGGCCGACGTGCGGGCGCTCGTCGAGGGACACCTCGGCGGACCCGTCACCGACGCTACGTCGCAGGACGGCGGCTTCACGCCGGGCTTCGCCTCGGTGCTGACCACCGACGACGGGCAGCGGGCCTTCGTCAAGGCGGCCAGCAAGGCGGCCCAGCCGGAGATCGCGGCGTCGTACGCCGAGGAGGCGCGCAAGCTGGCGATCCTCGGTGACACCATCCCCGCACCCCGCCTGGACTGGGTGCACGAGGACGACGCCTGGGTGGTGCTCGGCTTCGAGGCCCTCGTCGCCCGCCAGCCGCGCCGTCCGTGGCGCCCCGACGAGCTCGCCCGGGCGCTGGACCTCGCAGAAGCGATCGCCGCCGCCACCGCCGATGTGCCGGCCGAGCTCGCGCTCAAGCCCCTCGTCGAGGACGTCCCGGGCCTGATCACGGGCTGGTCCGCCGTCCCCGAGGAGTGGCCGCACCGCGACGAGGCAGCCGAGCTCGCGGCGCGGATGGAGGCCCTGTCCGAGGCCGGCCGGTTCGTGCACTGCGACCTGCGCGACGACAACGTGCTGTTCGTCGACGACGGCCGCACGCTGGCGTGCGACTGGAACTGGCCCGGGCTCGGCCCCGTCTGGCAGGACACCGTCGACCTGCTGATCTCCGCCCACGGAGACGGCCTGGACGTGGACCCGCTGCTCGCCACCCGGTCGTTGACCCGGGGCGCCGACCCCGACGACATCGATGCCTGGATCGCGGCGATCTGCGGCTTCATGCTCTCCGCGCGCGGTCGACCGGCGCCGAGGAGCTCGCCGCACCTGCGCACCCACTCCGACTGGTACGCCGAGGCCGCCTGGTCCTGGCTCGCACGACGAAGGGGCTGGACATGAGTCGGACCGCTGTGATCGCCGGCACCTCCGGACTCGTCGGCCGGCACCTGCTCGACCTGCTTCTCGAGGACGGCACCTGGGACCACGTGGTCAGCGTCGGCCGCCGGGAGATCGACCGCGCCCATCCGCGGCTGGAGCAACGGGTGGTCGACTTCGCCGACCTCGACCCGCTCCCTGCGAGCCAGGACGTCTTCAGCTGCCTCGGCACGACGATCAAGGTGGCCGGAAGCCAGGAGGCGTTCCGGGCCGTCGACCACGACGCGGTGGTTGCCCTCGCGACGGCGGCGCACGCGGCCGGCGCCGAGCGGTTCCTGCACGTCACGGCCCTCGGCGCGTCACCCCGGTCGCGGATCTTCTACAACCGGGTCAAGGGCGAGACCGAGCGGGACGTCGCGGGGTCCGGTGTGCCCGCCACCACCGCGTTCCGGCCCTCGATGATCGACGGCGACCGGCCCGAGCGTCGGCCGGCCGAACAGCTCGGGCTCGTCGCCATGCGCGCGGTCGGCCCGCTCCTCGGCCGCTACCGCCCCACCCCGGTCACCGCCCTGGCGGCCGCGATGGTGGCCGAGGCCAAGGCCGCCCGCCCCGGTCACCGGGTCGTAGAGCCGCAGGACTTCGCCCGCTGACCCGTCCAGGAGGAACTCCACCACCGGGGAGGTGGCTCCTGAGTCCGGATGCGCGGCCCGGTGGATGCGGCGACGGGCGCGTGACCCGGCGTCCCCCTCGTTCGCTGGGGGATGCGTGTCGCCCCGACTTCTGTGCCGCTGCCGCGATCTGGTCTTGGGGCGCCACGCGACCCCTTGACGCTCACCTTCGGCGGCCACCGTGCCCCACCCCCGCCGCGGGAGCCACCGGTCCGCGAACCGCGGCCAGCGTCGCGTTCGATTTGGGCGGCGCGACCGGGCGCTGATATCGTTTCCCCTCGTGTCTGGGCCGCCGGCCCGCACCTCTTGACTCACACCCCGCACGAGTACCAACAGACAGGCGAGCCCCCGTGGCAAACATCAAGTCCCAGATCAAGCGCAACCGGCAGAACGAGGCTGCGCACGAGCGCAACAAGGCCGTGAGTCTCCGCCTGAAGACCGCCGTGCGCAAGTTCCGCGAGGCAGCCGACGGCGGCAACGCCGACGACGCGAAGACGCTGGCCGCCGACGCCGGCAAGGCCCTCGACAAGGCCGCCTCCAAGGGCATCATCCACAAGAACCAGGCCGCGAACCGCAAGTCCGCGATCCAGAAGAAGGCCGCCTCGCTCTGAGGTCGTCCTGACGCCGACCGGGCGCCGCTCCCTCCACGGGGACGGCGCCCTTCGTGCGTTCAGGGCCGCTGGGACCGGGCGCGGACGATGTCCAGCACCATCTTCTCCAGCGAGTACGACGCGTCGTGGGCCTTGCCCTTGATGTCCGCGTCCGCCGCCGCGACCACCCGGATCGCACGTGCGATGCCCGCGTCGTCCCAGCCGTGCGCCTGCTCGCGCAGTGTCTTGAGCTTCCAGCTCGGCACGCCGACCTCGCGCATCAGGTCGGCGTCGCGCATGCCCCGGGACGCGGACTTGAACTTCGCCAGCCCGCGCAGGCCGCCGGCGACAGCGCTCGTCACCAGCACCGGCGCGGTGCCGCCGTCGAGCGCCCAGCGCAGCTCCTCGAGCGCCTTCGCCGCCCGGCCGAAGATCGCGTGGTCCGCGACCGCGAACGACTTGGCCTCCGCGCGCCCGCCGAAGTAGGTCTTGACCATCTCGATGGTGATCGGCCTGCCGTCGAAGTCGCCGGCAAGCTGGCTCGCCGCTGCTGCCAGTGACCGCAGGTCCTGGCCGACGGCCTGCACCAGGAACGCCGCCGCATCGGCATCGATCTTGACCTTGTGCCCGCGCAGCTCGTTGACCACGAAGCTCGGGAACTCCCGGGCGGTCAGTGCGGCGGTCTTCACCTCGGTGACGGTCGCCTCCTTGCGCAGCTTGGCGAGCAGCCCGCTGCCCTTCTGTCCCCCGCCGTGGACGAGCACCAGCGCGACGTCCTCAGCGGGACCGGCGGCGTAGTCGAGCAGACCCGGCGCGGACTCCTCGGGCAGGTCCTCGAGGCTGCGGACCACGACGCACCGTGTCGCGGAGAACAACGACGGCGCGGCCAGCTCACCGAGGGTGGCCATCGTCAGCTGGCCGGCGACCGTCTCGCTGCAGCTCGGCCTCCGGATCGGCCCTGCGCACCGCGGCGCGCACGTCACGCACCGTGCGCTCGGCAAGGAACTCCTCCGGCCCGGTGACCAACGTGACCTTGCCCAGCACCTGGCTGGGGTCCGGGGCTGCCATGGCGGCAGCCTCTCACGGCGTGCCGACAGCCCCCGGGGCTGGTCGCGGCTGCGGCATCCGTGTCGCCGATCTCAGCCCACCGTGGCCGTCGACCACGACCGCGACGTCACCGTCGAGATCGGTGCGGCGCACCTGCATCCCGGCGTCGCGGAGCAGCCGCAAGGTGGACGGCGCGGGATGGCCGTAGTCGTTGTCGAGGCCGACCGAGATCACCGCCAGCCGGGCACCGAGCGACCCGACGAGCTCCTCGTCCTGCTTGCTGCTGCCGTGGTGGGCGACCTTGAGCACGTCGACGTGCAGCGCCGTCGTCGTGCGTCGCAGGTCTGCCTGCGAGGGTCGTTCCTCGTCGCCCATGAGCAGCAGACGGACGCCGCGCACCTCGACGAGCATCACCACGCTCGCGTCGTTGGGCGGCGACTCGGAGTCGGGGTACTCGAGGCGCACCGGGCCCAGCACCTGCCACGAGAGCGGCCCGATCCGGGTGGTCTCGCCGTACGCCACCGTCCGCACCGGTACGCCGGACCGGCGCGCGACCGACCGGACCAGTCGTGCGCCACTGTCCGGGTCCGCCACCGGAGAGGTCTCGATCAGGTCGACCCGGCGGCCGTCGAGCACGCCCGGCAGGCCGTCGACGTGGTCGGCGTGGAAGTGGCTGACCACCACGAGCGGCACCGCACGGATCTCCAGCCGTTCGAGGCAGCGGTCCATCAGGTGCGGATCCGGGCCGGCGTCCACCACCACCGCACTGTGGTGCCCGAGGTTCAGGACCAGGCCGTCGCCCTGGCCGACGTCGCAGGCGACGAGCACCCACCCGCGCGGCGGCCATCCCGGTGTCGGCAGCGGCACCAGCATCACCACGACCAGCAGGCCCGAGAACCCGAGCACCAGGCCGCGTTGTGCCAGCACCGATCCGAGCACTACCGCCACCGCGGCGCAGCCGGCCGTCAACGTGGCGACGGAGAGCCAGCCGGAGGACCATGCGACCGCGGCGACCGGCAGGCCCGCGCTCACACGCGCGACCCCGATGATCCACGCCGCACACCACCCGGCCGGCGCCCCGGCCGCCGCCCCGAGGGGCGCCCACACCAGGGCGAGCAGGCCGCCGAGGAGTCCGAGCACGGTCGCGGGGCCGACGGCCCAAGCCGCCGCGAGGTTCGCGCCGACCGCCACCAGGCTGACCTGGCCGGACAACGCCGCCACGATCGGAGTGCACGCCAGCTGCGCAGCCATCGGCACCGCGACCGCTTCGGCGACCCAGCGAGGCAGCCACCGCACGAGAGCGTCGCGCCACGGCGGCGCGAGCACCAGGATCCCCGCAGTCGCACAGGCAGACAGCGCGAAGCCCGCGGATCGGGCCAGCCACGGGTCCACCAGCAGCAGACCTACGACGGCGACGCCGAGCGCGCGGATGCCTCGCTCCCGACCCTGCGTGCTCATCCCGACCAGTGCCACCGAGCCCATCACGGCGGCCCGAAGCACGCTCGGCTCGGTGCGCGCGAGCAGCACGAACCCGACCACGCCCAGTACGCCCACCAGCGCCAGACCGCGTGCCCGGACGCCGCACCACCGCGCGACGACCAGCAGGAACCCGACGATCAGGGTGAGGTTGGTGCCGCTGACGGCCAGCAGATGGGTGAGCCCGGACGTACGGAAGTCTGCGGCGACGTCGTCGGCCAGGCCGGCGTCGTCACCGTCGACCAGCGCCGGGACGAGGGCGCGCGGACCGGGTGGCTGACCGGCCACCGAGGCCCTGATGCCGGCCCGGACCCGGCCGACGGCGGTGAGCACCGCCCCGGGCTCGGCGACGACGCGAGGCGGACCCCGGGCGATCAGGACTGCGGCCAGGTCGGGGCCGTCTGCCCGGTCCAGCCGGCCGACGACCCGCAATGTCGAGTCGAGCCGGACACCGGCCCAGCCCGAGCCCGCGATCACCACGACCGGCGCACGGAGCCGAACCCGCCGCCCGCGGCTCGAGACCTCCAGCAGGGTCGCCCGGAAGTGGACGTACGTCGCGTGCGGGCCACGACCGGCAACTGGGTCCGTCCGCACGGAGAGGACGGCGTGCACGCTGGCTCGCTGGTCAGCCAGCTCCCGCACCGGCGTGGCGCCGACGGACTGCGCCTGAAGGACGGCGGAGCAGCTGACGGCCAGGGCCGCGACCAGCCAGCCGACCTCGGTGACCACGCCGTGACCGCGCTGCGCTCGGATCACGACCACACCGGCGAGCACGCCGAGGGCCAGCCCGACGGCCGATGCCGGCAGACCGAGGGCAGCGAGCGCCGCGGCCCACGCGACCGCCCCCAGCGCCGGCGCGCGGAGATCTGCGGCGCTCACGCCCGGCGTCACAGGGTCAGGTGTGGCGCCATGTCGGCCAGTGTCTTCTCACCGATCCCGTCGACCTCGAGCAGCTCGTCGATCGAGGTGAACGCACCGTGAGCGGTGCGCCAGTCCAGGATCTTCTGCGCGGTGACCGGCCCCACCCCCGGCAGGCTGTCGAGCTCCTCGAGCGTGGCCGCGTTGAGGTTCACCAAGGCGCCGTCGGCTGGTCCGCCGGGCTGCGACGACGCGGACGCGGCCACGCCGGGAGCCGCGGCGACGCCGACGAGGATCTGCTCGCCGTCGACGAGCACCCGGGCCAGGTTCAGCGACGTCAGGTCGACACCCGACCGGGCCCCACCGGCCCGGCGGATCGCGTCGACCACGCGGGAGCCGGCAGGCAGGGTCGCGACGCCTGGCCGGCGTACCTTGCCGGCCACGTCGACCACGACGGACCCTGCCGGGGTCGGCTCGCCCGCGGGCGGCGCGCCGGCAGGCACCGGCGTCGGTGCCACGGCGCCGGTGGCCGCCACGGGTGACGTCCGTGCCTCGGGCACGGGTGCCACCGTCGGCCGGGCCCGGATCGTGAGGTACGCCGTGACGGCGAGCGCGACTGCCGCGACCACGGCCAGGACCGCGACGTGGCCCGCCCCCAGGGAGACCCGGCCCTGGAGCGTTGCCGGAAGCCGGTCCTGCAACCAGGCCACGCCGCGGCCGCTCAGCGGCTCCGGCCGGCCCCGTGCGTGCCGACCGGGCAGCGGTACAGGCGCAGGCTCGACGGACACGGCCGGCTCCGCACCGGACCCGTCGGACGGTGCATCGTCGACGACGGGGGCGAGCCCCGACCGCGCGAGCTCGCGACCGAGCAGCTCGAGCCGTCGGCGAGCCACCTCGGCGACCTCCTCAGATGCTGCCCTGCGCATGCCCGGACGCTAGGAACAGCGGTCGGTCACCGCCATCTGGTCGGAGGTGGCTGTGGACCGCCGGCCGAGGCGGACCGGCTGTGGACGGTCAGCGCCGGGCGATGGTGACCGCCACCATGCCGGGACCGACGTGGGCGCCGAGGACGGCGCCGATCTCGCCGAGGTGGACCGGCCGACCCTCGAGACCCGTCGCAAGCCGCTCCCCGAGGCGCTCGGCGAGGGTCGCTGCCCGGTCCTCGCTGGCCAGGTGCGCCACCGCGACCTCGACCGGAGCGCTGCCGGCGGCGTCGACGGCGAGCTCCTCGAGCCGGCTCAGCGCCTTGCCCGCGGTGCGCACCCGCTCGTAGGGGACCACCCGTCCGTCCTCGATGCGCAGGATCGGCTTCACCGCGAGCGCGGAGCCGACGAGCGCAGCAGCGGCGCCCATCCGTCCACCGCGGCGGAGGTACTCCAGGGTGTCGACGTAGAAAAGCGACGTGGTGGTGCTGACCCGCTTGCGAGCAGCAGCCGCCATCGAGCCGGCATCCCCGCCGTCGTCGCGCACATCCGCGGCGCTGAGGACGGCGAAGCCGGTGCCCATCCCGACCTGGCGGCTGTCCACGGCGAGCACGGGCACCGAGGCCTTGCGTGCGGCGAGCTGGGCGGACTCGAAGGTGCCGCTCAGCTCACCTGACAGGTGCACCGACACGATCTCGGTGGCGCCCTCGACGGCGAGCCGCTCGTAGACCTCGAGCATCTCATCGGGGTTCGGCCGCGACGTGCTCACCGGCGTCCACGCGCGCAGGGCGTCGGCGAGCATCTCCGGGGTCGCGCCGTCGTCGACGCCCTCGTCGTACGACGTCGCGCCGATCACGACCTGCAGCGGCACCACGGTGATCTCGCGCGCCACCGCGACCTCCGCCGGCAGCGAGGCCGTGGAGTCGGTGACGAGCGCGATCGGCATGCGGGCGAGCCTAGCGGGGCGATCAGATGACGATGTTCACCAGTTTCGGCGCCCGCACGATCACCTTGCGCACGGTCGCTCCGTCCAGCGCTCGCTGCACGGCGGCGTCAGCCAGCGCGGCCACCTCCAGGTCGCTGTCGGAGATGTCGGGCGAGACCTCGAGCCGACCGCGGACCTTGCCCTGCACCTGCACGATCGCGGTGACGGACTCCTCGACCAGCAGCGCCTCGTCGACGACCGGCCACGACGTGCGGGCAACGGTGGGCTCGTGACCCAGCCGCTCCCACATCTCCTCGGCGGTGTACGGCGCCACCAGGGACAGCAGGATCGCCACGGTCTCCGCGGCCTCGCGCACGGCAGGGTCTGCAGGGCCCGGACCGGAGTCGATCGACTTGCGGGTGGCGTTCACCAGCTCCATGATCCGCGCGACCATCACGTTGAACCGGTGGCTCTCCACCAGCTGCTCGGCCTCGCGCACGGTGCGGTGGGTGACCTTGCGCAGCGCGACGTCGCCGGCGGTGGGATCGGCACCGCGCTCCGACGCCACGTCACCGCTCAGCCGCCAGGCACGCTGCAGGAAGCGCACAGAGCCGCTCGGCGACATGTCGGCCCAGTCGATGTCGTCCTCGGGCGGGCCCGCGAACACCAGGGTCAGCCGCACCGCGTCCACACCGTAGGCCGACAGCTGCTCCCCCAATCTGACGCCGTTGCCCTTGGACTTCGACATCTTGGCGCCCTCGTTGATCACGATGCCCTGGTTCAGCTGCGCCGAGAAGGGCTCGCCGAACTCGAGCAGCCCCATGTCGCGCAGCACCATGGTGAAGAACCGCGAGTACAGCAGGTGCAGCACGGCGTGCTCCACGCCGCCGATGTAGATGTCGCACGGGCCCCACAGGTTGGCCAGCTCCGGGTCGAAGGCCCGGTCGTGCTCGTGCGGCGAGCAGTAGCGCAGGAAGTACCACGACGAGTCCACGAAGGTGTCCATCGTGTCGCTGTCACGCGTCGCCGGGCCACCGCAGGTCGGGCAGGTGACGTTGACCCAGTCAGTGGCGGCAGCCAGGGGCGAGACCCCCTTGGGTGTCAGGTCGGCGCCGCGCAGCTCGGGCAGGACGACGGGCAGCTGCTCCTCCGGGACCGCGACCTCGCCGTCGACCGGGCAGTGGATGATCGGGATGGGGGCGCCCCAGTAGCGCTGTCGCGACAACAGCCAGTCCCGCAGCCGGAAATTCACCGCGCCGGCCCCGAGGCCCTTCGACTCCAGCCACGCGATGATCGTGCTCTTCGCCTCGGCGACCTCCATGCCGTTCAGCGAGACCTCGTCGTTGGCGGAGTTCATCGCCGGGCCGGTGCCGGTGAACGCCTCGCCCTCCCAGTCGGCGGGCGGCTGGACGGTGCGCACGATCGGCAAGTCGTAGGTCTTCGCGAAGTCCCAGTCGCGCTGGTCCTGCGCCGGCACCGCCATGATCGCGCCGGTGCCGTAGTCGGCCAGCACGTAGTCGGCCGCCCAGACCGGGATCTGCTCGCCGTTGACCGGGTTGGTGGCGGTCACGCCCAGCGGCACCCCGGTCTTCGGCCGCTCGGTGGACATCCGGTCGATGTCGGAGGCCTTGCGGGTGACGTCCAGGTACTCCTCGTACGCCGCCCGCTGCTCGGACGCGACGATCTCGGCGGCCAGCGCGGCGTCCGCGGCGACGACCATGAAGGTGGCGCCGAAAAGAGTGTCCGGGCGGGTCGTGTAGACCGTCAGCGGACGCGTGGACCCGTCGGCCAGGTGCAGCTCGAAGTCGACGTGCGCGCCCTCCGAGCGGCCGATCCAGTTGCGCTGCGCGGTGACCACCCGCTCCGGCCAGGTCGGCGCCAGCGCGTCGAGGTCGTCGAGCAGCTCCTGGGCGTACTCGGTGATCTTGAAGTACCACTGGTTCAGCTCGCGCTTGGTGACCTCGGCACCGCAGCGCTCGCAGCGGCCGTCGACGACCTGCTCGTTGGCCAGCACGGTCTGGTCCTTGGGGCACCAGTTGACCGGGCTGTCCTTGCGGTAGGCCAGGCCGCGCTCGCGGAACTTCAGGAACAGCCACTGGGTCCAGCGGTAGTACTCCGGGTCGGAGGTGTTGAAGGTCCGCGACCAGTCGAAGCTGACCCCGAACTTCTTGCACGACTCGGTCGAGATGGCGATGTTCTCGTAGGTGAAGGTCGCGGGATGCGCGTTGTCGCGGATGGCGGCGTTCTCGGCGTTCAGGCCGAACGAGTCGAAGCCCATCGGGTTCAGCACCTCGTAGCCGCGCAGCCACCAGTAGCGCGCGATCACGTCGTGCAGCGCGAACACCTCGGCGTGACCCATGTGCAGGTCGCCACTCGGGTAGGGAAACATCGTGAGCGCGTAGCGCTTCTCCCGCCGGCCCGACAGCACGACGTCGTCGTCGGCCCGGAACGGCTGCAGCCGCTCCCACACCGGCAGCCACCTGGCTTCGACGGCGTGCACGTCGTACCCGACCTGCTCTTCTGCATGGCTCATCAGTGCTCTCTTCGACTCGTGCTTCAACACGGGGACGTGTTCTGACACAGAAAAGCCCCTCGCGCGCGAGGGGCAGCCGCATCGGGGACCGATGCGGCTAGGTAAGGAGCAGGCTGTGCCGAACGTGCCTCATGGCGCCATGATACCGCCGCGAGCGACCGGGGTCAGCGGTCCTCCGGCGACGAAGCTCGCACCCAGCCGGTCAGGTGGAGTACGCCGCGCCGGCGACGGTGCCGGTTCCGAGCCGGTTACCCGATCCGGGGTCGGGACAATCCCTCGGCCACGGCTCGCCCCGCTGCACGCGTGCCGCTCCCTCGTCTAGGCTCGTCTGTCTGCCGGGACGTTGCGACATGGAGGCACGATGAGCTGGTTGGTCACAGGGGGCGCGGGATACATCGGGGCGCACGTCGTACGCGCGTTCGAGGAGGTCGACCTCCAGGCGGTCGTGCTCGACGACCTGTCCAGTGGTCATCGCGGGTTCGTCGGAGCGGACACCCCGTTCGTCGAGGGCACCGTGCTCGACACCGACCTGGTGACCCGCACCTGCAAGGAGCACGCCGTGGAGGGCGTGGTCCACCTCGCCGGCTTCAAGTACGCCGGCGTGTCGGTCCAGCGGCCGCTGCACACCTACACCCAGAACGTCGCCGGCACCGTCAACCTGCTCGATGCCATGGCCCAGGCCGGCGTCGAGAACATCGTCTTCTCCTCGAGCGCGGCGACCTACGGCACGCCGGACGTCTCGATCGTCACCGAGGACACCGGCACGTTCCCGGAGTCGCCGTACGGCGAGAGCAAGCTGGTCTGCGAGTGGCTGCTCCGCGACCAGGCGGTCGCCACAGGCCTGCGGCACACGTCGCTGCGCTACTTCAACGTGGTCGGCTCGGGCAGCGACGACCTGTTCGACACCAGCCCGCACAACCTCTTCCCGCTGATCTTCGAAGCGCTGCTCGCCGGACGCACGCCGCGCATCAACGGCGACGACTACGCCACCGCGGACGGCACCTGCGTCCGTGACTACGTGCACGTCGCCGACACCGCAGCGGCGCACGTCGTCGCGGCCCGACGGCTTGCGGCCGGCGAGACCCTCGAGCCCGTGTACAACCTCGGCAGCGGCGACGGGTCCTCGGTGCGGCAGATCATGGACACGGTCCGCGAGGTCACCGGCATCGAGTTCACCCCGGAGATCGCTCCCCGTCGCCCCGGCGACCCCGACCGGATCGTCGCCAGCGGCGAGCTCGCGGCGCGCGACCTGGGCTGGGCCATGCGCCACGACCTGCAGGACATGGTCGCGTCGGCGTGGAACGCCCGCCGGGCAGCTGAGGCCTGACGTGCTCGCGCTGCGGCCGAGCTGCGAGTGCTGCGACCGCGACCTGCCGCCGGACTCCCCCGAGGCCCGGATCTGCACCTACGAGTGCACGTTCTGCGCCGACTGCGTCGACCAGTGCCTGGACGGCGTCTGCCCGAACTGTGGCGGCAACTTCGTGCCGCGACCGATCCGCCCGGCGGGCCTGTTGCCGGTGAACCCGCCGAGCACCGAGCGCGTCCACCAGCCGGGGCTGCACCGCGGCCGAGGCGGCGCTAGCGGGGTACCGGCGACGGGTTGAGCCGGACCGGGCTGGTCACGCTGATCCGCACCTTGCGGCGGGAACGCTCGCGACGCGCACGCGCCGGCTTCATCGCCTGGGCGAGACGGCGCTCGTTCGCGAGAGCGATCATCTCCACGCGACGTTGGCGGAACTGCTCGGGACTGAGCTCGAAGTTGCACATGGTGGCCTCCGGCGGCGTTCCGGGCCGCCTGTGCGGCGACCTCGACGGCTCCTTCGGATGCTACGCCGCCGGGACGCATTCGTCGTCGGGCATGATCGGCGCATGACCTCAACCGCTCACTCCTCCCACATCGGCGACCTGTTCCGCCTCGACGGCAAGGTGGCGATCGTCACCGGGGCCTCCTCCGGCCTCGGCGTCGCGTTCGCCCAGGGCCTCGCCGAGGCCGGCGCCGACGTGGCGCTCGGTGCCAGACGCGTCGAACGCCTGGCCGACACCGCAGCACTCGTCGAGGCGGCCGGCCGCAAGGCGCTGGGCGTCGCGACCGACGTCGCGGAGCCGACCTCCTGCCAAGCACTCGTCGATGCAACGATGGAGGCCTTCGGCCGGGTCGACGTGCTGGTGAACAACGCGGGTATCGGCACCGCCGTACCAGCGACCCGCGAGAGCCCCGACGAGTTCGCACGCGTCATCGACGTGAACCTCAACGGCTGCTACTGGATGGCGCAGGCCTGCGGCCGGGTGATGCAGCCGGGCTCTTCGATCATCAACATCTCCTCGGTGCTCGGTCTGACCACCGCCGGGCTCCCCCAGGCCGCGTACGCCGCGTCGAAGTCGGGGCTGATCGGCCTGACCCGCGACCTCGCCCAGCAGTGGACCGGGCGCAAGGGCATCAGGGTCAACGCGATCGCGCCCGGCTTCTTCGAGTCCGAGATGACCGATCAGTACCCTCCGGGCTACCTCGAGTCCCAGATGCACCGCAACCCGATGGGCCGCAAGGGAGACCCCCGCGAGCTCGCCGCGAGCGTGGTCTTCCTCGCCTCGGACGCGGCCGGCTACATCACCGGCCAGACCCTTCCCGTCGACGGCGGGATGACGATCACCTGATCCCGCCCCCCTCCCGCCGAGGCGTCACGGTGTTGCCTCTTAAGACCGCCGAGGCGTCACGTTGTCGGTCGTGGGAACCGCCGAGGCGTCATGTTGTTGCATGTCCATGATCGCCCGCGCGACACATCGCGACGCCTCGGCGGACCCGGAGAGGCAACAACGCGACGCCTCGGCGGGTCAGGGGAGGCAACAACGCGACGCCTCGGCGGGTCAGGTCGAGACCCAGATCGCCAGGAACAGCAGGCAGATCGCCGGGAAGGTGCCCTGCACGACCGCACCCCTGGCCTTGGACGGGTCGGAGGAGATCAAGATCAGGGCCGCGGTGACCATGGAGCCGGTGGTGAGCAGGATCAGGGCGATGCCGGCGTCCTGGTTCGGGCCGACCAGGCCCAGTCCTGCGACAGTGCCGATCGCCAGGAACACGTTGTAGAAGCCCTGGTTGTAGGCCCACTGCTTCACCGTCGCCGCCTGCTCGGAGCTCAGGCCGAAGGCCTTGCGTCCGACGGTGTCGAAGGCCAGTGCCTCGAGCCAGAAGATGTAGACGTGCACGAGCGCGGCGAGGCCGGCGAACACCAGAGCGACGGTCAGCATGGCCGGAGCCTAGTCTCATCCGTAGGCTCCTCCCCATGGTCTCGCCTCGCATCCTGATCGTCGGCGCCGGCTTCGGCGGGCTGGGTACGGCGATCGAGCTCGCCCGGCACGGGTTCACCGATCTCACGATCCTGGAGAAGGCCGACGACATCGGCGGGGTCTGGCGCGACAACACCTACCCGAACGCAGCCTGCGACGTGCCCTCCAACCTCTACTCGTGGTCCTTCGCGACCAATCCGGGTTGGGGACACCGGTACTCACGCCAGGCCGAGATCCTCGAGTACATGGACCGGGTGTCGCGGGAGCTCGGGGTCCGCGATCTCGTGCGCACCGGGGTCGAGGTCACCGGCGCGGCGTACGACGACGCGGCGGCGACCTGGCGGGTCGAGACCGACACCGGCGAGACGCTGACCGCGGACTTCCTGGTCACCGCCGTCGGTCAGCTCTCACGACCGGCCGTCCCGGACCTCGCGGGTCGCGACACGTTCGAGGGTCCTGCGTTCCACTCGGCACGCTGGGACCACGACGTCGACCTGACCGGCAAGCGGGTCGCGGTCGTCGGCACCGGCGCGAGCGCGATCCAGTTCGTGCCCGCCATCCAGCCGGTCGTGAGCCAGCTGACCGTCTTCCAGCGCTCGGCGCCGTACGTCGTCCCGAAGCCCGACATCGCCTACAGCCGGCCCCGCCAGAGCCTGTACCGCAGGCTGCCCCGGACGCAGTCCTTCGGCCGCAACCTCACCTGGGTGCTGTCGGAGCAGCTGAACAAGTCCCTCACCGGCACCGCACCGATGAAGAAGCTGATGGAGGCGGGCTGGCACGCCTTGCTACGGGCGCAGGTGCGCGACCCCGCGCTGCGCGCAAAGCTCAAGCCCGACTACCCGATCGGCTGCAAGCGGCTGCTGTTCTCCAACGACTGGTACCCCGCGATCGTCCAGCCCAATGTCGAGGTCGTCACCGAGGGCGTGGTGGAGGTGCTCCCCCACGGCGTCCGCAGTGCCGACGGCGTGGTGCACGAGGTCGACGTGATCATCTACGGCACCGGCTTCGCGGCCACCGAGTTCCTCGCACCGATGAAGATCCAGGGCGTCGGTGGGATCTCGCTCGACGAGGCGTGGGCCGACGGCGCGAGGGCGTTCTACGGCATCTGCGTGCCCAGCTTCCCGAACCTGGGCCTGGTCTACGGTCCGAACACCAACCTCGGCGGCAGCTCGATCATCAACATGATGGAGTCGCAGTCCGGCTTCATCCGCCAGCTCGTCGAGCAGGTGCGCGACGGCGGCAGCATCGCGATCCGCCCCGACGTCGAGGAGGAGTTCGACGACGAGGTGCAGCGCCGACTCGCCGACAGCGTCTGGGGCGGGTGCGCGAGCTGGTACCGCGACGACGGCGGCAGGATCACCACGAACTGGCCCGGCACGGTGACCGAGTACAAGCAGCGCACCGCGCGGGTGCGGCCCGCTGACTTCGCGATCACGCAGAGCTGACGACCCGCTCCTTCGCCAGCACCCGCGTCCGCGCGATCAGGAACAGCGGGAACGCGACGCTGACCGCGACCAGGAAGACCAGCGCGACGTAGACACCCCACCACGGGATCCGCAACCGCCTGCCCTCGACCGCCATGAAGACGACGGCGACCAGCGCGACCACGCCGAGATCGATCCCGACGAAGCCGACGACCGGGTTCGCCGTGAGGAGATCGGTCATGGCGCCCATGTCGTTGTCCGCGGAGCGGAGGAACGCGACCAGGGTCCACTGGGTGCCCACCAGGGCGACGGCGGCGAACGCGGCGTAGACCGCGCACAGCGTCTTCTCGGTGCGTGTCATGGCGTGATGCTAGGGCGCGTCGACGGATCCTCGGCCAGGGTCCGCCGACACGCCCTGGGGGCGTTCACGCGGATGCCGGCAGCTGGACCAGGAAGCGACACCCCGGCACGTGGTTGTGCACGCTGACCTGGCCGGAATGCGCCTCGACGATGCCCTTGACGATGGCCAGACCGAGCCCGGCACCGCTTCCGAAGACCCCGGCCACGTCAGGGGTCCGCGCGGCGCTGCCCTGCCAGGCGACGTCGAAGGCACGCTCCATGTCCTCCTGGGACAACCCGCCGCAACCGTCGGTGACAGCGAGCTCGATGCCGCCGGGCCCCGAGCGACCCACCACCTCGACGACTCCGTCCGCCGGGGTGTGCCGGATCGCGTTCATCAGCAGGTTGCCGACGACCCGCGAGAGCTCCGCGGGATCGGCGACGACCTCGAGCCCTGCGTCCACGCCACCGCCGAGCCGGACCCCGCGCGCCCTGGCCACCGGGTCGGCGCTCGCGATCGCCTCGCTCACGAGGTCGCCGAGCATCACCGGCTGGAGGGTGAGACGCAGGTTGCCGGCGTGGATCCGGGACAGCTCGAAGAGGTCGTCGACCATCCGCACCATCCGGTCCACCTCGGCGCGGATCTGCCGGTGGTAGCGCGACGGGTCGTCGGCGATGCCGTCCTCGAGCGCTTCGGTCATCGCACGCAGACCGGCCAGCGGGGTACGCAGGTCGTGCGACACCCAGGCGACCAGCTCGCGACGGGACTCCTCCAGGCGCGATTCCCGCGCGCGCGACTCCCGGAGCCGGTCACTGGTGCGGGCCAGCTCGTCGGCGAGCCCCTGGAGCTCTGCAGGACCACGGGCTCCCGCTCTGAACTCACCGCTCTCGCCGAACCGACGAGCCTCGTCCTGGAGAGCATGGGACGACGCGGAGATGGACGACCCGACCAGCGCTCCGATCACCATCGCGACGGCACCGGCCACCAGGGCGACCAGCAGCACCACGTCGAAGTCGTGCCCGGACAGGAACATCGCGTTGGCCGTGCCCACCATGCCGGCGAGCACGGCTACCACGGCGACCACTGCGACCGCACCGGTGAGCCAGCGCACCGAGCGGCGTCGGAAGAGCCAGACGAATCCGAGCCCGATCGCTCCGGCTCCGGCTGCCCAGCCGGCCGCGATGAGGACGATCTCGACCTGGTCCCTGCTCATGCGCGTCCTCGCTCCGCTGCGGGCGCGCACGAGGCACATCCGGCGCCGTGTCGAATTGTTCGCTCGCTCCGCTCGCTCATGCTGCTGCCTCCCACCGGTAGCCGACGCCCCACACCGTGACCAGCCGGGTCGGCCGCTTGGGATCTGCCTCGACCTTCTCGCGCAGGCGCCGAACGTGCACGGTCACCGTCGACTGGTCGCCGAAGGACCAGCCCCAGACCTGCTGGAGCAGCTCGTCGCGCGAGTACGCCGTGCCGGGGTTCGAGACCAGGAAGCGGAGCAGGTCGAACTCCCGGGAGGTCAGCGAGAGTGGGTGACCGTCCAGGGTCACCTCGTGCCGGCCGGAGTCGACGACCAGGTCGCCGTCGGCGACGCTGCCGATCTCCGGCTTCGCCTTCTCGCCGACCCTGCGCAGCAGAGCCTCGACGCGCAGCACCAGCTCGCGCGGGCTGAACGGCTTGGTGACGTAGTCGTCGGCGCCCGACTCGAGACCGACGACCCGGTCGACCTCGGCACCGAGTGCGGTCAGCATGATGATCGGCACGTCACCGCTGGCGCGAAGCCGACGGCAGACCTCGAGGCCGTCGATGCCGGGCATCATCAGGTCGAGCACCACCAGGTCGGCGGAGTCCGACCGCATCGCGTGCAGCGCCTCTTCGCCATCGGCCGCCTCCACGACCGAGTGGCCGCCGGCACGCAGGTAGGACACGACCACCTCACGCACGGTCACGTCGTCATCGACCACCAGCACCCGCGCCATCGTCACCACCCTCTCCCGATCGCCGAGACGTGATCAGACCGACCCCGGAGACCACCACGGTCAGTGTGGCAAGAGCGACCCAGCCGAGCACGTAGTTCCGGTCGAGCAGCGTCGGGTTGTCCGGGCGTGCTCCGAACCGACCGAGCACCGGCACGGCGACCACGGTCACCGTCGACAGCACCACTGCACCCGCAACGACCGGGGCCGGCACCGGTCGGCGCCACAACGCTGCGCCGACGACGCAGACGGCGACCGTCAGCGGGGCCAGCACACCGTCGTGGAGCACGACGCCGCCGACCAGCCAGATCGCCGCGGCACGGAGGTTGCCCAGTCCCAGGTCCAGCAGCTGCACCACCCCGTACGCCGCGCCAGCCAGCCCGAGGACCCCGAGCGCGACCCGCCAGGCCCTCATGCCAGCACCTCCAGCCGTTCGACCCACTTGGTCTGGAGGACCCCCGGCCGGTTCGGTGCGATCAGCCGACAGGGGTACCCGTGGTCGATCGCCAGCGGCTCACCGGACAGCGCGAGGGCGAGCATCGTCAGCGGGTCGTCGGCGAAGTGTCCGGGCAGCGTGGTCTCACGGAACGGCCCGTGCTGCTGGAGCGACACCACCCGGACGTCGCGGCCACGCGGTGCGCCGACGAGGTCCAGCAGGTCCCGCACCCGTACGCCGGTCCAGCGCCCGCTCGCGCTCCAGCCCTCGACGCAGGCGATCGGCAGCTCGGCGGAGTGCTGGTCGAGTCCTTCGAGGTCGGCCCGGCTGAGCGACTGCTCGTGCCCGGCGTAGGAGATCACGAGCCGGTAGTCCGGGCTCAATGCGGCAGCGATCACGTCTGCCGCGTGCGCCGACTTGTTGATCGGGATGCCGCCGGGTCCGTGGCCCGAGCGGACGCCGAGCACCGACACCCTGCGCAGCAGCGGCACGGTGCTGCCCGCGGTCGCGAGGACGGCCACGCCGGCCGCGAGCCACGCGCTCCTGACGACTCCACGGCGGCTGATGCCACCGGCCGCGACCGGCTCGGCGTCCGGGTCCGTCGCGAGCGCCTCCCGGATCAGCGGCAGCTTCACGGCCACGTGGACCAGCAGCGCGCCGATGGCCACCCAGGCGACGGCGTAGTGGGTCGCCCGGAAGTGGAAGTCCCACGGGTACCACTGCGCGGTGTTGGCCAGGCCGCTGGCGAGCTGGAAGATCGCGGCGGCGACCAGCACGGCGATCGAGCCACGCTCGAGGCCGTGCAGGACGAGCTCACGCAACCGACGCGGCGGCCGGGCGAAGAGCTTGGGGTAGACCGACCACAGCTTGACCAGGAGCAGCGGGATCGCTGCGGTGCCCGACGCCACGTGCAGTCCCTGGGTGACGCGATAGCCCCATGTCGGCCGGGTCGGGAACGGGATCACCGGGTGCACGACGTACGCCTCGTGGCTGATCACGCCGGTGACGAACGCGATCCCGAAGCAGATCCCGAGCCAGAGTCCGACCCGCGAGGTGACCGTGGGTGCGCGGAGGGTCGAGGTGAAGTCGTCCTCCGCCGGGACCCGCGCGGCGACCTTCGATGTGACCTTGTCGAGGATCGCGCTCACCACGACTTCTCCAGGACCGTGAACCATCGGTCGCCGTGTGCGCGCAGCCCGCGCACGGTCAGGCCCGCGCCGATCGCGATCGACCCGATCGCGTCGGCGCCGACCACCGACCACCGGAACGACCGGCTGCGCAGCGTCGCGGTCTGCAGCCTGACGAGCCGCGTCCGGACACCGTGGCCCGGTTCGGCGAGATCCGCCACGATCCGGCCTCCGGGAGCGAGAAGTGCACCCACCCGGGCCAGGAGGGCGCACGGATCGCCGCCGATGCCGATGTTGCCGTCGGCGAGGAGCGCCGTGCGCCAGCGTCCCTCCCCCGGCACCGTGTCGAACACGTCCCGCACGATCGCGACCCCGCCACGTCCTCGCGCCATCCGCACCGCCTCCGGCACCACGTCGATGCCGAGGACGGCGTGACCGCGCTCGGCGAGAGCACGGGTCATCCGCCCCGGGCCGCACCCGACGTCGAGCGTCTCGCCCCGGCACTCCTCCAGCAGCGCTGCATCGCCGGCGTCGACCTGCCGTGACCAGTCAGCCACGGGGAGAGCGCGTGGCTCGGCATCGAGACCGACGACCTCGCACGGCACGCCACGCAGGGCCGAAGCGAAGACAGCCGAGTAGGAGCTGCTCATCGCGACGACGGTCATCGCGCCACCCCCACGCCGATCCCGGCCCAGGCTTCGGCGAACCGCGTCCCGGGCGCCTCCCGCGCAACGACCTCCGCGTCCGCGAACGTGTCGACGTCGCGAAGGGTCGCGACGGTCGCCACCCGGACACCCCACCCGGTCAGGGCACGACGCGTGTCGAACCCGGTGCGTCGCGTCGACATCGGTACGCCGGCGAGCACCTCGGCCGCGCCGGGGCACATCAGCCCGAGCAGCCACCAGCCGCCGTCGTGGGCGGGACCGATCACACCTACACCCGGACGCAGCCGCTCGGCCGCCTCGGTCAGCAACGAAGCCGTCAGCTGTGGCGTGTCCATGCCGACCTGCACCACCGGCGCCGGCGCGATCTCCTCGACGGTGCGGTGCGCGTGTGCGAGCCGGGCGCCGAACGAGTCACCTGCCTGTGCGAAGACGTGCCATCCGTGCAGGGCCGCACGGATCTCGTCGCCACGGCTCGCGTCGTCGAGGTCGCCCGAGAGGGCCAGGTGGCAGCGGTCGTCGAACGCCGCGGCGCAGGCCTCGATCGTGTCGAGCAGGGCGGCCGCCGCGAGGTCCGCGGCCGCGGCGTGCCCGATCCGGTCGCCGAGGCGGGTCTTGGCCTCACCGGGGACCGGTGCCTTGGCGACGACGAGCACCCGCGCCCTCATGCCAGCACCCGCCAGAAGTCGCGGGCGGTGCGGGCGGTGCCGATGACCGAGCCCGACACCTTCGACCGCGTCCCCTCCGCGCGGGCGGAGTACCCGACGTCTCGCTCGGTGATCCGCCAGCCCGCCCGCGACGCCCGCTGGAGCAGCTCCACCGGGTACCCGAACCTGCGATCCCGGACACCGAGCTCCAGCAGGTCCACCCGGCGGCACACCCGGATCGGTGCGATGTCGTGGACCTCGACCCCGAGCCGCCGACGCAGCCACGCCAGCACCAGTCGGTTGCCCAGCCTGGCGTGCCACGGCCACACCCCCCGCTCGACCGGGCGGCGCCTTCCGACCGCCATCGTCGCCCGGCCGGCGGCCACGTCGTCCAGCAAGGGCAGCAGATCGGCCGGGTCGAGCGACCCGTCGCCGTCCATCACCGCGACGTACTCGCGGTCGGCGGCGAGCAGGCCGGCGTGCACCGCAGCTCCGTAGCCCGGCTGCGGCTCGTGCACGACGCGCGCGCCGTGATGTCGCGCCACCTGCGCGGTCGCATCGGTCGACCCGTTGTCGACGACGACCACCTCGAACTCGTCGGGCACCTTCGGCAGCAGGTCGACGCAGCGCAGCGGCCTCGTCGCGACAAGGCAGGATCAGGGTGCAGGCAGGCATGCCTTCACGGTAGGAAGCGACCGGCACCGACGGGCCGGGAATCCCTTACGGATGCATGACGTCGTGGCGCCGGACCCGAGCCTCGGGCACTCGCGAACCTAGGGTGAGTCCCATGCCTCACCCCGGGCCTGCCGTGCGTCGTGCCGACCGAGCCGCCTGGACGGGCCTCACGGTGACGGTGCTGCTCGTGGCACTCGCGATCGCGGTCCCGGCCGTCCTCGACTGGAACGTGCACGTGCGACACTTCCCGCCGCTGCACGCCGACTGGGCCCCGCGCGTCGGGCCGGGCACGATCCCGGCGGTCCTCGTCGCGGTGCTCGCGGCCCGGCGTGCAGTCGACCTCGCCGAACGGCTGCCGTGGAGCAGGCTGCTGCTGGCGGCGTACCTGGCCGGGCTCGCCTGGATGCTCGCCCTCGCCCTGGTCGACGGCCGCGACGGCGTCGGCCACATCCTGGGCACGGACTACGAGTACCTGCGGACCGCACGCGCGACCACCGATCTGCCGCACACGCTGGAGACCTTCGTCGACCGGATCCCGTACGACGCGCAGCCCTCGAACTGGCCGGTGCACGTCGCCGGCCACCCGCCCGGCGCGCTGCTCTTCTTCGTCGTGCTCGTGCGCCTCGGTCTCGGCAGCGGGCTCGCCGCCGGACTGGTCGTGACGCTCTTCGCGGCCGGCACCGCGGTGGCGGTGCTGGTCACGATGCGCGTGCTCGGCGCCGAGCCGCTGGCCCGCCGGGCAGCCCCGTTCCTCGTCCTCGGACCGGCGGCGATCTGGCAGTGCGTCTCGGCGGACGGCATGTTCGCGGCCGTCGCGGCCTGGGGCATCGCGGCTCTCGCGCTCGCCGCGTGCCGACCCGCGACCGCGCGCTTCCGCTCCTCGCTCGCCTGGTCGGTCGCCGCCGGGCTGCTCCTCGGCTACGCGGTGATGCTGTCCTACGGCCTGCCGCTGCTCGCCCTGCTCGCGCTCGCCGTGCTGGTGGTCGCCCGGTCGTGGAGACCGCTGGTGCCGGCCGCGGCTGCGGCTCTGGCGGTGGTGCTCGCCTTTGCCGCGTTCGGGTTCTCCTGGTGGGACGCGCTGCCGGCACTGCACGAGCGCTACTGGGACGGCGTGGCGTCCCGGCGGCCCGCGGCGTACTGGATCTGGGGCAACCTCGCGGCTCTCGCGGTCAGCGCCGGTCCGCTGGTCGGCGCCGGCCTCGCCCAGCTCGTGGTCCGTGCCCGGGAGGCCACCCAGGACGCAAGCGTGCGGGTCGTCGTCTGGCTGTCGGGCGCGGCCGTCGCGATGGTCCTCGCTCGCCGACGCGTCCCAGATGAGCCGGGCCGAGGTCGAGCGGATCTGGCTCCCGTTCGTGCCCTGGCTCCTGGTGAGCGCGGCGCTGCTGCCCGAGCGGTGGCGGCGCCGCGGCCTGGTGGTCCAGCTGGTCGTCGGCACTGGTGGCCCAGCACCTTCTCTCGACCGGGCTGGTGACGCCCCAGGGCTAGGCAGCGCAGGGGTGCGGTCGCGAAGTCCGGAAGACCCTTCTCGGGCGTCACGGCGGCGTCGAACCCCAGCTCGGCCGCGCTGCCCGCAGCGGGCGAGGCCACCACGTGCCGGACGTCGCCCGCCCGGAAGCCCCGGTGACCCTCGGCTCGCGCGGTCGACGGGCACCCTCGGCGATCAGGGCGGCGACCTCTCCGATCGCGATCGGTCGTCCCGAGCACACGTTGTAGGCGGCAGAGCCGTCGCGTCCCGCGACGGCCCGGAGCGCCAGCACGTTGGCCCGGGCGACGTCGTCGACGTGCACGAAGTCGCGCATCTGCCGCCGTCCTCGAACACCTGCGGCGCCTCCCCACGCTCCAGAGAGGAGCGGAACATCGCCGCCACCCCGGAGTACGGCGTGTCCCGCGGCATGCCCGGGCCGTAGACGTTGTGGTAGCGCAGCGCGATCGACGCCACCGCCGCCTGCCGCGCCCAGGCGCGACGCGTAGTGCTCCTGGGCGACCTTGCTGGCCGCGTAGCCGCTGCGCGGGTCGAGCCGGGCGTCCTCGTCGACCAGCACCCAGTCCAGCGGCCCGGCGCAGACCGGGCACGGGTTGTCGAACCGTCCGGCGTCGAGGTCATCGAGCCGACGCGGCGCCGGGAGCCTGCGGCACCGTGCGTCGGCGCAGGCGTAGCGGCCCTCGCCGTAGACGACCATCGAGGAGGCCAGCACCAGCCGGTCGACCCCGCGTCGTGCATCGCCGCGAGCAGTGCGGCGCTGGCGAGGTCGTTGTGCGCGGCGTACGCGGGAGGTCGGCGACGCGGACGCCCGCACCGACCAGCGCCGCCTGGTGGCAGACCACGTCGACGCCGTCGAGCAGGTCGGCTCCACGCCTCGGCGTCGCGGACGTCGAGGTGGTGGGTGCCCGCGGGCGGAGACCGCGGCGCCGTGCGCCTGGCGCAGCATCAGGTCGACGCGGACCACCTCGTCCCCCGCCGCGCTCGAGCTGCTCGGCACGACCGCGGCGCCGATGAACCCGGCCGAACCGGTGACCAGCGACCCTCATCGGGCGGACCCGGTCGGGAATGTCGTAGGTCGAGCTCGAGACCCTCGGCCCAGGTGCGCACGGTGCAGCCGTCCGGGTCGGGCAGGTCCGCGATCGCCTTGCGCCAGGAGGCTCTTGAGCCGATCGATGTTGCGAGCGAACATCGCGAACACCTCCTCCTGGCCGACGCCCTCGCCGGTCTCGACCCCGGCGTCCATGTCGGTCACCAGCGCGAGGGTGGCGAAGCACATCCGCAGCTCCCGGGCGAGCACGGCCTCGGGGTGGCCGGTCATGTTGATCAGCGACCAGCCCTGGGCTGCGTAGTGCTGCGACTCCGCACGGGTCGAGAACCGCGGGCCCTCGATCACCACCATCGTCGCCGCCGATGCGCACGCCGGCGAGGGCCCGCCGAGCGACCCGGCCAGCCGGGCGCAGTACGGGTCGGCGAACGGGACGTGCACGGCCCCCGACTCGACGTAGCTCTGGATCCGGCCGCTGGTGCGGTCGACGAGCTGGTCGGGCACGACGACGTCACCCGGCGCCACGTCGGGGCGCAGGCCGCCGACCGCACACGGAGCCAGGACCTGGCGGACGCCCAGCGATCGCAGCGCCCAGAGGTTGGCGCGGTAGTTGATCAGGTGGGGCGGGAACGCGTGTCCCTCACCGTGGCGCGGCAGGAACGCCACCCGCCGCCCGGACACCTCTCCGATGGTGACGGGGGCCGACGGGGCCCCGTAGGGCGTCTCGACGACCCGGGTCTCCGGATCCTCGAGGAACGAGTAGAAGCCGCTGCCGCCGATGACTGCCACGTCCGCTGTGCTCACGGGGCAACTCTGTCAGGCGCACCCCCACCGTCTCCAACCTCCGGGCCCGCCGTCACCGATCGGTAAGGGCTGAGGCACCGAGCGGGACGAGCACGTCCTTGGCGAACCGCCGGATCCCGTCGAGCTTCTGCTCGAGGGTCGCGTCGAGGCCGTGGTAGTACGCCCACGGCATCGTCCACACGTCGGTGACCCCGGCCTCCCCGGCGGCGGCGAACTGCTCGGGCACGAACGCGTCGGTGAGCGCGGTGATCACCCGGAAGTCGCCGGTCGCACCGATCTCGTCGCGGATCTCGGCGAGACGGCGCGCGTGCCGTCCGGCCTCCTCGACGGTGTAAAGGTCGCCGATCCAGCCGTCATGGCGTGCGGCGCGGGCGAACGCGACCTCGGACAGGCCGCCGACGTAGACCGGCACCCGCTCGGTCGGCGTCGGCTCCATCGTGAGGCGCGGCGTCGGGTAGTGCGTGCCCTCCGACTCGGTCCAGCCTGGAGCCCAGAGCCGCTCCATCAGCGCCAGCGCCTCGTCGGTACGTCGACCGCGGGTCGTGAAGTCCTGCTCCATCAGCGCGAACTCCTCGCGGCACCAGCCGACGCCGACCCCGAGCGCCACCCGGTTGCCGCTGAGCACGGCGGCGGTGCCGACCGACTTCGCGACCTGGTACGGGCTGCGCAGGGCCACGACGTAGACCGAGGTGAAGAACCGGATCCGCTCGGTCACCTGCGCCAGCGCCGCGGTGAGCACCCACGGGTCGGGCCAGTCGGCCGCGTGGTCCCAGCGTCGCTGCCCGTCGGCGGTGTAGGGGTACGGCGTGTCCAGCTCCTCCAGCTCGACCACGTGGTCGGGGATCGCGAGCGCGTCGTACCCGCACGCGTCGGCCTCGCGGGCGAGCGCAACGAGCTCGCCGACGGGCTGGAAGGCCAGGCTGATCGCGAACCGCATGGAAGACAGGGTAGAACGCGTTCTACCCCTCGGCGTGGCCCGGGGCCGTCGCCTCGATCCGCCGGCCGCACGGCCACTACATGATCCTGCCCATGCCGACAGCGACGAGTTGGGTGGATCGCCCGACGCGGCGCGGGCCTTCGCATTCCTAGCGTGATCGCGACTCCCCCACACGAACAGGAGCACGCGATGGACACCAGCACCACCCCCTTCGGGACCCGCGGTCACGTCGAGACCGTCATCGTCGGGGCCGGGCAGGCCGGCCTCTCGACGGCGTACCACCTCACCAGACGCGGACACGAGTGCCTCGTCCTCGACGCAGGCGAGCGCGTCGGCGACAACTGGAGGCACCAGTGGGACACCCTGCGTCTCTACACGCCCGCCAAGTACGACGGCCTGCCGGGGATGCGATTCCCCAAGGACCCGTGGGACCTACCCGCAGAAGGACGAGGTCGCCGACTTCCTGGAGACCTACGCGCGGACGTTCGAGCTGCCGGTCCGGATGCAGACCCGGGTCGAGTCGCTCGAGCCGCTTCCGGGTGGCGGCTACGTCGTGGACCTCGGCGGCGAGTCGCTGACCTGCGACAACGTGGTCGTGGCAACCGGGTCGTTCGGGCGGGCGCCGTCCGTGCCCGACTTCGCCGGCGAGATCGACGAGTCCATCCGGCAGCTGCACTCCAGCCAGTACCGGCGACCCAGCCCAGCTGCAGGAAGGCCCGGTCCTCGTGGTCGGCGCCTCACACTCGGGCATGGACATCGCCTACGAGGTCGCCCTCACCCATGAGACCGTGCTGAGCGGACGCGACTGCGGCAACATCCCGGTGCGCCTGGGCAGCCGGAGGGCAAAGGTCATGCTGCCGTTCGTCGTGTTCGTGTTCCGGCACGTGCTCACCCGACGGACCCCGATGGGTCGCAAGGAGATGGACGAGGTCCGGTTCCACGGAGGCCCGGCTCTCAGGGTCAAGGCCGCGGACCTCGCGGAGCGAGGTGTCCACCGCACCACGGCTCGGGTGACCGGCGTGGAGAACGGCCTGCCCGTGCTTGCCGACGGGACGGTGGTCGAGGCGCGGAACGTGGTCTGGTGCACCGGGTTCGCCCAGGCCTTCGACTGGATCAAGCTGCCGGTCCTCGACGAGCGTGGTTGGCCGGTCGAGTACCGCGGAGTCGTGCAGAACGCCCCCGGCCTGTTCTTCTGCGGACTGAGCTTCCAGTTCGGCTTCAGCTCGATGATCTTCGCCGGCATCGGCCGGGACTCCGAGTACGTCGCCCGAAAGGTGCTGGAGCGCTCCTCGAGGAAGCGGACCGGTCGCGCGGCCGCGCCGGCGGCCTGAGGTGACGAGCGACGGCCGGGGCGTCTGCTCGTTATCCTCCGGGTGAAGGTGGGTGCGTGCGATGGGTGTTGTCGAGGATCTGGCCAGGGCTCGGGATGCCTACGAACGCCGCGAGTGGGCGGCGGCGTACGAGACCCTGGTCGACCTCGACGTCTCTCTGGACCCCGACGACACCGCGCGCCTGGCCACTGCCGCCTACCTGCTGGGCAGGCGCCAGGACTGCCTTCGGGCACTGCAGCGCGCCTCACAGGTCTGCCTCGACGCCGATGACGTGCCGGGCGCCGTGCGCCACGGCTTCTGGGTGTCCTGGGTGGCCTTCTCGGGTGGCGATCAGGCCGTCTGCAACGGCTGGGCCGCACGATGCAGCCGGCTGCTGGAGACGGTCGGAGGTGACCCCGTCGAACGCGGTTACCTGCTCATCCACGAGTTGTTCCGGCACGTCCTCGCCTCGGAGAACGACGAGGCACTCGAGGTCGCCGAGCGGATCACCGAGTACGGACGCCGCTTCCACGACGCGGACCTGGTGGCCCAGGGCCTGAACGCCGAGGGCAGGGTCCTGCTCCACCTGGGCCGCGTCCCGGAGGGTCTGGCCCGGCTCGACGAGACCATGGTCGAGATCGCCACGGGCCAGATCCACCCGATCTTCGCCGGTGAGCTGTACTGCTCGCTCATCGAGGCCTGCCAGGAAGTTTCCGACTACGGTCGCGTCGCCGAGTGGACGCGCGCGCTCACCGACTGGATCGAAAGCCAGCCGGGCCTGGTGCCGTTCACCGGCCAGTGCTCGGTGCACCGCGGGCAGATCCTGCGGTTCAGTGGCGCGTTCCCCGCCGCGCTCGAAGAGTTCGAGCGCGCCGTCGAGCGGTATCTCGCGTCGGGCTTCGAGGCGCCCGCCGGCCTGGCGCACGGCGAGGCCGGCGACGTGCATCGGATCCGCGGTGAGCACGCGGCCGCCGAGGCGGCGTACGAACGCGCGCTGGGTCACGGCTACGAGCCGCAGCCGGGCCAGGCCCTGCTCTGGCTAGCGCGGGGGCAGCGTCCGGCAGCGCTGGCCGCGGTCCGGCGGCTTCTCGACGAGGTGCAGGACCCCGTCCACCGGTCGAAGCTCCTGCCAGCGGCGGTGGAGGTGCTTCTCGGCACGGGGCAGGTCGACGAGGCAGTCAGGGCGGCCGACGAGCTGGCCTCGGTCGCCGCGTCGTTCGGTTGCAGGGTCCTCGACGCGATGGCGCACTACGCGGCAGGTTGCAGCCTGCTCGCCCAGGACAGAGCCGCAGACGCAGTGCCCCGGCTGAGGAACGCCCAGGCAACGTGGCACGACCTCGCTGCGCCGTACGAAGCGGCACGCTGTGGTCTCCAGCTGGGACGAGCGCTGCGCAACCTGGCCGACGAGGAGTCCGCTGTCGCGCAGCTCGCCGCTGCCCTGCGCACCTTCGAGGACCTCGGTGCCGCCCCGGCTGCCCGCGAGACGTCCCAGCTGCTCACCCCGGCGACTCCCGGCGGTCTCACGGAGCGCGAGATCGAGGTCCTGCGGCTCGTCGCGGCGGGCCGGACGAACCCGCAGATCGCCGAGACCCTGGTGCTGAGCGAGAAGACCGTTGCCCGACATCTGAGCAACATCTTCACCAAGCTCGAAGTCTCCTCGCGGACCGCGGCGGCTGCGTTCGCCTTCGAGCAGCGGCTGGTGTGAACCGGGCCGCGAGCTTCGCCGGGGAAGAGCCGGCCGAGCTTCTCGGACGCCCGCAGGTGCCGGCCGATCGCTACGCACGGGCGGCCACCGATTCAGTGGATCTGCACTGAACTGCTCCTCGAGCGCTGGCCAGAACCCACGAAAGCCGCCCCGAAACGCGGCCCTCAGACAATCGAATTCGGTGGAGCTGAGGCGATTCGAACCCCTGACCCCTTCCACGCCATGCCCGAGACGGCACAGCCGCTACCAACTGCGCCCAGAACCCACGAAAGCCGCCCCGAAACGCGGCCCTCAGACAATCGAATTCGGTGGAGCTGAGGCGATTCGAACCCCTGACCCCTTCCACGCCATGCCCGAGACGGCACAGCCGCTACCAACTGCGCCCAGAACCCACGAAAGCCGCCCCGAAAGGCGGCCCTCAGACAATCGAATTCGGTGGAGCTGAGGGGATTCGAACCCCTGACCCCTTGCATGCCATGCAAGTGCGCTACCAACTGCGCCACAGCCCCGCTGCCGCCCTGGTCTCCCGCGGGCAACTCGCGGAATCTTAGCCAACCGGGGCGTCCGATGCGAAATCGGGACCGTGCACCGCTGGGTGTGCGGTCTCGTTGTACGACGCGAGCCGGATGCCGCGTCCGTGGGCGTCCGCCTCGAGCACCGCCCAGCCGCAGTTGTCGAGTCCGCGCAGCGTCTCCAGCACCTCGTCGGGCCAGCCGAGGAACGCCAGCAGCGACACCTTCAGGCAGGCACCGTGGGCGACCAGCACGGTGGTCTCCCCCGCCGCAGTACCGGCCCAGACCTCGCGCAGGGCGGGCACCATCCGCGCCACCACGTCGGCGGTCGTCTCGGCGCCCGGCACGTGGCCGGTGATGTGACCGGAGCGCCAGGAGTCGTAGGCGTCGGGGAACTGCTCGGCGAACTCCTCGAGTGTCAGGCCGGACCGGGCGCCGGCGTCGAACTCCCGCAGGCGTGCGTCATACCGGACCTCGAGGCCGGTCGCCGTCGCGAGGTACGCAGCGGTCTCACGCGCCCGGGTGAGGTCGCTGCTCCAGAGCGCGGTCGGAGCCATCGCCGCGATGTATGGAGCAAGGACCTCCGCCTGGGCGCGGCCGGTGTCGTCGAGGCCGATGTCGCGGTGGCCCTGGGCGCGGCCCTCGAGGTTCCAGGCGGTCTGGCCGTGCCGCACCAGGACGAGCCGGGTCACTGGTCTCGGCTGTGCTCGACCACCGGAGGCGAGGCGTCGGCCGCACCGGCACGAACGTTGACCGGCAATGTGATCACGGGGCAGTCGCGCCAGAGCCGCTCGAGGGCGTAGAACGCGCGCTCCTCGGTGTGCTGCACGTGGACGACGATCTCTGCATAGTCCAGCAGCACCCAGCGTCCGTCCCGCTCGCCCTCGCGGCGTACGGGCTTGGCGCCGAGGGCGCGCAAGCGGTCCTCGATCTCGTCGACGACCGACTTGACCTGGCGGTCGTTGGCCGCGGAGCAGAGCAGGAACGCGTCGGTGATCACCAGCTGGTCGGAGACGTCGAACGCGATGATGTCGGTGGCGAGCTTGTCCTCGGCCGCGAGCGCGGCCTCCCGGACCAGCTCGAGGGCGCGCGGAGTCGCGGTCATGCAGGAGTCCCTTGGTAGAGGCGGTGCTTGGCGATGTACTGCACTACCCCGTCGGGCACGAGGTACCACACCGGCTGGTCCGCGGCCGTGCGGTGGCGGCAGTCGGTCGACGAGATCGCCAGTGCTGGAATCTCCAGGATCGTCAACCGCTCCGGGGGGATGCCGTCGAGGCTCGTGGTGTCCATCTCGTAGCCGGGTCGGGTGCAGCCGACGAAGTGCGCCAGCTCCCACAGCTCCGCGGCGTCGCGCCAGGTGAAGATCTCGGTCAGCGCGTCGGCGCCGGTGATGAAGAACAGGTCGGTGTCAGGCATCGCAGCGGTCAGGTCGCGCAGCGTGTCCGTCGTGTACGTCGGGCCGCCGCGGTCGATGTCGACGCGCGAGACCGTGAACCGCGGGTTCGACGCGGTCGCGATCACGGTCATCAGGTACCGGTGCTCCGCCGAGGTGACTTCACGAGCGGACTTCTGCCAGGGCTCACCGGTCGGGACGAACACGACCTCGTCGAGGTCGAACCAGGACTGCACCTCGCTGGCGGCCACCAGGTGACCGTGGTGGACCGGGTCGAACGTGCCACCCATGACACCGACCCGGCGACGGGAGCCGCTGCCCGGCGCGGTGTGCACAGGCTCGGTGCTCAGGAGTGCTCGCGTCCCCGGCCGAAGGCCAGCAGGGCCGCCATGAACGCCAGCAGGACCAGCAGGATGCCGCCGCCGATGTAGTACGGCGCCCAGAACGTGCCGGACGCGGCGATGTCGGTGCCGCCGGAGCTCAGCGACGCGAGCAGGATGTTCATGGCCGGTACCCTACCGGGCGCACCACCGGCACGACGGACGAGCCCCAGTCCTGGTCGCTCAGTGTCCGAACAGCAACCCGACCCCGGCGAGCACGAGCCAGAACCGGATCGTGCGCCCCGCGACGACGGTGACGATGAAGATCGGGAAGTTCATCCGCAACGTGCCGGCCAGCACGGCGATCACCGCCAGCGGCGGAAACCCGGTCACCGCGGAGGTGAAGGAGATCGCACCGGCCAGGACCGGCCGGCCCACGATGCGCTCGTGCCACCTTGCATAGGACAGCTGCCACTTCTCGGTCGCCATCTTCTGCCGGATCCAGCGGATCCGCAGAGACTGGGTCCCGGCGAGGTACCAGAGGATCTTGCCGACGCCCTGCCCGGCGCCACCGACCGCGGCGAGCTGCCAGTCGGACAGGTTGTGCGCCTTGAGCGCGACGGCGGCGAGGTAGGCCTCCACGTTGAGGATCGGGATCAGTGCCGACGCGATCGAGAACAGGAACGTCCCGACGATCAGCTTCACGCGGGAGCGTCCTGCCCGGACCGCGGAGACCCGGTCGCCGCCGGGATCGGCAGCCCGATCCGGGCCAGCCGGACCAGCGACGCGACCTTGAAGACCAGCAGCGCGCTCGCGACCACGGCCCCGACCCACGCGAGGTGGGTGACCAGCAGGAACACCGCGAACAGGGCCGAGTTGACCGCCTTGGCGGGATGCGTCCAGTTCAGGCGGTAGACGGTGCGGTCGACCACGTAGAAGTAGTTGGGGCTGCGGATCCGCCACGCGAGGAACGCGATCGACAAGAAGCAGTCGATCACCATGAACTCGGCCAGGTAGATCAGCACCGGGATCGTGAACTCGGGGTGCAGCCACGCCAGGCCCAGGTAGAAGGCCGCCGCGCAGAAGCGGTCGCTCATGATGTCCAGCACGGCGCCGATGCGGGTCTCGTGGTGCATCCGCCGGGCCACCTGGCCGTCGAGGGAGTCACCGGCCCAGTAGACGACCAGGCCCACGACCAGCAGCTTGAGCGCCGGGCTCCAGAACCCGCCGGTGCGGTCGGCGTGCATCGCGAAGCCCATGACCGTCACCGCGGCGATCGTGCGGATGAACGTGATGATCGTCGCCGGGGTCGCGAAGCGCTCCTTGGCGGGGTCGGCCCAGATGTCGAGGGTTGCGGGATCGACCCCGTCGGCGTCGCGATAGCTCAACGGACGTGCCCGTCACCGGTCACGACGTACTTGCTCGAGGTCATCTCCGGGAGGCCCAGGGGGCCACGCGCGTGCAGCTTCTGGGTGGAGATCCCGATCTCGGCCCCGAAGCCGAACTCTCCGCCGTCGGTGAAGCGCGTCGACGCGTTGACCATCACCGCCGCGGAGTCGACCTCGGCCGTGAACCGGCGCGCCGCGGACTGCGAACCGGTGACGATTGCCTCGGTGTGGCCCGAGGAGTGCCGGCGGATGTGCGCGATCGCGGCGTCGAGGTCGGGCACGACCGCTGCCGAGATCTCCAGGGCGAGGTACTCGGTGCCCCAGTCCTCGTCGGTCGCCGGCACCACCCCGTCGTACGCCGCGAAGGCGTCGTCACCGTGGATGGTCACGCCGGCTTCCTGCAACGCTCGTACGACGGTCGGCACGAACTGCTCGGCCACCTCCTGGTGCACCAGCAGCGACTCGGCCGCGTTGCACACCGAGGTGCGCTGGGTCTTGGAGTTCACGACGATCCCGAGCGCCATGTCGAGGTCGGCCGCCGCGTCGACGTACACGTGGCAGTTGCCGACACCTGTCTCGATGACCGGCACCGTCGACTCCTCGACGACCGAGCGGATCAGGCCGGCTCCACCCCGCGGGATCAGGACGTCGACCAGCCCCCGGGCGCGCATCAGCTCCTTGACAGGGCCGTGGCCCTCCCCGGGCACCAGCGCGACGCAGTCCGGCGGGAGACCAGCGCCGGCGAGCGCGTCACGGAGCACCTCGACCACCGCCGTGTTGGAGCGCAGGGCGCTCGACGAGCCACGGAGCAGCACCGCGTTGCCGCTCTTGAGGCAGATCCCCGCGGCGTCCGCGGTGACGTTCGGACGGGCTTCGTAGATGACCCCGACGACGCCGAACGGCACCCGCACCTGGCGCAGCTCGAGCCCGTTGGCGAGGGTCGACCCGCGGAGGACCTCGCCCACCGGGTCGGGAAGACCGGCGACCTCGCGCAGACCCTGGGCCATCGCCGCGACCCGGCTGCTGTCCAGCCGGAGCCGGTCGATCAGGTGCGGGCTCGTGCCGGCCTCTTCGGCCGCTCTGACGTCCTCGGCGTTCGCCGCGACGATGCGGTCGGTGTGCTCGAGCAGCGCCTGCGCCATCGCCTCGAGCGCTGCGTCCTTGGCCGACCGGGTCGCCAGCGCGAGGACGACGGCGGCGTCGCGGGCGCGCGTAGCCACCTGGGCGATCGGATCGGGCATGGGGCTGAGCCTATCCGGAGCGCAGCGGCGTCACGGACTTGGGTTTCGACCCGCCGCAGCGGATTCGCGAGCTCATCCGCGGGCTCGCTCAACCTCTTCGCGTCGCGGCCCTGCTCGTTCCTCGCAGGGTCGCGGCTCAGAGCCTGAAGGGGACCGATGTCGGCGAGTGGAAGCCGACCGGCCGACCGCCGCCACGGCGGTCGCGGACCGACTTCTCGACGACCTCGAGTCCGACGACCTCCCACAGCGGCAGACCCGCCGACTCGCGATGCTCGGTCCACAGTCGAAGCGCCAGCGAGGCGACGTCCATCATCGAGTCGCCCTCGTCCCAGAACTGGAGCTCGGCACTGTCCCCGGTGAAGGCCACCGAGTCGATGAACGGGCGCTGTTCGCTCAGCCGGGCAAGCGCGGACCGGACGAGCAGCGGCTCGACCGGCTCGCCGGCCACGGTGACCGTCACGTGCCACAGACGCCCCGTAGGGTCCACCACACGCCCTCCTAGCCGTCGACCCCCGACAGGTCCAGTCTGCTGCAGGATCAGCGCCCCGTGGAGTGGAATTCGGTAACTCGGCGTTGCAGCACAGGGTTTCGGTGGCGTCGAGCGAGCCGCGGAGGTGGCCGCTCAGTCGAGCAGCGTGAGGTCGTCGCGATGGACCACCTCACGCTCGTACGACGCGCCCAGGTCCCGCGCGAGCTCGCGGGTCGACCTGCCGAGCAGGGTCGGCAGCTCCGCGGCGTCGTAGTTGACCAGGCCCCTGGCAACCGCACGGCCGTCGGGGTCCAGCAGGTCGACCGGGTCACCTGCGACGAACGCCCCCGTGACCCCGGTGATGCCGGCGGGGAGCAGCGAGGCCCGGCGCTCGACGACCGCGCGCACGGCGCCGGCGTCGAGCCGGATCGTGCCCTTGCCCGCTGTCGCGTGCGCCAGCCAGAGCAGCCGGGTGGGACGGCGGCGACCGGTCGAGTGGAACAGCGTGCCCACCGGGTCGCCGGCCAGCGCGGCGGCGACCTGTCCGGCCGCGGTCAGCACGACCGGGATCCCCGCCGCGGTCGCGATCCGGGCGGCCTCGAGCTTGGTCCGCATCCCGCCGGTGCCGACCCCGGCCGACCCGGTCCTGCCGACGGCGACGCCCTCGAGGTCCGCGTCGCGACGGACATCGGTGATCAGGCGGCTGCCGGCGGTGCTGTGTCCGTCCTTCGGTGGCGGTCCGTCGTACAGGCCGTCGACGTCGGAGAGCAGCACCAGCAGATCGGCGTGCACGAGGTGTGCGACCAGGGCGGCGAGCCGGTCGTTGTCACCGAAGCGGATCTCGGTGGTGGCCACGGTGTCGTTCTCGTTGACGATCGGCACCACGCCCATGCCGAGGAGCGCCACGAACGTGCGTTGCGCGTTGCGGTAGTGGCCCCGGCGGGTGACGTCGTCGAGAGTGAGCAGGATCTGACCGGTGACCAGCCCATGGGCCGCGAACTCCTCGGTGTAGCGATGGACCAGAAGGCCCTGGCCCACCGATGCGGCGGCCTGCTGCCGGGCCAGGTCACGAGGTCGACGCTTCAGCCCGAGCGGGGCCAGCCCGGCCGCGATCGCGCCGGAGGACACCAGGACGATCTCCGCATCGTCCTCCACCGCGCCGGCGAGCGCGTCGACGAGGGCGCGGACGCGATCGGGATCGATGCCACCGGAGGCAGTGGTGAGCGAGGACGAGCCGACCTTCACCACGATCCGCTTCGCCGACTGCACGACCGCCCTAGGCATCGTCGTCGCCCTGACCGTCCTGGCCTCCCTCGTCGAGCCGGCGCGCGACATCGGCGCGGGTCTCGAGCTCGCCGCGCTCGGGCATCGCCTCGTCGATCGCACGGCGCCGGCCCGCGGCCGGCCGCGACTCGGTGAAGCGCTGATCCTCACCGCGCCGGCCGAGCATCTCGGCACCGGCGTCGAGACCGGGCTTGAAGTCGAAGACGACGGCGTTCTCGACGTCGCCGATCAGCACCGGGTCTCCCTCGACGGCACCGAGCTCCAGGAGCTTTGCCTCGACCCCGAGCCTGTTGAGCCGATCGGCGAGGAAGCCGACGGCCTCGTCGTTGCTGAAGTCGGTCTGCCGGATCCAGCGCTCCGGCTTCTCGCCACGCACGCGCCAGCCCTCGCCACCCTCGGGGACCTGCACCGCCTTGACGGTGAACTCTCCCTGCGAGTGGCGCGACTTCGGGCGCAGGACGATCCGCTCCGCCTTCTCCACGACCCGCTCCCGGCGCGCGCCGGCGACGACGTCGGCCATCGCGAAGGTGAGCTCCTTGAGCCCCTCGTGACTGGCTGCGCTGACGGCGAAGACCGGCCAGCCCAACGCCATCATCTCGGTGCGCACGATCTCGGCCATGTCGCGGCCGTCGGGCACGTCGACCTTGTTCAGCGCCACCAGGCGCGGACGATCCTCGAGCCCGCCGTACCGGGCCAGCTCGCGCTCGATCACCTCGAGGTCCTCGAGGGGGTTGCGTCCGGGTTCGAGGGTGGCGAGGTCGACGACGTGCACGAGTGCCGCACAGCGTTCGATGTGCCGGAGGAAGTCGTGGCCCAGGCCGCGGCCCTCACTCGCTCCCTCGATGAGCCCGGGTACGTCGGCGACGGTGAACGTGACGTCACCGCCCTGCACCACGCCGAGGTTGGGCACGAGAGTGGTGAACGGGTAGTCCGCGATCTTCGGGCGTGCACGGCTCATTGCCGCGATCAGGCTGGACTTGCCGGCGCTCGGGAAGCCGACCAGCCCCACGTCGGCGACCACCTTGAGCTCGAGACGGATGGTGCGTTCCTCGCCCGGCTCGCCGAGCAGGGCGAAACCGGGCGCCTTGCGCTTGGCCGAGGCGAGCGCCGCGTTGCCCAGGCCCCCGCGGCCGCCCTCGGCGATCACCAGCTCGGTGCCGGCCCCGACGAGGTCGGCGATCAGCTCGCCGTCCTCGTCGGTCACCACCGTGCCGTCAGGCACCGGGAGCACGATGTCCTCGCCGTGGGCCCCGTTGCGGTGGGCACCGGCTCCATGTCCACCGTGTTCGGCCTTGCGCCGGGCGTTGTGGTGGTAGTCGATCAGCGTGGTGACGTCGGCGTCGACGCGCAGGATCACCGATCCACCTGGGCCGCCGTTGCCGCCGTCGGGGCCGCCGAGCGGCTTGAACTTCTCGCGATGGACCGACGCCACACCGTTGCCACCGCGGCCGGCCGCGACGTGGAGCACCACCCGGTCGACGAAGGTCGGGACCGCCATCGGGTGCTCCTTTCAGCTTCTGGAGGTTGAGCCTGTCGAGACCCGGTGCGGGCTCGATGAAGACACGAAGGGCGCCCCTGGCAGATCAGGGACGCCCAACATGAGTCGGTGTGGTGCTAGCGCCCGGTCACTCCCCCGGGACGACGTTCACGACCCGGCGACCGCGCCGGGTGCCGAACTCGACGTTGCCCGCGACCAGCGCGAACAGCGTGTCGTCGCCCCCGCGACCGACGCCGCTGCCGGGGTGGAAGTGCGTGCCGCGCTGGCGGACGATGATCTCGCCGGCGTTGACGAGCTGACCGCCGTAGCGCTTCACGCCGAGGCGCTGGGAGTTGGAGTCGCGGCCGTTCTTGGTGGACGCCGCGCCCTTCTTGTGTGCCATGAGTTCAGTCCTTGTTCCGCGTCGCTTGTGCTGAGCCTGCCGAAGTGAGCCTCAGAGCTTGATGTCGGTGACCTTGACCTGGGTGTACTTCTGACGGTGACCCTGGCGCTTCTTGTAGCCGGTCTTGTTCTTGTACTTCTGGATGATGATCTTCGGGCCCTTGGTGGCGCCGAGGACCTCGACGGTCACGGCAGCCTTGTCGAGGCCGGTCGCGGTGACCTTCTCGCCGTCGACGACCATCACCACGGGCAGGGTCAGGGACGCGCCAGCGACCTCGTCGGTCCTGTCGATCTCGATGACGTCGCCGACAGCAACCTTCTGCTGCTTGCTGCCACTGCGCACGATCGCGTACACGCCGGTTCACTCTCCTCGTCGATGAAGCTCAGGTGCTCCGCGGCACACGCCGGCCCCGGTGAAGAGGTGGGAGGCGGTGCACACAGAAACGGCATGCGCGAGCACGCCGAGGGTCAACTTTACGCGGTGGCCGGGCGCGCGGTCAAAACGGCGTACCCGGCGCACCGGCCGGCGCCTCAGCGCTTGCGCGAGCCCTTCTTCTTGACCGGCACGTGCAGCAGGGAGGGCCCGTGCTCGTCGTCGGCTCCCGAGGGCGACGACCCGTCGGCCTCGGAGGTGCCCGGCTGCGCCTCGGAAGCGTCCGCCACCGCGACCGGAGGACCCGCAGGGCGGCCCGCACGGCGTCTGCGGGTGCTGGTGACCACGACAGGCGCCGGCGCTGCCTCGGCCGGCTCCGTGGCGGCCGCCGCCTCGGGCTCGGCTTCGGGCTCGGCGGCCGGCTCCGGGGAGGCCCCGTCCGACGGTGTTTCGGTCACCTCGGCCGTCGACTCCTCGACGTCGGGCCCGAGGTCCGGCCCGAGATCTGGCTCGAGATCTGGCTCGCGATCCGGCTCGAGATCCGGCTCGAGATCGGGTTCGGCGTCCGTCGCCGGGTGCGGCTTGGTGCCGGCGAGCGCCATCGGCGACGGCTTGACCGGCTCGGGCGCGCTGTCCGCAGCACCCCGACCCCGCGCTCGGCTGCCGCGACCGCGCCGGTTGCGCCCCTCGTCGCCTCCGGATCCGCGACCCGCCTCGACCGGGTGGTCGTGCACGATCACGCCGCGGCCCTTGCAGTGCTCGCACTCTTCGCCGAACGCCTCGAGCAGGCCGGTGCCGATCCGCTTGCGGGTCATCTGCACGAGCCCGAGCGAGGTCACCTCGGCGACCTGGTGGCGGGTCCGGTCACGGCCCAGGCACTCCACCAGTCGGCGCAGCACCAGATCGCGGTTGGACTCGAGGACCATGTCGATGAAGTCGATGACGATGATGCCGCCGATGTCGCGCAGCCGGAGCTGGCGCACGACCTCTTCGGCCGCCTCGAGGTTGTTCTTGGTGACGGTCTCCTCGAGGTTGCCGCCGGAGCCGGTGAACTTGCCGGTGTTGACGTCGACGACGGTCATCGCCTCGGTGCGGTCGATGACCAGCGAGCCACCCGAGGGCAGCCACACCTTGCGGTCGAGGCCCTTGGCGATCTGCTCGTCGACCCGGTACGCCGCGAAGGCGTCCTTGCCGTTCGGGGACTCGTACCGCTCGAGCCGGTCCTTGAGGTCCGGCGCCACGTGCGCCACGTAGTCCTCGACCAGGTTCCACGCGTCGTCGCCCTCGACGACGAGCTTGACGAAGTCCTCGGTGAAGAGGTCCCGGACCACCTTCAGGGTCAGGTCCGGCTCGCCGTAGAGCAGCTCAGGGCCCTTGCCGGCCGCGACCCGCTTCTCGATCTCGTTCCAGCGAACGGTGAGCCGTTCGACGTCACGGGTCAGCTCGTCCTCGCTCGCGCCCTCGGCCGCGGTACGAACGATCACCCCGGCTGTGTCCGGGACGATCTCCTTCAGCAGCGACTTGAGGCGGTTGCGCTCGGTGTCGGGGAGCTTGCGGGAGATGCCGCTGGTGTTGCCGTCGGGGACGTAGACCAGGAACCGGCCCGGCAGACTGATCTGCCCGGTCAACCGGGCGCCCTTGTGGCCGACCGGGTCCTTGGTGACCTGTACCAGGATCGTCTGGCCCGAGCTGAGCACCGACTCGATCTTGCGTGCCTGGCCGTCCTTGTGCCCGAGAGCGGACCAGTTCACCTCACCGGCGTACAGCACCGCGTTGCGGCCCTTGCCGATGTCGACGAACGCCGCCTCCATCGAGGGCAGCACGTTCTGCACCCTGCCGAGGTAGATGTTGCCGATCAGTGAGGTCTGCGACTCGCGGGCGACGTAGTGCTCGACGAGCACCTTGTCCTCGAGCACGGCGATCTGGGTGAGCTCGCCGCGCTGGCGGATCACCATGACGCGCTCGACCGCCTCGCGCCGCGCCAGGAACTCGGCCTCGCTGACGATCGGCGCCCGCCGGCGACCGGCCTCACGGCCCTCGCGGCGACGCTGCTTCTTCGCCTCCAGCCGGGTCGACCCGCTGACGCCGGTGATCTCGTCCTCGGGACTGCGCGGCTTGCGCACCCGGGTGCGACGGCGGCGGGTGCCGCCCTCGCCGGTGTCGCTGCCCTCGCCGGAGTCGTCGTCGGACTCGTCGTTCGACTCGGTCTGGTCGGTGCCCTCGGCGTCCTCACCGGCGCCGCGGCGACGACGTCGACCACCACGCCGGCGGCGACGGCGGGCACCGCCCTCACCGCTGTCACCGTCGCCATCGACCTCGGCCGACGTCTCAGCACCCTCGGACTCGGCCGTTGCCTTCTTGGTCGCCTTCTTCGACGTCTTCGACGTCTTCTTCGCCGTCTTCTTCGCCGTCTTCTGGGCCGTCTTCTGGGCCGGCTCCTCGGCCGCGGTCTCTGCGGCCTGCTCTGCGGCCTGCTCTGCGGATTTCTGGGCGCTCTTCCTGGCCGTCTTCTTCGCAGACTTCTTGGCCGTGCCCGCCGTGCTCCCGTCACCCGCGTCGTCCGCGGCGCCCGACTCCGGGGTCTGGAAGAGCACCATCGGCGCGGCGGCGGCCTTGGCAGCCGCCTTCTTGGCAGTCTTCCTGGGCCTCTCGGCCGCAGCCACGCCCTCGTCGGTGGACTGCTCGGGCGCATCGAGCGCGGCTTCGGCGCGCTTGCCGGTCTTCTTGGCAGCGGCCTTCTTGGCGGCCTTCTTCGCCGGGGCCTTCTTGGTGGTCTTCCGGGCCGCCTTCTTCGCCGGGGCCTCGCCGGTCACCTCTGCAGTCGGCGGACCGCTGTCGACCGGTGTCGAATTGCTCAGAATTGCTGGTGTCGTCAGCGTCGAGCAACGTGCTCTCCTCGTGCACGGGCCCTGCGCATCGCCGGGCGACCGTGCGGGTCGCGCCGCGGGATTCTCGCGAGCCCCGCGACCAAAGCCTTCAGTCGGCGACGACACCCTCCGTGTGCGTACGTCGAGTGGAGAGTCCCTCCGTCACCAACCGCGGTCGCAGAGCCATTGGCCGAATTGCGCTGTCACCACATCTCAGCCGGCCTCGTCGCGGTCCGGTGACAACGGATCCCCCACCGTGCCGGAACGTGGATCCAGAGGACCTTGCGCCAACCGCTGCGCGAGGGCAGCCGGGCCGGTTTGGATCCCCGTGATCTCACGGAGCGCGGCGAGAACGTCGTCGGGTCTCACGGACGGCGTTCCGTGCCGCAAAACCACTTGCAGTATCGCACACGTTTCCCCGGCGTTCGCCGACTCGCCGCCCGAACGCACCTCGAGGGACACGATCGCGGCCCGGGCGTCGAAGCGCCGGAGCCCTTTCTTCGTCATCCGCTCGACCGGTGCCTCGGCTGCCGCGAACAGCTGCTCGGCGGCTCTCGTGAGCGTGTCGACGTCGACACCGGCGAGCGTGATGTCCCACAGCGATGCCTCGAGCCGGTCGGCGAGGGCACCACCGGCACTGACGACGACCTCGAGCAGGTCGAGCCCGTCGGGAAGCGACGCGTCGAGCTCGCGGCGTACGACGTCGGGGTCCACCCGGTCGGCCAGGGCGATCTCGAGGTACTCGGCCTCGCTCGCGGCGCCGGTCGGGCTCGCCCCTGCGTAGGAGATCCGGGGGTGCGGGTTGAACCCCGAGGAGTACGCCATCGGGACCCGGGCGCGGAAGACGGCGCGCTCGAAGGCCCGGCTGAAGTCGCGGTGGCTGCTGAACCGCAACCGGCCCCGCTTCGCATAGCGGATGCGGAGCCGCTGGACCGGTGGAGCCTGCTGCTCGGGCTGGTTGCGCACGGACAGAACCCTATGCGTCGACGCGGCCGCCCCTCGCCGTGGCTGGGTCAGGCTGCGCCCACGCGCGCCTCGGGCGTGTCGTCGTCGGCCGGGATGCGGACCGTGACCGTCGTACCGACGTCCGGGACGGAGTGGACCGAGATGGTGCCGCCATGCTCCTCGACGATCCGCTTGACGATCACCAGACCGAGGCCGGTGCCCTGGATTGCCAGGTGGGTCGCGATCGAGGACCGGAAGAAGCGCGTGAAGAGTCGGTCCTGCTCGTCCTCGGGAATGCCGAGCCCGGTGTCGGAGACCCGGAACACCAGATCGCCGTCCTCACGCCAGGCCTCGAGCGCGACGTCGCCGCCGGCAGGCGTGAACTTCACCGCGTTCGTGAGGAGGTTGAGCAGCGCCCGGTCGAGCTGCTCGGAGTCGACGACCACCGTGCCCGTGCCCGGGTCGCAGTTCAGGGTCACCGTCACCGACTTCGCGTTCGCGGCCGCCTCGACCTGGCTCAGCACGCTGTCCACGAGGCTCGCGACGGCCGTCGGCGTCCGGTGCAGGTTGAGCACGCTGGTCTCGATGTGGTTCAGGGTCAGGAGGTCGTTGATCAGGGTGAGGAGGCGCTGGCTGTTCCGCTCGATGACGCCGACGCCGTGGCTCTGGCAGTCGGTGAGATCGCCGCGTTCGCCTTCGTGCAGCAGCTCGACCTCGCCGATGATGCTGGTCAGCGGTGTGCGCAGCTCGTGGGAGACCGTGGCCACGAAGTCGGTCCTGATCCGGTCGAGCTCCTCGAGCTCGCCGACCTGGCGCTTGAGCCCGAGCTCGAGCTGCTTGCGCTCGGTGATGTCCCGGGCGGTCACCACGATGCCGTTGACGCTCGGGTTCTCCAGCAGGTCGGTGCTCACGGCCTCGACGTCGGTGAACTCCCCGTCGCCGCGCCGGATCCGCCACTCGGCGCGAGCGCCCTCACGGAACCGGTTGGCGAGATAGAAGCGGGTCAGAGACGTCTGCTGGGACGGGTCGACGAGCGACGGCAACGGCGTTCCGATGAGGGCGTCCGGGTCGTGCCCGAGGACATGGGACACCGACGGTGTGACGTACTGGATGTTCAGGCCGGCGTCGAGCACGATGATCACGTCGGTGGAGTTGCGGACCAGCGCTCCGACGCGGGTCTCGCTGCGTTGCCGGCTCAGGTAGTCGGTGAGCGCAGCGCCCTCGAGTGCGAGCGCGACCTGGGCCGCGAGCGTGCGCAAGCCGTCGAGCACGTCGCCCGGCACCGGTGCCGCACTCGAGACCACGAGCCGGCCGTAGATCGCCGACTGGGTCGCCAGCGACACCGCGACCGCATCGGGTGAGTCGAGCCTGACGGCGTCGGCCGTCGCGAGCCCGTCGGAGATCTCCACCGCGATCTCGATGTCACCCGCACCCTCCACCAGGGCGCGAGCGCTGTCCAGGGCCGCGCGACGGATGAGGTCACGGTCAGGTCCGGCGGTGAGTGCAGTGGCCGCGAGCCGGAGCACCGTCTCCCGTCGCTCTGCCCGTTGGTGGCGGGCGACGGCGGTGCGCAGGTTGGACACGAGTCCGACCATCCGGGCCAGGACCAGGCCGAAGAGCACCACCGAGACCGCGGCCGTCATCGGGACCGAGAAGCCCCCGATCGGCCAGATGCTGTTGGCCAGGATGGCGACGGGCGCGATCAACGTGGCACCCGCCAGCAGCACGAGCCGGTGCCGACTCAGCGAGGCCGCGGTGTCAGGCGCCCGAGCGGACAACTGACGCATCGACGGATCGAGGGCGGCGGCACCCCACAGGACGTAGCTGCTCATCCAGCCGATGTCGAGCCAGCTGCCGACCGTGTAGCTGCCACCGAGCTCGATGGCCCCGTAGGTGACGTCGGTGAGCACGAGGGCGCCGATGCTCGCCGCGAGGAGGTGGAACGAACGGGGGCGCGCGCCTCTGCCGATGAACAGCCGAGCCGCGACGGCCAGGAGAAGCAGGTCCATGCACGGGTAGGCGATCGATACGAGGCCCGCGGCCGTGCTCGCCCCGGCATCCTCCGTGTACGGCCAGATCAGGTAGGTCCAGGCCAGGAGACCGAGCGCGAGGGTGAGGATCAGCGCGTCGAGCAGGCTTGCGCGGTCCTTGCCCGGCGAACGGCTCCGGATCAGCAGGAGCAGGCCCGCTGCCTGGACCGGGTAGTAGGCGATGTAGAACGCGTCGCCGAACGACGGGAACGGCAGATCGAAGACGTAGTAGCAGAAGTCGCCCGCGGTGAACAACGCCTGCGCGACGACGAAGAGCAACCATGCCGTCATCGGACGCGGCCGGTGCCGGACGACGCCGATGCCGATCGCCGCCGCGGCCGAGAGGCCGACCAGCTCGAAGGTCCACGGGCGGCCGCTCGAGGGCATCAGGACGTAGCCGGCCGCGATCGCGCCGCCCGCCAGCAGGTACAGCTGCGACAGCAGTCTGCCTCGAGCGGTCGCGTCCTCTCCGCCGACGGCCGGGCCCGACCCGGGTGTCCGGGTCAGGCGATCGAAGCCGAGATCGGTTGAAGCGCCGAGAACTGTGCGCTGGCGCATCCCTGACTCCCCCCACATGGTGCCCAGTCCAGATACCGAGGGTCCCGCGGCGTCGCGACCGAAAGTCAGGGTCCTTGGTCCCGAGAAGCGGACTCCTAGGTCCCGGACCCGCTGTCGGCGGCGTTGCGCGCCAGCGGCGACTGGTAGATCGACCTGACCACCTCGCCGTCGAGCCAGCCGGTCAGCCGCTCCGCCTGGACCGCGAGCGCGCCGGCCGCCGCGTCCTCGAGGGGCTCGGCCGGAACGACGAACACGGTGCCGTCGTCGTGCTGGGCCCAGCCGCCCACGATCCGGCCGTCCCACCAGGCAGTCGGACCACCGTTGCCGTTGGCGTCGAAGAGGCGGTCGGCGTGGTCGCCGAGGTAGAACCCACGCCTCTTCCAGCCCATCGTGGTCGGGTCGAGCGCGGGCAGGAGCGCCGCCCACGGCTCCGGCGTCTCGACGTCGTCGAGGTCCTCGGGCAGCAGCCACCCGGAGCCGTCGTCGAGACCCACCTCGACAGCATTGAGGTCCCCGAGCGCCCGGCGTACGGCGGACTTGGTCGCGCCGAGCCACCACACGAGGTCGGCCTCGGTGCCCGGCCCGAACGTGCGCAGCCAGCTCCCGACCAGCGCGGCGTAGCCGGCTGCCTCGTCGAGGGCGGGCGCGACCTCGAGCCAGTCCGTGGTGACCGTCCACCGCGGACGGGAGGTCTTCCAGCCGCCGTCGTTGTCGCCTCGCACGATCACGCCCGACGCCGCGAGGGTGGTCAGCACCCGCGGTGCGACCGGGAACTCGCCGCCGTACTTCTTGCCCGGGGCGATCACCAGCCGCGCATCAAGGGCCGGGAGCTCTGCTCGCAGCTCCAGGGTCGTCATCGGTCCGCGCTCCTGCAGCAGACCGAGGACGTCGGAGGTCGCGAGCTCGACCCACGCAGCACCGTCGTCGGTGATGCCGGCCTTGACCACGTCACGAGCGAGCTGGGTGCGCTGCTGCGCTGCCACCCGAGCCGCAGCACTCCCCCAGACCGCTGGCAGGAGGTCGCGCGGGAACGCGAAGACCGTGCGCCGCATCGCGAGCTGCTTCACCACGGAGCGGTCGCGGTAGAGGGCCTCGTCGACCTCATCGATGCTCGCCCCGCAGCGGGCGAACGCTGCCAGGTGCACCGACGCGGGCTCGGTGGCGTGCAGGCAGGTCATCGCCGCGGTCGCCTCGTGCACGGTGCCGGCCGGTGTCGCCAGGCAGTGGCGCTGGGCCAGCCGGGCGCGGCGTTGGTCGTCGGTGATCGTGCGCACCGTCCCATCCAACCGCGCCCCGCCGACATCGGGGCAGCCGATCCCGGAGATCGAGCCCAGCTCGCCTCAGCGCGGCAGGTCGCGCACCAGGAGTGAGTCGGCGGCGCCGAAGCCGGCCCGCAGGTAGAGCGTGCGGGAGCGCTCGCTCGGGCTGAGCACGATCCGGACGAAGTCGTGGGCATCGGCGTGCTCGACGCAGGTCGACAGCAGACGCGCGCCGAGCCCGGTGCCGCGATGCGCGGCGAGCACGAAGAAGTTGGCGAGGTAGCCCCAGCGACTCACGGGTCGCCCCGGTCGCGGCATCCGGGTGAAGACCAGCAGGTTCAGCATGCCGACAGCCCGGTCGCCGGCCACTGCCAGCCAGGTCACACGCTGGTCCCACTCACGATCGAACCAGCGTCCGAACTCGGTCTCGAAGCCGGGATCGTCGACCGCACCGTCTGCCTGTTCCTCCACCCATGCGCGGCGGAGCGCAGCGAGGGCATCGACGTCTGCGGCGGAGGCCCGCCTGATCTGGACGCCGGTCACACCACGCTCAGCGGCAGCAGCTGCTGTCCGGTCGGGCCGATCTGGATGTCGGTGCCCATCTCCGGACAGACCCCGCAGTCGTAGCACGGGGTCCAGCGGCAGTCCTCGACGTCGACGGAGTCGGGGTCGAGGGCGTCCTCCCAGTCCTCCCAGAGCCAGTCCTTGTCGAGACCTGAGTCGAGGTGGTCCCAGGGCAGCACCTCGGCGTACCCGCGCTCCCGAGTGGTGAACCAGTCGACGTCGACGCCGGTCCCGTCGAGCCCGCGGAGGGCCGCTTCCATCCAGCGGTCGTAGGAGAAGTGCTCGCTCCAGCCGTCGAAGCGGGCGCCGTCGCGCCAGACCTCCTCGATGACCCTGCCGACCCGGCGGTCGCCCCGCGACAGGAGTCCCTCGACGATGCCGGGCTTGCCGTCGTGGTAGCGGAAGCCGATCGCGCGGCCGAAGCGCTTGTCCGCGCGGACCACCTCGCGCAGCTTGCGCAGGCGTTCGTCGGTGGTCTCGTGGTCGAGCTGGGCGGCCCACTGGAAGGGAGTGTGCGGCTTCGGCACGAACCCGCCGATGGACACGGTGCACCGGATGTCGTTGTGACCCGAGACCTCCCGACCCTTGGCGATCACCTTCTTCGCCAGGTCGGCGATCGCGAGCACGTCGTCGTCGGTCTCCGTCGGGAGGCCGCACATGAAGTAGAGCTTCACCTGTCGCCAGCCGTGGGAGTACGCCGCCGCGACGGTGCGGATCAGGTCCTCCTCGGTGACCATCTTGTTGATCACCTTGCGCATCCGCTCCGACCCTCCCTCCGGGGCGAAGGTGAGCCCGGAGCGGCGGCCGTTGCGGGAGAACTCGTTGGCCAGGGTGATGTTGAAGGCGTCGACGCGCGTGCTCGGCAGCGAGAGCGAGACGTTGGTGCCGTCGTACCGGTCCGCGAGGCCCTTGGCCACCTCGGCGATCTCGGTGTGGTCGGCGCTGGACAGCGACAGCAGCCCGACCTCGTCGAAGCCGGACTTGCGGATGCCGTTCTCGACCATGTCGCCGATCGTGGTGATCGACCGCTCGCGCACGGGCCGGGTGATCATCCCGGCCTGGCAGAACCGGCAGCCGCGCGTGCAGCCGCGGAAGATCTCCACGGAGTAGCGCTCGTGCACGGTCTCGGCGAGCGGCACGAGCGGACTGCGCGGGTAGGGCCAGGAGTCGAGGTCCATCAGCGTGTGCTTGCGCACCCGGGCCGGTACGCCGGGCACGTTCGGCCGCACTCCCGCGAGCGACCCGTCCGCCGCATAGGCCGACGTCGTAGAACTTCGGGACGTAGACGCCGCCGCTGACCGCGAGCCGGCGGAGCAGCTCGTCTCGGGGTGTCGTCATCTCCCCCGCCGGGCGACCCTCGGCCTTCCACTCCCGCACCACCTCGCTGATCGCGAGCACGACCTCCTCGCCGTCACCGAGCACGGCCGCGTCGAGGAAGTCGGCGACCGGCTCGGGGTTGAACGCCGAGTGTCCACCGGCGATGACCACGGGGTCGTCGCCGGTGCGCTCGACCGCGTGCAGCGGGATGCCGGCCAGGTCGAGCGCGGTGAGCATGTTCGTGTAGCCCAGCTCGGTCGAGAACGACAGCCCGAGCAGGTCGAAGGCGCGCACCGGCCGGTGGCTGTCGACGGTGAACTGCGCAATGCCCTCGCGACGCATCACCGCCTCGAGGTCCGGCCACACCGCATAGGTGCGCTCGGCGAGCACGTCGTCGCGCTCGTTGAGCACCTCGTAGAGGATCTGCACACCCTGATTGGGCAGGCCGACCTCGTAGGCGTCGGGGTACATCAGCGCCCAGCGGACCGTGGTCGCGTCGTCGCCCCACGGCTTCTGCACCGAGTTCAGCTCGCCCCCGACGTACTGGATCGGCTTCTGCACCGTCGGCAGGTGCGGCTCGAGCCGGGCGAACAGGGACTCGGGCACGACAAGACACTCCAGGAGATCGGTGGGGGCAAAGGTCAAGGGTACGCGGGACACTGGGCGACATGCACCTCGCGCTGCGAGCACTGCGGGCGCCCGCTGCGTTCGACGGCTCCGACTTCCTCCCGGGCGGTGCGACCGTGCTGGTCGACGGCGACCTGCGGACGGACCACCGCGCACTGCGTCGGCCCGTCGCCGTGCTCGTCCGCGGGGTCGACGCAATCGCCTGAGTGCGGTCAGCCGTTCAGCCCTGTTGCCTGCCCGGGTCGCGGCCGAAGCCGGCGAGCAGGTCGTCCTGCGGGTCGTCGTGCGTGCCGGTGCGCGCGCCGACCGCGCCCACGCTGCGGTAGACCTCCTCACGCTCGGCGAACCACCCGGCCACCTCGGCGACCAGTTCAGGGTCCAGGCGCGAGGGAGCGCCGACGCTCACGGCGAGGTCCCAGCCGTGCACGAGGTGGTCGGCGACGAGCTGCATCACGTACTCGTCGAGCTGCTCCTCGCCGTAGGAGAGGAGCACGGTGCCACCGGTCGGGAGACGCGCGGCGACCGCCGCCACCGCCTCGTCCGCCGCACCGTGCGCCGCGGACACCGGGTCAGCGCCGAGCACGTCGCCGTCGAACCGGTCGCCGACCTCCTCGATCGTGCTGCCCTGCACCAGCGGCACCGTCCAGAGGTCCTCGCCGGCCACGTGGTTGACCAGCTCGCGCACGGTCCAGTCACTGCACGGCGTCGAACGGCCCCAATGACTGGCGTCGACATGAGCGAGCTGCTCGGTCCATCCCGCGACCGCTCGTTCGTACAACGTGTTCAGATCCATCTCGCACCAGCCCTCTCTCGAGCCCGGACATGACCCGATGCTGGCACTCGCGGGCCGAGCCCGCCATGGCCCGCCCAGACCAGCTGCCAGATCAGCGGGCGAGCACGCGCTCGGCCGGCAGCCGGCTGCTCGGCGCCTGGGTCGACCGGCGCTGGATGTTCAGCAGCAGGCCGACGGCGACGAGCGAGGCGAACATCGAGGAGCCGCCGTAGGACACCAGCGGGAGGGGGACGCCGGTCACCGGCATGATCCCCAGGCACATCCCGATGTTCTGGAACGTCTGGAAGCCCAGCCAGCAGGCGATGCCGGCGGCCGCCACTCGTCCGAACATGTCCTCGGCACGGGTCGCGATCACCAGGGCACGCCACAGCAGCACCGCGAAGAGCACGATCAGCACGCCGGCGCCGACCAGGCCGAGCTCCTCGCCGACGACGGTGAAGACGAAGTCGGTGTGCTGCTCGGGGACGAAGCCGGAGCGGGTCTGCGAGCCGTGGAAGAGACCCTGGCCGAAGAGGCCGCCGTTGCCGATCGCGATCCGCGCCTGGGTCGTGTTGTACCCGGCGCCGCGGGGATCGAGGTCGGGGTTGGTGAACGCCATGAACCGGTTGACCTGGTAGGCCTTGAGGACGCCGAGCGACACCACCAGCGTGGCGCCGACGACCGCGAAGCTGACCACCGTGACGAGCCAGCGACGCGGCGCACCGGAGACCGCGAGCACGCCGAACACCGTCGCCGACAGCACCAGCATGGTGCCGAGGTCCGGCTGGAGCAGGATCAGCACGGCCGGGACCCCCGCGATCGCGAGCATCCCCACGACCTCGACGTTCCCGACGTGGCGCCGCCCGCTGCCCTCGAGCCGCTCGGCCAGCAGCAGCGCCATCCCGACGACGACCGCGAGCTTGGCGAACTCGGCGGGCTGGAGCGACATGCCCCCGACGATCAGCCACGAGCGTGACCCGTTGATCGTCGACCCCATCACGAGGACGAGGGCGAGCCCGACGACGGAGCCGGCGTACACCAGCGGGGCCAGGATGCGCACCCACCGGTGGTCCGTCACCAGCACAGCGCCGGCGAGGGCGAGCCCGATCACGACGTTGGCGAGGTGACGTCTCAGGTACGCCGTGTCGTGGCCGTGGGTCAGGGCGTCGTTCGCCGCTGTCGAGGACCAGACCACCAACGTGCCGACCACCAGGATCGACGGCGGTCACGAACACCAGCACCCAGTCGACGCTGGGGCGGACGACGGGTTGCAGCCGGGGCCGGACGTTCGGCGCCAGGGTCATCGCGAGCCTCCTGTCAGCGGAGGCATGATCGAGCCGTCCTCGGCGAACGTCGGCAGCCGGTGCGGCGGCTTCACCCCGGGGATGACGGCGCGCGCGGGGTCGACCTGCTCGCCGTCGATGCCGTACAGCGCCTCCCAGATCTTGCGGACCGCCGGCCCCGAGGTGCCGGAGCCGGTGCCGGCCTGGGTCACCATCATCACCACCACGTAGTCCTTCGTGTACGTCGCGACCCAGGACGTGCTCTGCTTCCCGTACACCTCGGCCGAGCCGGTCTTCCCGCGGACCTTCACCTGGTCGAGCGGGAACCCGCCGAACTTCCAGGCCAGCGTCCCCGTGCGCGGGGTGCCCTGGAGCGCCGTGTCGACGTACCGGATCGCGCTCTTGCGCGACTTCACGTGTCCCTGGACCACCGGCTTGATCCGCTGCACGAGCCGGCCGTCGGGGTCGACGATCGCCTTCGCGACCCGCGGGGCGAAGAGGGTGCCGCCGTTCGCCAGGGCTGCGTAGGCGCGGGCGAGCTGGAGCGGGGTGACCATGGTGTCGCCCTGGCCGATCGCGAAGTTCACCGCGTCACCGGCGCGGTACTGGTTGCCCTCGAGGCAGAACTCATGGGCGAAGACGTGCAGGAAGTCGCGCTTGTGCGCGGTGTTGTGCTTGTCGATCTTGCAGTAGTAGCCCTTCATCGCGTTCCAGTAGTCGAGCTTCCACTGCCGGTCCGCGATCCGGCCGCTGGCCTCGCCCGGGAGGTCGATGCCGGTCCTTTCACCGAACCCGAACGACTTCGCCTCGGCGACCAGTGGGTCCTTGGCCTTGACGTTGCTCGGGTCGGAGCCGAACCGGTTCCAGAAGCCCAGCCCGACCCGGTAGAAGAAGGTGTCGCAGGAGATCTGCAGGGCCCGGGCGAAGTCGATCGTCCCGTAGGAGGCCGACTCGTAGTTCTTGAACCAGCGGTTGCCGACCTGGAGGCCGCTCGAGCAGTCGAGCCGGGAGTCGGACGAGAAGCCGTTGTTGAAGGCGCCGACGGTCATGATCGGCTTCCAGGTCGAGCCCGGAGCGAACTGGCCCTGGGTCGCGCGGGAGAGCAGCGGGTCGCCGGCCTTCTTCGAGTACAGCCGCTTCAGCTGCTTGCTGGAGATCCCGTCCACCCAGATCGCGGGGTCGTACGTCGGTTGGCTGGCCATCGCCACCACGCTGCCATTGTGTGCGTCCAGCACGACCACCGCGCCGCTGTCGGCGACGTAGTTCTTGTGGGTGACCTTGTCGTAGGTCTTGCGCGCCGTCGTGATCGCCTGGTGCAGCTGCTTCTCGACGATGCCCTGCAGCCGGGCGTCCAGCGACGTGACCAGCGTGTCACCCGGCGTCGCGGCGACCTGACCCGAGTCTCCGAGCACCCGGCCCATCGAGTCGACGGCGACCTTCTGGTAGCCCGGGATGCCTCGGAGCCACTGGTCGTAGGACTTCTCGAGCCCGGCACGACCGACCACCGACGCGCCGTTCAGGGACTCGTCGGCAGCGCTCTCGGCCTCGTCGAGCTCGTCGCCGGTGATCGGGCTGAGGTACCCGAGCACGCCGGCGGCGTTGATTCCGAACGGAGCGGGATAGGCCCGCACGCTCTCGCGCTGCGCGACGACGCCGGGATAGTCCTCGGCCTGCTCGGAGATCTTGACCGCCGTGGCCTGCGGTACGTCGCTGCGCGACCGGCATCGGCTGGAAGGGCGAGCCGTTCCAGCAGGTGTGCTTGACCGCCCCGGGCTGACCGCACAGACGGGTCCGGGCCACCAGGTCGGCGTACCGCTCGTGCACGGCGGTGCCCACCTTGCGCAGGAGCGCCTCGCGGTCGGACGCGGACATCTTGCCGAGCACGGTGCGGTCGACGCTGACCACCCAGCTGGTGCGGTTGGTGACCAGCGGACGGCCCATCGCGTCGACGATGAGGCCGCGGGCGGGCTGGGCGACGATCTCGCGCAGGGACTGCTCGGCGGCCTTCGCCTGGTACTCCTCGCCGGTGAACACCTGCAGGTACCACAGCCGCGCGAAGAGGGTCAGGAACAGGGAGGCGAACAGCACCTGCACCACGAACAGCCGCAGCCGGCTCCGCTGCCGGGACGGGCGGATCAGGACTGCGGCCATCAGGCAGCGCCCACCGGAAGGAGGCCCGTCACAGCGGCGCCCCGGCGGTGCGCCGGACACCGACGCGGGGGTGCTCGCGTGGGGCCCGAAGGCTCGCGAGCGCCCACAGCAGCGCGGGCACCAGCACCGGAGCGAGCAGCAGGTCCCAGAGCACGCTGGTGACGATGACGCGCAGCATCTGGTCGACCGGGAGCGCACCGTCGCCGATCACCACGCCCGAGAGCGCATACAGCGAGGTGCCGACGAACGACCCCGCCCCGACGACGAGCACGGCGGTCAGCGTCGACGTGCGCGCGTCCTGCCGCACCCGGCCACCGAGGTGGCCGACCACGACGAGCGCGAGCGCCCAGCGCCCGGCGACGTGGTCGGCAGGCGGCGCCAGGTCGAGCAGCAGGCCGGCGGCGAAGCCGAGCAGTGCGCCGTACTGCGGCCCGCGCTCGATCGCCGCGACCACGACCAGGATCAGGGCCAGGTTGGGCACCACGCCGTTGATGGCGGCGTGGTCGAACACCGCCACCTGGGCGACGACCGCGATGCACACCATCGCCGCCACGGCAGCGGCCCGGAGCGCGCTCACTTCGGCGCTCCCGCGGTCAGGACGGGTCGGTCACCCCGGGTGCCCTTGGGTACGACGACGCCGACCACGTCGAGCGCGGTGAAGTCGACGAACGGCTTGATCACCGCCTGTCGCGTGCTCTGCCGAGGCGAGGACGCGACCGACTCGACGCGGCCGATCGGGATGCCGGCGACGTACGGGACGCCGTCCTTCGAGCCCCAGGTCACCACGACGTCGTCGCGCGACGGCTCGACCGAGCTGTCGACGAGGTCGAGGGCGAGCCTGCCGGTGTCGTCGGCCGACCCGCGGCCACGCAGGAAGCCGACCTCGAGGCTGGTGCCCAGCCGACCGCCCACGACCGAGTCGGTGTCGACGATCAGCAGCACGGTCGCCGTGGTCCTCGTCGCACGGACGACCCTGCCGACCAGGCCGTCGCTGTTGAGCACGGTCATGTCGGCGTGGATGCCGGCGGAGGAACCGGCGTCGATCGTGACCGTGCGGGAGAACGACTGCAACGGACCCATCGCGACCACGCGGGCCGCGACGAGGGAGTAGCCGGTGTCGGCGACGGTCCTGGTGAGACCGTCGAGCTCGGCGAGGCGCTTCTGGTCCAGCGGCTGGGTCGCGACCTGCCCACGCAGCCGCGAGTTCTCGGCCTCGAGCCGGGCGACGTCGTCACGGAGCCAGTGGTTGGTGCGCAGCGCGCCGGACATGTCGGTGAACGGTCGGAGCGCGGTCGCGCTCGCGGTCTCCATCGGCCCGACGACATTGCCGACCACGCTGCGCAGCGGGTCGAGGGGCGAGCTGGACCGGGCGTCGAGCGTGATCAGCGTCAGGCAGGCGAGCACGAGCAGCGCGAACACCCGCCGGGCGCGCTGGTCCGGTGTCGGTCCTCTCCCCGAGTCGTGCACGACCTACGCCCCTCGGCGGAGTGTCTCCGAGACGAGCACCTGCTGGAGCGCCTCGAACTCCTCCACGCACTTGCCCGATCCGAGCACCACCGAGCTGAGCGGGTCGTGGGCGACGTGCACCGGCATGCCGGTCTCGTGGCGCAGCCGCTCGTCGAGGCCGCGCAGCAGCGCACCGCCCCCGGTCAGCACGATCCCGCGATCCATGATGTCGCCGGCGAGCTCGGGCGGGGTCTGGTCCAGAGTGGTCCGGACGGCGTCGATGATCGCGTGCAGCTGCTCCTCGATGGCCCGACGGATCTCCGCGCTCGTGACGGTCACCGTGCGCGGCAGCCCGGAGACCATGTCGCGTCCGCGGATCTCTCCGCTGAGCTCCTGGGCCAGCGGGTACGCCGAGCCGAGGGTGACCTTGACCTCCTCGGCAGTCCCGTCGCCGAGCATCAGGGAGTGCTCCTTCTTCATCCACGCGATGATCGCCTGGTCGAGCTCGTCGCCGGCCGTGCGCACGGAGAGCGTGGTGACCAGCCCACCGAGCGAGATCACCGCCACCTCGGTCGTGCCGCCACCGATGTCGACGACCATGTTGCCCGTCGCCTCGTGGACCGGCAGCCCGGCGCCGATCGCCGCGGCCATCGGCTCCTCGATGATGTAGACCCGGCGGGCACCGGCCTGGTAGCCGGCCTCCTTGACCGCGCGCTGCTCGACCGGGGTCACCCCGCTCGGGACGCAGATGACCAGGCGCGGCTTGGCGAAGTAGCGCCGGCGGTGCACCTGGGCGATGAAGTGCCGCAGCATCTGCTCGGTCGCGTCGAAGTCGGCGATCACTCCGTCGCGCAGCGGCCGGATCGCGGTGATCCCCTCCGGCGTACGGCCGATCATCCGCTTGGCCTCCGTGCCCACGGCCAGGACCTCGCGGGTGTGGGCGTTCATCGCGACGACCGAGGGCTCGTCGAGGAGCACGCCGCGGCCACGCACGTAGACCAGCGTGTTGGCGGTGCCCAGGTCCACCGCCATGTCACGGCCGATCAGGTTGTTCGCCATGCACGTCGCCTCACTCGCAGGGGAAGGAGCCAGACACGTCGCTCTCCTGCGTCACAGGGGAACCACGTGCCTCACCAGTCACGAGCCTAAGGACGAACCGCGTCGAAGACCGGACGACACGCGGCGCGGCGGTTCAGCGATCGCAGCTGCCCGATCAGCCCAGGGCGGGGAACCACAGGGCGACCTCGCGGGCCGCGGACTCGGGCGAGTCAGAGCCGTGCACGAGGTTCTCGCGGTTGGACGACGACAAGTCGCCCCGGATGGTGCCCGGTGCAGCCTTGCGACCGTCGGTCGCGCCGTTGAGCGCCCGGACGACCTCGACGGCTTCGTCGCCCTCGAGGACTGACGCGACCAGCGGACCGCTCGTGACGAAGTCGCGCAGCGGCGGATAGAAGTCCTTGCCCACGTGCTCGGCGTAGTGCTGGTCGGCGAGCGCCGCGTCGATCGTCCTGAGCTCGAGCGCGACGATCGTCAGCCCCTTGGCCTCGAACCGCGCCAGGATGTCGCCGACCAGTCCGCGGCGGACGGCATCGGGCTTGAACAGGACCAGGGTGCGCTGCGTCATGGCCAAACCCTAGAGGAGCGCGGCCCGCGGCCGGACCCGACCTCGCGATCACCAGCCGGGGTTATCGTGGCAGTGATTCGCCACTCGGGAGACGAAGGACGACATGGGCCGCAACGGCGTGGACCGGGGTCCGGCGGACGGCGCCGCACGCATCGCGGTCCCGTCCGGCTGGGTCCCGGTCGGCCTCGCCGGAGACCCGCTCGAAGCCACCACCCAGGCGATCACCGTGGAGAGCTGGAACCCTTCGTGGGGCCTTCGGCCGACGATGACCGTCACGACCTCGCCCGCACGCCACGACCACGTCGCGCTCCGTGTGCTCGAGGAGGCCCGGGCGAACCTCCCCGAGGTGCTGGTGGTCTCCATCGACCCCTGGCACGTGCCGGGGCCAGGAGCTCCCGGTCGCCGACTGGTCTTCGCCCACGCCGCAGGCGACGTCACCGTGACGACGCTGGTGTGGGCGGTGAGCACGGCCGAAGGAGACGTCGTCGTGAGTGCGCGCTGCGAGAGCCTCGGCCTGCACCTGCACGACCGGGCGTTCGCCGAGGCCGTTGCCGGCATCGAGCTGCCTGCCGAGTCCGCCGCCGAGTCCGCCGCCGGGTCCTCCCCGACGACCGGCGACCTGGCCCGGCGTACGCCGCCCGCGCCGTGGACCGACGTGGTGCCACCCTCAGCAGGCGGCCGCGCCTCGATCGTGGCCGACCCGGACGCGCGGATCCTCGTCGAGGCGTCGACGGCCGGCACCGAGCTGTCGTTCGACGCGACGCTGACCCGCGACGAAGCCACCGTCGCGGCCACGGCCTCGCCGCGCTCGCCCACGTCCGGCGTCCCCGGGTCGGAGACCGGACTGACCACGTTTCGCATCCCGGTGTCGCACCTCGCGCTCTCCGTCGCCCGCTGGATCGGCCTCTCCCCCGCACGGAGCGGCCCGGCCTCCCCAGCGACGCTGCCGATCAGCATCGTGATGCGCCGCCTGGTCGACCCCTCGATCACGCCCCCGCCGGGGGTCGACGCCACGGCCTGGAGGCAACCGTGGTTCCTCTGGACGCTGCGCTCCTCGGCCACCGACGCGGGCCTGGTGATGGTCGACGCCGGCACCAGCGGCCAGTGCGCCGTGATGGAGACCGAGGACGAGCGGTCGACCCGCTTCGCGCCGCTCTCGAGCTACAACGTCTGGCTCACCCTGAACTGGCTGATCAGCGAGTCAGTGGCTGCCTGAGCCCTCGGCGGGCGCCGGATCCCGGTCCGCGTACGCCGCCCGGTCGCGGTCGATCGTGCGTCCGAGGCGGACCGCGGTCAGCCACAGCACCAGGAAGATCGCGCCGAGGGCGAACATCGCACCGATCTCGAAGCCCAGCACGATCGCCGCGAGCTGGATCGCCCAGCCGAGGTAGTAGGCCCAGGCACGACGCAGGAGGCCGGCCGTGAGCACGCACGCTCCGGCGAGCCCGAGGCCGATCCAGAGTGCGCGCCTCGTGTCGACGGACTCCACCGAGATCAGCACCGGTGTCGCGAGGCCGAGCACGATCGACTCCAGCAGCAGGATCGCCGAGCACAGCCTGCGCTGCATCACGCGCCGGCTCCACGCGGTCGGATCAGCGCCCGGGCCTCGCCGACGGTGATCACCGAACCCGTCACCAGGACACCGCCCGAGCCCAGACCCTCGCCGAAGACGCCGCCGGCCTCGGCGAGCGCGGCCGCCTGGTCGATCGCATCGACCAGCGACGTCGCCTCGCTCACCCGGTCCTGGCCGAAGATGCCGCGAGCCACCTCGGCCAGCTCGGCGGCCGGAAGCGCCCGTGCCGTGGAGTTCTGGGTGCAGACGAGGTGGGCGAAGGCCGGCTCGAGCACGGAGAGCAGGCCCTCGTAGTCCTTGTCCGCCATCACCCCGACCACGCCGATCAGCGGGCTGAAGGTGAACGAGTCCTCGAGCGCGTCGACGAGCGCAGCGGCGCCATGGGGGTTGTGGGCCGCATCGAGCACGATCGTGGGCGACCGGCGGACGACCTCGAGGCGCCCGGGCGAGGTCACCTCGGCGAACGCCTCCTTGACCACCTCGTCGGCCAGCGGCTCCTCGCCGCCGAGGAACGCCTCGACCGCGGCGAGGGCGAGCGCGGCGTTCTGCCCCTGGTGCCTGCCGAACAGCGGGATGAACACGTCGTCGTAGGTCGCACGCAGTCCCTGGAGCGACACGACCTGTCCGCCGACGGCGGGCACCCGGCTCCGGAGGCCGAACTCGATGCCCTCGCGGGCCACCGTCGCTCCGACCTCGGCTGCGCGCTGCACGATCTGGGTCGCGACCTCGACCTGCTGGACCGCGGTGACCACGGTCGCGCCGGGCTTGATGATGCCGACCTTCTCGCGGGCGATCTCCGCGACCGTGTCGCCCAGGTACTTCTCGTGGTCGATCGCCACCGGCGTCAGCACCGCCACCTGGCCGTCGGCCACGTTGGTGGCGTCCCAGGCTCCGCCCATCCCCACCTCGACGACCGCGACGTCGACCGGGGCATCGGCGAAGGCGGCGTACGCCATCGCGACGACGGTCTCGAAGAACGACAGCGGGTGGTCGCTCCCGGCGTCGACCAGGTGCGTGTACGGCGCGACGTCGTTGAACGCCCGGACGAACTCCTCGTCGCTCAGCGCCTCGCCGTCGATCACGATCCGCTCCGTCATCGACTCCAGGTGCGGGCTGGTGAAGCGTCCGGTCCGCAGGCCGATGCCGCGCAGCAGCGTCTCGACCATCCGCGCGGTCGACGTCTTGCCGTTGGTGCCGGTGAGGTGGATGACCTGGTAGGTGCGCTGCGGATCACCCAGCAGCTCGGTGAAGGCCCGGATCCGGTCGAGCGTCGGGTCCAGGCGCGACTCGGGCCACCGGGAGAGGAGTGCGTCCTCGACCTCGGCGTAGGTCTGGGCAGGGCGCGGGACAGCGGGCAGGTCGGACATCAGCGGCGAGTCTACGGACCGCCGGGGCTTCGGCAGACAAGTAGAACGCGTTCCACTAATCTGACCGCGTGAGCCTGAGCACGCGGTTCGACGCCCTGGTCGCCGACGCGTCGCCGTCGACGACGCTGCTGGAGGCGCTGTGGGCCGACCTCGCGCCCGCCACTGTCGTGGGCATGCTCGGGAGCTGGCGCGGCGGGGACTTCCGCACCGGCCACCCGGCGAGCGCCCTCCTCGAGCGGCTCCGCTGGCACGGCAAACGCTTCGACTCCCCGCTGGACGCCCATCCGCTGATCTGCCGCGGCGAGGACGGGACGCTGTACTCCAACACCGAGGCTGCGGGCGGAGGCTACGCCTCGCTCTGGGAGGTCGACTTCCGCGGCGAGGTGACCGCGACGATGGTCTACGACGCGATGGCGGTGTTCGACCACTTCAAGGTCGTCGACCACGACACCGTGATGGGAGTCATGAACGGCAAGCTCGAAGCGGCTTTCGGGACCGCGGATCCCTACTACTTCTGGCTGGAGCGTGACCATTGAGAACCACCGTCGCCGTCGTGAACGAGCAGGGCGGGGACTTCGTCCTCGACGAGGTCGATCTCGAGGGCCCTCGCGCCGACGAGGTGCTGGTGCGCATCGTCGCCACCGGCCTGTGCCACACCGACATCCATCTCAAGGGCTTCCTGCCCGGCCGAGATGTTCCCCAACGTGTTCGGGCACGAGGGCGCGGGCATCGTCGAGGCCGTCGGCGAGGAGGTGAGCGGCATCGCGGTCGGCGACCACGTGGTGCTCAGCTTCCGGTCCTGTGGCTCGTGCCAGAACTGCACGGGCCGGACCTCGTCGGCTACTGCGAGCACTCGCTGCTGCTCAACTACATGGGCATGCGGATCGACGGCTCGACCACCTACAGCCGCGACGGCGCACCCGTCTTCGGCATCGTTCTTCGGCCAGTCCAGCCTGTCGGCCGCACGCGATCGCGTACGCCGACAACTGCGTGGTCGTCGACAAGTCGATCGACCTGACGAAGGTGGCGCCGTACGGCTGCGGCTTCCAGACCGGTGCCGGCACCGTGCTCAACGTGCTCGAGCCCGGACCTGCGGACAGCCTGGTCGTGTACGGCGTCGGGGCGGTCGGCCTGGCAGCCCTCGCCGCGGCCCGGCACCTGGGCGCCGGCACCCTCGTCGCGGTCGACCCGATGGCCTGCCGGCGCGAGGCCGAGCGGTTCGGCGCGGTCGGCCTCGACCCGAGACCGAGAGGTCCGGTGGTCGACCGAGGTCAAGGAGCTCACCGGGGGCGGTGCGTCGTACGCGATCGACACCACGGCGATCCCCGAGGTGGTCAAGCAGGCCCAGCAGTCGCTCAGGTGCGCGGCACCCTGGTCGCGCTCGGCCTCGGCGCGGAGGAGTACGCCATCGACGCGATCGACCTGCTCCAGAACGGCAAGATCATGCGCTCGTCGATCGAGGGCGACTCCGACCCCCAGGAGATGGTCCCGCGGCTGATCGCGATGAACGGATCCGGCGAGTTCGACGTCGACCACCTGATCGCGACCTACCCGTTCGCCGAGATCAACACCGCGGTCGCCGACGTGCTCGCCGGGAAGGTGGTCAAGCCGGTCCTCGTGTGGTGAGCAACCCGTGAGTAACCTCGCTGCATGAAGCTCCGACTCAGCGACGAGGAGGCCGCGTTCCGCGAGGAGATGCGGACCTTCTTCACGACCGAGATCCCGCAGGCGACCCGGGACACGGTGGCCGCCGGCCGGCATGTGTCCAAGGACGACTACGTCGCCACGATGCGGATCATGAACGCAGCCGGGCTCGCGGTCCCGAACTGGCCGGTCGAGTGGGGCGGACGGGACTGGACGCCGCTGCAGCGCCACATCTGGCACGAGGAGATGCAGCTGGCCTGCGTCCCGCCGCCGCTGGCCTTCAACGCCAACATGGTCGGACCGGTGATCGCGAACTTCGGCTCCCAGGAGATCAAGGAGCGGTTCCTGCCGCCGACCGCGAACCTCGACATCTGGTGGGCGCAGGGCTTCTCCGAGCCGAACGCCGGGTCCGACCTTGCCTCACTCACCACCCGGGCGGAGCGCGACGGCGACGACTGGGTCGTCAACGGCCAGAAGACCTGGACGACGCTCGGGCAGCACGCCGACTGGATCTTCTGCCTGGCGCGGACCGACCCCAACGCGGAGCGCAAGCAGCAGGGCATCTCGTTCCTGTTGTTCCCGATGGACTCCCCCGGCGTCACGCTGCGGCCGATCGAGCTCATCGACGGCAGCTTCGAGGTCAACGAGGTCTTCTTCGACGACGTCCGCGTGCCCGGCGACCTCCTGGTCGGCGAGGTCAACCAGGGCTGGACCCACGCCAAGTTCCTCCTCGGCAACGAGCGCGTCGGTGTCGCCCCGGTCGGGGCGACGAAGCGCGCACTGGCCACCCTCAAGCAGCACGCGCTCGAGCTCGGGCGGCTCGAGGACCCGCTGCTCGCGGCCCGGTTCGTCGAGCTCGAGAACGAGCTGCTCGCCCTCGAGCTCACCGCGCTCCGCGTGGTCGCGCACTCCACCGACGGCAAGCCGCATCCTGCGTCCTCGGTGCTGAAGCTCAAGGGCACCGAGCTCCAGCAGGCGACCTCGGAGCTGGCCGTCGACCTTGCCGGCCCGCTGTCGCTGGCCAGCGAGTCGACCACAGTGCCGGAGTGGGCGGCGCACGCGGCCCCGACGTACCTCAACCTGCGCAAGGCGTCGATCTACGGCGGCTCGAACGAGATCCAGCGCCAGATCATCGCCGGCACGATCCTCGGACTCTGAGAGGCAACGACATGGACTTCGCCCTCGACGAGGAGCAGGCGGCACTGCGCGAGGCCGTTCGCGGGTTGCTGAAGCAGTACGACCCGGCAGTCGACGCCGAGCATCGCCGGCAGGTCACCGCCGAGGACCCGGGCTACGACGAGGCCCTCTGGGGCCGGCTCGCCGAGATGGGTCTGCTCGGACTGCCCTTCGCCGAGGCCGACGGCGGAATGGGCGCCGGGCCGGGCGAGGTGGCGGTGGTCTGCGAGGAGATCGGCCGCGTGCTCGCACCCGAGCCGTACGTCGCCTCGGTGGTCCTCGCCGGCGGGCTCGTCGCCGCGCTCGCCAGCGACGACCAGCGTGCCGAGATCCTGGGCGAGCTCTCCTCGGGTGAGCGGCTGCTGGCGTACGCGGAAGGGCGCCCTTCGACAGGCTCAGGAACCGTGGTCGCCGAGCCGGTGGTCCAGGGCGCCCGGGCGGACACCATCGTGTGGAAGGTCGACGGCGAGGTGTTCCTCTCCGACCGGCCGGCCGAAGTTGCGTCCTACCGCACCCACGACGGCGGCCGTGCCGCACGCCTCGAGCTCGACCGCGACACCGCGACACCGCTCGGCAACGGCGGCGACGCCTCGGAGGCGATCGCACTCGTGCTGGCCCGCGCCCAGATCGCGGCCTGCCACGAGGCCCTCGGCGCGATGGACACCGCCCTCCGGATGACCACGTCATACCTGACCACGCGCAAGCAGTTCGGCGTGACCCTCAACCGTTTCCAGGCGCTGACCTTCCGCGCCGCCGACATGTACACCGCCCTCGAGCTGACCCGCAGCATCGTCACCTGGGCGACGATGGTCGCGACGGAGAGCGACGACCCGCTGGCGATCCGCAGTGCAGCGGCCCGCGCGAAGCTGCAGACGGCCCACGCCGGCCGGATCATCGGCCAGGAGGCGATCCAGCTGCACGGCGGCATCGGCATGACCGCCGAGTACGCCGTCGGCCACTACACCTCTCGGCTCACCGCACTCAACCACTGGCTCGGTGACGCCCGCGACCAGGTGGGCGCGCTCGCAGCCGACCTCGCCGACCACACGGTGCTCGACCCCCTGGGCGCGTGACCCGACCTACTCGACGACGATCTGGACCTGATCGACGAGTGCCCGGAAGCCGAGTCGCTCGTAGATCGCGTTCGAGACCGGGTTGGCCTGGTCGGCGAACAGGCAGACGCGGGCACCGTCGGCGACGAGCGCGCGCGAGACCGCTGCGACGGTCGCGCTGGCGTAGCCACGGCCACGGCTGGCGGGCGGCGTGTAGACCGGGCCGATCCGGGAGACCCCGAACATCGGCCGGCTCGCGCCGGTCAGGTGGACCACTCTTGCGGCCTCGTCCTCCCACATCCACACGCTGTCGTCGTGGATCCGGCGCAGCATGGCGTTGCGGTCGTCGTCCGCCATCGCGTGCGGCTCGTCGCGTCCGGCCTGCTCGGCGGCGTCGCGACCGAACGCGGCGTACCAGGCGACCACCTGGTCGACCTCGTCGGGCCGGGCGAGTCGGGCGCGTCCGGGCGGGGCCGTAGGCTCGACCAGCTCGCCGAGCACGAACAGCCGAGTGTGCACCTGGACGCGGTGGCCGCGCCCGGCCAGTCGTGCGGTCTCGGCCGCGAACACCTCGGCGGCCCGAAGGGCACCGTTGACACCGCGGACGTCCTCGCCCCGGTCGAACAGCTCTCGCGCCAGCCGCCGGGCGCTCTCGTCGCCCAGGCGCACCACGTACACCGGGTGCGGAGCGAACGGCGCCGTGCGCATGGCTGCCCCGACCACCGCCCCGCCGGCACGCTCGACCAGCCACCACACCGGGAAGCCGGTCGGCCCGGGCAGACCCGCCTCCCGTGCACGGCGCATCTGCTCGGAGACGGTCGCCATCACGGTGGCCTCGACGGGCTCGGCGGCGAGCAGCTCCTCGGCAGCGAGCAGGAACGCACCGGCGTCGTCGATGAACTCCAGCTCTGCGCCCATGGACGGAGGCTAGTCACGCCCGTCCCACCCCGGTAACGGGTTTTCGCCGCCACCACCGCCGCCCGTAACATGCCGCCCATGACCCAGACCGAGCGCCCGCCCACGGGCCAGTCCTTGTCCTCGGCGACCGCAGCACCTGCGCCGTCGTCGTACCGGACAAGCCGGCGCTGGAGGGCCTCGAGGCGAACTGGTCGGCGCAGTGGAAGTCCGCCGACACCTACGCGTTCGACCGCACCCAGCCCCGCGAGAACGTCTACTCGATCGACACGCCCCCTCCGACGGTCTCCGGGAGCCTGCACGTCGGGCACGTGTTCTCCTACACGCACACCGACCTGATCGCCCGCTACCAGCGGATGACCGGCAAGTCGGTCTTCTACCCGATGGGCTGGGACGACAACGGCCTGCCGACCGAGCGTCGCGTCCAGAACTACTACGGCGTGCGCTGCGATCCCTCGCTGCCCTACGACGCCGACTTCACCCCGCCCGACAAGCCCGACCCGAAGAAGCAGATCCCGATCTCCCGACCCAACTTCGTCGAGCTGTGCGAGCACCTGGTCGTCCAGGACGAGCAGGTCTTCGAGGCCCTCTGGCGCAAGCTCGGGCTCTCGGTCGACTGGAAGCAGTACTACACGACGATCGGCCCCAAGGCGCAGAAGGTCAGCCAGCTCGCGTTCCTGCGCAACTTCGCCCGGGGCGAGGCCTACCTCCAGGAGGCGCCGACGCTGTGGGACGTCACCTTCCAGACCGCGGTCGCCCAGGCCGAGCTCGAGGCGCGCGAGTACGCCGGCGCCTACCACCGCGTCGCGTTCCACCGGCCCGACGGCACGTCCGGTCTACATCGAGACCACGCGTCCCGAGCTGATCCCGAGCGTGGTCGCCCTGATCGCGCACCCCGACGACGAGCGCTACCAGCCGCTGTTCGGCAGCACCGTCACCAGTCCCGTCTTCGGCGTCGAGATCCCGGTCCTCGCACACGAGGCCGCCGAGCCCGACAAGGGCGCGGGCATCGCCATGTGCTGCACCTTCGGCGACCTGACCGACGTCATCTGGTGGCGCGAGCTCCACCTCCCGGTCCGCACTCTCATCGGCCGCGACGGGCGGATGCTGCGCGAGACCCCGGAGTGGCTGAGCAGCGCCGCCGCCTCGGCGGCGTACGCCGAGCTCAAGCGGCAAGACCACCTTCTCCGCACGCGAGGCGATGGTCGCCAGCCTCCGCGAGTCCGGCGACCTCGACGGTGAGCCGAAGCCGACGCAGCGGATGGCGAACTTCTACGAGAAGGGCGACAAGCCGCTCGAGATCGTCGCCACCCGGCAGTGGTACATCCGCAACGGCGGCCGCGACGCCGAGCTGCGTGACGAGATGCTCGCCCGGGGGCCGACGATCACCTGGATCCCGCAGCACATGAAGCACCGCTACGACAACTGGGTCGGCGGGCTCAACGGCGACTGGCTGATCTCGCGGCAGCGCTTCTTCGGCATCCCGTTCCCGGTCTGGTACCCGCTGGACGCTGACGGCGAGCCGGACTACGAGCACCCGCTGCTGCCGCGCGAGGACGCGCTGCCGCTCGACCCGTCGACGGTGCGCCCCGAGCGGCTACACCGAGGACCAGCGTGGCAAGGCCGGACGGCTTCATCGGCGACCCCGACGTGATGGACACCTGGGCGACCTCGTCGCTGACCCCGCAGATCGCCTGCGGCTGGGAGACCGACGACCGACCTGTGGCAGCGGATCTTCCCGATGGACCTGTGCACCCAGGCGCACGACATCATCCGGACCTGGCTGTTCTCGCGCGTCGTCCGGGCCCACTACGAGAACCACGCGACCCCGTGGTCGCACGCGATGATGTCCGGTTTCGTCGTCGACCCGGACCGCAAGAAGATGTGCGAAGTCCAAGGGCAATGTCGTCGTCCCGACCGCGATCCTCGACAAGTTCGGCGCCGACGCGGTCCGCTGGCGCGCGGCGATGGCCCGGCCGGGTCTGGACTCCCCGTTCGACGAGAGCCAGATGAAGGTCGGCCGCCGGCTGGCGATGAAGGTGCTGAACGCTTCGAAGTTCGTCCTCGGCGGCGTCGGCGCCACCCACACCGACCCGGCCCGGGTCTCCGAGCCGATCGACCGCGCGCTGCTCAGCCGGCTCGCGGACGTGGTCACCGCCGCCACCGCGGCGTTCGACGCCTACGACTACACCTCGGCGCTCGAGACCGCGGAGAAGTTCTTCTGGGAGTTCTGCGACGACTACCTCGAGCTGGTCAAGGAGCGTGCGTACGCCGAGCACGGCGGCCCCGGGACCGCCTCGGCGAGGGCCACCCTGGCGACGGCGCTGCACGTCCAGCTCCGGCTCCTGGCGCCGTTCCTGCCCTACGTGACCGAGGAGGTCTGGTCGTGGTGGCAGGACGGCTCGGTGCACCGTGCAGCGTGGCCGGACAAGATCGAGATCGGCGCGGCTGCCGGCGGGTCCGCAGGGATGCTCGACGCGGTCGCCGCGACCCTCGCCGGCATCCGGGGCGCGAAGTCCCAGGCGAAGGTCTCGATGCGTGCGGAGGTGGCGCGAGCCGAGATCTCCGGCCCGGCCGAGCTGCTCGCCGCGGCGGAGTCCGCGGCAGCCGACCTGCGCAACGTCGGCAAGATCGTCGGGGAGCTGGTCTTCACCCCCGTACCGGACGCGACCGGGATCACCGTGGTCGCTGAGCTGGTTCCGCAGGACTGATCGGGGGCCGGTCAGCGGCCGGTGCCGTGGACCCGCGTGGCACCGCCGCTGCCACCGGCGCTGCCACCGTCGTCGCCGCTGCCGCTGCCGCTGCCGCTGCCCTTGCCCTTGCCGTTGCCGTTGCCGTGGCCGTGGGGCCCGGATCGTCGGTCGCGCGGTCGCGGTGGTCTTGGTCTGTCCGGGCGGATCCTTGCGGGGCTTGTCGCTCCCGGTAGTGGCGGCCTTGGTCGCGCTGCCGGCGTCGGTCGGCCGCGAGACGGGTCGGGCGTCGCGGGTCGGGTGGGCGCGCGCCCCAGGCGTGCCGGTCACGGGCGCAGCGACTTCCACCGCGCCCGCCAGTGTCGGTCGCGCGCCGCCGCGGGGCTCCACAGGTCGGGGGACAACGGATGGGCGAACACATTGGCGGTCTCGGGACGGAGCACGCCGCCGAGCACCAGTTCGGGCGCGCCGTTGCTCCGCACCGGGGAGGAGGTGCCCGCGGACACGGTCACGTCCCGGGCACCGGCGTGCAGGCCGGTCCCGATGATGACCGAAGCGACGGCAACCAGCGCACTGAACGCCAGCAGCGGACGCAGGTGATTCGCGTTCACGGTGACTCTCTCCCCGAGGTGCTGAGCCAATCACAGAGTGGCTCCGGTCTGTCTCCCCCGTCCCACACCAAACCTATGGGTTCGTAAGGTCGCACCACATGACCCGATCGGGCCATAGGGCCCTGCGCGAAGGACTAGTGCGGTCGGGCCACGCCACCCCGGCGACACCGCGCACGGCGCCGGACGACGCCGGTTGCGGCACGCGTGATCAGGCCGACTTCTTCTTCTTGGTCTCGGTCTCGCGGGGGATCAGCGTCGGGTTGACGTTGTCGGAGACGACCTCGCCAGTGACGACCACCTTCGCGACGTCCTCGCGCGACGGCACGTCGTACATGACGTTGAGCAGCACTTCCTCGATGATCGCGCGCAGCCCGCGCGCCCCGGTGCCGCGCTCCATCGCCTTGTCGGCAATCGCTGCGATCGCGTCGTCGCTGAACTCCAGCTCGACCCCGTCGAGCTCGAAGAGCTTCTGATACTGCTTGATCAGCGCGTTGCGGGGCTCGGTGAGGATCTGGGTGAGCGCCTCGCGGTCGAGCTTGTTGACACTGGCGATGAGCGGGAGCCGGCCGATGAACTCGGGGATCAGACCGTACTTGACGAGGTCCTCGGGTCGCACCTGCGCGAACATCTCGTCGGACTCGGCTTCCTTGGTCAGCCGCATCTCGGCGGTGAAGCCCAGGGTCTTCTTGCCGACCCGCTGCTCGACGATGTGCTCGAGACCGGCGAACGCGCCACCGACGACGAACAGGATGTTCGTGGTGTCGATCTGGATGAACTCCTGGTGCGGGTGCTTGCGCCCGCCCTGCGGCGGCACCGACGCGGTGGTGCCTTCGAGGATCTTCAGCAGTGCCTGCTGCACGCCCTCGCCGGAGACGTCACGGGTGATCGAAGGGTTCTCCGCCTTGCGGGCGACCTTGTCGATCTCGTCGATGTAGATGATGCCGGTCTCGGCCTTCTTGACGTCGTAGTCGGCGGCCTGGATCAGCTTGAGGAGGATGTTCTCGACGTCCTCGCCGACGTAGCCGGCCTCGGTGAGCGCGGTCGCGTCGGCGATCGCGAACGGCACGTTGAGCATCCGGGCCAGGGTCTGGGCCAGGTAGGTCTTGCCGCAGCCGGTCGGACCGATCACCAAGATGTTGGACTTGGCCACCTCGACCGCGTCGTCCTTGGCGCTCTTGGTCGTCGAGGCGCCGGACTGGACCCGCTTGTAGTGGTTGTAGACGGCGACCGCGAGCGACTTCTTCGCCGTCTCCTGGCCGATCACGTAGGAGTTGAGGAACTCGAAGATCTCCTTCGGCTTCGGCAGCTCTTCGAGGCCGACCTCGGCGGTCTCGCTGAGCTCCTCCTCGATGATCTCGTTGCACAGGTCGATGCACTCGTCGCAGATGTAGACGCCGGGGCCGGCGATCAGCTTCTTGACCTGCTTCTGGCTCTTGCCGCAGAACGAGCACTTGAGCAGGTCACCACCGTCACCAATGCGTGCCACGGGCGACGTCTCCCCTCATCCGTGCCGACGAACACGTCGGCGTCAGTTCACTGCACCACCGGGCCTGCCGGCCGCTCGCTGGCGTCGTGCGCTGTCCCGACCGTACCCCGTCAGGGGGACGTTTGGGTGCGGACACGACACAAACGGCCATGGTCTCGCTCAGACGAGCGCGGCTGCCTTGCGGGACTCCAGGATCGAGTCGATCAGGCCGTACTCGACCGCGCTCTCCGCGGTCAGGATCTTGTCGCGCTCGATGTCGAGGCTGACCTCCTCCTGGGTCTTCCCGGAGTGCCGGGCGATCATCTGCTCGAGCAGCTCGCGCATGCGCAGGATCTCGTTGGCCTGGATCTCGATGTCAGACGACTGGCCGTAGGTGCCCTCGGTGTAGGGCTGGTGGATCAGGATCCGGCTGTTCGGCAGCGCCATCCGCTTTCCCTCGGTGCCGGCCGCCAGCAGGATCGCCGCCGCCGAGGCCGCCTGCCCCAGGCACACGGTCTGCACGTCGGGCTGGATGAACCGCATCGTGTCGTAGATCGCGGTCATCGCCGTGAAGGAGCCACCGGGGCTGTTGATGTAGATGCTGATGTCGCGGTCGGGGTCCATCGACTCCAGGCACAGCAGCTGCGCCATCACGGCGTTCGCGATGTCGTCGGAGATCGGCGTGCCCAGGAAGATGATCCGGTCCTCGAAGAGCTTGGCGTAGGGGTCGATCCGCCGGAAGCCGTAGGACGTGCGCTCCTCCCACTGCGGGATGTAGTAGTTCATGCTCAGTCCTTGTCCTGGTCCTTGTTGCGGGCCGGACGGCCCTCGTCGGCGGCCTGGAGGGCGCTGGTGATCACGTGGTCGATGAAGCCGTAGTCCCTGGCCTGCTCGGCGGTGAACCAGCGGTCGCGGTCGGCGTCGCGCTCGACCTGGTCGAGCTCCTGGCCGGTGTGCTGGGCGATGAGCTCGAAGAGGACCTGCTTGATGTGCAGCGACTGCTGGGCCTGGATCTTGATGTCGGAGGCCGAGCCGCCCATGCCGCCCGAGGGCTGGTGCATCATGATCCGCGCGTGCGGGAGGGCGTAGCGCTTGCCCTTGGCCCCGGCGCAGAGCAGGAACTGCCCCATCGACGCGGCCAGGCCCATGCCGACGGTGGCGACGTCGTTCGGGATGTAGTTCATGGTGTCGTAGATCGCCATCCCGGAGTCGACCGAGCCTCCCGGACTGTTGATGTGCAGGAAGATGTCGGCCTCGGGATCCTCGGCGGACAGCAGCAGCAGCTGGGCGCAGATCGCGTTGGCGTTCTGGTCGCGGACCTCGGACCCGAGGAAGATGATCCGCTCGCGGAGCAGCCGCTGGTAGATGTGGTCGTCGAGGCCGTTCGCGGACCCCGCGCCGTTCATCCGGGGCTCGTCTGTCAGGGAGATCTCGTTCACGCCCCCGACCCTAGACGTCCCGCGGGTCAAATCCATCCCGAAAGGGGCGATGTTCGCCCACAGCGGATTTGCCGGCCTCGCCGACCTTCGGGAACGCCGCTCAGCGCTCGACCGCGGCCTTCAGCCGGGCGAGCGTCTCGGCCATCCCCTGCTCGAGCTCATCGGCGTGCTCGTCGGAGCCACCGAGGGCGAGGGGCGCGAACACCTTGCTGAGCAGGGTCAGCTTGCGCGGCACCGGACGACGCTGGACCACCTTCGTGCCGCCGCCGTGGGGGGTCAGCTCATAGATCCAGCGGGCACCGCTCGACTTCGTGTCCCAGGCCAGGGTCCGCTCCCGCTCGAGCACCGCGACGACGCTCCTCGTCGGCCAGACCACTGCCTTGCGCCGGTTGAGGCCGAGGTACTGCTGCCCGACCTTCAGGCCGCCCGGCTTGAGCGGGACCATCCGCACCAGCTCGGGGCTCCACTCGTGCATCCGCCTGAGATCGGTCAACGCGGTCCACACCTCGGTGGCCGAGGCGTCGATGGTGGTCTCGGCGCTGAGCTCGCGCGCTGCCTGGTCACTCATGCGGTGCCTTTCCTTCGGTTGGCCCCGAGGCTGGCGTGGGCGAGCCAGGAGCGCATCGCCGTGTAGACGTGCTCGTGGTTCAGCAGGTCGAAGTGGTCCGCGGCAGGCACGTGCAGCACGTCGGCACCCGGGAAGATCTCCTGCCCGTTCGGCAGCAGGCCCGCGGCCGAACGGAACTGCACCAGCAGGTCTCCGACCGTCGCCGCGAGCGGATGACGCGGCGAACGGGTCAGCGTCGCGGCCACCAGGTGGTACTGCGCGTTCGGGACGTGCGCGACCTCGTCGGCGGGCCCGTCGTGCAGGTCGAGGACCCCGATCGACCGCTGGTCGAAGATCCGGGCGAACGGCGACAGCTCGGGCACCTTGTGGAACGGTGCGGACGCCACGAGCGATGCTTCGCTCGACCGGCGACCCGAGGTGCGGTGCCCCGAGGAGCACCACGTCGGTCACGTGCCGGGTCCAGTCCCGGTCGTCGGGTGTGGTCACGGCGCACGCGGCCCGGACGATCAGGCCTCCCATCGAGTGGCCGACCAGCGCGATCCGGCGTACCGGTGTCGGCCAAGCGTCCACGAGGCGGGTGAGGAGCGCGCTCAGCGCCACCCCGGACTCGGCGATGGCGAGCCCGGTGTTGGCCCGGACGTAGACCGGGCTCCAGCCCTCGTCGGCAGCCAGCCGGGTCCCGTAGGACGCGGTGCCGGTGCCGTCCGGGCGACGTGGCCGGCTGCGCCGGTCCCAGTAGTGCTCGGTCTCGCAGAGCCCGTGGACGAAGACCACCAGCGCGTCGGAGGAGTCCGGGTACGCCTCGGCCAGCGAGGGACCGTCGACGGTGACGTCGCGGCCCTGGTGCCGGACGCCCATCTCGATGGCCAGCGACGACCCGTCGGCCACCAGCCTGTCGCCGATCAGCCCGTTGACCGCGGAGACCACGAACCGGCCGCGGGGAGACGCCTCGATCGGACGCCGACACCGAGCCGGTCGGCGGCGCGCAGGCCGCGCGCTGCAGCCTTGAGGCCGAGTCCGATGCCGGCGTAGACGACGCCGGCGATGCCGTCATGAGCGCGATGGCTCACCGTGGTGCCGCCGGCGACGCTGTCGACCACCCGATGCACCCGGCCCGACAACGAGCCGTGGACGTCACGGGCGGCAGACAGGACCAGGCTCTCGGCGTGCTCGGTCGCCAGGGCGGCGGCCTCGAGCACGCCGGCCTCGTCGCGCGCGCGACGACGGGGAGGGGCCATGGCCGGAAGTCAACGCAGCGGCGGATCGGGTGTCAACGACCGGCGGCTGCGTGCTGCGTCACAATCAGTGAACGATCGTCCACTGACCGGCTCACTCCTCCGGGGAGTCGCCTTCGGTCGCGGCCTCCGGCTCGCCGATCGTGCCGTCGGGACGGAGGTTCTTCAGCTCGACGTGGTTGCCCGACGCGTCGGTGACCTTCGCGCCCTCGACGATCAGCGCCAGCGCCTTGCCGCGAACCACCTCGGCGACCATCTCCGGAATGTGGTTGTGCTCGACCATGTGCTTCACGAACTCGTCGGGGTTCTGCCCGGACTGCTGGGCGCGGCGGAACAGGTGCTGGGAGAGCTCGTCCTGGTCGACCCCGAGCTGCTCCTTCTTGGCCACCTCGTCGAGCAGGAACTGCGCGGCCATCGCGTCGCGCACCCGCTTCTCGAGATCCGCGTCGAACTCGTCGACGGTCTGCTTCTCGCTGTCGAGGTACTGCTCCATCGACATCCCGGCGTACGTCAGCTGCTGCTCGATCTCCTGGCGGCGCCCGGCGATCTCGGAGTCGACCGATGCCTCGGGCAGCGGGATCTCGGCGCTGTCGAGGAGCCTCTCGAGGACCGCGTCGCGCGCGGCCGCGGCCTGCTCCAGGCGCTTGCCACGCTCCAGGCGCGCACTGACGTCCTCGCGCAGCTCCGCCACGGTGTCGAACTCCGAGGCGGTCTGGGCGAACTCGTCGTCGAGCGCCGGGAGCTCCTGCTCCTTGACGCCGGTCACCCGGACCAGGACGTCGACGTCCTCGCCCGCGTTGTCGCCGCCGAGCAGCGTGCTGGTGAACGTCTTCTCCTCGCCGGTCTTCAGGCCGGTGAGTGCCTCGTCGACGCCCTCGATCAGCTGGCCCGACCCGACGTTGTAGGAGTAGCCGGTGAGCTCGCCGCCCTCGACGGTCTCGCCGTCCTTGCTCGCGACCAGGTCGATGGTGACGACGTCGCCGTCCTGGACGGCGCGGTCGACGTCGTTCAGCGTCGCGAACCGCTCACGGAGCGCCTGCACCTGCTCCTCGACGTCGTCGTCGGTCACCTCGACGTCGGCGACCTCGATCGCCAGGTCGTCGTACGCCGGCACCTCGATGGTCGGCCGCACGTCGACCTCGGCAGTGAACTCGAGCGTGGAGTTGTCCTCGAACTTCGTGATGTCGATCTCGGGCTGCGCCAGCGGCTGGAGGTCGTTCTCCTCGAGCGCCTGCACGTAGAGCTTCGGCAGCGCCTCGTTGATCGCCTCGTCGAGCACGACACCGCGGCCGACCTGGCGGTCGATGACCGGCGGCGGGACCTTGCCCTTGCGGAACCCGGGGATGTTCACCTGCTTGGCGATGCGCTGGTACGCCGCGTCGAGGCTCGGCTTGAGCTCTTCGAACTCCACCTCGACGGTGAGCTTGGCACGGGTCGGGTTCAGCGTCTCGACGGCGCTCTTCACAGGGTTTCTCCTCGATGCGGTGGTCCTCGGTGCGATCGGGGCGCCATCCGCCGTCCCGGCGGGCGCTGCACCGACAGGTCAGCCTACTTCAGCGGGGACAGCCCGCCGAAATCGCGCCCGGGACCGGAACGCTCAGGAGGACCGGACCGGGTGGTCGACCTGATGCCGGACGAGCGCCAGCGACTCGCCCGCGGTCAGGCCGAGCGCACGGGTCCTCGCGAGGTAGTCCGCGGCGGCCTGCTTCGCCTTGCGCTCGACCTGGTCACCGGTCACGAAGCTGCCGGCCCTCCCCCGGGTCTCGATCACCCCCGCCTGCTCGAGCTCGCGGTAGGCCCGGGCCACCGTGTTCGCCGCGACGCCGAGGTCCTCGGCCAGCCGTCGCACCGTCGGCAGCCGGTCACCAGGCTGCAGCTCGTCCCGGTCGACGTGCTCGGCGAGCCGGGCGCGGATCTGCTCGTACGGCGGCGCCTGGTCGTCCGGGTCGAGCGTGATCATGGGCGACGGGTCATCGTGGAAGGGGTCATCGTGGAAGGCCTCGATCGGTCGGGGCGACAGGACTCGAACCTGCGATCTCCTGCTCCCAAAGCAGGCGCGCTAGCCACTACGCTACGCCCCGGCGCAGCCCCGACGATGACGCTGTCGGGCCGGCGCCGCGAGTCTAGAGGACGGCCGACGCGCCGCCCGAATCGTGGCTCTCCGGACGCCTGTGGCACCATGGTCCGCGGCCTTTCGGAACGTGCCTCGGCGGCGTTCTCGGGCCACGCGGATGTAGCTCAATGGTAGAGCCCCAGTCTTCCAAACTGGCTACGCGGGTTCGATTCCCGTCATCCGCTCCAACCCGGTCCGAACCGTCTCAGTGCGGGATCGCCTCGAACGCGCGGTAGACCATCCAGGCCGGCCAGAACACCGCCTCGAACAGCGACCACACGTGCTCCCAGAAGCCGTCGGCCTGCTGCCAGAAGTAGAACAGTGCGCCGAAGATGCCAAGACCGTAGATCGCGCCGCTGCCCGCGGTCGCACCGGTGCTGTTGCCCATGGCACCAGCATGCGCCGGTCACCGGCGTACCTGCGGGATCTGCGCGGCGCGCCTCAGGGGCGCGGCAGCAGCGTCCGGAGGCGGTGCACCAGCACGAGCGCGGCGTCGTCGTTGCGGGTGGCGAGCTCGCCGATCAGGCGCTGGGCCGCGCGATCGTAGCCGCGCGGGAACAGCAGCTGTCCGCGACCGGCGAGCTTGTCGATGCCGCTGCCGATGTCGCGGCTGACGGTCTCGACGAGACCGTCGGTGTACATGAGCAGGGCGTCGTCGGGCAGCAGCCGCCCTCGGACGGTCTCGAACCTCGCGTCCGCGACGAGACCGAGGATCGGCCCGTCGGAGTCGAGGGTCGACCAGCGCCCCGAGCCTGCGTGGAGCCAGACCGCGGGCGGGTGTCCTGCCTTGCGCAGCTCGAAGTCACCGCTGACCAGGTCGAGGTGCAGGTGGATCGCGGTCGCGAAGCCCTCGTCCCAGTCCTGGCGCAGGAGGTACTCGTTGGCGTCGACGAGGAACCGGTCAGGTGTCACCGCCGACGCCAGACCCGCGAAGGCGCCCGAGAGCAGCAGCGAGCGCGTGCCCGCCTCGATGCCCTTTCCGGAGACGTCCACGACGATCAGCTCCAGTGACGAGCCGTCCGTCGCGCGGCTGGCCACGATGAAGTCACCGCCGAACGACGTGCCGCCTGCCGACCGGCTCGCGGAGTCGACGTGCCACTCCTCCGGCAGCTCCGGGATCACCCCCTGCTTCGCGATCCGGTCGCGCAGGTCGACGAACATCGACTCACCACGAGGGCCGGAGACCCCGAGCCGGCTGCGCCGGAACGACGTCACAATGATCAACAGCGCGATCAGGAACACCACCCCGACGCGGGTCACCGTGCGCGGGCTGATCGACGGCTGCGCTGCCAGCAGGACCACCACGCCGGCCAGGGTGAAGACCACGAACCACGGCAGCGTGCGTGGCCCGAGCCAGAGGCTCGCCAGGAAGATCGGCACCAGGAGTGCGGTCTGCGGCACCAGGTCGGTGTCCAGGAGCCCGACGACGACCATGGCGACGCTGAGCAGCACCAGGAAGACGAGGGCGGGGCCGTCGGACTCGAGCACCTGGCGGCGCACACGCAGCTGCCACTCACCCATCCGGTTTCGCAACCGGTTGCTCGGGCCGGAGCCGGCGCGGTCGAAGCTGGTCAACGCTGCACCTCGGGTCGACGGGGCGGGAGGTCCAGTGCGCGGCGCACAGTGGCAGGGCAACCAAGATGACGACGCCTGGAAACCCTCACCCTACGGCCCGCGACCGGAAGACGGGCTGGCACCGCGCACACCAGAACAGGTTGCGCCCGACGAGGGTGTCCGTCCGCACCCGCGACCCGCAGACCAGGCAGTCCTGGCCCTGGCGGCGGTAGACGTACACCTCGCCGCCGTGGTCGTCCGCACGCGGCGGCCGGCCCATCGCCTCGGGCGTGTGCTCGGGGCGCACCGTGTCGATCCGGCCGGTGCGGACGCCGTACTCCATCAGCCCGACCAGGTCGGACCACAGTGCCAGGAACCGCCCGCGCCGCAGGGTCCTGCCCGGGCGCAGCGGATGGATGTGGTGCCGGAACAGGATCTCGGCGCGGTACACGTTGCCGACACCGGCCACGACGGCCTGATCCATCAGCAGGTCGCCGATGGGCCGGCTGCTGTGAGAGATGGGCTGCCATGCCCGCGCGGGGTCCGCGTCCGGACTGAGCGGGTCGGCACCGAGCTGGTCGACGATCTGGGTGCGTCGCTCCGGGCCAACGAGCTCGCACTGGGTGGCACCGCGCAGGTCGGCGTACGCCGTGTCGTTTCGCAGTCGGAGGCGGACCTGCCCGACCACGGGCGGCGCCGAGCCGGCATCGGGGACGGCTGCGACGTCGAACTTGCCGATCAGGCCGAGGTGCACGTGGATGAGACGCTCGCCCGTCAGCTCGACGAACAGGTGCTTGCCCACCGACTGGGCGCCGACCAGCACGGCGCCGTCGAGGAGCGCGGCATCGGCTGCGAAGCGACCTTGCGGGCTGGTCACGCGGACCGGTCGGCCACCGAACGCCTCGGTGAGCTGCTGCGCGAGCCGCCGCAGCGTGTGCCCTTCAGGCATCCGGCCCCAGGCCCTGGGCTGACTCGGGCAGCGCGGGGAGCGTGCCGTCGGACTCGTACGCCGACACCATCGCGATCCGGCGGGCGTGCCGCTCGTCGCCGCTGAACGGCGTCCGGATGAACACGTCGACGAAGTGCGTCATGTCCTCCACGGAGTGCATCCGGCCGCCGACGGAGATCACGTTGGCGTCGTTGTGCTCGCGGGCCAGCACCGCGATGTCGGCGTTCCACACCAGCGCGGCCCGGACGCCCTCGACCTTGTTCGCCGCGATCTGCTCGCCGTTGCCCGAGCCGCCGATCACCACGCCGATGCTGCCCGGATCCTCGGCGACGCCCTCGGCTGCCCGGATGCAGAACACCGGGTAGTCGTCGACCGGGTCGTAGACGAACGGCCCGTGGTCGACCGGCTCGTGGCCGTTGTCGCGGAGCCAGCTGAGCAGGTGCTCCTTCAGCTCGAGGCCGGCATGGTCGGAACCGAGGTGCACGCGCATGGGGAGCAGGCTATCGACGCCGGCGGACAGCGGTCAGTGGCGGTGTTGTCCCAGGAACGCCGCCACCTGCCCGGTGAGCGGTTCGGCCGCGTCGAACACGGGGAGGTGGCGCCAGAAGCCGTGCACCTGGCCGAGGTAACGCGTCCCGACCACCCTGACTCCGTCCTCGGCGATCCGGCGCACCAGCTCCTCGCCCTCGTCGCGCAGCGGGTCGTGCTCTGCGGTGACCACGAGCGTCGGCGGCAGGGTGCCGAGCCGGTCGCTCAGGAGCGGAGCGAGATCGGGATCGGCCAGGTCGGCCGGGGCGGAGGCGTACTGCTGCCAGTACCAGGCCGCCTCGCGCACGTCGAACCCGTCGGCGGCGGTGCGGTAGGACTCGAAGGCGGCCGTCGGGTCGAGAAAGGGGTAGATGAGCGCGACCGCGGCGAACCGTCCGGGGTTGCGCAACGCAGCGACCAGCGCGAGGTTTGCGCCGGCGCTGTCGCCGTGGGCGTAGGTCGGGAGATCGAGTCCGAGGTCGCGGCCCTCTCGCGACAGCCAGCCGAGCACGGTGTCGACGTCGTTGACCGCGGCCGGGAACCTGTGCTCGGGCGCCCGGCGGTAGTCGACGCTCAGCACCGCCATCCCGGAGCGGTTGGCGAGCGTCCGCGCCGCCGCATCGTGGACGTCGATGTCCCCGAAGACGAACCCGCCACCGTGCACGTGCACGATCACCCCGGCGTACTCGGTGGGCCGGTAGAGCCGGCTCCGCACGCCGTCCGCGTCGACGTCGCGGACCTCGTCGACGTCCTCACGGGGATCGGTCGCAGCCAGCTCGCGGTCCGTCGCGCGTGAGGCGGCGATGTCGAAGGCAGGGTCGAAGACGGGGAGCTCGGCGTCGTACGCCGCGACCGCAGCCCGTGCCTGTGGGTGCAGCGCCACCGTCAGCGGCCCATCAGGGCATCGAGACCGACGGCCATCGCGGCCGCCAGCCGGAAGTCCAGGCGTGGGTCGGGCACGTTGACGGTGTACCTGTCTCGCATCGAGAACTGGCGCTCCACGCTCATCACCGGCTGACCGGCGGGATCGACGAAGTCGAAGTGGAACGCGAACGGGAGGTCCACGACGCGCCGCGCGATCGCCACCAGCTGGTTGCGTTCCTGGCCGGTGGCCTCGAGGCCGGGGCCGCTGAGGTGGAAGGTCGACCGCAGCAGGCTCTTGCCGAAGTCCTTCCGGAAGAAGCCGAGAGGTGAGCCGGCCTCGTCGTACACGTCGTAGCCGGACCCGAGGTCGATCGTCTTGCGCGCCTTGAACGAGAAGACCGCCCGGGTGCGCTGCTCGTCGGCGTAGAAGGTGACCTGCTCCTTGAACGCCATCCGCTTCTGCTGGGCGATCGCCATCAGCTCACCCGGCGCACCGTCGGAGCCGGCCGCCCGGATCTCGTAGCGGTTCACCATCATGGTGAGCTTCTGGCTGACGAAAAAGGCCGGGAGATGCATGGGCGCGGTCATGGGCACAGCCTAGGGACAGGTCCTAGAGTCCGGCTCATGGCGATTCTCGGCTGGACCGTCCTCCTCCTCGTCTTCGTCGACGAGCTGCTCGCGATCGCGGCGGCCGCCGTGTGGGGCGACCATGTGGCGAACATCTGGCTCGCGATCGCCATGGCGCTGCTGACCGTGGTGGTGTGGTTCCTGTTCGCCTCTCCCAAGGCGCAGTTCGGCGGGCCGGTCACGCGTCCGGTCACCAAGGTGGTGGTGTTCACCCTGGCGGCCGCCGGACTCTGGGCGAGCGGACACCATGAGCTCGCGGTGGCGTTCTTGGTGTTCTCCGTCGCGGTCAACGGCCTGGCACAGCTGCCGTCGGTCAAGGTGCTCGTCCAGGACTGACGGTCGCCCGGACCACGTGCCCGCCGCCGCCGGGCGCATCGGCGGCCACGCCTAGGAAACGCGGGCCGATCTCGGCCCGACCCAGGTCCTCCATCTCCGCGAACCCGGCCGTGCGCAGGATCGTGGCCATGTCCTCGGGCGCGAACGGCTCCTGCAGGGGCTCGCCGACGGCTGCGACGCGACGCTCGAACGCCTTGCGCAGCGCCCGACTCCGCCGCGAGAGCCCGGGCATCGGCGCCGGATAGTCGAAGACCACCTCGGCACCCGGCAGCGTCCCGATCCGGCCGAGCGTCGCGGCCACCGCCTCGCGGGACAGGTACGGCACGACGCCGAGCCAGATGAAGTACGCCGGCCGGCCCGGGTCGAAACCCGCCGCGACGAGGCGCCCGAGGAAGTCCTCGGCCTCGAAGTCGCACCCGACGAAGGTGGTGCCGGCCGAGACCTCGATCCCCGCTTCGTGCAGCCGCTCGGCCTTCCACTCGCCCGTCGCAGGGTGGTCGACCTCGAACACGCGAACGTCGGCGTACGGGTTTCGGTAGGCGAAGGTGTCCAGTCCCGCGCCGAGGACCACGACCTGACGGGTGCCGCGCTCGACGGCAGCTGCCAGCCCGTCCTCCGCGAACCGGTGACGGACCGCGATGAACAGCCGCATCCACACCCGGTCGACCTCCCGGGCGCGCGCGAGGACGGCTTCGCGATCGCCGCCGAGGATCGACCACGCGAGCGGGTCGCGAAACACCCGGCCGCCCTCGAGGTCCTGGTGGACGGCACGGTGTGCCGCGGCACCGAACGCCGTCCGACTCGGCTCACCGGGGCGCATCGCCGTGCCTCAAGCGCCCAGCCGGGCCAGCTCCTCGTCGACGACACCCGGGTCGAGCTTGGTGAAGACCGGGGTCGGCTTCGCGACCGGCGTACCGACGACCAGGGGTCGGCGCTGCCAGGACGCCGCACCGGAGTAGTCACCGGTGATGATCGGGTACGGCGGCCCGCCGTCGAGGTCCTCGACGTCCTCGATCCGCGGCATCGGCTGGACGTCGCCGGCCCCTCCGAGGACCCGGTCGACCGCGTTCGCCGAGAACGGCAGGAACGGCGACAGCACCAGGTTGAGGTCGGCGACGCACTGCGCCATGACGTGGAGGATCGTGCCGAGCCGCTCGCGCTCGTCGTCGCCCTTGAGCTTCCAGGGCTCGGAGTCGGTGACGTACTTGTTGATCTCTGCGACGGCGCGCATGGCCTCGCCGATCGCCTGCTTCTGCCGGTGCCGGCCGATCAGCTCGCCGACGGTCGCGAACGCCGACTCGGCGACCACGAGCACGCGTTCGTCGTCGGCGGTGAGGGTGCCGGCCGCCGGGATCTCCCCGAAGTTCTTGCTGATCAGGGTCGCGGTGCGGTTGACCAGGTTGCCCCAGCCGGCGACCAGCTCGTCGTTGGTACGCCGGACGAACTCGGCCCAGGTGAAGTCGCTGTCCTGGTTCTCCGGCCCGGCGGCAGCGACGAAGTAGCGGAAGGCATCCGGCTCGTAGCGCGAGAGCAGGTCGCGCACGTAGATCACGACCTTCTTCGAGGAGGAGAACTTCTTGCCCTCCATCGTCAGGAACTCCGAGCTGACCACCTCGGTCGGCAGGTTCAGCTGGCCGAGCTCGTGGGTGCTGCCACCGCGACTCCCCCGGCCGTTGTACGCGAGCAGCTCCGCCGGCCAGATCTGGCTGTGGAAGGTGATGTTGTCCTTGCCCATGAAGTAGTAGGAGAGAGCGTCCGGGTCGTTCCACCAGTCGCGCCACCGCTCGGCGTCGCCGATGCGACGCGCCCACTCGATCGAGGCCGACAGGTAGCCGATCACCGCGTCGAACCAGACGTAGAACTTCTTCGTCGGGTTGTCGCGCCAGCCCTCGAGGGGGATCGCGATGCCCCAGTCGATGTCGCGGGTCATCGACCGTGGGCGGATCTCGTCGAGGATGTTCTTGCTGAACCGGATCACGTTGGGCCGCCACAGCCCGCTCTTCTCGCGCTCGTCGAGCCACTCTCCGAGCGCGTCGGCGACCGCCGGGAGGTCGAGGAAGAAGTGCTGGGTCTCGATGAACTCCGGCACCTCGCCGTTGATCCGGGACCGCGGGTTGATCAGGTCGGCCGGGTCGAGCTGGTTGCCGCAGTTGTCGCACTGGTCGCCACGCGCGCCGTCGTACCCGCAGATCGGGCAGGTGCCCTCGATGTACCGGTCAGGCAGGGTGCGGCCCGTCGACGGTGAGATCGCGCCGTAGGTCGTCTGCTCGACGAAGTAGCCGTTCTCGTGCACCCCGCGGAACAGCTCCTGCACGACCGCGTGGTGGTTGCGTGTGGTCGTGCGGGTGTAGAGGTCGTAGGAGATGCCCAGGCTGACCAGGTCCTCGGCGATCAGCCGGTGGTTCTGGTCGGCCAGCTCCTGCGGGGTCATGCCGGCCTCGTCGGCAGCGATCAGGATCGGCGTGCCGTGCTCGTCGGAGCCCGACACCATCAAGACGTCGTGGCCCGCCATCCGCATGTAGCGGCTGAAGACGTCGGACGGGACGCCGAAACCGGCCACGTGCCCGATGTGGCGCGGGCCGTTGGCATAAGGCCAGGCGACGGCGCTGAGCACTTTCGACGGCGGCACACGGGTCATGTGCGCAATCCTAGGGACGGCCCGCCAGCAGGTTTCCGCGGCACCCGCGAGCCGGCCCGTGTCGCTCGTTCCCCACGACCGGACGAGGATGGCCCCATGGGTGATCTGCTCGATCGACTGGCGAACGAGCCTGTGCTCCTACTCACCGGCCTGCTGGCGCTCGGGGCCGCGATGGGCAGGATCCGCGTGGTCGGCGTACCGGTCGGGCCCGCGGCGGTGCTGTTCGGCGCGATCGCGGTGTCCGCCTTCGGCGCTTCTCAGGACCATCCACTCCAGCTGCCCGAGGTCGTCGGGACCCTTGGGCTCGTGATGTTCGCCTACACGGTCGGCGTCATCAGTGGACCGACCTTCTTCGGGTCACTGCGCACCGGGTGGAAGCTGATGACCGCAGTTGCCGTGGTGATGGCGATCGCCGCAGTCGTCGCCGCCGGTCTCGGACGCGCGCTGGGGCTGAGCTGGCCCGTGATCGCAGGCTCGTACGCCGGAGCGCTCACCAACACCCCCGCGCTGGCAGCGGCGACCGAAAGCGCCGCCGATCCGGGTGGTCCGATCATCGGCTACTCGATCACCTATCTGTGGGGCGTGGTCGGGATGCTGCTGGCGACCGCCTGGGTCCTCCGCCGGCATGCCGACGACACCCTCGACGAGCCGCTGGTCCACCGGACCATTCGCGTCGACCGGGACACACCGGTCACGATCCATGCCCTCGTCGAGAGGTACGGCGGGGACGTCGCATTCACGCGGTTGAAGCACCAGCACGCGGCCAGCCTCACCCAGCTGGTCGGCGACGAGGTGTCGATCGGACCCCGCGACCTGGTCACTGCGGTCGGGCCACTCAGTCTGGTCGACAGGGTCACCGCCGAGCTGGGGCACCAGTCCTCGCACAACATCGTCGACGAGGGGCACGAGCTCGACTACCGGCGGATCACCGTCTCCACGCCGGACCTCGCCGGACGCACGGTCCACGAGCTGAGGCTGGATCAGTTCGGCGCGGCAGCGAGCCGCGTCCGGCGCGGCGACGTCGACATGGTGGCCCACCCCGAGTTCGTCGTACAGATGGGTGACCGGCTGCGGGTGATCTGCCCCGAGGCGCGGATGAAGGAAGTCACCAGCCATCTCGGTGACTCGGAACGCGGCATCTCCGACATCAACCCGACCGGCCTCGCCCTGGGCATGTTGCTCGGCGTGCTCCTCGGCATGGTGCCCGTGCCGGTGCCCGGAGGCGGGTTCTCGCTCGGCGCCGCGGCAGGAACCCTGATCGCCGGTCTGGTGTTCGGTCGCGTCGGCCGGATCGGCCCGGTGGTCACGTCGATGTCCCACGGTGCGGCCAGCTCTCTGTCGACCTTCGGCATGATCGCGTTCCTCGCGTACGCCGGGACGGCGGCCGGCAACCACTTCGAGGACGCCATCACCTCGGCGCTGGGATGGAAGGTCGCGGTGCTCGGTCTGGTCCTGACCTCGCTCGCTGCCGTCGCGTTGCTGGTGGCAGCTCGAGTGGCCGGAAGCCCGCCCCGACAGACGGCCGGCATGCTCGGCGGGGCGCAGACACAACCGGCGGTGCTCGCCTACGCGAACGAGCAGACCGGGGCGGACATGCGAGTCGGCATCGGGTACGCCCTGGTGTACCCGGCCGCGATGATCTGCAAGATCCTGCTGGCGCAGATCCTCGCGGGCCTGTAGCTCTCGCGCGCTGGCTCTGGCGGCGCACTGTTCCGTGTGCGCCCGCGTGCGGGCATTCCGGGTTAGCCTCGATGGACCAACTGTCTTGGGGGATCGCCATGGGGGGTAGGCCGGCGCGGACATCGCGCACCGTCCTTGTCTTCGGGACCTGTCTGATGATGGCGTGCGCACTGGTCGCTGTCGCAGGCCCGGCCGAAGGCGCGCGCCGACCCGCACCGACGCACCTGCGAGCCGCGGCGCACCAGGCCTCGGTGTCGGTCCGGTGGCGCGCGGTGCGCAAGGCGCGGGGATACCGGGTCCGCTGGAGCACGCGTCACTCGATGAAGGGCGCGCACCACCTCGCCACCACCCGCCACAAGACCCGGATCGGCGGCCTCGCGCCGAACACCCGCTACTACGTGCAGGTCGCGGTCGCGAAGCACCGGGGGCAGGGGCGCCGGCTGGGACCCTGGAGCCGGATCATCAAGAGGCGAACTCCGCCGCCACCGTGTCCGACTCAAGGGACGCTCGGGAGTCCGACGCCTGCGGTGCCCACCGGGCAGCCTGCAGACCTCCGGGTGGCGACGTTCAACATCCGCACGATGAGCCTGGACTCCGCCGACCACCCCGAGCAGCGCTGGCGCCGTCGTGCCGACCGGGTGGCCGCGCTGCTGCTGGGCGCACGCACGACACGGAACCCCGCAACGGCACCGCCGGACGTCATCGCGGTGCAGGAGGCCAACCAGAAGTACTCGCGGTTCGACGCCAGGTGCACCAACCAGCTCATCGACCTCCGCAACCGACTCGACGCCGGCGGCACCCGCCACTACGAGGCGACCAGCCTCAGCCCGTCGGCGTCCGTCGGCACCCGGATCCTCTTCGACACCGCGCGCCTGCGACTGGAGGCCGCCGGATCGGTGCGGCTCGCACCCCGCGCCACGACCCACCCCCACCTGTCCTGGGCCGTCTTCCAGATGCGGGCCGGTGGTCAGCGGTTCTTCTTCGGCAGTGTCCACCTCGTGCCCCAGGAGAACACCAGCAGCAACACCGCCCGCGACGCCGAGTGGAACCACTTGCTCGCACTCCTCGCCGACCCCGGTCTGACGCAGGGCCTGCCGGTGGTCCTCGGCGGTGACTTCAACTCAAGGCGGAGCGATACGGCGCAACCCAGTGCGCTCACCCACCTGCCGTTGATGCAGAGCGCTGGGGTCGGCGACAGCCTTCTGGGCGACCTCGACCCGGCCGACCGGGAGCTCACGGTCGACGAGGCGCGGCCCGAGGCGACCGGGAACGCCAACTGCTCCAGCACCAACGGCTTCCGGCTGCTGCAGCACTGCGGGAAGGATCCGGACCGGATCGGGCAGCATCTCGACTACCTCTTCGCCAGCAACGAGCTGCGCGTCCGGAAGTGGGAGATGGTCCTCGACCTCGACCCCGAGAACGACTGGCTCGGCACCATCCCCTCGGACCACAACCTGGTCCGGGCCACCGTCATGCTGCCCGGCGTGACCGGCTGACGGTCAGCCGAAGTCGAGCTCGCCCGTCCGGGTGCGCTTGAGCTCGAAGAAGTGCGGGTACGCCGCGAGCACGACCGCGGCGTCCCAGAGCTCCCCGGCCACCTCGCCCCTCGGGATCCTGGACAGCACCGGACCGAAGAACGCTGCGCCGTTGACCGCGATCGTGGGGGTGCCGACGTCGTCGCCGACCTGGTCCATGCCTTCGTGGTGGGAGCGGATCACGGCGTGGTCGTACGACGGGTCGTCCATCGCGTCGACCAGCTCGGTCTCGAGCCCGACCTCGGCGACCGCAGCCGCGATCATCGCGCGGTCGATCGGCTGCTTGTCCAGGTGGATCCGGTTGCCCATCGCGGTGTACAGCGGGAGGAGCACCGAGTCGCCGTGCCGCTCTGCGGCGGCGACCAGCACCCTCACCGGACCCCACGCCGGCCTCAGCATCTCGCGGTAGCCCTCGGAGACGTCCTTGTCCTGGTTGAGGTACGCCAGGCTCATCACGTGCCAGCGGACCGCGACCGGGCGCACCCGCTCGACCTCGAGCATCCAGCGGGACGTGATCCAGGCGAACGGACACAGCGGGTCGAACCAGAAGTCGGCGGTCGCGGCGTCGAGTGCAGGGTCAGTGCTGGTTCCCGAGAAGGTCGTCATACCTTCACCAGCAAGGTTGACGCCTCAACTATTCCGCCTCAGCGCACGGTGACGGTGCGCACGACCGTCCTGCCGTCCACCTTGAACGACCCGGAGAAGATCACCGTGAACCTGCGTTCGCCGGACGTCAGCCAGCGGGGCGAGAACGTCGTCCTGCCGTGGACGAGGTCGTGGGTGCGGCGGATGCCGCGACCGTTGTAGATCGTGACGGTGCCGCCTACGGCCTTGATCCCGTCGACCGCCACCGACACCGTGATCGACCGGTGCGCGTGCGACTTCATCCTGATCCGCGGGTACGCACGCACCTGGGGCGCAAGCGGCAGCACCCGGACGACCGGCGTGTAACCGGGCATCCGGTACTTCACCCGCACGCTCAGGTGGGTGCCGAGGTCGGCGATCTGCGGCGTGTAGGTCGCGGCCCTGGCGTGCCGGATCCGTTCGCCGTCGCGCAGCCAGTGGTAGGTCGTGGTGACCCCCGCCGGGCTCACGATGCCCGGGGTGACCGTAACCGCACGTCCGAGGTGCGGCGCACCAGAGACGGATGGTTCGCGGGTGACAGCGAGCTTCTCGGGTGCCACCGGCACGGTGGGCTCGGACGTGGCGGTCGCGTCGACGTACCCGGCCCGCGCCCCGGTGACCACCGCGGTGATCCGGGTGCCGAGCTGGGCGGCACCGAGCTTCAGCGTCGTCTGCGTCGCCCCCGGGATCGCGGTCCCGTCGGCGTACCACCGGACGCTCCTCGACGTCGGGGCCGGCTGCCACGATCCGCCGGCGACGGTCAGGACGCCGCCGACCTTGACCAGGCCGGAGACGGTCGGCACCGCGGTGGTGTGCATCGTTCCCGGAGCGACCGCAAGGGAGGCCGCCGACACCGACGTGCCGGTCTTGTAGCCGTACCGGGCCGCAGTGACCCTGACGGCCAGGGTCCGGGCCAGCTGCTGCGCGGTCGGGGTGTACGACGCACCGGTGGCGCCGGCGATCGCAGAGCCGTTCGCGTACCACTGGTAGCCGTAGTGGGCGCCGGAGAGGTTCCACGTGCCCGAGGTCACCGACACCGGCATCGTCCACCTTCGGGGTGCCGTTGATCTTCGGCGCCACCGTCGCCTCGAGGGCCTCGTCGGTCAGGTGGATGAAGCCCGTCGGCCAGCCCCCGCCGCTGCGGACGATCCGGCGCCAGTCGAAGTCGCCACCGTAGTGGTCCTCGGAGATCACGATCGTGTCGGCGTCGATCACCTGCTGCACGTAGGCGACGTGGTTGGTGCTCCACCACGCCACGGACCCGACCAGCGGCGTCTGGTTGGTCGTGGAGGTGAACACGTTGCCCCAGTTGCGCGCGTCGCCGCTGCCGCTCCAGGGCCGCGTCGCCGACATGCCGTTGCGGATCATCCGGAAGGACACGTAGTTGGTGCAGTTGTGGCCGCTGATACATCCGCCACCACGAGCTTCGTGTACTTCTTGGCCGTACCCGAACCGCTGGTACCCGGCCTGCTTGCAGCCGGAGAATCCCTTGCACAGGATCGTCGAGCTCGCCTCGGCAGAGGGTGCCGCGATCAGCAGCCCCAGCAGCATGGCCAGGGCGGCGAGCAGGGTCGCAGGCAGCGACCAACGGCGGATGAGCACACCCGCACGTTAGAGCAACTTTCGTCACTCTGACTACCACTTGCACCAGAAAAGACAAAAGCGACACGCCGTTACAACGATGTAATTCACACCGCGTCCACGCCGCATCCACGCCGCCTCCGGGGTGGTGCGAAACCGGTCGTCGAGCGGGCCCGCCGCAGCCGCGGTATTTCGTTTCGGGACCTCGTGGGTCCGGGTGGCATGATGCCCCGCATGCCAGGAACCAACCTCACTCGCGCAGAGGCGCAGACCCGCGCCGGGTTGCTCGACGTCGACTCCTACACCATCGAGCTCGACCTCACGACCAGCGACAAGACGTTCTCCTCGACCACCACGATCGCCTTCCGCGCCACGCAGCCGGGAGCCAGCACGTTCGCCGACCTCGTCGAGGCGACGGTGCACGAGATCACGCTCAACGGCGTCGCCCTCGACCCCGCGCAGGCTTACGTCGACAGCCGGATCCAGCTCGCCGACCTGCGGTCGGAGAACGTGCTCGTCGTTCGCGCCGACTGCACGTTCAGCCACAGCGGTGAGGGCCTGCACCGCTTCGTAGACCCGGCCGACGACCGGGTCTACATGTACAGCCAGTTCGAGGTGCCCGACGCCCGACGGATGTACACCACGTTCGAGCAGCCCGACCTGAAGAGCGTCTTCAACTTCAAGGTGACGGCTCCAGAGCACTGGAAGGTCGTGTCCAACGCCCCGACGCCGGCTCCCGAGGCGCGCGGCGACGGCAAGGCGGTGTGGAACTTCCCGCCGACCAAGAAGATGTCGACCTACATCACCGCGCTCGTCGCGGGTGAGTACCACGAGGTGCAAGACGTCTACGAGGGCAAGCACGGCACCATCCCGCTGGGCCACTACTGCCGCCAGTCGCTGGTGGAGTTCCTCGACCGCGACGAGCTCGTCAAGCTGACCCGACAGGGGTTCGAGTTCTTCGAGGACGCCTTCGACTACCCCTACCCGTTCGAGAAGTACGACCAGCTCTACGTGCCGGAGTACAACATGGGCGCGATGGAGAACGCCGGCTGCATCACCCTCCGCGACGAGTACCTTCCCCGAAGCCGCCAGCCGCGCTCGTTCTACGAGTTCCGGTGCAGCGTGATCCTGCACGAGATGGCGCACATGTGGTTCGGCGACCTGGTCACGATGAAGTGGTGGGACGACCTCTGGCTCAACGAGTCCTTCGCGGAGTGGGCCTGCTACCACGCCGAGGTGGAGGCGACCGACTACATCGAGGCGTGGACCGGCTTCACCAACGCCCGCAAGCAGACGGGTTACCGCCAGGACCAGATGCCCAGCACCCACCCGATCGCCGCGGACAACTACGACCTGCAGGCCGTCGAGGTCAACTTCGACATGATCACCTACGCCAAGGGCGCCGCGGTGCTCAAGCAGCTGGTGGCATGGGTGGGTCTCGATCCGTTCCTGGCCGGGCTGCGGCAGTACTTCAAGGACTTCGCGTTCTCCAACTCCGAGTTCACCGACCTGCTCCTCGCGCTGGAGAAGTCCTCCGGTCGCGAGCTCCAGGGCTGGGCCCAGGAGTGGCTTCAGACCGCGGGAGTGAACACGCTGGCCCCCGAGTTCGAGGTCGACGCCGACGGCAACTACACCTCGTTCACGGTCGTGCAGACCGCCGACCCGGCCTGGCCGACGATCCGCCGGCACCGCATCGGGATCGGCCTGTACGACGAGTTCGCCGACGAGAACATGCGCGGCCACCTGATCCGGACGTCCTCGATCGAGATCGACGTGACCGGTGAGCGCACCGAGGTCTCCGAGCTGGTCGGCACCCGGCAGCCCGAGCTGCTGCTGCTCAACGACGCCGACCTGACCTACGCAAAGATCCGCCTCGACGAGCGCTCGCTCAAGTCCGCGATCACCGACCTCTCCCGGGTCGACGACTCGCTGGCACGAGCACTCATCTGGGGCGCCGCGTGGGACATGACCCGCGACGCGGAGATGAGCGCGACCGACTTCATGCACCTCGTGCTCGCCAACATCGGGCAGGAGAGCGACGCCTGGGGCATCAGCCGGATCCCGGTGTACGCCGCCCAGGCGGTGCACTCCCTGTCGGCGCCGGCGAACCGCACCGGTCTCGAGCTGGCCTGGGAGCGCGGCCTCCGCAGGCTGTTGGACGAGGCCGCTCCCGACAGCGACCAGCAGCTCACGTTCATGCGGTCCTACGCGGCGGCCGCGCACACCGACGAGGCGATCGCCGACCTCGAGGCGCTGCTCGACGGCTCCATGACCTTTGACGGACTGTCGATGGATCAGGACCTGAGATGGGCCCTCATCGGCGGACTCGCCCGGCTCGGACGTGCGGGCGACCGGATCGACGCCGAGCTCGCGCGGGACAACACCATCTCCGGCAAGGAGCACGCGGCGGCCGCACGCGCGAGCCAGCCGTTCGCCGAGGCGAAGGCCGAGGCGTGGGACACCGCGGTCGTGCAGGCCGACACGCCGAACGAGACCCAGCGGTCGATCATCCTCGCGTTCCAGGCGCCCCAGCCAGGAGGAGGTGCTCGCGCCGTACGTCGACAAGTACCTCGAGGCCGCCGAGACGCTCTGGGAGCACCTGGGCACCCACCGGGCGTCGACCGCCTTGAACTTCATCTTCCCCCGGACGCTGGCCTCACCGGAGCTGCTCGAGCGCGTGGACGCGTGGCTCGACAGCACGACGGCCAACCCGGCGGCCGTGCGGTTCGTCAGGGAGGGCCGGGCCGACGTCGCCCGCTACCTGGCGGCGCAGGCGAAGGACGCCGAAGGCCGCTGAAGGCCGCTGACCGGACGTCGAGCCTGTCGAGACACTCCGACTGGCTCAGGCTCCGGACGCGTGCAGCGTGACCGGCTTGCGGGCAGCGTCTGCGAGCTGTGCCAGCCCGCGCTTGACGCCGCCGACGAGGTCGCCGTGGGCGAAGGCGGACTCCATGGCGACCGCTGCGAGCCGCACGGTGTCGTCGGGGAGATCGCGACGTACCACCGAACCCGTCACGATCTCCAGGAGCCGTGCCGCGGGGTCGACCATGATCAGGACGCTGCGGGCGGGTGCGATCAGCGAGGCGTGCAGCCGCTGGGCGAACGGACCGGCCTCGCCGTCGGCGGCGCCGACGTACACCGAGAACTCGTAGCGACTCGTCGTCTCCGCGGCGCGAATGGCACGATCGATCTCGAAACGCTGGTCTGCGGAGAAGCCCTCACCACTGGCCACTGGTGCCACCTCGTCCGCTCTCGGCGGACTCGATCTGCTCGGGCGCCAGGTCGTCGGTGGCTTTCACGCCCTTCTGCGGCCCACCGAACCACTCCGCCTCGGCGCGCCACGACTGACCCGGCTCGTAGCCGCGGTCACCGATGATCGACGGCAGCAGCGCGAGCAGGCTGATCACGAGGCCGAGTCCGACCGGGATCAGCACGAGAACCGTGAGGAACTGCAGGCCGGACACGTGGTCGGCCTTCTCCCACGCGCGCGGGGCATCGGCCGACGCGACCGCAGGCAGCGCGACGACGGCGACCACCGCCGCAGACACGGCGAGAACGGCCCTGCGAAGGAGCATGCGGGACTGCCGGGGAGCGTCGTGGTTCGTCACACGGGAAGGATAGCCATCCCTCGCTCCCGCGGCACGCCGGAGTGCGGTCGCGTCGGTCACACGGAATCGCTGCGCCACCCCCGCTGCTCGCCTACTCTGCTCATCGGGGAGGGTGACCCGAGAGGATCACCGATGAGGCTCGTGGACCATCGCCGGCGGCTGGCCGGGCTGGCCGCTGCGGTACTGGGCGCTGCGACCTGCGCAGTCCTCGTCCCTGCCGAGGCTGTTGCCGCCCTACCGTCTCAGTGTGCGACAGACGTCGTCGTCGGGCTCGCGACCTGCACCTTCACGGGCGCTCCCGGCACGTCGTTCACGGTCGTCGCACCCGTCGGGACCCATTCAGCGGTCTTGCACGTCGTCGGCCGTGCCGGCGAGTCCGGGTCGTCCGGTTCCGGGGCGACGCCGGTACCGGGCGGTTCTGCAGCAGTGGTCGATGGCGTCGTCGCGGTGACCGAGGGCGTCAGCCTGGTTGCCACGTTCGCCGACAACGGCGGACAGGGCACTGGAGGTGCGGGCGACGGCGGTGGCTCCTCCATCGTGTCGATCGAAGACAGTGGTGCTACCTCGCCACAGGGGCTGGCTGAAGCGGCAGGTGGTGGCGGAGGCGGCGCCGGGATCGGAAGCGCTGGGTCCGGCGGCACCTCCCTCCCCTCGACAGGTGGTGCGGCGGGCCAGGCTGGAGGCGATGGCGCTGCCCCGAGTGACGCAGCACCGGCTCGTGGCGGTACCCCTGGCGAGGCGAATGCTCCGGGTATCCGCGGCATAGGGGCGATCGTCCCATCCGGCGACGGTGGGTACGTCTCCTTCCCGGCGGGCCAGTCCGGGGCCGGATCTCGAGGCGGCGACGGCGGCGACTCCCCGTTCGGTGGCGGCGGCGGGGGTGGAGGCCGCTACGGTGGTGGCGGAGGCGGAGCCGGCGGCGCAGTGGGCGAGGAGACGGCGTACGGCGCCGGCGGTGGTGGCGGGTCGAGTCTCGTGCCTGACGGCGGAACCTCCAGCACCACCAAGGAGTCCACCGGGATCACCATCACGTTCCTCACCGACGAGCTTCCGCCCCCGCCCCCCTCTCCGTCGGCGTCGTACTCCCCGACCGCCCTGGACTTCGGCAACACACCGATCGGGACCACCTCGCCGTCGCGTTCGGTGGCGTTGACGAACACCGGAGACGTTCCTCTGGAGATCGGCTCTGTCACGATCCACGAAGACGCATACGCGAGTTTCCACGTCGCCGAAGACGGCTGCTCGTCACAGACGCTGCCGGCGGGTGCCACCTGCGAGGTCGGAGTGGAGCTCCGCCCCCTCGTGCGGGGCGCGGTGGCCGCACGTCTCCGCATCACCGACAACTCGACGAGCACCCCGCACGACGTGACCCTCAGCGGCTTCGGCACGAAGCCGGTCGCCGTTGCATCACCGAGCTCTGTGACCTTCGCGCCACGGGAGCTCGGCTCCGGCAACGCGGAGGCGCCGGTGAGCCTCACCAACGATGGTGACGCCGACCTCCACGTTGCCTCGGTCGACCTGCCCGGCGGGAGCATCTTCACCGTGGGCTCGGACTCCTGCAGCGGCGCCACCTTGAAACCGGGCGAGTCGTGCACGGTCACCGTCGTGTTCACACCCACATCGGTGGCCAACGTCGGCGCATATCTGGTCTTCCGGCACGACGCGGGCTCCGACACCCGTGTCTTCGTGCAGGGCTCCGCGACGCCACCGGCGGACCTCGCCATCCGCGGCGTCGGCGCGCTCTACACAGGGCACGACCACCTCGTCACCCGCGTGGTCTCCGCCGCGGGCCGAAGCCAGACGTATCCGGTGGAGGTGACGAACGATGACGTGGTCAGTCGCTCCTATGGGATCCATCTTCAAGCCGGAGGAGCGGCTGCGAACGCTCAGCTGCGTCCCGCGGGATGGGGTCCGGCCCTGACGCCGGGGCCGGATGGTGACTTCCTCATCGGACCGATCGGCCCCGGCGAGACGGAGCGGTACTCGCTCGTCGTGACACCGACCGAAGCTGGGCAGGGCCCGAGCCGTGTCCAGGTGGTCCTCGAAGGATCCACCGGCGCCCCGATCGAGTCGGTCACCACCGAGACGAACATCGCGGCACCCGTGCACGGCACGACGTCGTACGAGCTGTTCGCGAAGCAGGGCAGCCAGCCGTTCATCGGCGGTCCGACGAGCGGTGAGACGACGACCGGTCCCGCTCTCCACGTCGGTGGCTCCGTGGCGTACGTGCTACGACTCCGGAACGACGGCGCCGCACCGACGCAGATCGGCCTGCGCCTAAGCGATGTCGACGGCTGCGCAGGTGCGTTCACCACGACCGCCGCGGTCGGCACCAGGGTCGTCACCGGCGACGTCTACGCCGGCGCCTTTCTGACCAGGGTGCTCTCACCGGGTGCGTTCCAGGACGTGCGGGTGACGATCCGGCGTACGTCGCCGGGCTGCCCAGCACGTCTGGTCAGGGCCGAGTCGCTGCACGGTGGCACCGTGGTGCGCACGTCGTACCTGCTGGCCAACGCGGCGTACGACGCAGCCATCGACTGAGACGCACCTCACGGGAGGTTTTGCCGGTCGGAGCGACACCCGTAGCCTCCGTGGCATGCCTGTCCCCATGGCCCTCCTCGAGATGCCCGCGACCTGCCAGACCACCGGCGGCGACAGCTGGACCTGTGCAGCCGTCTACCACTGGACCGGCAACGAGGACCTCGCCCATGCCGCCGCGTGGCTGATCGGCAAACCGCTGGCGATCGTCTGGCTGATCGTGCTCGCCGTGGTCGCGCGGTGGGTCGTCAACAAGCTGATCCGTCGGCTCGTGCGGCGCGCGCAGGACGGCGTGGTGCCGTCGATGTTCGCGCGCGGACCGTTCGCGGAACCTTCACCGGACGTCTCGCTGCAGCGGCGGGTGCAGCGGGCCGAGACGATCGGCAGCCTGCTGCGCAGCATCGTCTCCGGGGTGATCATCACGGTCGTCTTGATCATGGCGATCTCGGAGCTCGGCTACGACGTCGCCCCGCTGATCGCCAGCGCCGGCATCCTCGGCGTGGCCCTCGGGTTCGGCGCCCAGAGCCTGGTCAAGGACTTCCTGTCCGGGATCTTCATGATCTTCGAGGACCAGTACGGCGTCGGTGACGTGATCACCCTCGGCGACGTCGGCGGGGTCGTCGAGTCCGTCGGGCTGCGGGTCACGCGGATGCGGGACGTCCAGGGAACGGTCTGGTACGTGCGCAACGGGGAGGTCCTCCGGGTCGGCAACCAGAGCCAGAACTGGGCGCGCTCGGTGCTCGACATCTCTGTCGCCTACGACGAGGACCTCGACCGGGTGCGTCGGGTGCTCACCGAGGTCGCTCACGAGATGTGGGAGGACGAGACCTACCGAAAGCTGATCCTCGAAGAGCCCGAGGTGTGGGGTGTCGAGGCGCTCGACGCTGACGGCGTCCTCGTCCGGGTCGCGCTGAAGACCGTGCCGCTGGAGCAGTGGCGGGTCTCCCGTGAGATGCGGGCGCGGATCAAGGCACGGTTCGATGCCGAGGGCATCGAGATCCCCTTCCCCCAGCGCGTGGTCTGGCACCGGGACGCCGACGGGGCCGGGGCGCCGGGCGAGGACGCTGCGTCGACGGACTGAGGCCGCCGACGCACGAGCGGTACCCCGCGTGCGCTGATCGCCCGCGTCAGATTCCGCGGCAACATGAGTCCATGTACTCATGCCCCGGCGCGTCCCGGAGTCGATCATGGCTGTATGAGCATCCTCGTGGATCCGCACATCTGTCCGGACTGTCGCGCTCCGCTCGATTCCGCGGCCACCTGCACCGGGTGCGGACTCCGGCTGGTCGGCCCACCGGCCGCCGAGCTGTGGGAGCGGATGCAGCAGGCGGACCGGCTGGTCGAGCAGCTCCGCGTCGCTTCGCAGGTGCCTGCGATGGCGACCCAGCCGCTGACCGCGCCGGCATCGGATGCCGGCGTCCGAGGTCGACCGACCGCGCCGCCTACTCCCCCACGTCCGACGCCGCCCAGGGGCTCGCTTCCCAGTGCTTCGGTCCCGGTCGTGCTGCTCACGCTGGGCGGACTGTGCCTGCTGGTCGCCGCGATCGTGTTCGTCGCGGTCGCCTGGAGCTCCCTGGGCCTGGCTGCGAAGACGCTGATCCTGCTCACGGTCACGGCGCTGTTCGCCGCGGCCGCGGTGGCGGTGACCCGGCGTGAGCTGAGGTTCGCGAGCGAAACCCTCTGGCTGGTCGTTGCCGGGCTGGTGGCCGTCGACCTCAGCGCGGCGTACGGGTCCGACCTGCTCGGGCTCGGTCGGCTCGGCGACCGCGGCGCCGTGGGCCTGGTCGGCGGAGTTCTGCTCGGACTCGCCGTCGGTGTCGGCGCGTGGGCCACGGGCACCGTGCTCGGCCGATTGCACGGACTCGTCGGCGTCGCTGCTGTCGGCACGGCCCTTCTGGCCGGCGCCGAGGCCTGGACCTCCGACGACAACCCTCTGGCCGTGGCACTGTCCGTGCCGCTTCTCGCACTGCTCGCCTGGGCGATCGATCGCGTGAGTGAGGGACACCTCAGGCCGACTGCGCTCGTCGTCGCCGGTGCGGCCGGCGTGTCCTGGCTGGTCCTGGTGGGTCAGGGCGTCGACCGGATGAGCACCGCCGGCACCGACAGCAGCTGGTGGACCGACCTGACCGGATGGCCGTTGCTCGCGGCAGCGGGCCTCGCGGCCGCGCTCGCCGTGCCTCCGCGGCTGCCGGCCTGGTCACGCAGTGTCGCGGCCGGTGCCTGCCTGGTGACCCTCGGGCTCTTCGCGGTCGGCCCGAGCACCGCTCCGACGGCCGATCTGCTCGCGTGGGCAGCGGTCACCGCTGTCGTCGCGCTGGTCTCGGCAGTCGCGCCGCTCGTCTGGGCCCGGCCCGCCGCGCTGCTCTCGGCGCTCGGGCTCGTGGTCTGGTCGGTGCTGGCGCTCGTGCGTCCTCTCCACGCGCTCCGGGGCCTTCCCACCACTGCGCATCCGGATCGAGCCGACCTCGGGCTCCACCTCCCTGCGGTCGGTACGGGGCCCGCCGCCTGGACCGCGATCGTCGTGGCCGTCGCTGTCGGCGCGGCGGCCGGCGCGCTGCTCCGCCACCTGCCGACCGCAGGCCTGCGTGACGTCGCCGGCCGGACCTGGATCGCACTCGGCCCGGGCGTGGTCACCTTCGGCCTGGCGTCGTGGTTCATCGAGACCGAGCCCACGCTCCTCGCCGCCGTGCTCGTCTGGTCGGCCGCGATCGCAGTCGCCGGCTCCATGGCGATGACCGCCCGTCACCAGGCCGAAGCGCTGGCCGCCTCGCTGGTCTTCGCGGCGTACCTCGTCGGCGTCGGGCTGCGTCTTGCCGTCCCCTCGCACCTGCTCGCCGCCCTGCTGGCCTCGGCGGTCGCCGTGGCGCTGGCCGCGGCGTACACGCGTGCGCGTCGTGAGCTGCTCTACGGGCTCCTGCGGCCGCTGCTCGCCGCAACGGCGATGCTCGCCCTCGCGTTCGCCGCGACGCACTGGCCCTACCTCACTGGCGGCCGCGAGAACGCCGCCGGGGTGACCCTTGCCCTCACGGCCGCGGCCGGCCTGGTCCTGGCTCGCCTGGTCACCCGGGAGGAGTCGAGCCGGCTCACCCTCGAAGCCACCGCGGTCGTCGCCGGCCTGTTCGCGACGGTGTTCCCCCTCGACGACACCGTCGTCGCGATCGTGCTCACGATCGTCGGCTCGGCCATCGCGCTGGTCGCCGTCCTCAACGACGACCGTGAGCTGGCGTCCTGGCTCGCCCTGCCGGTGCTCGGACTCGCGACGGCCCTGCGCGTCGCGGAGAACGTCACGTTCCCGGAGCTGTCGACCCTTCCGGCAGCCGCCGCTCTGCTGGCTGCGGGCTGGTGGCGCCTGGGTCGGGACCCGCGGCTCGGCAGCACTCGGGCCCTCGCGAGCGGGCTGACGCTCGCGCTCGTCCCGAGCCTCCTGCTGGTACTCGACGAGCCGGTGACCGTGCGCGGAGCCCTCGTTGCGGCAGCGGGTTTGGCGGTCCTGGCGATCGGCGTCGCCCGCCGCTGGGCCGCACCGTTCGTGGCCGGAGCCGTGACCACCGCCCTCCTCGCGCTGCGCCACCTCGGGCCGGTCGTCGACGCCGTTCCCCGCTGGATCTCGCTCGGGTCGGTCGGAGTCCTCCTGCTCCTGATCGGCATCACCTGGGAACAGCGCCGCAGGGACGTCGAGACCGCGGGCCGCTACCTGGCGTCACTGGGCTGAGAGCCACTCGGCACAATGGTGGCGTGGCGTTCTACGACGAGATCGGCGGGATGGAGACGGTCAAGGCGATCGTCGACCGGTTCTACGAAGGCGTCGCCGAGGACGAGCTGCTCCGGCCGCTGTACCCCGACGAGGACCTCGGCCCAGCTGCCGAGCGCCTCACCCTGTTCCTCGCGCAGTACTGGGGCGGGCCGACGACGTACTCCGAGAGCCGCGGCCACCCCCGGCTGCGGATGCGGCACGCACCCTTCGCCGTGACACCGACCGCGAAGGAGCACTGGCTGCGGCACTTCCGGACCGGCCTCGACAGCGTCGGCCTCACCCCGGAGCAGGACGCTCAGTTCTGGGACTACGCGACCCACGCCGCCCAGTTCATGGTGAACACGCTGTCCGAGTGACCTGGGCTCTACGCCTCGAGCTGGTCCAGCAGCCGAGTGCGCTGCGCCGGCATGAGCGGCGCCGAGCGCTGGGTGCTGCGGTCGAAGCCGACCAGCACCGACCGGCTGGTCGCCAGCAGCTGGTCACGTTCGGCGGCATCGGGGTCACGGATCTCCGCGGCGATCACGAACGAGCTCTGGCCGACGTGGCCGACCCACGAGTGCACCTCGTACGGCGCCAGCCGGAAGAACAGCGGGCGCTTGTAGTCGACGTCCGTGCGGGCCACGACGATCTCACCGAACTCGTCGCCGTCCTGGTGCATGCGCATCAGGTAGCGCAGCCGCGCCTCCTGGAAGTACTCGACGTACTTGACGTTGTTGACGTGCCGGTAGGCGTCGACGTCGGACCAGCGCACGCGCAGCGGGTGGACGTGCCGGGAGCCCCCGTCCGCAGCGATCGGCGCTCGGGGCTCGGACGGGGTCAGGTAACGGCCGAGCACCTCGCGTTCGAGGTCGCTGATCCGCCGCGGTCGCTCGGTGGCGAAGACGAACGGAGCGAGCACCGACGAGGCCCGGAGGTATACGCGCCGGCCTGCGTCGCCCTCCCCGGGCCGGGCGGCGTCGTACACCTCGTAGTCCATCGTGAACGACCCTGCCCGGATCCCGCTGATCCACGAGTCGACGAGCACCGGACGGCTCCGGAACGTCAGCGGCGCCGCGAACTCGAGCTCGTGACGGACCACGACGACGCCCTCGGCGAGCTCCTCACCGCCCCGGAACTCCGCGTGCGACATGAACATGTCGATCCGGGCTTCCTGCAGGTAGTCGACGTAGGTCACGTTGTTGACGTGCTGGAGCATGTCCATGTCGGCCCAGCGCACCGGGCACTCGGTGGTGTGACGCACGTCCTGAATCCTTGCACCCCGACGCGCCCTACGATGGCCTGGGCAGTCCCCCCGTCCGAACCCGCGACGACACTGCCCCCTCACCCCGTCGAAGATCGGAGAAACCAGATGCCCGAGGCAGTGATCGTTTCCGCGGCCCGCTCCCCCATCGGTCGCGCGAACAAGGGGTCACTCAAGGACTTCCGCCCCGACGACCTCACGGCCCTGATCGTCAAGGCGGCGCTGGACAAGATCCCCGGGCTCGACCCGAACGACGTCGACGACTTCATGCTCGGCTGCGGCCTGCCCGGCGGCGAGGCGGGCAACAACATGGCCCGGGTCGTGACCACGCTGCTGGGCTACGAGATCCCCGGGACGACGCTGACGCGCTACTGCGCCTCCTCGGTGCAGACGTCCCGGATGGCCTTCCACGCGATCAAGGCCGGCGAGGGCGACGTGTACATCTCCGCCGGCGTCGAGATGGTGTCGCGCTACCAGTTCGGGACCTCCGACCACATCCCGAACACCAAGAACCCGCTGTTCGAGGACGCCGAGAAACGCACCGAGGAGTTCGCACAAGGCGGCCGCGACTGGCACGACCCGCGCGAGGACGGCAACCTCCCCGACATCTACATCGCGATGGGCCAGACCGCCGAGAACGTCGCGAGGATGCGCGGCCTGGACCGCAAGGAGCTCGACGAGTTCGGCGTCCGCAGCCAGAACCTCGCCGAGAAGGCGATCGCCGACGGCTTCTGGGAGCGCGAGATCACCCCGGTCACCCTGCCTGACGGATCGGTGGTCAACAGCGACGACGGGCCGCGTGCCGGCGTCACCTACGAGGCGGTCTCCCAGCTCGATCCCGTGTTCAGGCCCGACGGCGTCGTGACGGCCGGCAACTGCTGCCCGCTGAACGACGGTGCAGCGGCGGTGGTGATCATGTCGGACACCAAGGCCAAGGAGCTCGGGCTCACCCCGCTGGCCCGGATCGTGGCCACCGGCGTCAGCGGCCTCTCCCCGGAGATCATGGGCCTCGGCCCGGTCGAGGCGACCCAGAAGGCGCTCAAGCACGCCGACATGAGCATCGGCGACATCGACCTGGTCGAGATCAACGAGGCGTTCGCCGCCCAGGTGGTGCCGTCGTACCAGGACCTCGGCATCGACATCGACCGGCTCAACGTCAACGGCGGCGCGATCGCGGTCGGGCACCCGTTCGGGATGACCGGCGCCCGGCTCCAGAACACGATGCTGAACTCGCTGCAGTGGCACGACAAGTCCACCGGCCTGATCACGATGTGTGTCGGCGGCGGCCAGGGCATGGCGATGATCGTCGAGCGCATCTCCTGACCCCCCCACCACCACACGCCGAGGCGTCGCTTCGTAGGAGCCTGAAAAGCGCCGAGGCGTCAGTTCGTTCCGACGAACTGACGCCTCGGCGTCTTTTTGAGGCGACAATGCGACGCCTCGGCGGCCTCAGGCCTGGTCGGCGAGCACCGCCTGGATCGACAGCTCGATCTGGACCTTGTGGCCGACGAGCAGCTTGCCGCCGTCCAGCGGGATGTCGAAGTCCACACCGAAGTCCTTGCGGTTGATCTCGGTGGTCGCCTCGAAGCCGATCCGGGTGTTGCCCTAGGCGTCCTTGTCGATGCCGAGGAACGTGACGTCGAGCTCGACGACGTGGGTCACGCCCTTGATGGTCAACTCGCCCTTCGCCGTCTCGCCGTCGAACGACGAGGAGACGAACGTCATCGGTCCGCTGTTCTCGACGTCGAAGAAGTCGCCGGACCGCAGGTGGCCGTCGCGCTGGGCGTCGCGGGTGTTCACCGAGTTGAGGTCGATCGTGGCCTCGGCTCCGGCGTCGGCGAGCGTGTCGCCGGTGGTCACCGTGCCCTCGAACTTCTCGAACTGACCGCGGACCTTGGTCATCAGGTGGCGCACGGTGAAGCCGACCTCGGAGTGGCTGGGGTCGATCGCCCAGGTGCCGGCGACCAGCCCGTCGACAGAGGCGTTGGTGGCAGCGGTCGTGATGGTCATGAGGCCCTCTTTCGCGTTAGTTGAACTTTTAACTGTATGCCGCGTCTGCGACATCTAATAGAACGTTCAACTATCCAGGTGCCGGATCCATTCCCGCGGACGCACGAGAGTGCCCGCGAAGTCCGCACCCGGGCCGCGCGTTGCCTAGACTCCCGCGCATGGACGGATCGGAGACGCGCTGGCTGACCAGCGAGCAGCAGCGGGCCTGGCGCGCCTACGTCATCGGGACGACCTTGCTCACCGACACGCTCGACCGCGAGCTTCGTCAGGCGCACGGCGTGTCGCTCGGTGAGTACGAGATCCTCGTCCGGCTCTCCGAGAGCCCGCATCGCACCCTCCGGATGGCCCAGATCGCCGACTCCATGCAGCACTCGAGAAGCCGCGTGACGCACACGGTGAGCCGGATGGAGAAGGCCGGGCTGATCGAGCGGTGCGCCGCCGAGGGCGACCGACGCGGCGTGGAGGCGCGGATGACTGACAAGGGCTGGAACCTGCTCGTCGCGGCGGCCCACACCCATGTCCGAGGCGTCCGCGAGCACTTCGTCGACCTGGCCACCGAGGACGGGTTCGCCACCCTCGGCGAGGTGATGAACGCCGTCGCCGACCACCTGCTCGCGGTCAACCCGGAGGTCGAGGACATCCGGGACACCGCCGAGTCGCCATTTCCGGGTAGCCATTTCCGGGTAGCCGGCCCCCGGGTGGATCAGTCCCGGGTCAGCCGTCGGTGTGTCACCCGGTGCGGCCGTGCGGCCTCGACTCCGAGGCGCTCGACCTTGTTCTCCTCGTACGACGCGAAGTTGCCCTCGAACCAGAACCACTTCGCGTCGTCCTCGTCGTCGCCTTCCCAGGCGAGGATGTGCGTGACGACGCGGTCGAGGAACCACCGGTCGTGCGACGTGACGACAGCGCAGCCCGGGAACTCCAGCAGGGCGTCCTCGAGGGAGGCGAGGGTCTCGACGTCCAGGTCGTTGGTCGGTTCGTCGAGCAGCAGCAGGTTGCCGCCCATCTTGAGCGTCAGCGCGAGGTTGAGCCGGTTGCGCTCGCCACCGGAGAGCACGCCGGCCTTCTTCTGCTGGTCGGGACCCTTGAACCCGAACGACGCGACGTACGCCCGGGAGTTCATCTCGAAGTTCGCGACCTTGATGAAGTCCAGGCCGTCGGAGACGACTTCCCAGACGTTCTTGTTCGGGTCGATGCCGCCTCGGCTCTGGTCGACGTAGGAGATCTTCACGGTCTGACCGACGACGAGCTCGCCTGAGTCGGGCTTCTCCTGCCCGGTGACCATCCGGAAGAGCGTCGTCTTGCCGACACCGTTGGGGCCGATCACGCCGACGATGCCGGCCCGCGGCAGCGTGAACGACAGGTCGTGGATGAGGGTGCGTCCGTCGAAGCCCTTCTCGAGGTCGTGCGCCTCCAGGACGACGTCGCCCAGACGCGGACCTGCCGGGATGTTGATCTCGGACGTGTCGATCTTGCGCATCCGGTCGGCCTCGGCGGCCATCTCCTCGTAGCGCGCGAGACGCGACCGGCTCTTCGTCTGCCGGGCCTTGGCGTTCGACCGCACCCACTCGAGCTCGCGCTCGAGCATCTTGGCGCGCTTGGCGTCCTTCTGCCCCTCGATCTTGAGGCGGTCCTTCTTGGTCTCCAGGTAAGTGGAGTAGTTCCCTTCGTACGGGTGCGTCTTGCCCCGGTCGAGCTCGAGGATCCACTGGGCGACGTTGTCGAGGAAGTACCGGTCGTGGGTCACGGCCAGGACCGCGCCCGGGTACGACGCCAGGTGACCTTCGAGCCACTGCACCGACTCGGCGTCGAGGTGGTTGGTGGGCTCGTCGAGCAGGAGCAAGGTCGGCTGCTGGAGCAGCAGCTTGCACAGGGCGACCCGACGGCGCTCACCACCGGAGAGGGTGTCGACCATTGCGTCGGGCGGCGGGCAGCGCAGTGCGTCCATCGCCTGGTCGAGCCGGCTGTCGAGGTCCCACGCGTTGGCGTGGTCGAGGTCGGTCTGGAGGTCGCCCATCTCGGCCAGCAACGTGTCGTAGTCGGCGTCGGGGTCGGCGAGCTGCTCGGAGATCTGGTTGTACCGGTCGAGCTTGCCCTTGATCTCGCCGACGGCCTCCTCGACGTTCTCCAGGACGGTCCGGCCCTCGGTGAGGGGCGGCTCCTGCTGGAGCATGCCGACCGTCGCGCCGGGGTCGAGGATCGCGTCGCCGTTGTTGGCCCTCTCGAGCCCGGCCATGATCTTCAGCAGCGTCGACTTGCCGGTGCCGTTCGGGCCGACCACGCCGATCTTCGCACCGTGCAGGAAGGACAAGGTGACGTTGTCGAGGACCACCTTGTCGCCGTGGGCCTTGCGGACATTGCGCAACGTGAAGACGTACTCAGCCATGACTCGCAAGCCTACGGGCCGGGCAAGCCCGCTCAGGCGGCGGGTTCGACCTCCTCACCGTCGGCGTCGAGCCGCGGGCCGTCCGCGGCATACCCGTGCAGCAGCTCCTTCACCGACTCGTCCTGGATCGGGTCCGCCACCGTGCCTCGCGGGGTCTTCACGAAGGCGCTGGTGCCGCGATTGAGGTCGTGGCCGACGAAGGTGGCATCGACGATCCAGGTCACCGACGGCGGGTGCCCCTCGCGCTCCCACACGTCGACCCGGACCCTGCCGTGCACCACGACGGCGTCGCCGCGCTTCACCGAGTCGGCGACGTTGCGCCCGAGCATGCGCCAGCAGTTCACCGTGAACCACGAGGTGTGCCCGTCGACCCAGGTGTCACCCTTGCGCCACCGCGGCGTGCAGCCGAGCCGGAACGACGCGCACTGGGTGTCCCCCACATCGCGGACGTCGACGTCGTTGCCGACCCAGCCCTGCAACGTCACGTAGGACTCGTTCATGTCTCCTCCTGGGATCAGTAGTTGAGGAGAGCCTCCGTCGGGACAGGCTCGGCGTCAGCGGGCCGTCGAGGAGCTGTGGGAAACCAGCGACGACAAGCTCCTGTGGAGCGTCAGCCGGCTATCCCGCGGCGGCGCGAAGACCGTCGGTCGTCTGCTGGTAGGCGTCGAGCTCCGCCACCACCGGTGCGATCACGAGCTCGTCGGTGACCTCGTCGATCGCAGTCCGAAGACGCCGGTCGGCGCGACGCGACCGCTTGCGGGCGCTCCGGCCGACCAGGATCCGGCAGAGGACGGCCAGGAGGAGTCCGGCCAGCACTCCCCCGACCAGCAGCGCGGTCGGCGCCGGAACGGTGCCCACGTCGGGCGTAGCCGGCTCGGACAGCTTCAGGTACGACATCACGGCCAGCGCTCCGAGCCACACCGCTCCGGTCAGCGCCGCGAGCAGCAGCACCCACTGGACGGCGCGCACCAGACGGGTCCACAGGGGGATCTTGGCCACACCGAGGTCGACTCCCCCGACCGCGTGGTCGAGGCGGTCCTCGAGATCCGGGAGCCGTGAGGTCGACGCCTTGCGCAGCGCTGTCGCCCACGGCCGCGTCAGCCCCTCGGACAGGCTGTCGGCGAGGTCGCGCACCGCCGACTCGATGCGTGCCTTCTGGATCTGGTTGGCGTCCGGGATCGACGACCGCGCCTGGACGACGAGGTCTCGTCCGGTGGTGCCCCGGTCGAGGTCGAGCCGCTTGAGCGGATCGGGCCGTAGCCGCGAGAGCCACGACGTCACCGGCCAGCCGGTCGCCCGCCTGGCGCGGATCAGGGCGGCCCTCTGGACCGCGTCGACGACGATCGGAACCCCTGCCGCGTCGGCGATCGCCGCCCGGAGCTCGACCTGGTCGCGATCGGAGAGCTTGGGAGCGCGCGCGTGCCCGCTGACCTCGCCGACCTCGGCCGCGGCCTGGGTGATGTCGGTCGCGATCCGGGCGCGGGTGGTGGCCTTGTCCTTCACCCGCTCGACGATCGCCTTGCGGAGATCGTCGATGCCCGCACCCGTGGTCGCCGAGGTCGCGACCAGCGTGACACCTGCGAGTCCGTCGGCGTCGAGGAGGCGACGCAGGTCGGCCAGCATGCCATCGCGACGGTCCTCGGCCACCTCGTCGATGTGGTTGAGCACGATCATCATCACGCCCTTGTGGGCGGCCAGCGGACGGAGGAACCGGTCGTGGATCGCGGCGTCGGCGTACTTCTGCGGGTCGAGCACCCAGACCAGGAGGTCGGCGAGGCGGACCAGACGCTCGACCTCGAGGTGGTGGGAGACCTCGGTCGAGTCGTGATCGGGAAGGTCGAGCAGCACCAGCCCGTCCATGTCCTTGCCCTCGCGACCGATGTCGAGCATCGAGTCGCGGACGACCTGGTGCCGCGGCGGGATGCCGAGCCACTCGAGCAGCTCGCCGGCTCCGTTCGGTCCCCAGGTGCACGCGGTCGCCCAGGACGTGGTCGGACGGCGTACGCCGACGGACGCCAGGTCGAGGCCGACCAGTGCGTTGAACGTCGATGACTTGCCCGACCCGGTTGCACCCCCGAGCGCGACCACGGTGTGGTCCGCGGAGAGTCGCAACCGCTCGGCCGCGCGCGCCACCACGGTCTCGGTCCGGTCCAGGAGAGCGCCGTCGAGGCGGCCTCGCCCGGCCGCGACCGCGTCGTCGAGACCCTTGACACGCACCCCGATGTCCGACCCGCGTGTCACCAGCTTCTTCGCGCCCTCGAGCAGCGTCGTCATGAGGTCCCTCTGACGTCGGAGTGCCTCGGCGGGCAGCACTCTTTCAGAGGTTCGGACGACGTCATGGGCTCCCTCGTCGTTGGCGGATCGGGCGGAAACAGCCTATCGAGCGTCAGCCGATGCCGGACGAGAACCTCAGGTCATCCACCTTGCGGGCGCTGGCTCTCAGCGCGTCCTCGGACTCCTCGAGAATCCCGAGGCCGTCGAGGAGATCGGTGAAGCGCCGGCGCTCGGTGTCGAGCAGCGCCAGCATCCGGCGGTTGAGGTCCTTGCGCGCGTTGGCTGCGAGCCGGCGTACGGCCTGGTCGCCGAACACCGCCTCGAGCAGCTTCTGCCCCAGGACCGCCGACCCGCCCGCGATCCCGACCTCGGCCCCGGTGACGCCGCCGGTGGAAGCGAACACGACGATCATCAGCGCGACCGCCAGGCTGTTGACGCCGTAGGCCAGGAAGCGGGCGGTCGACCGCTTGTCGGCGCCCTCGTCGCGCACGAGGTCGAGCACCGCCTGCTGCCACTCGCGCACCATCCGCTCGGCACGCGGACGGAAGTCTCGCGAGGCCCGCGAGAGGTCGACGCCGCCGTCGAGCAGCACCCGTCCCGCGGCGATCGCACGCCACGCAACGTCGGTGCGCTCGGCCGCGGCCTCTGCGTGCTCGAGGATCAGCGTCTGCAGGCCGGACTCGACCGCGACGGCCACCCGGCTCGCCTGCTGCGGCTGGCCCTTACGGCGCTGCTGACACCCGGTCGCGGATCCAGCTCACCTTCGACTCGAGCGACTTGAGCAGCTCACCGGTGCCGACGAACTCCTGCCAGCGGGCGAGCACCTCGCCGCGCAGGAGGGTGCCGTCGGCGGAGGCGTGGTCGATCTCGTTGATCGCGGCGCTCGTAGGCCTTGTCGGCCTCGCGCGCGCAGCCGCGCCCGCATCTCGAGCTGCTCGTGGCAGGCGTCGGCCACCGAGTAGGTCCGCGTCGCGAGCGTGCGGATCGCGCCCTCCGAGGGTCTGCCGCACGACACCCTGTGCGCGCCTCGGCGTCGGCCGCCAGCGACCTGAGCCATCCGCGGATCTCGCGAACGGTGCTCGACGGCAGCAGACCGACCTCGTCGACCTCGCCCTCCGGCACGATGAACAGCGGGGAGTCCCGCAGGCCGCGTGCGCTGAGCATCCGGGCGAGGTGCGTGCTGACCTCCTGATGGCCGAGGGCTGCGTGCGGTCGAGCACGATCGCGACCGCGGCGCTGCGTTCCGCCGCCTGCTTCAGGAACTCCCACGGCACCTGGTCGGCGTACCGGGCCGCCGAGGTGACGAACAGCCAGAGGTCGGCGGCGCCGAGCAGCTGTGCGGCGAGCGTGCGGTTCTGCTCCTCGACGGAGTCGATGTCGGGTGCGTCGAGCACGGCCAGCCCCGGAGGGATCGCCTCGGACGCGCACCAGCTGCAGCGCGCCGGGGTCGGCGGAGGCTCGGGCGGTGCGCTCGCAGGTCGGGCAGGATCCGGGCCTTGTCGAACCACTCGGCGTCAGCGCGGGTTGAAGACCAGCACCGGTGAGCGCGTCGTCGGACGGAGTACGCCGGGCTCGGTGACCCGCTCGCCGACCAGGGAGTTGACCAGGGTCGACTTGCCGGCGCCGGTCGAGCCGCCGACGACCGTCAGCAGCGGCGCGTCGATCTGGATCAGGCGCGGCAGCACGTAGTCCTCGAGCTGGTCGATCATCTCCGCACGGGCCTTGCGGGCCGGCTCGACGTCGGGGATCTCGAGCGGCAGCTGTGCGGTCTCGAGCGCCTCGCGCAGCCGGACGAGGGTGGTCACCAGCATCGTGGTCTGCGAGCCGCGGTCTCGTCGGCGGCTCGGGAGGATGTCGGTCATCGGCGCGCTCCTCGAGCGAGGCCGGGCTCGGGGCCAGATGCAGCTGGGGGCGCAGCAGCGAACATCCGCTGCGACGTGCGCCTGGCCGAGCTCTTGCGTACCGCGCCGGCGCGGTCCCGCGCAGGAACCGGTGGTGCAGGAAGCCGAGCTCGATCGCCTCGGTCTGGTAGCCCTTCATCGCCGTCCAGCGCCTGCTCCCGCCGGCCGCGCGGCGCATGCTTGCGGCAGGCCTTGCGGGCCGGGATCCGGGTCAGCCAGGGCACCTCGCGGGCGTCGCAGGAAACCGCGCGCCGCACAGTCGGTCAGCGACGCCGCCAGCAGCACCCCCTCGCGACGCCGCGACCAGATCGCGAAGCCGACCATCACCAGGAACGCCGGCACCATCAGGCAGCAGGTACGCCGCGACCGCGCCGCGCGCCGCCGTCGAGGAGCAGCGACGCCGTTCCAGCCGCGTGCGCGCCGACGGCGAGCGACGTACCCGACCGACGGCGCCACCGATCTGGACGGCCCGGCTCCGGCTCGCCACCGCGATGCCGAGGCCGATGCCGATGAACGCGGTGAAGAACGGGTGCGCGAAGGGACTGACAGTCCGCGGATCACGAACAGGCCGACCGCGCCCTCGATGCCGCCGACGTGCCCGTCCTCGCCGATGTAGGCCTGGCTCAGGTAGAGGATGTTCTCCATGAACGCGAAGCCGATGCCGACCATGCCGGCGTACACGATGCCGTCCAGGACGCCGTCGAGCTCGGCACGTCGGTAGACCAGCAGCAGCAGGATGAACAGTCCCTTGGCCGCCTCCTCGGTGACCGGTGCGACCAGCACCGACTCGGTCACCTCGCTCGAGCCGAAGGCGAACGCGTCGAACGCCTGCAGGAAGATCGCCGCACTGGTCGCGACGAACGCCCCCCAGCCGAGACCGAGGAGCAGCAGCGAGCGGGGCTCGGGCTCGTAGCGGTCGAGCCACAGGTACGACGCGATCAACGGGCCGACCGGGATCGCGGCCAGCACCACGCCGATCGCCAGCGCCTGCGGGCGCTCCGGCAGCAGCAGCACCAGCGCCATCACGCCTGCGCCGACGAACATGACCGTCCCCACCGAAGGCGGTGAAGACGACGTTGTCCCGGCTGCGCATGTCCTGAGCCTAGCGATCGGCACCCGGCTCCCGTCGTAGACGTGGCGAGGTGACCGAATCACCAGAAACCAGCCCCGAACCGGCGGGCGCCCTCGCCTCGACGGAGCGTGGTTCGACCGCGCCGGGCTCCGACGACCTGCACACCGAGAGCCACGACCCGGCGGTCCCCGAGAAGTACGCCGCCTTCATGCGCACCGGCTGGGGAGATCGCGAGCTCGACCTGCCCCGGCACCCGGTCACCCCGTGGGCGGCTGCCCGGCGGGCCCGGTTGGCCGAGATGTTCCCCGGTGAGCGCCTGGTGATCCCGTCGGGCCCGTTCAAGGTCCGGGCCAACGACACCGACTACCGGTTCCGTGCCGACACCGCACACACCCACCTGTCGGGCAACCAGACCACCGACGCGGTCCTGGTCATCGAGGGCGGCGAGGCCGACCCTGTACGCCCGCCCGCGCAGCGCGCGCGACACCGACGAGTTCTTCCGCGACCGCCAGTACGGCGAGCTGTGGGTCGGTCGCCGCCCGTCCCTCACCGAGCTCTCCGCATCACTGGGCCTGCCGACCCGGCACGTCGACGAGCTGGCCGACGAGCTGGCCGCGTCGGCGAAGACCCGGGTGCTCCGTGGCGTCGACGCCACCGTCGACCGCGCGGTGGCAGCCGACGAGGGCCGGGACCGTGAGCTCGCCCGCGTGCTGTCGGAGCTGCGGCTGGTCAAGGACGAGTGGGAGCTCGACGAGCTGCAGGGTGCGTGCGACATCACCACCCTGGGGTTCGAGGACGGCGTCCGCGAGTGGGACCGCGTGCTCGAGCACGGCGAGCGCTGGATCGAGGGCACCTTCTTCCGTCGGGCCCGTGCGATGGGCAACGACATCGGCTACGACTCGATCGTGGGCGGCGGCCGTCACGCCACGACCCTGCACTGGATCGACAACACCGGGCCGATCACACCTGGGGACCTCGTGCTGCTCGACATGGGCGCGGAGGCGTCGACCCTCTACACCGCCGACGTCACCCGCACCCTTCCGGTCGACGGCCGGTTCACCCCTCTCCAGCGCGACCTGTACGCCGCAGTCCTCGAGGCCCAGCAGGCGGGCATCGACGCCGTCCGTCCCGGGGCGCGGTTCCGGGCCCCCCACGACGCGGCGATGTCGGTGCTCGCGCACAAGCTCGCCGACCTCGGCCTGCTGCCCTGCCCGGTCGAGGAGGCCCTCGCCCCCGACAGCAAGGTCTACGCGCGCTGGACGCTGCACGGCACCAGCCACATGCTCGGTATGGACGTGCACGACTGTGCGGCGGCGGCCCAGGAGATCTACCCCGAGGGCGACCTCGCCGAGGGGATGGTGCTGACCGTCGAGCCCGGTCTGTACTTCCAGGAGGACGACCTGCTCGTCCCCGAGGAGCTGCGCGGCATCGGCATCCGGATCGAGGACGACGTCGTCGTCACGGCCGACGGCGTACACAACCTCTCCGCGGCGCTTCCGCGCGACCCGGACGCGATCGAGGAGTGGATGGGCAGCCTCCGGGGCTAGGGCCGCCGGGGCGTGCCTGGCGGCCGGGCACGCCTCACCACTGGTGGAAGTAGCGTCGCAACGTGTCAGGTCGCGACGCGGCCGGGCACAGCCGGTCGAAGTCGCGGTGCGCCGTCCACCACTGCGCGATCACTGCGGGCCCACCCTGGAAGGACGCCGCCTGGCACGTCCTCAGCGCTGCCCGGGGCGAGGCCGGACCGCTCGTGCGCCACTCCGGCAGGCCCGGACGGTACCGGCCGAGGATGTGCGTCCAGAGAAGCGGCGTCGAGTAGAAGCCCACGCTGTAGCCCGCGGACCGGTACCCCGCGATCCAGCCACGTACCACTGCACGGTTGAGGACCCGGCGATGCGACCACGGGTGCGAGGACGACGGCTCGACGTCGAGCCAGACGTGCGGCGAGACGAATCCGTGGCGACGCATCAGGCTCACGTTGAACAGTGCCGTCGCGTAGCCGGCATTGCGCAGGGTGCCCCGCCGATGCCGACTGTCGAACGGACCGTGGTGACCGTGGCGACGCAGCTCGGATCGCGAGGGAAATGCTGCGAACGAGTACGCGGCCGCGCGCACATGGTGGCTGCGCACCCAGCGCAGGTGCCGGGAGAGGCACGGGTTCGGGGCGAACGCGCGTCCGGCGGTGAGACCGACGACCACGAAGCTGGCTCCGGCGGGAGGCATCGGCTCTCCGCGGCGGTAACGGCCGTGCACCGGGCACTGCGGCCAGGAGATGTCGCGGCCCCCCGCGTGCCGCCAGTGTGCGGCGCGGGCACGCTGGCGGGCCCTGCGGACGGCGCGTAGGTGCCGTCCGTGACGGTGCGCATGATGCCTGCCGGCCCGGGACGTGTGACGAGCCCGGTGCTTCCCACGGTGCTTCCCACGGTGAGACATGGCGGGAGGAGGGGCGGGCACCAACCTGGTGCCGGGGAGGCTCGTCTGCTGTGAAGGACCGATGTCGGCTGCGATCGAAGGCTCGGCGGGCAACGCCGACGACGACCTCGTCGACGGCGAGCGCGACGCAGTCACGACGACGAACGAGAGCGCAAGTGCGACCACGACGAGCAGCGTCGCGCGACGCACTGGGCCGCGACGCACTGGGCCGCGACGCACTGGGCGGCCGCGCACGATGAACCTGGACAAGTGCTCCCCCGGATGACGATCCGGGTGAACCTAACCCGGGATCCCTGCCCCGGGTGGCGAAACCGTCGAAAATCGGCCGCCGGGCCGGCTCGTCCGCCAGAGCACTCAGAAGCCGGCGTCGGCGAGGCGCCGGGTGGAACGGCGTACCTTGCGGTTGGCCTCGGCCAGCTGCTCGCGGGCAGCGTCCTCATGAAGGCCGAGGAGCCCTGCGAGCTCGCGCATCGTGTATCCCGAGCGGTGCCCGACGACCAGGCTGCGCTCGGTCGCGGTCAGCTCCTCGAGCACCTCGTCGGAGTGGATCCGCCGCGGACTGCGCGCCTCGGCGGCAAGCCTGGTCGCGGTGCTGCGCACCCACGCCTTCGGGTTGTTGACCAGGCCGTCCTGCATGAGCAGGCGAGCCATCGCCTCCTCGGCGATCTCCTCCACCTCGGATCCGGACGCCCCCGCGATGCTCGCCGCAAGGCGGGCAGCACGGCGCAAGCCGTCGATCTCGATGTGCTGACCGGTGTCCACGTTTCCCACTTCTTGTGTGACGACCCAGGGAGGAGGTCCTACGGTACGGAGCAGAGCCGAATTTCGCCTCCGGGTTGTCCGAACCACGACCGAACACGTGCCGTCAGGCGACGAACAGGCCATCCCGGAACCATTCAGATCGGGACAAAATCTGCCGATCGGGGCCGCCGGTGGTCCAGTCCAGTGTTCAGCCGAGAGGGCCGAGCAGCAGGCTCGACCAGGACTCCCCGCCGTAGGTCGAGATGGCGGAACGGCCGTCCGCGGCGTCGTCGCCATCGCCCCACGTGAGCTTGTGGGTCGTCAGGTCGTAGCTGGCGACCGTGGACCCCGTGCCGGACCGGTACGCCGCGCCTGCGCGGGGGGCGTTCTGTGCGCCACGGGCGTCGGTCTTGCTCGCCGGCTCCGCACAGTGGGCGTCCATGTCCATCGGCCTTGTTCGAGCCGTCGGTGGGCGAGCGCCATTCCTTGGGGTCGTAGCCCTTGTGACAGACCGCCGGTATCTGGTTCAGGATGAAGCCGAACCGGGCGTTGTAGCCGTCTGCGCTCTTCGCCGAGACGGTGAAGCCGCTGGCCACCTCGTAGGGGTAGAGCACCAGGATCTGCCGGATCCCGGCAAGGTGCTTGACCACCACCTGACCGGTGGTGACCAGGTTGTTGATCAGGCCACCGAGGTCGACCTGGTTCTCCTCCAGGAACGTGCGCAGCTCATTGGCCGTCGCCGACCCGTTGTCGATCAGCGCACGCAGCGACTGGTCGTTGTCGGCGATCACACCGGAGAACAACGCCAGGTTCTGGGCGAAGCTCCGGATCGCCGACCCCTTGTCCGACTGCGTACGCAGCACCGTGTTGGAGTCCCGGATCAGCGCCGTGGTGACATCGAAGTTCTCGTTGGCAGCCTTGATGAAGCTGTCGGAGGTGTCGATGATCTGGGCCAGGTCCTCACCGGAGCCCTTGAAGCCGGCACCGAGCTCGGAGACCACGGTGCGCAGGTCGTCCTGGGGCACCGAGTTCACGAACCGGTCGACGCTGGTCAAGATCTGCGTCGTCGAGACCGGCACCTGGGTGTTCGGCGTGCTGATCGTCGAGTTGTCGTGCAGGAACGGCGCCGCATCGGTGCGCGGCTCGAGATCGACGTACTGCTCACCGACCGCGGACTTGTTCGCCACCAGCGCCAACGTGTCGGCCGGGATCCGGTCGCGACCCTTGTCGATGCTCAACACCACGTCGACACCATCGCGGGTCAGCTTCATGTCCGAGACCTGACCGACCCGCAGACCCCGATAGGTCACCTCGGCGCCGACGAAGATCCCGCCGGACTGCGCGAACTGCGCATTGACCTGGTACGACGAGTCATAGACCAGCCGATCCAGCCGGGCATACCGCGCGCCGACATAGGACACCCCGACCAGGGTGATGAACACGAAGACGAGCAGCTTCTTCTTCGTCGCTGCAGAGATCACGGACAGACCGCCGTGGACGCCTCGTCAGTGATCATGGGCCTCATTGTCCCCGAGGGTACAAGGCTGTTTCCACCAGTCCCGCTGTCGCGTGACTCACACGACCTGGCCCAGCCGGAGCACACTGGCCTCTACACTCGGCTCCGGACCGGGCACCGGTCACGCTGCCCCCGTAGCTCAGCTGGACAGAGCGGCGGCCTTCTAATCCGCGGGTCACAGGTTCGAATCCTGTCGGGGGCACTTCTGTCGGGGGCACTTCAGGGGCACTCGAGGTCTGGGGTGCGGATCGGGCTCAGCCGACCCGGCGCTCGCTCCAGCCCTTGCGGTTGCCGCCCGCGGGCATGAAGCCGCGGATGACCCCGCCCCACACTCCGAACTGCTCGTCATTGGCCTCGGCGTAGGCGGCACACGGCTCGCGCACCTCGCAGCCGGCGCAGACGCCCAGCGCCTCGTCGGCGCGCTTCGGGTCGAAGAAGGACTCGGGGTCGGTACCGCACGCGGCGCGGTCCTGCCAGTCGGTGCCCATCTCGCGGTCATGCGGGTTCATGGTCCCAGCATGGTCGGCGACATCGACATTCCGGTTTCGTCCGCGTTGCCGTCGGGTTGCGCGGACATGGAGACCGATCCGGGCGGTCGACGTGACGGTCGTCGCAGACAAGGTTTGGTCCGACGTAGCAGGATCCACCCATGGCCGATCTGACCCACGAGCAGCGCGCGATGCTCGAGTTCGAGCGCCAGCACTGGCGCTACCTCGGCGGCAAGGAGTCCGAGGTGCGCGAGCGCTTCGGCCGCAGCCTGGCCAGCTACCAGACCGAGCTCAACGCGCTCCTGGACCGCCCCGAGGCGCTGGCCCACGCGCCGGCGACGGTCCGGCGTCTCCGCCGGCTCCGGCAGAAGCGGCTCGCCCAGCGGCGCGAGGACCGCGCGTCTGCCTGAGCACCTCCACGAGCACCTCCGCCCGAGACAGGTGAAGGCCCGGCAAGTATGAGTTGCCGGGCCCTCGATGTCCCTCGGAGCCGAGGCCCTTCGGAACACTCCCCGTTCTACGCCTGCGTGGCCCGGGCCGCAAGAGGGCGGCGGATATTCGACGCAAATTCACCTTCGGATGAGGTGAGGCTCACCACGCCGTACGCGTGTCGCGGACAGTCTGGAGCGGTTCGGTGCCGTAAAAAAGTAGGTGGCCCTGCAGAGTATGAGGCTGCAGGGCCCTACAACGTTCCGGAATCATCGTCAGCGCGCCCGGCACCGACTCGCCTCGGCACCGGGCGCGTTGTCGATCTCCGCGCAGAGCGCCTGCCGGGACGCCTCGTCGAGGAACGCCGCCCCCACCGCGGCCTTCGCAAGCTCGCGGACCCCCGCCTCGTCCAGGTCGAGCAGATCGGCCGCGATCTCGTACTCCCGGCTCAGCGTGGTGTTGAACATGGGCGGGTCGTCGCTGTTGACCGTGACGACGACGCCGGCGTCGCGGAACGCCCGGATCGGGTGCTCGGCGAGCGTGGTCACCGCGCGGGTGGCGATGTTCGACGACGGGCAGACCTCGAGCGGGATCCCGGTCGCGGCCAGGTGCGCGAGCAGCTCCGGGTCCTGGGCGGAGGAGGTGCCGTGGCCGATCCGCTCGGCGCCGAGCAGGTGCAGCGCATCCCACACGGTCTGCGGCCCGGTGGTCTCCCCCGCGTGCGGGACGCTGTGCAGCCCGGCGGCACGGGCTGCCTCGAAGTGCGACTGGAACTGCGGCCGCGGTACGCCGATCTCCGGCCCGCCCAGACCGAAGGCGACCAGGCCATCGGTCGGATGGTTCAGCGCGTAGTCCAGGGTTGCGTCGGCGGCAGGCACTCCGAACTCACCGGGGATGTCATAGATCCACTGCAGCCGGATCCCGAAGTCCCGTGCCGCAGCCAGCCGGGCGTCCTCGATGGCCTCGCTGTAGGCCTCGATCGCCATGCCCTTGTCGTCGAGGTCCGGACGCACCGAGGTGTACGGCGTGCAGGTGAGCTCGGCGTACCGGACGGCCTGGCCGACAGCCATCTCCCGGGCGACCTCGTAGGTCAGCAGCCGCACGTCCTCCGGCGTGCGGATCAGGTCGACGACGGCGAGGTAGACCTCGATGAAGTGGGCGAAGTCGCGGAACTCGAAGAAGTCCGCCAACGCGTCGGGGTCGCTCGGCACCACCCCGGGGTGACGCTCGGCCAGCGTGGCCACTGTCTGCGGCGACGCCGACCCGACGTGGTGCACGTGCAGCTCGGCCTTGGGCAGGGCGGCGATGAAGGCGGCGAGGTCAGCCACGGATCACCGGCCCAGCACGAGGTAGCCGACGGCTGCGGACGGGACGACACCGAGGGCGAGCCACAGCGTGAGCACCGGCTTCTGGTGGATGACCCGTGCGGCGGCCACCGCGATGACTCCGACGACCGCGGCGATCGCCAGCAGGCCCGGCTTCGCGCCGGCCTGGTCGGACTGTCCGGCGAGCAGTGCGAGGCCGGTCGCGAAGATGACGGCCGTCGTGAGCATCAGCGCGGTCATCACCCACTTCTGCACCCGCTCGATCTCCATGGGGGGATTGTGCCGTTCGATGGCGCCAGACCGTACGCCGGGCTCGTGCACCCGTGCGGTCAGCTCCCCTGGTCGACGGCCTTCTCGATCGTGCTGACCATCTCGGTGACCGTCGTCGTCGGCAGCTCCTTGCCGTCGAGGTAGACGGTCGGGGTGCCCTGGATGCCCTGGGAGACGATCAGCTGGTCCACCACGTTGAAGTAGGTGTCGTCGCGGGTCTTCATCGCCTCACGGACCGCCGCGTTGTCGCCACCGGCCTGCTTGACCCACGCGGCGATCTGGGCGTTCGTGATGCTGCCGGAGTCCTGCTCGTAGGGCTGGTTGTCGTAGAGCAGGTCGTGCAGCTTGAGTGCGGCGTCGGGTGAGGCGTTGTGCAACACCGCCACCCACGCGTTCAGTGCCTGCGCCGAGTACGGCCGGTCCCGGACCAGGTTGATCGGCTGGTACTCGACGTACACCTTTCCCTTGGCTGCGTTCTCACGGAGGAACGTCCTGGTGGAGATCTCCAGCTCCCGGCAGTACGGGCACTGGAAGTCCTCGTAGACGACCACCTTGACCGGGGCGTCCGAGTTGCCCACCGTCAGGCCCAGCTCGGTGGCCGCCACCTTCGGTCCGGTCGCGTCGCCGGCCTTGGCACCTCCGCCGCCGCTGCTGTACCACACACCACCGGCGAGGACCGCGCCGAGAAGCACGACGATCCCGGCGACCAGCGCCATCCGGCGGTTGCGCTCCTTGCGGTCCTGCTCGGCCCGGATGGCGGCCGCCCGTTGGGTGCGGTTCTGCTCACGACCTTGCTTCGACATCGTCCATTCCTCGGTTAGGCGGGGGTTCGCGGTGCTGGGGTTGCCGGTGCTGGGCTTCGGAGTGCTGGGCTTCGGAGTGCTGGGCCGGGGCTGCGAAGGGAACAGCAGGTTGTCCGCTGCGAACGGCGTCCGCGGACGCCACACCAACAGGAGCGAGAGCGCCAGCAACCCCGAGTCGCGCGCGATCTCCCACGGGTACTTGCCGACCGCGTCGGGGTCCGGGCCGCCGTTGCCGAAGCAGCCGCAGTCGATCGCGATGCCGCGGCTCCAGACCGAGATGATCCCGATGACGAAGGCGAGCTGCATGAGCGCGGACATCAGTCCGGTGAAGCGCACCAGCAGGCCGAGCACCAGGCATCCGCCGACGACGACCTCGAGCATCGGCAGGACGTGACCCACCGTCTCGGCCAGGTCGGTCGGGACCAGCTGATAGCTGCGCACGGCACTGACGCTGGCGTCCGGGTGGGGCAGCTTCACCGCGCCGGCATAGAGCCACACGCCCCCGACGACCAGGCGGGCGAAGACACCGACCCAGCGAACCATGCCTTCAATCTAGGGCCGCAGCCTGAGACCAGGCTGATGAGACGGCGCGCTGATGACCAAAGTCCCGAAGACCGCTGACGGAGTGCCCGGTCGTCGTGCGCGGCTGGGTAGGCTCACGACTCGTGAACGACCGACTCGTGTGGATCGACTGTGAGATGACCGGGCTCGACTTCGTCAACGACGCGTTGGTCGAGGTGGCGGCGCTCGTGACCGACTTCGACCTCAATGTCCTCGGCGACGGAGTCGACCTGGTGATCGCACCCCCACCCGCGGCCGTCGAGCAGATGGTGCCCTTCGTCCGCGACATGCACACGGCCTCGGGCCTCATCGAGGAGCTGGCCTCCGGTACGACGCTCGCCGACGCCGAGGCGCAGGTGCTCGCCTACATCCGCGAGCACTGCCCGGACGGGAGCCGGCCTCCCCTGGCCGGCAACACCGTCGGCACCGACCGGGCGTTCCTCGCTCGCGACATGCCCGAGCTCGAGTCGTTCCTGCACTACCGCAACGTCGACGTCTCCTCGATCAAGGAGCTGTCCCGGCACTGGTACCCGAGGGCCTATTTCAACGCTCCGGCGAAGTCCGGCGGACATCGTGCACTGGCCGACATCCGCGAGAGCATCGAGGAGCTGCGCTTCTACCGGCAGGCGGTCTTCGTGCCGCAGCCGGGTCCCGACGGCGACGAGGCGCGCCGGATCGCGGCGCTCCACCAGGGTGCGTTGACCGGGTCGCTGCGGGACGCGGAGCCCGATTCGGAGCAGCCCTGAGTGCCCGGTACACTCCTGCTCGCATGGTGGGCGTAGCTCAGCTGGTAGAGCATCGCGTTGTGGTCGCGAGGGTCGCGGGTTCAAGCCCCGTCGCTCACCCCAATCGAGAGAACCGCAGGTCCGAAGACCTGCGGTTCTCTGCTTGTCCGGGTGGCGGATCTCAGCCCTCCTGCAGCGTCGTGGGCGCACCGTGCACGCTCGGGATGGTGCCGAGCCTGCCCTTCTGGAAGTCCTCGAAGGCCTGCATCACCTCGGCCTTGGTGTTCATCACGAACGGCCCCGCCCAGGCGACCGGCTCACGGATCGGTCTGACCGCCGAGCACCAGGACGTCGAACTCCGGCGTCCGGCTGTCCTGCCTGGTCGCACCCTCGACCGTGATGAAGTCACCCGCGCCGAGCACGGCGAGGTTGCCCATCCGCAGCGGCCGCTGCTCCGTGCCGACGGACCCGTGTCCAGACAGCACGTAGACGAGCGCGTTGTACGACGCGTCCCACGGCAGGTCGAGGCGGGCACCGGCGGCGACGGTCGCGTGCACCATCGTCATCGGGGTGTAGGTCGAACCCGGCCCTTGGGTCTCGCCGACGTCGCCGGCGATCACGCGGACCAGTGCGCCGGCGTCGGCCGACGTCGCCAGGCCCACCTGGCTCGACCGGATGTCCTGGTAGTGACGGGGCGTTCCACTTCGCGTCGCTCGGGCAGGTTCACCCAGAGCTGGATGCCGTGGAACAGGCCGCCGTCCTGGACCAGCCACTCCGGCGGCGCCTCGATGTGCAGCAAGCCGGAGCCGGCGGTCATCCACTGGGTGTCGCCGTTGGTGATCGTGCCGCCACCGCCGTGGCTGTCCTGGTGGTCGAAGACGCCGTCGATGATGTAGGTGACGGTCTCGAAGCCGCGGTGCGGGTGCCACGGCGTGCCCTTCGGCTCTCCTGGCGCGTAGTCGACCTCGCCCATCTGGTCCATGTGGACGAACGGGTCGAGGTCGCGCAGGTCCACGCCGGCGAACGCGCGGCGTACGGGGAAGCCCTCGCCCTCGTAGCCGGACGGGGCGTCGATCACCTGCTTGACCGGCCGGACGCGTGTCGCCCAGCCCGGGGACGGGCAGCCGCCGCAGGACGGTCAGGTCGTCAACGGTCATCAGCTGGCATGTCAGCCACCTTCTCTCGGTTGGTGACTGCAGGAACGGTAGTTGAAAGTTGAATATTCCGCTAGTGGTGCCGGCCGCAGACGCCGAGGACCCAGACGTCGTCCGCCTCGGTCGCGTTGTGGTTCTCCTGCCAGGCCACGTCGAAGGCGACCCGCTGGTGCCCGGTATCCCGGACGCTCTGGACCACGACGTAGGGCGCCGGCTTCCCGGCGGGCCACGACTGCAGCGGCACGCAGCCGGGGTGGGCCGCCGCGTCGGCGGTCGTCCAGACCGGCGGAGTGTCGACGACCTGCTCGACCGGCACCGCGGCGGACCGTGCCGGCGAGTGGGCGGCCAGCGCCTGCCCGAACAGGATCACTCCCGCCACCGCGACGAACGCCGAGGCGCGCAGGACGACCATGCGCAGCACGAGGTACCTGAACGTCCTCGTCCTCTGCCACGTTGGCATCCGGCACCCCCTTGCGTCGGTTGCCGGGGACAACGACCGACGGGTGCGTCGCGTTATGTCCGTTGTGACCGGAACGACCACACGTACCGGCACGATCCCCGCTACGGTGCCGCCATGGGAGCGCGAAGGCGAGAGCTACGACGTCGTCGTCGTGGGCGGAGGCCACAACGGCCTGACCGCGGCGGCGTACCTGGCGCGTGCCGGACTCTCGGTGCTCGTGCTCGAGCGCCTCGACCACGTCGGTGGCGCGGCGGTCAGCGCCGAGGCGTTCCCGGGCACGGGCGCCCGGCTCTCGCGGTACTCCTACCTGGTCTCGCTGCTGCCCGAGAGCATCGCCCGCGACCTCGACCTCGGCATCGAGCTGCGGTCACGCGCGGTCGGCGTCGTACTCCCCGACCATCAGGGACGGCCGCCACGTCGGCCTGCTCGTCGAGCACGACGAGGGCACGGCCACCCGCGAGTCGTTCCGGACCCTGACCGGCAGCGACGTGGAGTACGACGCATGGCAGCGACTTCTACGCCGACGTCGCGGGCGTCGCGGCCCGGATCGCGCCGACCCTGACCGCACCACTCGTGACCGCACGGGAGATGGCGACCGGCGTCGACCCGAGCTCTGGTCTGCCCTCGTCGAGCGCCCGATCGGCGAGGTCATCGAGCAGCGCTTCACCGACGACCTGGCCTGCGGGCGTCGTGGCGACCGATGCACTGATCGGCACCTTCGCGACACCCACGACCCGTCGCTGGTGCAGAACCGGTGCTTCCTCTACCACCTGATCGGCAACGGGACCGGGGAGTGGCGGGTACCCGTGCGCGGCATGGGCGCGGTCACCGAGCGCCTCGCGCGCGCTGCCGCTGCCGCCGGCGCCGAGATCCTCACCGCGGCCGGCGTGAGTGCGATCGCGCCGACGACGACCGGCGCCGAGGTCACCTGGCACGACGGCGACGCGAGCACCACAGCGTGCGCGCCGCACGGTGCTGGCCAACGTCGCGCCCTGGGTGCTGCGGATCCTGCTCGGCGAGGAGCCCGAGGCGGAGACCAAGCCGGCGGGCTCGCAGCTGAAGATCAACTTCCTGCTCTCCCGACTGCCGCGGCTCAAGTCCGGCGACGACCCGGCCGCAGCGTTCGTCGGGCACGCTTCCACGTCGCAGAGGAGTACGCCGCCCTCGAGACGGCCTACCGGCAGGCGGCGGCGGGCGAGATCCCCGACGAGCCACCGGGCGAGCTCTACTGCCACTCCCTGACCGACCCGTCGATCCTCGGCGAGCTGGCCGACTACGGCGCGCACGCGCTGACCTACTTCGGCCTGCACCTGCCCGAGGCGCTCTTCGACCACCGACACCGAGGCCCGCAGGCCGAGGCGGTCCGCCGCGCGATCGCGGCCATCGACGTCCACCTGATGGAGCCGCTGCTGTCACTGCGTGATGACCGCGCCGGACGGGTCGCTGTGCGTCGAGGCGAAGTTCCCGCAGGACGTCGAGGCCGACCTCGCGATGCCCGGCGGCCACATCTTCCACGGCGACCTGGCCTGGCCCTGGGCCAGCGAACCGGGAGGCGCTCGACACCCCGGCCCAGCAGTGGGGCGTCGCCACCGATCTGGGCTCGGTGCTGCTGTGCGGATCGGGCGCCCGACGGGGCGGAGCGGTCAGCGGACTGGGCGGTCACAACGCGGCGCAGGCCGTGCTCGCCAGCCGCTGAGGAGACCGCTCTCCCTCGATTTCGGATCCTCCGAGGGCGCTGGTAATGTTCCGCGTCGCGCGCCATTAGCTCAATTGGCAGAGCAGCTGACTCTTAATCAGCGGGTTCGGGGTTCGAGTCCCTGATGGCGCACAAAGTCGCGGTGGCTTCGGCTGATTGTTGACACTCATCTCATGTTCCTGGAGTTGAGCGTGCAGGAGCAGGAGTATCAGGCGGTGCTGGCGGTGCTTTCTGATGGCCGGTCGGTCTCGGAGGCCGCCGAGCAGTGGGGTGTGTCGCGGCAGTCGCTGCATGCGTGGCTGCGACGGTATGAGGACTTCGGTCTGGCGGGTCTGGCTTGCGTGCTGGTGCGTCGGGGTGCCTTCAGGGGGTCAGATCGGTCGAGCCGAGGCCGGCTGTGCGCGCCTTGGCGACGGCGGCGGCGCGGTCGGCGACGAGCAGCTTCGCGAAGATGTTCGAGACGTTGTTGCGCACCGTCTTCTCGCTCAGGCCGAGCGACGTCGCGATGTCGGTGTTCGAGCGCCCATCCGCGACGAGTCCGAGTACGTCTTGTTCACGCGTGGTCAGCTCGGGGAACGGGTGCGCGTCACCGTCGCGGCCGGCCCCGAAGTAGTCGCCCATGCGACGTGCGAGCGCGGCGCCGAAGATCACCTCACCTGCTGCGACCGTTCGGATGGCTCGCACGATGTCGCCCGGCGTCGCTCCTTTGAGGATGTAGCCACGAGCACCCGCGCGCATGGCTGCGAACACCGAGGTGTTGTCCTCGAGCATCGTGACCATCAGCACGGCGACATTCGGCAGAGCACCCGCGATGTGGCGGGTGGCATCTATGCCGCTCGAGCCGGGAAGCTTGATGTCCATCAGCACGACGTCGGGAACGACCTCCTCGCAGACTTCTATCGCGGTCTCGGCGTTGTCAGCTTCACCGGCGAGCACGAGTCCGTCCGCCTCCTCGACGAGGGTGCGGAGCCCGGCGCGGAACATGGGGTGGTCGTCGACCACCACCACCGTGATGCTCCTCAGATCGGCAACCATCCCCTCACCACCGTCCCTCCGTCGGGGCCGACTTCGACGACGCAGGTGCCGCCGAGGTCGGCCGCGCGTTCACGCATCGACGCGATACCCACGCCGGCGCGATAGCCGTCCGGGATACCGACCCCGTCGTCGCTGACGAGGATGTGCAGGCCGTCGCTGACGCGGATCTCCACCGAGCCATTCTCGGCCCTCGCGTGCCGGAGTGAATTCGTCATGGCCTCCATCACGATGCGGTACGCCGCGACCTCGGCCGCCGCCGGCAGCGACGGCATCGACCTCGGGCCGCTCACCGTGAAATTGCCGAGTGATCTCGCCTGCTCGTCCAGGGCGCGCACGAGCCCGAGATCGTCCAAGGCCGGCGGACGCAGGTCGTAGACGAGACGTCGAACCTCGGCGACGGCCTCCTGCAACTGGGCAGTGAGCATCTCGAGCTGCGCCGCCGCGGCCTCTGGTCGCGTCTCGAGCAGCGCGTTGGCGCGCGAGACTCCCAGAACGGCACTGGACAGCGCGGGTCCGAGGCCGTCGTGCAGGTCACGGCGCAGCCGGCGACGCTCCTCCTCGGTCGCCGAGACCAGCCGCTCGTGCGATACCGCCAGGTCGCGACTGAGTGCCGCGGTGCGCAGTGCGGCGGCGACGGGCCTGGCGATGCCCGTGAGCAACACGTGCCGCTCGGGGTCCATCGGCGTGTCGCCCTCGGTCTGGGTCGCCACGAGGGTGCCGATGGTCTCGGCGGCGTACACGAGTGGCACCGAGACCTTGGGGCCGTCGCTGGGTCGCCCAGCCTCGGCGGCGACCGATGTGCCGTCGAGGATCGCAACGTGCTGGAGTCGCAGCGTGCGCTGCAGCGACCGGGCTGCTCCGGGCAGGACATCGGTTGCGGCGGCGGCTCGTTCCAGCTGGTCGCCGAGCGAGAGCAGTGTGGCGACGGGATCGTCACGCAGGCCGAAGACCAAACGGTTTGCGACACGTTGGAGGTGGTCGCGCAGCGGCACCGCGATAAGGATCGCGATGACGAGCGCGGCCGGAGCAGTCGCCCGCGAGGCTCCCATCCGGGTGAGCGAGAACGCGACCACGCCGTACACGACGAGGATGCACGCGCTCAGCGAGCCGTAGACCAGACTGCGTCGTACGACGAGTCGAGCGTCGAAGAGGCCGTAGCGTCGAATTGCCAGCCAGCAGGTCACGCCGACAGTGACCATGCCCAGCGACTCGAACGGCAGTGCGTAGAGAGACGACGCTCCCGACACCGAGATGACCACACACAGCCACCACGACGCGGTGAGGAGCCACACCGCGGGCCGGACGAGTTGGGCCGCAGAGCGTGCTGCCTGGTCGGTGGTGCTGCGCTGCTTGATCTCGAAGCCGATTGCTCCCACCAAGGTCATCGGTGCGACCAGGACGATCGAGGCCATCAGCCCGTGAGCAAACCCACCAACGCCTCCACTGGCTCCGGTCGGGTTGTCCAGCTGTGGCCAGTCGAGGAGGTGCGGGTCGAAGACCGTCGCCGCGAGCAGCGCCAGGCAGATGGCAAGATCGATGCCGATCGCGGCGCGCCAGCCCTTCGAGCCGAGCCGCCCGTCGGGGAACAGCAGAGGGGCGAAGAGCGCGACGGCGAGCTGCGCCGGCACCCACGGCCAGCCGTCGAGCCACCCGGCGAGGTGGGCGAGCGGGAGATCCTGGCCGCGGTCGAACGCCGCTCGCGCATAGAGATACGACGCGGTCGCGGCGGGCATGAACACGCCGCCGGTCAGCAGCAGCCACCCGACGACATTGCGCGGCGCAGCGCGGACAGCGCTGGTCCCGACGATGGCGAGCGGCAGCATCGGGGTGGTCTCGATCGCGATGAAGATCGAGTAGGGATCGTGGACCCACAGTGCTACCGCGACGAGTGAGAGCCCCGCGCCCAAGGTCGCAAGGACGATGCCCACACGACCCAGGGCAACGGCCCAACGGTCCATGTGCAGGGATTCTTCCGCTTGAGCCCGGTGGTTGTCAGCCAGTGACGAGAGCTGGCTCGGCCGGAGTGGACTGAGGATCGCGCACGAGCGTCCTCGCGAAGACCGCCCAGGTGGCGAAGAGCACGGCGTAGCCAACGATTCCGATCACTCGGACACCGCTCTCCTGGCCGGCCACTCCGAGCAGCGGCCAGACCCCGGTCGCGACGGCCACCCAGGAAGGGACGGTCTTGGCCTTGACGAGGGAGATCGCCATCAGGATCCCGCCGACGATCTGCAGCAACACGTACGGAAGAAGGCCGAGTGCGAACCAGGCGGAGTTCTGCCAGCTGTCGACGAGGTGCACCATCGCTGCCTCGTTGGGTTCGGCGCCAGCCAGGAACGCCAGTCCGTCCAAGCCAAAGGCAGCCGGAATGCTGAGGACGAACGGGAAGAACAGGAAGGCGGTCGCGACGGAGGCGCGCACCGACGTACGGGCGTGCGCGAGGTGTCCGATGAAGAGGAAGGCTGGAGCAGCCAGCAGCACCGCGAAGTCCAGCGCGAGCGCCCACCCCATCGCAGTGTGGTGCTCGGTGACCTTCGCCACGAGATCCTTGCCCGTCAGGTCTCCACTCAACGGCGTCACCATGTACTGCAGCAGGACCGCTGCGCCGCCGACGGCGAGCGAGATCGAGCCGACGATCTTGTAGCGAACAGGCATGGGAGGCTCCCTGATCGGGCCCGACGGATGCGGGCCGTTGGCAGAAGCGTGCTTTCGACGAGGTCCCGAACCCAGAGGCCCGTGTCCCGGACGGCCGGGATTCTCGCTGGAGCAGCGGGGATGTTCAGCTGGGAAACCGCCTGCTCATCGGCCATGAGAGTGCGCCTCCACGCAGCGGTGTGCGCCTGCCTGGGCGGTCAGTGGTCACCGTGCAACCGTGGTTCCCCTGTCGTTGCGGAAGAGCCGCCGAGCTCGAGCACAGACCGCGCTGAGACGCCACGCTCTACGCCACGTCCATCAGCGCGAAATCGTCAGATCTGGAGCGAACTCGCGAGCAATCGCGAAGCGCCATTCGTGCAGGTCAGGGGCGCTAGACCCACTCGCCTGATCGCAGCCATGAGGGGGCTGCGACGCAAGGGCCTCTGCGCGGCAGATGAGAGCGTGTTGAGCGCACACCAACGGGCAGAAGTGCCGTGGCCGAGTGCAGTTCCGTGTGCATCGAGCCGACTGGAGCAGTTCTGCCCGTCCTTCCGTCACCGCACCCGATCGGCGGCAATTCCGGACGGTTCTCAGCGGGCCACGTAGCTGGACTGCCTGCGGTTGTCAGTGACGTGGCTCGACAGTCACTGGCACCGGCGACGCCACAGCGCGTACACGATTTGCGACTTCATCGGACCACGGGTGAATCGTGACGACGTGGACCATCCCGTCGAACGTCCTAGCGCTGCGCACCACCTCGACTCCGGTCACTCCACCCAGCCGCTGGCTCAACGCGTCGGCCTCGGCTTCATCGCGAGCAGATTCAAGGTCAGGGCCCTGCCGCTCGCGGCGTGCTTCGCGCCACGCGCGCAGCGGGTGCTTCACAGGCCACCATGGATCCGACATCTGCCGGGCTACCCGGCGAACCGTTGCCATCGGGACAAAGGCATCCTGCTCCCGAAGAGCTGCGACGAGACGTGCTTCGACCAGTTCCGCAGGACGGCCCCTTGCGTCGCTCTTGACGACGTCCGTGGCCGCCACGATTCGTGCCACCAGATCTGCACTCGAGGATCGGTCCTCCGTCATGGCTCCAGTATCGAAGGTCAGCCCGGTTCCCTAGCGGGCGGTCCTCACCACACGGTGATCGCGAGCGGTTCGTCCGCCGCGCCGCGCCGTTGCTCCGTTGCGACACGGCCTATGACCGGCTTGTCATCCAGTTGTGCTCAGACCGGGAACAGGTTCGTCGAGCAGCCTCAGCACTGGGTCGAGCGCGTTACGTTCCGCGGCCAACGCCCCGGACGTGAACGAAATGATTGCGAGCTCATGCTGCACGACGTAGTTGAAGAACCTGGCGTCTTCTGTGCCTGTGTAGTGCTCGGCGAGACGCTGGAAGGCTGGCAGATAGCGATTGGTCCCGCGCCGGATCACCTTCAAGCAGCTGCTGAAGGGCACAAGTCGTAGTCCGGTCCCACCAGCGAAACCTGCCGCGGAAGCGACGCGATTCCCTGCGCCCCCGCGCAGCTCGGCCCGCTCAACGAAGCTTCCGACGCCAGCGTTGGTCTGAATTTCGAGGTCGCGCAGCGCCCCCCAAGCCCGGCGCTCCTGCTCGGTGATGCTGAGGTGCGCTGCTGTGGCGAAGAAAGCTACACCGAGCGCCTCGGACTCTATGAGCCGGGCGAGGTCCCGAGTGACCTGAGTAGGTAGCGGCGGGTGAGGCATGGCCGGTCCTTCCGGATAGGTGGGCGGGTCTTTGCGATTGGGCGTTGTCTACCGGGTGATCGCGGACATGGGGAGCAGGGACGTTCTGGATGGTGAATGTCACCGTCCCCCCTTCGGCTGCTTGGCGAAGTTGACGACCTCGGCGGTGAACGCGCTTGCCCGTTCGAGCATGATCATGTGTCCGGCGCCTTCGAGGACGACGGTGCGGGCGCTGGGCACGGACTCGGCGAACTCTGCGAGTGCCGTCAATGGGGCGACCGCATCGTGGTCGGCGCCGATAGCGAGGATCGGGCAGCTGACTTCGGTCAGCCACTGCTCGGGGCGCAGCCTGCCGACTGCTCGTGCGGTGGGCAGGACGCCGCGGGCGCCGACTCCGTCTACGAGCAGCGCAACGCTTTCGGACGGGAGTGCCTCCGGTCGGCGCAGGTACGGCCAAAGGAAGATGCGGCGCAGTCGCGGGCGTTTGATGACCTGGTTGCGGAGGAACCCTGGGGCGGGCAGTCCAGCCGTGAGTACCTCGAAGTAGGTCGCCACGAATGTCGTGGGCCGTCTGAGCAAGTTCGAGCCGGGGCGTCGCATGCCGAGCGCGGCGACGAAGCCCTGCACGGTGCCGGCGGCGAGGACGACAGCGTCAACCAGCTCCGGATGACGGTGAGCGAAGCGTACGGCGATCGGCCCGCCGATCGAGTGCCCGACGAAGACGACCCTGGGCAGGTTCAGATGCTTGACCAGTTCGGCGATCGCGTCCGAGAACGCGTCAATGGAGTACCCGCCCGGCGGTGGCCCAGAGCGGCCGAAGCCAGGCAGGTCGACGGCGATGACACGACCGTGTTCGGCCAACTCGTGGATGTTTTCCGTCCAGTGCTGCCAGCGCCCGCCAAGGCCATGCGAGAGAACGAAGACCAGCCCGTCCGGTTCAGGGTCACCGTAATCCAGGTAGTGCAAACTGGCCCCGGCAATCTCGACGGCCTGCACGTGCCGGGCCCAGTCCACCTCACCACGTGGTCGTCGGCCGGGTAGGCCGTAGTCCCCATTCAGCGGGACGGTCCTCCGCGTCTGGTTGGTCGACGTCATGCGCGATCCTCCCATTGGTCGGGAGGCAAATGCAGTCCTGCCGCGAGCCCAGGCCCCCGGGCCAGGACGGCGTCGAATGGCACCAGCTCACGGCTCACAGGCGGCTACAAGACGCACATGCGGCCAACTGTTGAGCTGGAAGCCGGACCTATGCGCGAGGGTCAATCGCGATGAGGTCGGAGACGACCCTCCACAACCACCACCTTCAAACGCCATGAGCCTGGCCGACCCCTTCACCCGGGCTGCGGGGGTCGACGAAGTCGCAGCTCGGGACCGGTTGCAGCAGGAGGTCACCCGTATTTCCCGAGAAGGGCGCCACCGGCAAGCCGTGGCGACGATTCAGGCATCGTGGGTTGACGCCGGTTCCGGACGGGGTCATGGTGAATGAGAAGAGCGCCAGCACTGATCCCATCGAGGAGGAGCTGGGGCATGGTTCAAACGGTAGACGGCGGAACAGCAGTGCCTCGCGGCACCCCGGCTGCCCTTTGTCCTCGGCACGGACGGGGCGGCCTTGGAGGTCGTCGGTTCAGGAGGTACGGGTGTCAGTCCTAGCTGCGTCGGGGCCAATCGGTGACCCCGCAACCTATCTGCACTGGGGATGGGCCCAGATCTCGGTTCCGAACCTGGTCGTCATGTTGATCACCTTCGCCGTCTTCGTCCTAGCCCTGGTCCTGCCGTTCCCCCCTGACCAGGATGACGAGTGATGGAGTCCAGCCCCGTCGCGGCGAGATCTGACGCCACCTCCAGCATGTGGACAGCCCGGCTGCGCAACAAGGTCTTCGGCACACTCCCGCCAGAGAAGCTGCTCCCTGACCGCCAGCCTGCCTACGTGGCCTCGTGGATCTACGTGTTCGGGGTGGCCTCCATCGCGGCCTTCATCATCCTGGTCGTCACCGGACTGGTCCTCACCTTCGAAGGGCCCGCGTGGTACCACACCTCCGGCGTCGGCCACTTCGTCAACAGCCTCCACTTCTGGACTGTGCAGTTGTTCATGCTGGTCTTGACCGTGCACCTGTTCGGCAAGTTCTGGATGGCAGCCTGGCGGGGCAAGCGACTGTTGACCTGGATCACCGGAGCCCTGGCCTTCTTCTGCTCGATAGGCACGGCCTTCACCGGCTTCCTGGTGGAAACGAACTTCGAATCCCAATGGATCGCCTTCGAGGCCAAGGACGGACTCAACGCCGTGGGGGTCGGAGCCTGGTTCAACGTCGCAGATACCGGCCAGATGCTGCTCATCCACGTGGCACTGCTGCCACTGGTCGTGGCGGTCCTGATCATCTGGCACGTTCTGCTGGTGCGCCACCGCGGCGTCGTCCCCCCATCCCGCTGCGCAGTTCTCCCGTCACTGCTCGTGATCGGGAAGACAAGGAACCGGTGACACCGTGAGCGCCGCAGCCACCCGCCGTACGACGGACGCCGCCGCCAAGCCGTGGGAAGGGCCCACCCGCCGCTACGACATCGTCAAAGAATTTGCCATCGCGATGGCCGTCATGTCACTACTCGCACTCGGGCTGGCAGTCGGGTTCAGTTCCCCGGATGAACCCGCGCTGACCTTCCAAGGGTGGGGGAAGACCGCTCCGGACAACTTCTACGCCGTCGCCGTCCAGGAGCTCGCCGGCACGAGTGAGGCTGCTGGCTACGGTCCGCCGTACAACGCGGGCGACGGCCTCAACGTGGGACCACTGAGACCTCAGAAGTGGAGTGGTGTCCAGATCGCGGTGGACCCGCCGAACGACTTCGTGGTCAAGCCGCTCAGTTACGACACCTCCGCCCCAGTAGTGGCCGCCCTCAAGCAGTGGGCGTCGGCAACCGCCGACCAGCAGTCCACGTGGGCGACCGGCTATGACACCGCGATCCAAGCAACCGCCGACGCCGCGGGCGAGGTCCACCCGGCCGAGGTCGCAACAGCGGACTACGGACCGGTGCCGGCGATGGCCGCGGGACTGCGCGCGATGGCGCAGTCCGGTGCGCTCGATGCAGCGATGTTGGGGCAGGGCAAGTTCTATCAAGACGACACGACCAAGCAGATCTTGTTCCTGGGCGACGGGGCCTATCTAGATGATGCGGCGACCACCATGAACCTGCAGGGCAATACCTGGGGCATGATGAACGGCATCCACAAGTACCCGGGTCAGCCGTGGTTGTGGTGGGCGTCGGTGTGGTATCAGATCCCGACCTTCAACCCGGCTGAGGACGCCACGAGTACGACGTCCGTGCAGGACAACGCCGATGAGTGGATCTTCCTGATCGTCGGCTTCCTCGGGGTTTGCATCATCTTCTTCCCCCTGATCCCGGTTCTGAGGAGGATCCCGTACTGGCTCCCGGTGCACCGACTGATCTGGCGCGACTACCACAAGAAGTACGGCAACAGCCACCTGATCTGAGGCCCCGGAAGTCCCTGGCTCGAGGCCTACAACCAGATGCTCGCGGATGAACCGACAGCGAGCCTCGCCCGGCGCGAACGTTGGTCAAGCACCCAGCGACGGCCGCGAACGCCCGACAGACGGACCCACAAAAGAAGCGTCACCCGGTAGCGGACCGGGGGGGTCACTGCAGGGCGGCGAGGACAGCCTGGGCCGCTGCTTGGGGGTCTCTTCCCTGGTCCTTGCCGTTGATGGACACGGTCGGGGTGCCGGTGACGCCGTTCTTGGACATCTGGTCGGTCGCGTTGAGCACCCACTGGTGGTAGACGTTGTCGTCAATCGGTCCGGTGATCTTCGACTTCTCGGCGCCCGCCTGGACGGCGTAGTCGATCAGCTGCTGGTCGGCGAGGCCGGCGCTGCCCTCGGCGGGCTGGTTGTCGTAGAGCAGCGTGTGGTACTTCGAGAACACCTCGGGGCCGGCGGTGTCCAGCACGACCATGGCCGCGTTCAACGCGCGGCTCGAGTAGTTGGTCGTCGAGGACTGGTCGAGGAACGCGACCATGTGGTACTCGACCTTCACCGTGCCCGCGGCGATCGCGGCCCGCACTTGAGCACCGGTGGCCGCCTCGAACGCTCTGCAGATCGGGCACTGGAAGTCCTCATACAGCGCAATCGTGGTCGGCGCCGAGGACTTCCCGATGGTCACCGAGTAGGTGCCCGTCAGGTTGCCGGGCACGTCGCTCGCGGCCTGGCCGGTCGTGTCGCGTTTGGACTGCGCATAGAACCCAGCCCCGACGATGAGCGCGACCGCGACCACGACCGCCGCGATCACCCCCCGGTTCCGGATCCGCTCCTTGCGCTGCTGTTCGCGGATCAGCGCCTGGGCCCGCTCAGTCTTCGACCGCTGCCTGGAGCTCTTCGTCGCCATCGGCGAGCCTTTCGCTGGTGTGGAACAACAGGTTGTCGACCGCCAGTCGGGTCCGTGGATACCAGACCAGCCAGGCCGATGCGACCACGAGACCGAGGTCGCGGATGATGTCGCGGATGTAACCAGCGGTGGCGTCCTCCTTCAAACCGCCGCCACCGAAGCAGCCGCACTGGATCTCCAGTCCTCGCGCCCAGGCCGACGCGATCCCGACGATGAACGCGGCGAGGAGCAGAGCCGAGACCAGCGCGACGCCCCGGGTCAACACCCCGACGAGCAGGCAGATCCCGATCACCATCTCCGCCACCGGCAGCAGATGGCCGAAAGTCGGCACCACCTGCTCCGGCAAGATTTGAAAGGCGCGTACGGCGCGCACGGTCCCCGCTGGATCCGAAGACTTCACGTATCCCGCCACCAGCCAAACTCCGCCGCTGACCAGGCGTGCCAGCACACCGATCCACGACCTCACAACACCTGAGCGTACCGACGAGGTCTGAGGGACAACTGAAGGTGTGGTCGGACACGGTCAGTGGTCACCGTGCACCTGTGGTCCGCTGCCGATCAGGGAGGACCGCCCGGGTTCGCGCCCAGATCGAGCCAGGACGCCGCGCTTCGACGCCACGCCCATCAGCGCGAAACTGCCAGATCTCGAGCGAGCTCGCGAGCACCTGCTACGGGGCGAAGGGCACGGTCAGGTCTGCGTACACGAGGTTGTGGTCGGAGGGTGTGATGCCGCCCGAGGACCAGTTCACGACGTTGACGTAGGCGTTGCTGCCGCGGAAGCCCTTCAGCATGAGGTAGTCGGTCCGGGAGGCGACGCCGGCCGGAGAGGCGGCCTGGCGGACGCTGTTGTTGCCGCTCCCGCCGTTGAAGGTCGTGAACTGGATGCCCGACTTGTGCTGGGCAGCCATCGAGTCGTAGAAGCCGTGGCGGACGAACGTCGGCTGTGCCTCCACGTAGCCGGACACGTCGCCGTACGGCTCCCGCATGTTGAAGAGGTCGCCTGCAACCACGAGCGGCTCGCCGTTCGTGTCGATCCTCCCCATCTCGTTTACCACGTCCATGGCGGACAGACCGTTGTCCCGCTTCTTGTTCAGGTCCGACTTCTTCGGGTCCAGGGTGAAGTGGACCGACGTCACATAGATCGGCCGGCCGTGACCCGGACTTGCGGACGCGAGCGGCACGAGGTGCGCCCACGGGGTCAGCACCGGGCTTCCGGGATCCTTCGGGTTGCGCACGTTGAACGTCCCGCTCCGGTCCACCCGGTACTTGTCGGTGCGGTAGAGGATCTGCTGATCGGACTTGTCGCCCGACGCGACGTACGCCCATCCGCTGCCCAGCGCCGCGCTGACGGCCCTGGCCGTGTTCGTGTTCGCCTCCTGCAGCGCGACGACCGCGAGCCCGTGCTGCCCGATGTTGGTCGCGATCGCGTTCGTGCGCGATCCGGCACCGGGGTCGAGCATCACGTTGTAGGTGCCGATCCGGAGCCGGTCGCCGGTGCCCGGGTTGGGCGGCGCCGGGAACACCGGGATCCACCCGACCGACAGTCGCGTGCCACCGTTGCTGTTGCCGGCCTGGAGGCGTCCCCAGACCGGGTTCGCGTAGCCGACGCCGAGCATGTGGTCACCGGACTGCGCCACCGTCGGCACCCGGAAGCTCGACGTCCGGGCGTCCTGGGACAGCCATCCGGTCGCGTAGTTGGTGGTGTTGGGCCAGTACCCGTGCGGAGCCGCCGACCAGAGCACCCGGTAGCGAGTCGCGTAGTTGTCGCAGCCCCAGGTGAACCGCACGCCACCGGTCACGCCGTGCCCGGACAGGGCCGGCTTGGCCAAGGGGTGGTTCGAGAAGTGCCCGACGCGGATCTTCGACCAGGCACCGGCCCGCCGTCCGCGGATGGCGCGCACCTGGATGTAGGACTTGCCGGTCAGCGACAGCGGACCGACCCAGGCCTTGGGGCGCCCGACCGCCTTCGGCCGCGCCGTTCTCAAGCCGGCCTTGCTGCGAGCCCAGCGCACCTCGTAGCTGGCTCCCGACACCTTGTGCCAGCGCACCTTGAGGCTCGAGCCGCACCACCTCTGGCCGACGACGTCGACACCGGAGACACGCCGCATGCCGCTCGCGTCCGCCGCGCCCTCGGACGCTCCGAACAGCACCAGGGTGCACAGGCTCATGACGAGCAGGCGACGCAGCCAACGCAACATCGATCGTCCCTCACGGTCGGTGGTTGTCGAGCACAGCCTACGCCCTTTTTGTCCGTTTTAGTAGTAATTCACCCCGATGTACTGGCGGTGCCCGGTCCGCGAGAGCATGCCGGGGTTCTACCTTTTCGCCCGAGTTGGGCTAGACCGAACGTATTAGTTCTGTTTCACCCCATATCTCGGAGCTTGATCGGACGTTGTCTGTGCGAGGACGTCGACGCGACACCTCCACGACCGCTCTCGGGACGACAGAAGGACTCAGCCGAGACATGGACCTCAAGACCCGCTTCCTGACCGGCGGCCTCGCCTCGCTCGCCGTCGCCTCCGCCGTCACGCTCGCCGCCCCGTCGGCGTACGCCCAGAGTGGCGCCACCCCGCCTTGTGGCCGGCCGGAGGTGCCGGCCGTCTACGTCACCGTCGTCCACGACCCCGAGCTACGCGTCGCGCCTGCTCTCACCCACGACGAGTGGCGCTGGCAGCGCGACGTCACCACCGACGAGTACGAGTTCTCCAAGGTCGTCAGCCCGGCGGCGACGGAGTACCTGTGGTCGCACAAGGTGGTCGACCAGGCCGCCGTGCCGGCCGTCCCGGGAACGCCCGAGCAGGGTCATCACGAGACCGTGGTCGTGACTCCTGCCGTGACGGTGACCCTCTTCGAGTACGTCCAGCAGCAGACCGGGAAGACCCGCTGGGAGCGGGACGGCTGGAACGGCGAGCACGCGGACGACGACGACGGCAAGGGCTGGTTCAAGGACGGCAACACCCGCGAGGACGTCGTGACGCCCGCCGTCACCGAGGATCACTGGGTGGTGGACCAGCCTGCCACTCCCGGTACGCCGGCCGTCGAGGAGATCTCGCACCAGAAGACTGCGTGGGCGGACAGCGCTCCGGGCGACGACTGGACCGGCCCGCTCGACAGCCGGACGATCCCTGCCGCGGTCGACATCGTGTGGGCGCTCGACGCTCCCGACGGCTACACGGCCACCGGCGCCTCACGAGTGCACGACGTGACGACTGAGGAGGCCGACGGCACCTCGGCCACCGCCCCCGACGGCGACGGATGGACCGCGGTCACCGGCTCCGTCGTGTCGGTCGTCGACGTGCCCGAGCACACCGAGCTCATCGGCGAGGGCTACATCGAGCAGGTCCTGGCCTCGCCCGCGATCCCTGCATCCGACCCGTGCCCGGAGACCCCGGCGGACGGCTCCACATCGGATGGCGGCACGGCCTCCGATCCGGTCGGCGAGGGTGCGACCGGAACCACGGCGGTCGGTGCCGCACACGCGGCCAACGCTGCCGTCGCGCACAGTGCGACCGTCCTGCCCGAGACCGGCAACCCGGCGTCACCGTGGCTGCTCGCCGCGGGCGCCGGTGCCCTGGCGGCCGGCACCGTGCTCGTGCGAGCGGGGCGGAGGCGGCGTACGACCTGACAGGCCTGGGGGGATCGAGCGCCGGTGGTCATGCCCTGTGGGGCGACCGCCGGCGCTCGGTCGTTCGGCCGCAGTACGACCCGCACGCACCCACGGCCGGGCCATCGGGTCCACGCCCCAGCCAGGACCGCGACCTCGGCGGCGAGGTGAAGCGGTCAGGGTTCGAGCATGCGTGCCGGTGCTCTGCGCCGGTCCTGCGGACCGGCAGATCCCTGCCGCATTCGTGGTCGTCGCACTACGCTGGACGGGGGGCCCAAGGCGTTGATGGGGGGGCATATGAACGGTCGCGTTCCGCTGCGCCTCCTCGCCACGCTCGCGCTGATGTTCGCGCTCGGCGTCGCTTCGGTCGACTCCGCGTCGGCGGCCGTCCACTTCGGCGCGATGTGGCCGGTCGGGTTCGCGTCGGGCGCGCTGCTGATCAGCCCCCGCGTGCTGGCGCCGTACGTCGTCGCGGTGATCGCGATCCTCGCGGGGGTGTCGTTCGCCCTCGGTGGCTACCCGATCGACGTGTCCGTGGGCTACGCGATCGGTGTCGCCGTCGAGGCCGCGGTGGTCCAACAGGTGCTCACCGCCGGATGGACCCGGCGCGTGCACCTGCGCGACAACACCGACTTCGCCCGGCTCGTCGCCGCGTGCGCAGCAGGCGCGCTCGCGGGCGCCCTGGTGTTCGCCACCGTCTCAGCGCTGACGTCGTTCGGGGCCCCGTGGCGCGTCGCGGTCGCCGCGTTCATCACGCACTGGGCCGCACAGCTCGTCGTCGTCGGCCTGTTCAAGGAGGCGACCCGGCACCCCGGCGAGTGGCGCCGGACGGAGCACTGGGCCGCCTGGATCAACAGCGTGGTCGTCACCACGCTCGCGTTCATCCCGACCGAGATGCCCAGCCTGGCCTTCCTGGTGATCCCCGGCCTGGGCTGGATGGCCCTGCGTGGACCGATGCGGGAGGCGATGTCCCAGCTCGTCGTCGTCAGCGTGATCAGCAGCACCCTGACCTTGGCGGGCCGGGGTCCCTTCGCCGATCCCATCCTCACTCGCAACCTCGACGTGGAGTTCCGCCTGCTCCCCCTGCAGGTGTTCCTGATCGCGTGCGCGATGGTGACGATCCCGTTCTCGATGGCCGTGGGCCGCCAGCGACGCAGCTCCGCCGAGGCGCACATGGAACGCACCCGTAGCGAGCGGCTGGTCCAGAGCGCCCGCGGCCTTGCGATCATCGGCACCGACGAGAACGGACGGATCAACCTGTTCAACCCGGGCGCCCAGCTGATCCTCGGCTTCACGCCCGAGGAGGTCTACGGTCGCTCCACCCGGATCTTCCACACCGACGCCGAGATCGAGCGCCAGGCCGCGGCGCTCGGGTGCGAACCCACCTACAGCGCCGTGATCGACGCGACCCGACACCTTGCGCCCGGCACCTCACGCGATTGGGAGTTCGTGCGCAAGGACGGCGTGCCCCGGATGCTGTCGACCATCCTGAGCCGGGTCTCCGACGAGGCCGGCCACCTCCTCGGGTACGTCGCGACCGCCGACGACATCACCGACCGCCTGGCGACGCAGAGCGCGCTCGAGACCGCGCTGACCACCGAGCGCGCGGCGGTCGAACAGCTGACCGAGGTCGACCAGGTCAAGGATCGCTTCGTGTCGTCGGTCAGCCACGAGCTGCGCACGCCGATCACGAACATCGTCGGATACCTCGAGCTGCTCATGGACGGCGTGTACGGCGACCCGAGCGACGACCAGAGCCGGGCGATGACACGCATCGAGCTGAACAGCCGGCGCCTGCTCACGCTGATCGACGACCTCCTGACGCTGTCGAGCATGGAGAGCCTCGACCAGCCCAGGGAGATCAAGCCGGTCGACCTGGTCACCGTGATCCGCCACGCCGAGGAGATCGTCAGGCCAGGACTACTGCGGCGCAGCCTGCGGCTCGAGGTCGAGGTCCCGGACCACCCGGTCGTGATCGCGGGCAACGGCGGCCAGCTGGAGCGGCTGGTGATCAACCTGGCCACCAACGCGGTCAAGTTCACCCTCGACGGCGGCGCCGTCACGCTGCGCCTCACCGAGCCGACGAACGGCACCGGTCCGGTCATCGAGGTGGAGGACACCGGGATCGGCATCCCGGAGAGCGACCAGGAGATGTTGTTCAGCCGGTTCTTCCGGGCAGCGCAGGCGCGCGAGGCGGCGGTGCCCGGAAGCGGCCTCGGCCTGTCGATCGCGAAGTCGATCGCCGAGCTGCACGGGGGTCAGATCAGCGCGACATCGGTCGTCGGCACGGGATCGACGTTCCGGGTGAGCTTCCCGGTCGGCGGCGTCGCCGCGACACCGGAGGCCGCAGCGCAGGAAGCCGGACAGCCCGACAGCAGCCCAGCAACAGATCAGAGATAGAGACCGGTCGGGCTGTCGCCGAGACGGTCGGCCGCGACGGCGTGGATGTCGCGCTCACGGATCACGACGTACAGCTCGCCGCTGACCTCGACCTCGGCCTTGTCCTCGGGGTCGAAGAGCACCCTGTCGTCGACCTCGACCGAGCGGACCAGTGAGCCGACCCCGACCACCCGGCACCACGCCAACCTCTTCCCGCCCATGGCTGCCGTGGCCGGGATCAGGATGCCGCCGCTCGACTTCCGCTCGCCGGGCTCGCGGTCGAGTGCCACCAGTACCCGGTCGTGGAGCATCCGGATCGGGGTCTTCTCACCTGCGCCGACTCCGCTCGGAGCGGACGGCGCAGCCGTGCGGGACTGGGTCGTACGCCGCGTCACTTCACGATCTTGCGGATCAGGCCGAACACGACGACCACGCCGACGACACCCGCGGCCACCTTCACGATGTTGTCGGTGCGCGGCGCGCCGTCGGCGTCGACGAAGTAGCGCTTGAACTGGTTGACCTCTCGCTTGGCGATGGTCTTCGGGCTGGTCCGGTGGACGAGCTGGTCGATCGTCGAGGCCAGCCGCTCCCGGGTGATCTCGATGTCGCTCTCGATCGCGTTGAGGTTCCTGTCTCCCACGCCCACTCCTCGTCTCGGCCTGCTTCGAGGGAACGTTACCGTGTCGGCCATGACTGCCAGACTCGCGCCCGGGGACGCCGCTCCCGACTTCACCCTGCCCACCGACGACGGCGGCTCGGTCTCCCTCGCGGACCTGCGCGGACGCAAGGTGATCGTGTACTTCTACCCCGCCGCGATGACCCCTGGCTGCACCAAGCAAGCCTGCGACTTCACCGACTCGCTCTCTTCGCTCCAGGCGGCCGGCTACGCCGTCGTCGGGATCTCACCGGACAAGCCCGAGAAGCTCGCCAGGTTCCGCGAGCGCGACGGTCTCACGATCACGCTCGCCTCGGACACCGATCGCTCGGTGATGAAGGCGTACGCCGCCTTCGGGGAGAAGAAGCTCTACGGGAAGACGGTCGAGGGCGTCATCCGCTCGACGTTCGTGGTCGACGAAACCGGCCTGGTCGAGCTCGCGCAGTACAACGTCAAGGCCACCGGCCACGTGGCGAAGCTGCGCAAGGACCTCGGGCTGGCCTCCTAGACTCGTCGGGCGCGCTCGTAGCCCAACAGGTAGAGGCACCAGGTTTAGGTCCTGGCCAGTGAGAGTTCGAGTCTCTCCGAGCGCACCGCGGGTTTCGACAGGCTCAACCACCGAGAGTGCGGCCACCACCAGCGGCGCGATCTTGCGCAGCGACTTCCCCCGGTGCGAGATCAGGTCCTTCTGCTCGGCGGTCATCTCGGCGGAGGTGAGCTCGCCCTCCTGGTCGTCGGGCACGAACACCACGTCGTAGCCGAAGCCTCCGGTGCCGCGCAGCTCGCGGATCACCCGGCCGCGCATCACGCCGTCGACGACCTGCTCGACGACCTGGCCGTCGGCGTCGGTGTGCACGAACGCGACAGCACACTTGAACTCCGCGCCGCGGCGCTCGTCGGGTACGTCGGCCAGCTGGTCGAGCAGCAGCAGGTTGTTGCGGTCGTCGGACCGGGGCTGGCCCGACCAGCGCGCCGACAGCACCCCGGGCATCCAGTTCAGCGCGTCGACGCACAGGCCACTGTCGTCGGCGACCGTCGGCAGCCCGGTGGCGCGGTGGCCCGCGCGCGCCTTGACCAGCGCGTTGCCCGCGAAGTCCGGCTGGTCCTCGACCGGCTCGGCGTACTCCACGACGTCGTCGAGCCCCAGCACCTCGAGGTCGGGCAGCTCGGGACCGAGGATGCGGTGCATCTCCGCCAGCTTCTTGGCGTTGCGCGAGGCGAGGAAGACCTGGGTGGCTTTCGAGGCTCGCTCTGCTCGCACCTCAACCACCGACAAGCGCTTCCTGCTGCAGACGGGTCAGGTCGGCGCAGCCCTTCTCGGCCAGGGCCAGCAGGGCGTCGAGCTCGGCGCGGTCGAAGGCGACGCCCTCGGCCGTCCCCTGGACCTCGATGAACTTGCCCTCCCCTGTCATCACGACGTTCATGTCGGTCTCCGCGCGCACGTCCTCCTCGTAGGGCAGGTCGAGTCGCGGCAGGCCGTCGATGATGCCGACCGAGACGGCAGCGATCGAGGAGACCAGCGGGTCACCGGCGAGCGCTCCCTGCTCCCGCAGGTGCGCGACCGCGTCCGCGAGCGCGACGTACGCCCCGGTGATCGCCGCGGTGCGGGTGCCACCGTCGGCCTGAAGCACGTCGCAGTCCAGGACGATGGTGTTCTCCCCCAGCGCCTTGTAGTCGACGGCCGCGCGCAACGACCGGCCGATCAGCCTCGAGATCTCGTGCGTGCGGCCACCGATCCGGCCCTTCACCGACTCCCGGTCCGATCGGGTGTTGGTCGCCGAGGGCAGCATCGCGTACTCCGCGGTCACCCAGCCGAGCCCCGACCCCGAGCGCCAGCGTGGCACGCCGATCGACGCCGACGCGGCGCAGAGCACCCGCGTGCGTCCGAACTCGACGAGCACCGAGCCAGCGGGGTGGTCCTGCCAGTGGCGAGTGAACTTGATGGGCCGGAGCTCGTCGTCGGCCCGGCCGTCAGCACGTGTCATGGCCGTGAGCCTAGACAGTGGCCAACCTGACCAGACCAGTTGGTACCTCTAACTAGACCACTAGAGACAAATGCGGGAGTCGTGGTTAAGAGTGTCGTCGTCGAACGCTGCCTGGGGAGGGAGCCAGATGTTCGCAAAGACCTTTGCTCGCGTCGTACGGACCGTCGTCGGAGTCGCGTCCGTCTCTGTGATCACTTCGTTGCTGGTGGTCGGGACCACCAGCTCGCCCGCACACGCGGACCTGCTGCCCTACGTGCCGTGGTCGTCGTACCTGCCTGGCTGGACCGACCAGTACGTCCCGTCCAGCGACAACGACTGCGTCGCGGGCCGCCCGAACTGCCTCAACGGCACGCTCAAGGAGCAGAGCCGGATCGCCGACGACACCGCGAGCGGCTGCAGCCACAACGCGGTGTTCGCCCGGGCGTACGTGCGGATGACCCAGCTGTACGGCTACACCCGCGAGATCCCGGGCTACTACCAGGACGTGCCGTACTTCAACCACGTCGACGCGGTGTTCGCCAAGTACTACACCGACGCCTACTACAACTGGAAGAACGGCAGCCGCAGTGCCGTGCCCCAGGCATGGCTGACGGCCTTCGACGCCGCGAAGAACAAGCGTGTCTCCGGCACCGGCGACCTGCTCCTGGGCATGAACGCCCACATCAACCGTGACCTGCCTTACGTGATGGCCGCTGTCGGCCTCGTCGCACCGGACGGCACGTCGCGCAAGCCCGACTACGACGCGGTGGAGGCATGGCTGTACGACGCCACCGCCCCGCTGATCGCCGAGTTCGCGCAGCGGTTCGACCCGGCGATGGACGACACCCAGGACCCGTTCGGCATCGGCAACTGGGCGCTGTTCCAGATGGTCTCGGCCTGGCGCGAGAACGCCTGGCGCAATGCCGAGGCACTGCTGGCGGCGCCGACCCCGGCGGCCCGCGCCCTCGTCGAGGCGAACATCGAGAACGACGCCAACGCCGCAGCCCAGGGAATCCTGACCTCGCAGTCGTACATCCCGCTGCTCAGCTCGACGGTGTCCCGCGACAACTACTGCGCAGCTCACAAGGGCGATGCGCCGCCCGTGCCTTACGCCTTCGGTCCGGCTTCCGCCTGGGGGTACGCCTACTGACCCGGACCGGTCGCAGGGGGACCTGGGGGAACTACGACGGGTGGTGCCGGGCATGTGCCCGGCACCACCCGTCGGCGGCTGTCCGCGGTGGGCTCACTTCACCTCGGCGCGCAGCATCCGCCACAGGCCGGCAAGGAACGGCAGGATCACCCAGATCGTCGCGGTGATGCCGAGCTGGGTCCACTCCGTGCTGGTCAGGTTCCCGAGCACGTTGAGCGGCCCCTGCGCGGTGCCGAAGTCGATCCAGGGGGCCGAGCTCTCCAGCGCCGGGACCGTGTTGAACAGGATCGAGAAGGCCGTCGGCAGTACGAAGTAGAGGACGATCGCGAACGCGCTGCTCAGGAAGAGCAGGCCGAACGCGAGGCCCTGCAGGATGCCGGTGAACTGCAGGATGCCGAACTTCAAGATGTCCACGGCGCCGACCTCGCGCCACGGGTCGGTGCCGCCGAAGAGCACCGTCGCGAGCGCCGCCACGCCGACCGCGATGATGAAGGAGCCGAGCCCGACGAGGAGCGCGGCGTAGACCTTCGCGGCGAGTGTGCGACTGCGGTTGGGCTCGAGGGCGAACGTCACCATCGCGGTCCGCTGGCTCCACTCCTGGGTGACCAGCAAGATGCCGAGGACCGGCAGCAGGAAGCCCTGGGGCGTGCCCGCGAACTTCATGAAGTTGTAGAAGGTCCGGTCCTGGTCGTGGCCGGCGAGGCCGAAGATCGTGGACGCGACGACCGTCACGCCGGCGATCGTGATCATCAGCCACATCCCCGCCCGGGTGTCGACCATCTTGCGCAGCTCGACCCGGACCAGCCGGGACATCGGCGGGCGGCTGGAGAGGGACAGGTCGAGGCCGGCGTACGGCGTCGCGGTCGTGCTGGTCATCACTGGACTCCCTCGGTGGTGTCGGCTTCGGTGGTGTCGGACTCCCGGGCGTCGTCCGCGGTGAGCTCCAGGAAGAGCTCTTCCAGGCCGGCACCCTCGGCCGCGCGCAGCTCGGCGAGAACCACCCCGGCGGCCGCGGCGGCGCGACCGACCTCGATCGGGTCGCACTCGGCGCGAGTGCCGCCGTCGCCGGACGGCACCCCCTTGATGCCGGCCTCGGCGAGCGCCGCCGCCAGCTTCTGCGGGTGCTCGGCACGCACGAAGGTGCCGCTGGTCTGCAGCAGCTCGGCCTTGGTGCCCTGGGCGACGATCCGGCCGCGACCGATCAGGACCATGTCGTCGGCGATCATCTCGACCTCGTGCAGCAGGTGCGAGGACAGCAGCACGGTGCCGCCGCGCTCGGCATGGCCGCGCAGCAGCCTGCGCATCCAGTGGATGCCGGCCGGGTCGAGCCCGTTGGCCGGCTCGTCGAGGATCAGCACCGACGGATCGGCCATCAGGGCGTTCGCGATGCCGAGGCGCTGGCGCATCCCCAGGGAGTAGTTGCGGACCCGGCGCCTGGCCTCGGTCTCGCTCAGTCCCACCAGCTCGAGCATCTCCTCGACCCGCGCCGCCGGCAGGCCCATCGTCAGGGCGCTCAGGGCGAGCACCTCACGCCCGGTCCGTCCGGCGTGCTGGGCCGAGGCGTCCAGGAGGACGCCGACGTGGCGGCCGGGGTTCGGTATGTCGGCGTACCGGTGGCCGCCTATCGTCGCGCGGCCACGATCAGGGCGTGTGAGCCCGACCATGATCCGCATGCTGGTCGACTTGCCGGCACCGTTCGGCCCGAGGAAGCCGGTGACCCGGCCCGGTCGCGCGGTGAAGGACACGTCGTCGACGGCGGTGAACCCGCCGTAGGTCATCGTGATGCCTTCGAGTTCGATCATGCCCACGACTCTCTCGTACGACGGTCCGCGACCGCATCCGCCTCCGGGATCGACCCGGCTGACCAAAGTAGGGGCCACACCGACCCAGGGCGCTGGTCCGCCGCACCTGCGGGTCCCTAGCCTTGAGGTGTGCTCGAACCGACCGCGGAGGACTGCACCCCTCCCCTGACGCTGTGGGACCAGCTGTGGCGATACGCATTGGTCGTCGCGGTGTCCGGCCTCGCGTGGGGCGAGATCGCCTACCGGGAGTGGACCCACGACTCACCGTGGTTCTGGGTCGACCTGGCCGGCGGGATCGCCGCCTTCTGGATCGTCCGCTACCGGCGACGCAGTCCGTTCGCGATCGCGCTCGTGCTCACGCTGTTCGGACTGTTCTCGATGGCGTCGGCCGGCCCCGGCGTGCTCGCCGCGGTGTCATTGTTCACCCGGCGCAACCTTCGCCAGATCATCCCGATCGGGATCCTCAACGTCGTCGTCGCCCAGACCTACGCCTGGTACCAGCCGACAGGCAACCAGGACCCGGCGTGGGTGACGTTCACCTTCAGCGTCGTCAGCACGGTCGCGGTGGTGGCGATCGGCATGTACATCGGGTCGCGGCGCGAGCTGATCTGGACGCTGCGCGAGCGGGCGCACCAGGCCGAGGCCGAGCAGGAGCTCCGGGTCGGGCGGGCCCGGTCGGCGGAGCGCGAGCGGATCGCACGCGAGATGCACGACGTGCTCGCACACCGCATCTCGCTGGTCACGATGCATGCCGGCGCGCTCGCCTACCGCACCGACCTGCCCCCCGAGCAGGTGCGGGAGACTGCCGAGCTGATCCAGACCAAGGCGCACGAGGCGATGACGGACCTGCGCCAGGTGCTCGGGATGCTCAGGGGCGAGGACGGCGTACCGGACCGGCCCCAGCCGACGCTCCCGGACCTCGGCACCTTGATGGACGAGGCCCGCACCAGCGGGATGGTGGTCGACTTCCACGACCTTCTCCCCAGCGGTCAGCTGCCGTCCGAGCAGGTCGGTCGCACCGTCTACCGCATCGTCCAGGAGGCACTGACCAACGCGCGCAAGCACGCGGCCGGCACGCACGTGGTCGGTCACCGTCGACGGGCAGCCGGACCGGGGTGTGACCTTCGTGATCGGCAACGCCAAGCCGGTCGGCCGGGTGAACGGCCACGACGCCCCCGGATCGGGCCTCGGCCTCGTCGGCCTGCGCGAGCGGGCAGCGCTCACCGGCGGCACGCTGCGAGTCGACGAGACCGCCACCGCCTTCACGTTGCGAGGCTGGCTCCCGTGGACGACATGAGCCCGGACGTCGCGGCCGGTCCGATCCGGGTGCTGATCGTCGACGACGACGCGCTGGTGCGCAGCGGCCTGGCGCTGATCCTCGGGGGCGCGAAGACGATCGAGGTGGTCGCCCAGGCGGCGGACGGCCGTCAAGGGTTGGCCGCGGTCGCAGAGCACCACCCCGACGTGGTTCTGATGGACATCCGGATGCCGGTGATGGACGGCATCGAGGCCACCGTCGCCCTCGCCGCACGGCCACGTCCCCCGAAGGTCATCGTGCTGACCACCTTCGACGCCGACGACTACGTGGTCCGGGCGCTGGCGGCCGGAGCGAGCGGGTTCCTGCTCAAGGACACGGCGCCGGAGGACATCGTCGACGCGGTGCTCCGGGTCGCGGACGGGGAGCCGATGCTCTCCCCCAGCGTGACCACGACCCTGATCCAGCGGGTGACGGAGCAGAGCTCCCCCGAGCGCGGCCGGACCGCGCTGTCCCGGATCGAGCGACTGACCGAGCGCGAGCGCGACGTCGCCCTCGCCGTGGGGCGTGGGCTGTCCAACGCCGAGATCGCCCAGGAGCTCTACCTGAGCATCCCGACGGTGAAGGCGCACATCGGCAGGTTGTTCATGAAGCTCGAGGTCGACAACCGGGTCCAGATCGCGTTGTGCGTGCACGACGCCGGGCTCGCGCCCGGAGGTTGAGCCGGCTCAGGTCTCGACTCGCCGTCGCTAGACCTGGTAGGTCTTGCCCGGGGCTGCCAGCTCGAGCGGTCCGCTGTAGGTCTGCGCAGCTTCGCCCAGCATCTCGTCGGCGTCGTGCCAGGGCGGCACGTGGGTGAGCACCAGGCGTCGGACACTTGCTCGGGTGGCCATCGCTCCGGCCTCTACGCCGGTGAGGTGCAGGTCGGGAGGGTTCTCCCGGCCGTGGACGAACGACGCCTCGCAGAGGAAGAGGTCGGCGTCCTGCGCGGCCGACACCAGCGCCGCACAGGTGCCCGTGTCGCCGGAGTAGGTCAGTGTCCGGCCGTCGGCCTCGATCCGCATCGCGTACGCCGGCACGGGGTGCGTGACCTCGGCCGCGGTCACCGTGAAGGGCCCGATCGAGAACGGCTCCTTCGGGTAGTAGTGAAACGTGAATTCCTCGGTCATGCCCGGCGATTTCGGCAGGTCGTAGGCACGAGCGAGCCGTCCGGGAGTGCCGTCGGGGCCGTAGACCGGGATCGGCGGCCGGGCACCGGTCGGATGGTACTTGCGCAGGACGTAGTAGCTGGTCAGGTCGATGCAGTGGTCCGCGTGCAGGTGCGAGAGCAGCACCGCGTCGATGGAGAGCGGGTCGGCGTACCGGTGCAGCGCGCCGAGGGCACCGTTGCCGAGGTCGAGCACCAGCCGCCACGTACGACCGTCGAGCTCGGCTTCGACCAGGTAGCAGCTGGCCGGGGAGTCCGGGCCCGGATAGGAGCCCGAGCAACCGACGACGGTGAGCCTCACGGGGCCGCCTCTCCGGCGAGCACCCAGCCCCCACCGGCGAACTGGGCGACGCTCTGCAGCTCGGGGCCGAGGAAGCGCTGGCCGATGCGACCGAACTCGTCGGGCTGGCCGGTGGTGAGGAAGCGATGTTCCGGGGTGACGTCGGTGGCGTGTTCGAGGCCCGCTTCGGTGAGCACCCGGTAGACGTCCTTGGCGCACTCCTCGGCGCTGCTGACCAGGGTGACGTCGTCTCCCATCACGTAGGAGATGACGCCGGTCAGCAGCGGGTAGTGGGTGCAGCCCAGGACGAGGGTGTCGACCCCGGCGTCCACCAGCGGGTCGAGGTACTCGTGCGCCACTGCGAGCAGCTCCTCGCCGCCGGTGACGCCCTCCTCGACGAACTCCACGAACCGCGGGCAGGCCCGCGTCGTCAGCGTGACCTGGGGCGCGGCCGCGAAGGCGTCGTCGTAGGCCTGCGATTCGGCGGTCGCCCGCGTGCAGATCACCCCGATGTGGCCGTTGCGAGTGGCCCGGACGGCACGCCGGGTGGCCGGCAGGATCACCTCGACGACCGGGACGTCGTACCGCTCGCGGGCGTCGCGCAGCATCGCCGCGCTCGCCGAGTTGCACGCGATGACCAGCATCTTCACGCCCTGGTCGACCAGGTGGTCCAGGCACTCCAGGGCATACTCGCGCACCTCCCCGATCGGCTTCGGACCGTAGGGCTGACGGGCGGTGTCACCGAGGTAGAGCACCGACTCGTGCGGCAGCTGGTCGATGACCGCACGGGCCACGGTGAGGCCACCGAAGCCCGAGTCGAAGATGCCGATAGGAGCGTCCGCCACGCGCCAAGGCTAGTTGCCAGCGCTCGCGTTGTGTGGAATGGCGACCCAGATCACGTCGTGGACGGCGCCGGCTCCGTGGTCTCGCGCTGCGTGCGGAGCGCGACCAGGAACACGGCCAGGCCGACGACTGCGAGCCCCGCTCCGACCAGGCTCGGGGCCCGGTATCCGTGGCCGGCCGAGATCACCACGGCACCGAGCCAGGCACCGAGCCCGTTGGCGATGTTGAGCGCGGAGTGGTTGAGCGCCGCGCCGAGCATCTGGGCGTCGCCGGCGACGTGCATGAGGCGCAGCTGGAGGTTGATCGCCAGCACCGAGCCGAGCACGCCGACCAGCAGCACCAGCACCCACAGCGCTGCCGGTACGCCGGCCAGGAGCCGGATCAGCACCAGGACGACCGCAGCCGCGAGGAACCCGGCCAGCACGGCACGCTCTACGTCCCAGTCGGCGAGTCGGCCGGCCACCCACGACCCGACGACCGACCCGATCCCGAAGGCGAGCAGGAACCACGGGATCGCGGACCGGCCGAGGTCGGCTTCACGGGTGACCAGCGGGGCGACGTAGCTGTACATGGCGAAGATCCCGCCGAAGCCGACCATGCCCGCGGTGACGGCGTACAGGACCTGCGGGCGCTTGAGCGCGCGGAGCTCGTTGACGACGGTCGCGTCCGGGTTCCCCGCTGTGTGCGGCACCACGACGACCAGGAGCACCGCGGTGAGCGCGGCGACGGCGACGACCGCCCAGTAGGCGCTGCGCCATCCGAGACCCTGGCCGAGCCAGGTGCTGAGCGGCACCCCGACGACCGTCGCGACCGACAGGCCGAGCATCACGCCGCTGACCGCGCGGCCCTTGCGCTCGGGCGGGACCAGCGAGGCAGCGATCAGGGACGCGACGCCGAAGTACGCGCCGTGCGGCAGCCCGCTGAGGAAACGTGCGGCCATCACCTGCCAGTACCCGTGGGCGAGGGCGGTGACGGCGTTGCCGACCCCGAGGGCGAGCACCATGGCCACGGCGAGCTCGCGGCGCGGCAGCCGGGCCCCGAGAGACACGATCACGGGTGCGCCGACAACGACGCCCAGGGCGTACGCCGAGATGACGTGCCCCGTGCGCGGGATCGACTCCCCGATGCCGTGAGCGATCTCGGGGAGGAGCCCCATCGTCACGAACTCGGTGGTGCCGATCGCGAACCCGCCCAGAGCGAGCGTCGTGATCGCCACGACGACGTGTCGAGGGTGGGCACCGGTGGTGATCGGGCCCGTCGAGACCGTCACTTCTGCGACCCGCGCAGGATCCACCACAGGCCGACCACCGGGAGCACGAGCGGCACCCAGCCGTAGCCGACCCCGAAGTCCGACCAGACGCTGGCCTCGGGGAACTTGTCGGTCCACAGCAGGCTCCCGAAACCGACGGCGAGCACTCCGGTGAGCTCGAAGCCGACAGCGGCCAGCGCGATCCGGCGACGGTTCGTCGCCAGCGCCCAGGTCGCGACGACGTAGATCGCGGCGGCGAGCACGGAGAGCGCGTAGGGCACCGGGGCCTCGGAGAACTTGCTGAGCAGCTCGAACGACGCGCGCCCGCTCGCCGCGAAGGCGAGGATCGCGTAGACGAAGACGATGACCCGGCCGAACCCGGTGCCGGTCGACCTGGCCCCAGCCCCGTCCTCAGACATGGGTCGACCAGATGTCGTGCAGCCGGAGGAAGAGCACCGGGAGGACCAGGACGCCGACGAGCAGGACGCCGGTGCCGTTCCGGGTGCGCTCGGCCCACGCCCAGCCGGCCGCCAGCGGCAGGATCACCAGGGCACCGACGAGGTAACCGACATAGGTGCCGACGGAGACACCCTCGTGGTCGTCGAAGACCCGACCCAGACCGAGAACCAGCTGGCCGACGAGGCCGAGCTCGACGAGCCCGAGCAGCGCGTAGGTCACGCGCCCGGGTCGCGCGTCGCGCACCATGAGCACGACCAGGAGCACCACGACCAGCCCGCACACGGCGCTGAGGGCGATCTGCAGCTGGGTCACGAGGCGCTCATGCCCAGAGCTGCCCCTCGAGGCGCTCCTCGGCCTCGTCGATGGTGCCCTCGTAGGCGCCGGTGGACAGGTACTTCCAGCCCCCGTCGGCGACGACGAAGGCGATGTCGGCGCGCTCCCCCGCCTTGACGCACTTGGCCGCCTGGCCGAGCGCGGCGTGCAGGATCGCACCGGTCGAGATGCCGGCGAAGATGCCCTCGGCCTCGAGCAGCTCCCGGACCCGGCGCACGGCGTCACGGGGGCCGACCGAGAACCGCGAGTCGATCAGCGACTCGTCGTACAGCTCGGGGACGAAGCCCTCGTCGAGGTTGCGCAGGCCGTAGACGAGCTCGCCGTAGCGCGGCTCGGCGGCGACGATCCTGACGTGCGGGGCGTGCTCGCGGAAGTAGCGGCCGGCGCCCATCAGCGTCCCGGTCGTGCCGAGGCCGGCGACGAAGTGGGTGATCTCGGGCAGGTCGGCGAGGACCTCGGGCGCGGTGCCCTCGTAGTGCGCGAGCGCGTTGGCCGGGTTGCCGTACTGGTAGAGCATCACCCAGTCGGGGTGCTCCGACGCGACCTGCTTGGCGACCCGGACGGCCTCGTTGGACCCACCGGCTGCCGGGCTGGAGATGATCTCCGCGCCCCACATGCGCAGCAGCACGCGGCGCTCCTCCGAGGTGTTCTCGGGCATCACGCAGACCAGTCGGTAGCCACGCAGCTTCGCCGCCATCGCCAGCGAGATGCCGGTGTTCCCCGACGTCGGCTCGAGGATCGTGCAGCCCGGTCGCAGGGTGCCGTCCTTCTCCGCCTCCTCGATCATCCTCAGCGCGGCGCGGTCCTTGATCGAGCCGGTCGGGTTCTGGTCCTCGAGCTTCGCCCAGAGCCGGACGTCTGCCGAGGGCGAGAGCGTCGGCAGCCCCACCAGCGGCGTGCCGCCGACGGAGTCGATCAGGCTGTCGAACCTCATCGCGCGCGGGACCCGCCGGCCACGGCCGGCAGCACCACGACCTGGTCGCCGTCGCTGAGAGTCGTCTCGAGGCCGCCGGTGAAGCGGACGTCCTCGTCGTTGACGTAGACGTTGACGAACCGCCGCAGGTCTCCGCTCTCGATCAGCCGGTCCTTGATCCCCGGGTGACTGGCCTCGAGGTCGTCGATGAGCGCAGCCAGGGTGGCGCCGCTGGCGTCCACCGCCTTCTCGCCGCCGGTGTACGTGCGCAGGATCGTGGGGATCCGGACCTCGATGGCCATGGTGCTCCTAAGCGCTCTGGGTGTGCTGGTCGGCGTCGAGGCCCGGGTCGTCCAGGATGGCGACGTCTTCCTCGTTCACCTCGCCGTCGATGACTCTGTAGGACCTGAACTCCACAGGGCCCTCGCTATTCCCGTGGTCACGGGTCGACACCAGCACGTAGTGCGCACCCGGCTCGTTCGCCAGACCGATGTCGGTGCGGCTCGGGTAGGCCTCGGTGGCGGTGTGGGAGTGGTAGATCACCACCGGCTCCTCGTCGTTTGCCCACATCTCCTTGTACAGCGCGAGCAGCTCGGTGGAGTCGAACTCGTAGAACGTCGGCGAGCCCGCCGCGTTGACCATCGGCACGTGCCGGCTCGGGACGTCGGAGCCCTCGGCGCCGGCGACGATCCCGCAGGCCTCGTCGGGGTGGTCGCGCTTGGCGTGCGCGACGATCGCGTCGTACGTCGCCCGGTCCAGTCTCAGCACGTGGACAAGCCTAGGTGAGGGGCTTTCGCCCACCGGACCGGGGACCAGCCAACGGACGTCGAAGGGCTAGTGCCCGAGAGCCTGGACCAGGGTCTCCTGGAGGTAGCCGACCCAGTCGTAGATGTCGTGGACCTGGGCCCGGGGGTCGTCGTCGGGCAGCGAGTACCAGAAGTCCTCGTCGCCGTCCTCGACGCCCAGCCGCGTCGCGATCGCGAGTCGCATGTCGGTGAAGGAGCGCAGCCACGTCATCGCGGTCGCCGGGTCGAGCTCGACGTCGATGAACAGCCCGTCCTCCGGCTCGGGCGGGAGGCCGGCGTCCTCGAGCGTGTCGATCACGGTCGCGGCTCCGGCGGCCTTGCCGTTGCGGAGGTCGCTCTCGGTGTAACGGCGGAACTCCGCGGCCGCCTCCTCGTCCTCGGGGTACGCCGTCGGGAACAGCCGGGCCAGGACGGGGTCCTCCGGCGCGTGCGTCGGGCCGCTGAAGTCGAGGAGGTCCTCCAGCTCGTCGCTCTCGGTCTCGATCGTCGCGCTCTCGTTGCGCAGCAGCTCGATCAGCTGCGAGGCAAGGGACCGCAGCAGGTCGGCCTCGAACGCGGTGAAGGTCGTCACCGCCGCCCCTGACTTGCGGTGCCGGGTGAATCCACTCACGAGGCATCCGCCTTCTGCATCGTCGCCCAGAGGCCGTACTCGTGCATCGCCTGCACGTCGCGCTCCATCTCCTCGCGGCTGCCGGTCGACACCACCGACCGGCCGTCGTTGTGCACCTCGAGCATCAGCTTCTCGGCCTTCTTCCGCGAGTACCCGAAGTACTGGGTGAACACGAAGGTGACGTAGGACATCAGGTTCACCGGGTCGTTCCAGACGATCGTCACCCACGGCGTCGCCAGCTGCGTGATGTCATCGGTCACCGGCTCGTCGAGCTCGACGGGGCTGGGAGCGGACATGGCTCCAACCGTAGCCTGCAACCGTGACCTCGACGGCCCTGCTCACCGACCACTACGAGCTGACGATGCTGCAGGCGTCCCTGGCTGAAGGGACGGCCCGGCGCAGGTCGGTCTTCGAGCTGTTCCCGCGCCGATTGCCGGAGGGCAGGCGGTACGGCGTGGTCGCGGGGGTCGGCCGCGTGCTCGACCTGATCGAGCGGTTCCGGTTCGGCGCGGCCGAGCTCGACTTCCTGCGCGAGCAGGAGGTGGTCGACGACGCCACCCTGGGCTGGCTGGCCGGCTACCGCTTCGGCGGCGACATCTGGGGCTACCCCGAGGGCGAGACCTACTTCCCCTACTCACCGCTGGCGGTGGTGGAGGCCAGCTTCGCCGAGGCGGTGCTGCTCGAGACACTGCTGCTGTCGGTCTACAACCACGACTCCGCGATCGCCTCGGCGGCGTCCCGGATGACGTGGGCGGCCGGCGACCGGCCCTGCATCGAGATGGGCTCGCGCCGCACGCACGAGGAGGCGGCGATCGCGAGCGCGCGAGCGGCGTACGTCGCAGGCTTCGCGAGCAGCTCGAACCTCGAGGCCCGCAGAAGGTACGGCGTACCGTCCGCGGGCACCAGCGCGCACTCCTTCACGCTGCTTCACGACAGCGAGGCCGACGCCTTCCGTGCCCAGGTCAGCTCGTTGGGCGCCGGGACCACGCTCCTGGTCGACACCTACGACATCGCCGAGGCCGTGCGGCTCGGCGTCGAGGTCGCGGGCACCGGGCTCGGCGCCATCCGGATCGACTCCGGCGACCTGGGCCTGCTCGCCCACGCGAGTGCGCGAGCAGCTCGACGGCCTCGGGGCGACGGGCACGCGGATCGTGGTCACCTCCGACCTCGACGAGCACGCGATCGCGGCGCTTGCCGCCGCACCCGTCGACGGCTACGGCGTCGGCACCGAGCTCGTCACCGGCAGCGGTCACCCGACCTGCGGCTTCGTCTACAAGCTCGTGGCCCGCGAGAGCGTCGACGGCGCGATGGTCGACGTCGCGAAGAAGAGCACGGACAAGCCGTCCGTCGGCGGGCGCAAGTACGCCCTGCGCCGACTCGGCGAGGACGGGCGGGCCGAGGCCGAGGTGATCGGCATCGGGGCGCCGCCGCAGCGGCGACGACAACGACCGGACTCTTCTCGTGCCCCTGGTCGTCGACGGCGAGGTGGTCGGCTCCGAGCCGATCGCGGCCGCGCGCGAGCGCCACCTGCTCTCGCGTGAGGAGCTTCCGCTGCGCGCGCGGATGCTGCAGAAGGGCGAGCCGGCGATCCCGACCGTGCACCAGTGACCGGGTTTCGACACGCTCGGATCAGTCGACGACCGCGCGCAGCTCGGCGATCAGGCCGTCCTCGTCGAAGCGGATCAGGTCGACCACGCGCACCAAGAACGGGTCCGAGCCGGTCGGGACCTCGATGGTGAAGTGCACGGCGGCGTGATCGCCGGTCACCAGGAGCGGACCGGTCAGCGTCGTGGAGAAGGTCCCACGGAAGGCCTTCTCGAAGAAGCCCCGGATGGCGTCCCTGCCGACGTTGGCCGGTGTGCCGACCGGGTCCTCCTGGCGGGCGTCCTCGGCGAAGACCGCCAGCGTCGCGTCGAGGTCCTGGCGACCGACGGCAGCGACGTACTGCTCGACGATCGACTCGATCTGCTCGCGCGTGGGCATGTGACCACCCTGACAGACGACCGCACGGCCACTAGCGTGAGCCCATGGCACGCGCGCTGATCGTGGTCGATGTGCAGAACGACTTCTGCGAGGGTGGCTCGCTGCCGGTGCCGGGCGGTGCGCGCGTCGCCAGCGAGATCAGCGAGCTGCTGCACCACTGGACGCGCAAGGACCCCAAGGCGCCGCCGTACGACGTGGTGGTGGCCACCAAGGACCACCACGTCGATCCGGGCGAGCACTGGTCGAGGGACCCGGACTTCGCGGAGTCCTGGCCGGTCCACTGCCAGGTCGGCACCGACGGCGAGGCGTTCCACCCGAACCTCGACCCGCAGCCGTTCGACGCGATCTTCCTCAAGGGCGAGCACGCTGCGGCCTACTCCGGCTTCGAGGGCCGCACCACAGAAGGCGTCGACCTGGTCACCTGGCTGCGCGCGCACCAGGTCGACAAGGTCGACGTGTGCGGGCTGGCCACGGACCACTGTGTCCGGGCGACGGCGCTCGACGCGTCCGGCAACGGGTTCAGCACCCGGGTGCTCACCTCGCTGTGCGCCGGCGTCACGCCACAGACCACCGAGGCGGCCCTGACCGAGATGCGTGGCGCAGGCGTGACGTTGGTCTAGCGACCCTCGAACTCCGCGCGCCTCTTCTCGTTGAACGCCTTCATCCCCTCGGCGGCGTCGTCGGTCCGCAGCAGCACCGCTTGACCCGCACGCTCGCGCTGGAAGGCGTCCGGGAGGCGGTCGAGCGTCGCCGCGTTGACCGCCTTCTTGGTCGCGGCCTGGGCGAGCGGGGGCCCGGACGCGAGCCGACGCACGACCTTGGCCAGACCCTCGTCGTACTCGTCGTCGGCGAACACGTGCGAGACGAGCCCGGCGTCGAACGCCTCCTGCGCGCCGATCAGGTCCGACAGCAGGGCCAACCGCATCGCCCGGGCACGACCGACGGCTGCCGCGACGGTGGCCGTGGCGCCGCCATCGGGCATCAGTCCGATCTTCGTGAACCCGAGCGACATCGCGGCCGAGGCCTTGGCGACGATCAGGTCGCACGCGAGCGCCGCGCTCATGCCGACGCCGGCCGCTACGCCGTTGAGGCCGCACACCACCGGCTTGTCGCAGTCGACGACCGCCCGGATGAGCGCGTTGGCGGCGTCGACCGCAGTGCCGTCGTACTTCTCCTGCGGCGCGTCGCCCGTCAGGTCGGCCCCCGCCGAGAATGCCGCACCGGTGCCGGTGACCACCACGACGCGCACGTCGGCGCGCGCGACCACGTTGCGCAGCTCCTCGACGAGACCGAGCACCATCTCGCCGGTGAGGGCGTTGAAGGTCTCGGGTTTGTCGAGGGTCAGCCAGAGGGCCGCGTCCCGGACATCGACCAGCAGGCCGTCGTACTCGCGCGTCGAAGGCATGCGGCAATCTAGCCTGTGCCCATGCCCACGCACATCGGCTTCCTGCGCGCGGTCAACATCGGCAAGCGGCAGTACAAGACAGTCGACCTCCGCGCAGCCCTGGAGGGCGCCGGCTACGCCGACGTCGAGACCTACATCCAGACCGGCAACGTCAAGATCACCAGTCCGCTGCGATCTCGCGCCAAGGTGGAGACCGAGCTCGAGGCACTGTTCCGCGCAGACCGTGGCTTCGACGTCGTCACCATGGTGTTCAGCCCCGCCGAGCTCACCGCGCTGGCCGGCGCCGCCGACGAGATCGAGAAGAAGCACCCGTACGAGTACGGGCACTACCTGAGCCTGCTCAAGGACGAGCCGAGCCCCGCCGCGGCGAGGTCGCTCGAGGCCCTGTCCGGCAACGGCGAGACGCTGGTCGTGCGCGAACGCGCCGTGCACCTGCTCTACGACATCCCGTACGGCGAGGCGAAGAACTCCAACGCCCAGGTGGAGAAACTGCTCGGCCCGGCGACGAACCGCAACGTGAAGGTGATCCGCGCGCTGGCCGAGAAGTGGGGCACGTAGCCGCAGGTCGGAGACCCTCGGGCATGCCGGTGGCCCCGCCAGGGCTTGGCGGGGTGCGGCGTCAGCTGGTTCGTCGGCCGGGCGGGTGGGCGGGTGGTTCGGGTTCGGGTGGGGTGAGGTCGGTGGTGCCGTGCTGGTCGCGGAGCCAGGTCTAGCCGTGGGGGCTGCGCCACAGGTAGGTGCCGGGTTCGAGGATGGTGTAGGTCCAGCCGCCGTGGGTCTTCATCCGGTGGTGCAACCTGCACAGTGGCGCGAGATTCTCGCGTCGAGGTCTGGTCGGGTGGGCCGCCGTCGTCGGGGTCGACGTAGGGGTCGACGTGGTCCAGGTCGCAGCGCCGGGCGGGCCGGTTGCACCAGGGGTGCACACAGGTCTTGTCTCGCAGCCGGACGGATTCGGCGATCCGGTCCGGCACCTGGTAGGCCGACACCGCCTGGGTCTGGTGCAGGTCGATGACGGGTTTGACGGTGATCCGGCTGGTGTCGGGTCGTCGGCACCATTGCGCGATCTGTCCCGCGGTGAGCAGCCGGCCCCCGGCTTGCTCCAGCTCCACCGGGCTGTTCAGGTCGTGGGAGGTCAGGGCGTCTTGGGAGAGGTGCACGTAGAGCACCACCTCCCGACCCTTCCGGCCCCCGGTGGTCGAGCCTGTCGAGACCCCAGTGATCGAGCCCGTCGCGGTGGTCGAGCCTGTCGAGACCTCCCCGGTCTCCAGGTCCACCTCCAGGTCGAGGGCTTGTTCGCCGCGGGCGATCAGTCCGACCGCAGCGGCTCGGCGGACATCCAACGGGTCTTGCTGCCCAGCGCGGCGAGCTGGGCGGCGCCGGCGGCGACGGCGTCTTCGAGGTCCAGTGCGTCGGCGAGGTCGAGCTCGCCGTGGACCCGGCTGGTGCCGGCGAAGGAGACCTGGTCGTGGTCGATGGTGAAGTACCGCTGCTCGGCAGCCCGCTCGCGGCGCTCGGCGGCGAGCTGCGGCATGTGTCGGGTGATCGCGGTCTCCACCAGCCGCTGGGTCTGGGCCACCCCGGTCTTGTGGGCGAACGGCGCGACCTGGGCGTCGACCCAGGCGGCAGCCTCGACCGACAGGGAGGCGTTGAGGGTTTCCTCGGCGATCCGTCGGGCCCGCCACGGCGCCAACGATCCCGGCCTGGACCCGGGCCCACAGCTTCGGCAGCCGGTAGGCCAGCTCCAGTGCCTGGGCGATCAGGTTGCGACCCGACCCGGCCGACAGACCCAGGGCGGTGGCGAGCTCGGCGACCGCGAACTCGCGACCAGTGGGCAGCCTTCCCCGGCGATCGGGATCCCGGTGTCCTCACCCCGGCTCGTACACCAGGTCGCAGCGTCGTCGAGGTCGGTGACCTGGTGCAGCCGCGCCCACTCCACGGCCGCGGAGAGCACCCGAGCTTCGGCAGCGTTGGCCTCGGCGCGTGCCCGCCGGGCGACCGCGAGCACGCCAGCCTCGTCGAGAGTGCTGGTGGTCGAGGTCCCCGAGCTCATGGTTCGAATCTAGGGGTGACCACCGACACTCTTGGGTGAGAATTGCCTTACCGGGATGGGAATTCGGAAGATTTCTTCAAGAATTTTCTGGCGGACCGGGGCGGTCAAGGTTCCGGGGTTTCGACAGCGCTCAACCACCGGGTCCGGACCACGCGCCGTGGTCTCGGCTGATCGCTCGCAAGCTCGCTGCTCGACCACCCCGCCAAGCAGCACCCGACAGCAGGGCCCGGCCACGCGCCGTACCGCCTCGTCGCTGCCAAGAACCCGACCACCGACCCGGCCTCAGGAGTTGGAGAACACCGCCGGGCCGTTGCCGTCGTCGGGGCCGTCGTCGGGGCCGCGGCCCGCCCAGGTCCACGGGTACGCCGGGTCCTCGACCTCGAGACCGGCCTCCCCGAGCTCGAGTGGACGGAACGTGTCGACCATGACGGCGGACTCGTCGAAGAACTCCACTCCGATCGACGCTTCGACCGCGGCCGGCTGCGGACCGTGGGCGTAGCCGCCGGGGTGCAGCGAGATCGAGCCGATGTTGATGCCGCTCCCCTTGCGGGCCTCGTAGTCGCCGCCGACGTAGAACATCACCTCGTCGGAGTCGACGTTCGAGTGGTAGTACGGCACCGGGATCGACTGCGGGTGGTAGTCGACCTTGCGCGGCAGGAAGTTGCAGACCACGAAGTTGAAGCCCTCGAAGACCTGGTGCACCGGCGGCGGCTGGTGCACCTTGCCGGTGATCGGCATGAAGTCCTCGACGTTGAACGTGTAGGGGTACAGGCAGCCGTCCCACCCGACCACGTCGAAGGGGTGAGTGGCATAGGTGAGCCGGGTGCCGACGATGCCGCTGGGGCCGTTGCCGCGGTGCTTGACGAGCACCTCCACGTCGTCGCCCTCCCGGAGGAAGGGCTCCGAGGGTCCGTGCAGGTCGCGCTCGCAGTACGGCGCGTGCTCGAGGAGCTGGCCGTACCTCGACAGGTACCGCTTCGGTGGCGCGATGTGGCTGTTGGCCTCGATCGGGTAGAGCCGGGACTCCTCGGCCGGCAGCCACCGGTGGGTCGTCGCCCGCGGGATCACCACGTAGTCGCCCTGGCGGTAGGACAGCACGCCGAAGACCGTCTCGACGGTCCCGGTGCCGGACTCGACGTACACGCACTCGTCGCCGACGGCGTTGCGGTACAGCCGCGACGGGCCGCCCGCCACGACGTAGGAGATCCGGACGTCCGCGTTGCCGAGGATCAGCCGGCGGTGCTCGACGGCGTCGGCGGAGAGGTTGCCGGTGCGGAGCTGGTGCAGCTTGAGGTGCCGCGGCTTGAGTGGATGGTTGGCCGTCGTGGTGAGGTCGGGCAGGTCCCAGACCTGGCTGTCGACGATCGCCGACGGCACACCGGAGTGGTAGAGCAGGGAGGAGTCCGACGAGAAGCCCTCCTCGCCCATCAGCTCCTCATAGCGCAACCGCCCGTCGGCGTCCCGGAATGCGGTGTGACGGGTGGGGGGCACATCTCCGACTGATCTGTAATACGCCACGTGCTCACCGTCCCACTACGGTGGCGGTCGTGAGTCACCAGCGACTGCACTGGTCCCGCCTGGCTGACGGGCCTCGTCGACGACGCGGCGATCTTCCCGCCCGGCAACGTCCCGCTCGACCGAGCCGTGGCGGAGCACCGCGCCCATCGCAGCGGTGAGTACGCCGCCCTGGTCGGCGGGTTCGTGGTCAGCGACGTCAGGCTGCCGGACCTGATCGACGTCCTGGACGAGGCGCCGGAGACCGAGGACGTCGAGACCGCGCTCTCGATCAACCTGGTGGTCACCGGCGGAGCGGGCGCGATCGAGCCGGCCGTGCGATGGGCCACCCGGACCCCTCTCCTCAGGCTCACCGCGCTCGAGTGCGCACTGCGCGACGAGGACGACCTGGCCAGGAACGCCCAGCGGATCTGCGCGGCCCTGGACACCGTCGCCGACGAGGTCGGCGACGCCGACGTGTACGTCGAGCCGCCGCGACTCGAGGGCGATCCCGGCACAGGATGGCTGGCCGCCCTGGACGAGGTGGCGGCGCGCGACCTGCGGCTGAAGTTCCGCACCGGAGGCGCGACTGCCGACGCGTTCCCGACCGCGGCCGAGCTGGTGGCCTGCATCGACGCCAGCCTCGACCGCGAGCTGCCGTTCAAGTGCACGGCCGGGCTGCACCACGCCGTCCGGCACCGCGACGACGAGACCGGGTTCGAGCACCACGGCTTCCTGAACGTGCTGCTGGCGACCCGGTTGCTCCTCGACGGCGACCGCGACGCGGCCTGGACCGCGCTGAACGCGCACGACCCGGGGGTCACCGTGATGGAGCTGCTCGCCTACTCGGTCGAGGAGCTCGGCTCGACCCGGCGCTGGTTCACCTCCTTCGGCAGCTGCAGCATCCTCGAGCCGCACGACGACCTGATCGACCTCGGGCTCATCGAGCCCGCGACCACGCCGGGCGGGGCGGCGTCGTGACCTGCTGGGTGGAGGGCGCCGCCGGCTCGGCGTACGACGTGGACAACCTGCCGTACGGCGTGTTCTCGGTCGACGACGAGCCGCCTCGAGTGGGCGTCAGGATCGGCGACCAGGTCCTCGACGTGTCTCCGGTGGCGGCGACCGAGATGCTCGACGTGCACGCGGTGTTCGCGCGCGACTCGCTCAACCCGCTGATGTCGCTCGGGCCGGCAGCGTGGGCGTCGGTGCGCGAGTGGCTCACGGGACTGCTGACCGAGGAGCCCGAGCGCGACGTCGTCGAGGCACACCTCAAGCCGGTCGACGAGGTGTCCTTGCACCTGCCGTTCACGGTCGCCGACTACGTGGACTTCTACTGCTCGATCCAGCACGCGACCAACGTGGGCCGGATCTTCCGGCCCGACGGCGAGGCGCTGCTGCCGAACTGGAGGCACCTCCCGGTCGGCTACCACGGGCGCGCCGGCACCGTCGTCGTGTCCGGTACGCCGATCCGGCGACCGGCAGGTCAGGGTCGCCCGTCCGGCGAGGGGGTTTCGACAGGCTCAACCACCGGGCCGAGGTTCGGGCCGAGCCGCCGTCTCGACATCGAGGCAGAGCTCGGCTTCGTGGTGGGGACCCCGACCGAGCTCGGGACGTCGGTGCCGACCGGCGCGTTCGCCGAGCACGTCTTCGGGGTCGTGCCCCTCAACGACTGGTCGGCGCGGGACATCCAGGCCTGGGAGTACGTCCCGCTCGGGCCGTTCCTGGGCAAGTCCTTCGCGACGTCGGTCTCGGCCTGGGTGACCCCGCTGGCCGCGCTCGAGGCGGCGCGGGTGCCACTGCCGGGGCAGGACCCGGAGCCGCTGGACTACCTCCGTGTCGAGGAGCCGGCGGGCTACGACATCGCTTTCGAGGTCCTGCTCAACGGCGAGGTGGTCAGTCGGCCGCCGTACTCGGCGATGTACTGGTCGCCGGCGCAGATGCTCGCGCACATGACCGTCAACGGCGCGTCGCTGCGCACGGGTGACCTGTTCGCCAGCGGCACGATCAGCGGCGACGAGCGCGACCAGCGCGGCTCGTTCCTCGAGCTGTCCTGGGGCGGGACCGAGCCGTTCGCCCTCTCCGGATCCAGCAGCGGTCGGACCTTCCTCGAGGACGGCGACGAGGTGGTGCTGCGCGCCACCGCCCCCGGTGCCCTCGGCGGCAGGCTCGCACTCGGTGAGGTGGCCGGTCTGGTTTCGGCCTCGTAACGTCTCGGATACGGGACAGTTTCGATGCACGGGACGGTGTGATCCGGAGCACGGCCGGGTCTAGGGTGCTGTCGCATGACGACCCGAAACCTCCTCAAGACACTGGCGATCACCTCCGCCCTGGGGCTCGCCCTGACCGCATGCGGTAGCTCGGACAACAAGGACAAGACCGGCAGCTCGGGCCCGGACCTGGGCCTGGTGAAGTCCGGCAGCCTCACTGTCTGCTCCGACGTCCCATACGCGCCGTTCGAGGACTTCGACAAGAGCAGCGAGTCCGGTTTCAAGGGCTTCGACGTCGACGTCGTCACCGAGTTCGCGAAGAGGCTGAAGCTCAAGCTCGTGTACAAGGACAGTGACTTCAACGCCCTGCAGAGCGGTCTCGCGATGAACTCCGGCCAGTGCGACATGGCCGCGAGCGCCATGACCATCACCGAGGAGCGCGCCAAGAAGATCGGTTTCAGCGACCCGTACTACGACTCCGAGCAGTCCCTGCTGGTGCCAGCAGACTCCGACATCACCGGAATCGCCGACCTGGACGGCAAGAACGTCGGAGTGCAGCGCGACACCACCGGCGCGACCTACGCCGCGGACAACGCCAAGGGCGCGAAGATCATCGCCTACAAGGACGACGGCTCCGAGTTCAACGCACTGAAGGCCGGCAACGTCGACGCCCTGCTCCAGGACCTCCCGGTCAACATCGAGCACACGAAGGACGGCTCGTACAAGGTCGTGGAGACCTACAAGACCGATGAGCAGTACGGCCTGGCGATGAAGAAGACGAACACAGTCCTCATCGACAAGGTCAACGAGCTCCTCGCCGCGATGAAGTCGGACGGCACGTACCAGAAGATCTACGACACCTACTTCAAGACGAGCTGATTCATCCGTGGCCGCGCATTCGGCGCGGCCACGGGCTCATCCCAACGCAGTCACACCGCGGTCAGGAGTTCGAGTGAAGCGAGCCACCAAGCGCCGCCTGCGCGAAGGCATCCTCTACCTGATCCTGGTGGGCGCGTTCGCGACCCTTGCCCTCCTGGCCGACTGGTCGGCGATCAAGGCCAACTTCTTCGACGTCGACACGTTGAAGGCGATCTGGCCCGACATCGTCAAGGAAGGCGCGAAGAACACCGTCTTCTACACCGCGATCGCGTTCACCGGCGGTCTCGCGCTCGCCCTCTTCCTCGCTCTCATGAAGCTGTCGACGGTTGCGCCGTACCGGTGGCTCGCGACGATCTACATCGAGTTCTTCCGCGGGCTGCCTGCGCTGATCGTGATCATCATCTCGGCCTACGCGGTACCGCTCGCGTTCGGGTGGCACCCGCCCGGCGGGAACATCGGCGCGGGATGCATCGCACTGGTCGCGGTGTCCGGCGCGTACATGGCCGAGACCTTGCGCGCCGGTATCCAGGCCGTGCCGAAGGGCCAGCACGAGGCGGCCAGGTCACTTGGAATGAGCGGTGGGCGGACGATGGTGACGATCGTCCTTCCACAAGCGATCCGGCTGATCATCCCGCCGCTCACCAACGAGTTCGTGCTGCTGCTGAAGGACACCTCTCTCCTCTCGGTCGCGGGCGTCGCCCTCGGCCAGAAGGAGCTCACGAACTTCGGCGAAGACGCGCTGAACACCTACGGGAACTCGACGCCGCTCATGCTCGCCGCCGTCCTGTACCTGATCATCACGCTCCCCCTCACGCGGCTGGTCGCGTGGCTGGAGAAGCGCCAACAGAGGGCCCGGTGACGAGATGACGGAGACCAGCAACGGGACGCGTGCGATCGAGGTCCGCGGCCTGCACAAGTACTTCGGCGAGAACGAGGTGCTCAAGGGCATCGACTTCCATGTGGACGCCGGCCAGGTCGTGTGCGTGATCGGGCCGTCCGGGTCGGGGAAGTCAACGCTGCTGCGATGTGTGAACCGCCTCGAGGAGCCCACGTCCGGGCAGATCTTCGTGGAAGGCATCGATGTCTGCGACGACGAGACCGATCTCGACAAGATCCGCTCACGGATCGGGATGGTCTTCCAGTCCTTCAACCTCTTCCCGCACATGACCGTCATGCGCAACCTGAGCATCGCCCAGCAGCGGGTCAAGGGACGCGGCAAGGCCGAGTCGATCGCGGTCGCCCGGAAGAACCTCGAGAAGGTCGGGCTCGCCGGCAAGGAGGACGCCTACCCCGCGCACCTCTCGGGCGGCCAGCAGCAGCGCGTGGCGATCGCCCGTGCGCTCTCGATGGACCCGGACATGATGCTGTTCGACGAGCCCACCAGCGCGCTCGACCCCGAGCTCGTCGGTGACGTGCTCGACGTGATGCGCAGCCTCGCCGACGAGGGCATGACGATGATGGTGGTCACCCACGAGATGGGCTTCGCCCGTGAGGTCGGCGACAAGCTGGTCTTCATGGACGACGGCGTGATCGTCGAGGAGGGCGATCCGCGCGAGGTGCTGGCGAACCCGCAGCACGAGCGCACCCAGCAGTTCTTGTCGAAGGTGTTGTAGCCGTCGGCGGTCGAGCCTGTCGAAACCCCCTCACGGCAGCAGGAAGGACTCCCGCCACAGCTTGCGGTTGTAGCCACCGCCGACCATGCCCTGCTCCTGCAGGTAGGGCATCACCTTCTCGCCCATCCAGGCGATCGTCTGCCGGTAGCTCTCGTTGCCGAGCGCGGCCCGACGGCCCTCGCGTGGGTCGATGCCCACGGCGGAGTACACGTCAGGGTGCACGAGCGAGCGCATCATCACGAACGCCGCCTGCGCTGTGACCGTCTGCTGGAACAGCCGCTCGGTCCGGCCGATCCGGGCGACGGACTTCTCGAGCTCCTCGCGGGCGAAGGTCACGTGACGCGCCTCCTCGACGACGTGGATGCGGGAGACCATCCGGATCAGCGGCTGGATCCGCTCGTCGTTCATCTGCTCGCGCTGCCAGCGGTCGACCGGCTCCTCGCCGATGAGGATCGACGCGTACGCCCCGGCGCCCCGCGCGATCACCGGGAAGATCTTCGCCAGCCGGCGGATCTGCGGCCTCGGCCCGTACGCCGGCACACCGTGCGCCCCGATCGCCCGCCCGAACATCGTGGAGTGCCGGCACTCCTCGGCGATCTCGGTGAGCAGGAAGTGCGTGCGCGGATCGGTCGGGTCACTGCGGTAGACGTCCTTGAGGAGCACCTGCATCAGCACGATCTCGAACCACAGGCCGACGCTCGCGATCGAGGCGACCTCGTGCTTGCTGAGCTCCTTGCGCTGCTCGTCACTCAGCCGCTCCCAGAGGTCGGTCCCGTACAGCGACATCCGCTCGGGCTGCATCGCCCAGAGCCCCTCGACCTCGGGTGCGTCCCAGTCGAGGTCGACGTCGGGGTCGTAGGACTGGCGCGCGGCAGACTTCAGCAGCCGGTCGACCGTGGCCCTGCTCGACCCTCGGTCGGGCATCGTTGCCGTCATCGGGACCTCCGGAACTCTTGGTGTTACTTGTAGTAACAGTTACTGTTGCTCACATGACATCCCGAGTCAAGACTCCGCCACCTTCGGGGGGTGACGGCCGCAGCACGCGCTGGAGCGAGCACCGCGAGGTACGTAGGGCCGAGCTGGTCGCCGCTGCCGTCGCCGCGATCGACCTCCACGGGCCCGCGGCATCCATCGCGGAGATCGCGGCCTCGGCCGGCGTGAGCAAGCCGGTGCTCTACCGGTACTTCGCCGACAAGGACGACCTCTACCGCGCGGTCGGGCAGTGGGGCGCCGCCCAGGTCATGGACGCGGTGGTGCCTGCCCTCATTGCCGACGGGCCGATGCGCGACAACGTGTTCGGAGCCTGCGACGCCTACCTCTCCCTGATCGCGGACCACCCGCAGGTGTTCCTGCTGCTCATCGAGCACCGGACCACGGACGACCCGATCGCCGACGGGAAGGAGCAGATCGCCACCAGCCTCGCCAAGCTGATGGGCGACACCCTCCGCCGGCTCGGCGTCGATGCTGCCGGCGCCGAGCCCTGGGCACACGGCGTGGTCGGGATGGGCCTGGCCGTCGGCGAGTGGTGGCTCCGACGCGACATCATGACCCACGAGGCTGCCTCGGAGTACCTCGCCACCTTCCTCTGGAACGCGTTCAGCGGGTTCGCCGCCGACCACGGTGTCGGTCTCGACGGCGCCGGCCAGCTGCTCCTGGTCAGGGCCGACCCGGAGACGCCCAAGCGCCGCACCCGCCGGAAGGAGGCGTGATGGACGACCAGGTGCTCGCCGACGCGCCCGCAGGGGAGTACGCCGGCGCCGCGCGCGTCTCGACAGGCTCGACGTCCGGGGATGTCGAGGTCGAGGTGACCCTGCGCGGGCACTTCGAGCCGCTCGACGGACGCTTCCACTGGTACGGCCGGATCGCCGCCGACCCGGTCCTCGGCGAGGCTGCCCGCGCCGGAGACACGGTCACGCTGACCACCGCGCACGGCGCTGCCGAGGGCAGGCTGTCCGACGTCGACCCGTGGGGTCGGTTCCGGATCAGCGGGACCGGACGGCCGCCGTTCTGAGCGTCGCCGGCGGCGCCATCAGGCGCAGCGCGCACACTCCCGGCTCTGCGAACGGCGTCAGTCTCGCCCGGTTGCGGTCGGCTCCGGAGACCTCCAGCAGCTCCTCGACGAGGCCGAGGTGCACACTGCAGACCACCTCGGGGACGTTGCTGGCAACCTGGAGCAGCGCGCACCTCGTGAGCGCGACCCTGTCGACCCGCGAGTCGGTCACCGGCGCGTAACCGAGCTCGTCGAGCGCGTCGACGACCTGGACCCGGCCTTCCCGGGCCGTATGTCGTCGTGTCAGCCCGAGCCTGGCGACGATCTGGCCGGCCCAGTGCCGGCTCGACGTCACGGATCGCAGCGAGCGGGTCGCGCTCACGATGAGCGATCCGCCAGGCGAGCGATGCCGCCAGCTCGGCATTCTCGTCCACATCGGCGGCTCCGGCCGCGGCGTACAGCCAGCGGGGTCGTCCACGACCCGCACTCGGTGCCTGGTGGCGCACGACGAGACCCGCATCGAGCAGCGCGGCCAGATGGTCGCGCAGCGTGTTCGGGTGCCTGCCGAGGTGGCGCGCGAGCGCCTCGACCTCGACCAGGTCCGGCTGGTCGCGGAGCGCGGCGAGGACCGCCTGCTGCGCGCGCGTCAGCCGATTATTTTTCACGGTTTTGATCGTACTAGCGTTTCGAGTGACGCAGGTCAAGGGTTCCGCTGAGGGGCGCGCTGCGACAGAGTAAGGGGCGGGAGACCGTGACGACGATGACACAGGTAGCAGACCAGGAACGGGCCGCTGGCCAGCAGCCGCGGATGCTGATGCTCGGCATGGCCACCCTGGGGTTCGCACTCAACTTCTGGGCGTGGGCACTGATCAGCCCTCTCGGGCCGCTGTTCCGCAAGCAACGGCGACCTCGGCACGCTCAGCGAGTCCGACGTCGCCTTGATGGTCGCGGTGCCGGTCCTCGTCGGGTCGCTCGGACGGATCCCGGTCGGTGCGCTCACCGACCGGTTCGGCGGCCGGGTGATGCTCCCGCTGATCACGCGGCGTACGATCATTCCGGTGCTCTTCCTGGGCTTCTTCGGCCTCTCGATTCCTACGCCGCTGATCCTCGTGGGCGGCTTCTTCCTCGGCATCTCCGGCACCGTCGTTCGCCGTAGGCGTTCCGTTCGTGAACGCGTGGTTCCCACCGGAGCGACGAGGTTTCGCGGTGGGCGTCTTCGGTGCCGGCATGGGCGGCACCGCGATCAGCGCTCTGACCACGGTCAAGCTGTTCGAGGACGTCGGCTGGCAAGGCACCGTTCCTGATCGTCGCGGCCGTGCTCGCCGATCTACACGCTGGCGGCGTCGCTGATCCTGCGTGACGCGCCGGCCGGGTCGCACCGCCCCGGCCACTAGCCTGATGGCCCGGCTCCGCGCCAACGCCGCGGCTGCCGGTCACCTGGCAGGCCGCGATCCTGTACGCCGTCTCCTTCGGTGGGTACGTCGCGTTCTCCGTCTACCTGCCCGCCTATCTGAAGACCGAGTACGGCCTCACCCCGGCCGACGCCGCCAACCGGATGGCCGGCTTCGTCCTGGTTGCCGTGTTGATGCGCCCCGTCGGTGGCTGGCTGTCCGACCGGTTGGGCCCGGTACGGGTGCTGGCCACCGGATATGCCGTCGTCGTCGTGGTGGCGGCTCGGTCGCCGCCGCGCACTCCGCCTGGTCGACACGCGTCGGCGCGTTCGTCTTCCTGGCGATGGCCGCTGCCCTCGGATCCGGCAGCGGCGCCACCTTCGCGCTCATCGCCCTGGAGACCGAGCCTGCGCAAGGTGGGAGGGGTCACCGGCCTGGTCGGTGCAGCCGGCGGCTTCGGCGGCTTCGTGCCACCCCTGTTGATGGGCTACATCTACGGCCGCACCGAGTCCTACGCCCTGGGTCTCTGGCTGCTCTCGATCGACCGCAGCGCTCACGCTGCTGCTCACCGCTCACCGTCGTCCGTCGCAGGGCAGACGGAGACACAGGGCGAGGAGTGAGCAGCTTGCCACGTGACCACCGGACCCGAGCTCGGGCGCCGAGACCGGCCTGGGATCGACGGTCCGCTCGCGGATGCCCTCGTCGGCACCCGCCGCTTCTTCACCCGGGGTGAGGTCTCGGCCGACCTGCGCGACGCTGCACGAAGCAGGGCGGCCGCGCAGGCCGACGCCTTCTACCGCGACCGCTGGAGCCACGACAAGGTCGTGCGCTCCACGCACGGCGTCAACTGCACGGGGTCGTGCTCCTGGAAGGTCTACGTCAAGGACGGGATCATCACCTGGGAGACCCAGCAGACCGACTACCCGTCGGTCGGGCCGGACCGCCCGGAGTACGAGCCGCGCGGCTGCCCGCGCGGCGCGGCCTTCTCCTGGTACACCTACTCGCCGACCCGGGTGCGCTACCCGTACGTGCGCGGCGTGCTCCTCGAGATGTACCGCGAGGCCAAGGCCGCCCGGCGACCCGGTGCTCGCCTGGGCCGAGATCGTCCAGGACCCCGAGAAGGCCAGGCGCTACAAGTGCGCCCGCGGCAAGGGCGGGCTGGTCCGGGCCACGTGGGCCGAGGCCACCGAGATCGTCGCGGCCGCGCAGGTCTACACGATCAAGCGTGGGGCCCGGACCGGGTCGCCGGGTTCTCGCCGATCCCCGCCATGTCGATGGTTCAGCCATGCCGCCGGGTCGCGGTTCATCACCCTCGATCGGCGGCTCGATGCTCGCTTCTACGACTGGTACGCCGACCTGCCGGTCGCCTCCCGCAGGTCTTCGGCGACCAGACCGACGTGCCGGAGTCCGGGGACTGGTGGGACGCCGGCTACCTGATCATGTGGGGCAGCAACGTCCCGCTCACCCGCACCCCGGACGCCCACTGGATGACCGAGGCCCGCTACCGCGGCCAGAAGGTCGATCGTCATGGCCCCGGACTACGCCGAGAACGTCAAGTTCGCCGACGAGTGGCTGCCGGCGGCGCCCGGGCACCGACGCGGCGCTCGGCATGGCGATGGGGCACGTCGTCCTCAAGGAGTTCTTCGTCGACCGGCAGGTCGACGTACTTCGAGGACTACGTCCGGACGCTTCACCGACCTGCCGTTACCTCGTCGCCCTCGAGGAGGGTGCCGACGGGCGCACTATCGCCCGGGCAAGTTCCTCATCGCGGCCGACCTCGACGGCCCGGAGGCGGCGACCGAGAACGCGATGTTCAAGCCGGTGCTGTGGACGCGGCGACCGGCAGCCACGTCGTGCCCGAACGGCTCGCTGGGCCACCGGTTCGGCGACGAGGGCATCGGCCAGGTGGAACCTCGACCTCGGCGAGGTCGACCCGGCTCTCAGCTGCGGGCCGCGGGCGACGCGGTCGACGGTCGAGCTGCCGCGCTTCGACACTCGACGACGGCGCGCGGCGAGCCTCATGCGAGCGAGGCGTGCCGGTGCGCCGCATCGGCGGGTACCTGGTCACCACGGTCTTCGACCTGATGCTGGCCCAGTACGGCGTCGGCGCGCGACGGCCTGCCGGGGAGCTGGCCGACCGGCTACGACGACGCCGACGCCGCCTACACGCCGGCCTGGCAGGAGGCGATCACCGGTGTCCCGGCGCGATCAGGTGGCCCGGATCGCCCGCGAGTTCGCGCGAACGCCGAGGAGTCCCAAGGGCCGTTCGATGATCCTCATGGGCGCCGGGACCAACCACTGGTTCCACTCCGACACCATCTACCGGACGTTCCTGACGCTGACGACGCTCACCGGCTGCCAGGGCGCAACGGCGGCGGCTGGGCGCACTACGTCGGACAGGAGAAGGGCCGGCCGATCACCGGCTGGGCGCCAGTCGCGTTCGCGCTCGGACTGGACCCGCCCGCCGCGGCAGATGATCCAGACCGGCTACTGGTACCTGCACACCGACCAGTTCCGCTATGACCACGTTCGCGCGCGGACGCCCTGGCCGCGGCGGCCGGTGAGCGGGCGCGTTCGCCGGGCAGGACCACGGCCGACCTGTCGCCGCAGTCGCGCGCGGATGGGCTGGATGCCGTCCTACCCGACCTTCGACCGCAACCCGATCGACCTTGGCCGACGAGGCCGAGCCGCGGCCGGCAGTACCGGTGGCGGAGCTATGTCGTCGACGCAGCTGAAGAACGGCGGCCTGAGGTTCGCCGGCGAGGACCCCGACGACCCGGAGAACTGCCCGCGGGTGCTGTCGATCTGGCGGGCCAACCTGCTCGGCTCCTCGGCCAAGGGCAACGAGTACTTCCTCAAGCACCTGCTCGGCACCGACTCCTGCCGTGCGCGCCGACCGAGGCGCCGCCGGAGTACGAGGCCGCGGGACGTGGTCTGGCGCGAAGAGGCGCCCGCAGGGCAAGCTCGATCTGCTGCTGACCCTCGACTTCCGGATGACGAGCACGACGATCTTCTCCGACGTCGTGCTGCCGGCGGCGACCTGGTACGAGAAGCACGACCTCAACACGACCGATATGCACCCGTTCGTGCACTCGTTCAACCCGGCGATCGCACCGCCCTGGCAGACCCGGACCGACTGGGACGCCTTCGCGGAGCATCGCCGAGGAATTCAGCCGAGCTCGCCGCGACCGCACCTCGGCGTCCGCAAGGACGTCGTCGCCGTCGCCGCTGACTCACGACACCCCGGACGCGATGGCCAACCCGCACGGCGTGGTCCTGGACTGGAAGGCCGGCGAGTGCGAGCCGATTCCCGGGCGTGACGATGCCGAAGCTGGTCGCCGTCGAGCGCGACTACGGGGCGGTCGCCGACGAAGATGAGCGCCCTCGGGCCCGCTGCTGGACACCCTCGGCGCGACCACCAAGGGCGTCACCTTCGACGTCGAGCGCGGAGGTCGACGTACCTCGCGGGCAAGAACGGGATCGTCCGCGGCGGCGTCGCCGACGGCCGGCCGGCCCTGCGCACGGGACGTCGCACGCCGTGCGAGGCGATCCTGGCGCTGTCCGGCACCACCAACGGCCACCTCGCGGTCCCAGGGCTTCAAGACCCTCGAGAAGCGCACCGGATCGCAGCTGGCCGACCTCGCGGCCGAGCACGAGGGTAAGCGGATCACCTTCGCCGACACCCAGGTCGCGCCCGGTGCCGGTCATCACCTCGCCGGAGTGGTCCGGATCCGAGAGCGGCGGGCGGCGCTACTCACCGTTCACCATGAACGTCGAGCGGCTCAAGCCCTGGCACACCCTCACCGGGCGGCAGCACTTCTACCTCGACCACGACTGGATGACCGAGCTCGGCGAGAGCTGCCGTCTTCCGGCCGCCGCTCAACATGACCGCCCTGTTCGGCGAGCCGGCGCTCGGCGAGCCAGCGGCGAGCTCGGCGTCACCGTGCGGTACCTGACCCCGCACAAAAATGGTCGATCCACTCCGAGTACCAGGACAATCTGTTCATGCTGTCCCTGTCGCGCGGCGGCCAGACGCTGTGGATGTCGCGACGTGGACGCCGCGAAGATCGGGGTCGCGCGACAACGACTGGATCGAGGCCGTCAACCGCAACGGGGTCGTCGTGGCCCGGGCGATCGTCATCCATCGGATGCCCGAGGGCACGGTCTACATGCATCACGCCCAGGACCGGCTCATCGACGTCCCCCTCGCCGAGACCATCGGGTAAGCGCGGCGGTATCCACAATTCCCTGACCCGGCTGCTGATCAAGCCGAGCCACCTCATCGGCGGCTACGCCCAGTTGTCCTTCGCCTTCAACTACCTCGGCCCGACCGGCAACCAACGCGACGAGGTGACCGTCATCCGCCGGCGCAGCCAGGAGGTGCGACGTACCGACATGAGAGCGTCATGGCCCAGATGGCGATGGTGATGAACCTCGACAAGTGCATCGGCTGCCACACCTGTTCGGTGACCTGCAAGCAGGCCTGGACCAACCGCACCGGGACCGAGTACGTCTGGTTCAACAACGTCGAGACCCGGCCCGGGCAGGGCTATCCGCGCGGCTACGAGGACCAGGAGAAGTGGCGGGGCGGCTGGGTGCTGCAACCGCCGTGGCCGGCTGACGCTGCAAGGGCGGCGGCCGGTTCCAGCAAGCTGCTGACGATCTTCTCCAACCCGAAGATGCCGCAGCATCCAGGACTACTACGAGCCGTGGACCTACGACTACGAGACGTTGATCAACGCCCCGCGCAGGAGCACTTGCCGGTCGCCCGGCCGAAGTCGCTGTCAGCGGCAAGGACATGAACATCCAGCTGGTCGGCCAACTGGGACGACGACCTCGGCGGCTCGGAGGAGCACGCGCGTCAAGGACCCGATGCTGCTCAAGGGCATCGCAGGACAAGGTGAACGATCGAGTTCGAGCAGACCTTCATGTTCTACCTGCCGCGGATCTGCGAGCACTGCCTCAACCCCGTCCTGCGCTGCGTCCTGCCCGAGCGGGGCGATCTACAAGCGCTCCGAGGACGGGATCGTCCTGGTCGACCAGGACCGCTGCCGCGGCTGGCGGATGTGCGTCTCGGGCTGCCCGTACAAGAAGGTCTACTTCAACCACAGGACCGGCAAGGCCGAGAAGTGCACCTTCTGCTTCCCGCGGATCGAGGTCGGCATCCCGACCGTCTGCTCCGAGACCTGCGTCGGCCGGCTGCGCTACATCGGGCTCATGCTCTACGACGCCGACAAGGTGCTCGAGGCGGCGTCGGTCGACGGACGACCACGACCTCTACGAGGCGCAGCGCGACGTGTTCCTCGACCCCTTCGACCCCGAGGTCGAGCGCGAGGCCGAGCGGGCCGGCATCCCGCGCGACTGGGTCGAGGCGGCCCAGCGCTCGCCCGATCTACGCGCTGATCATCGACTTACAAGGTGGCCCTGCCGCTGCACCCGGAGTACCGCACCATGCCGATGGTCTGGTACATCCCGCCGCTCTCCCCGGTCGTCGACGCCGTCGCGCACACCGGCCACGACGGCGAGGACCGCGACAACCTCTTCGCGGCCATCGACACCTTGCGGATCCCGATCGAGTACCTCGCCAACCTGTTCACGGCCGGCGACATCCGGCCCGGTCGACGCGCGTGCTGCGCAAGCTCGCGGCGATGCGGTCGTACATGCGCGACCTCAACCTCGGCCGGGACCCCGACGAGTCGATCGCGGCAGGCCGTCGGGATGACCGGCGAGGAGATCTACGAGATGTTCAGGCTGCTCGCCATCGCCAAGTACGACGAGCGCTACGTCATCCCGCGCGCTCACGCCGAGCAGGCGCACGCGCTCGAGGAGCTGGCGACGGACTGCTCCCTCGACTACGACGGCGGCCCGGGCATGGGCGGGTCGGGGCCGTTCGGCGAGAGCTCGGGGGCGCTGACGCCGGTCGCCGTCGAGAACTTCCAGATGCTCGCGCGAGCGCCAGACCAGCGACGACCATCGTCGGCGCGGCAGCAAGGCGCAGCCGGGTGAACCTGCTCAACTGGGACGGCAAGGGCATGCCCCGAGGGGCTGTTCCCGCCGCCGCCTGAGCGACGAGGGGTCACGGCGTGAGCCCGCGAGGCACCGGCGCGGGCGGCGCCGCCGACGACCACGCCCTCGCGACGACGTGGCAGGTCGGCGTCGTTGCTGCTCGAGTACCCCGACCCCCGACCTGCGTGGGCCGCCTGCCGATGCTGGCTGAGGCGGTCGCCGACGCCCTGCCGGTGCAGGTGGGCGTGACCGCTCGCGGCGATACCTCGAGCACCCTGGCGGCGCACCGACGCTCGGCGAGCTCGCAGCGGGACTACGTCGACACCTTCGACTCAGCCGCCAGTGCTGCAACCTGCTACCTCACCTACTTCCCCCACGGCGACACACGCAAACGCGGCGTCGCCCTCGTGCGGATCAAGCAGCGCTACCGGCGGGCCGGCGCCGAGCTCGCCGACGGCGAGCTGCCGGACTACCTGCTGCGTCGTGCTGGAGTTCGGCGCCCTGTACGACCTCGACGGCGGCTGGCAGGCTCCTCGGCGAGCACCGGATCGGGGCTCGAGATGCTGCGGCTCGGGCTGCGACCGGCGACCTCGCGCTGGGCCGCCCGTCGCTCGACGCGGTGCGGGCGAGGCTCCCCGCCGCTCGACGGGGACGAGGGGGAGGCCCTAACGCCGCCTCGTGGCCGAGGGCCGCCCCAGGAGGAGGTCGGGCAAGCTCGCCGTATGCCGTGGATCCCCGCTCAACCCGCGGCCGGACGTACAGCCCGCCGTGCCGGCGGGCCTGGATCCGGGAGGTGGACGGTGAACGTCTTCTGGTGGGTGATCGTGCCCTACGTCTGCCTGGCCGTCTTCGTCGCTCGGGCACTACTGGCGCTACCGCTACGACAAGTTCGGCTGGACCACCCGGTCCTCCCAGCTCTACGAGGCCCGGCTGCTCGGATGGGCAGCCCGCTGTTCCACTTCGGCCTGCTCGGGGTCATCGTCGGTCACGTCGTCGGCCTGCTGGTCCCGCAGTCGTGGACCGACGCGGTCGGCATCAGCGAGACGACGCTACCACGCCGTCGCGCTCGTCCGGCGGGATCGCTCACCGGGCTCATGCACCGTCGTCGGGATGGGAATCCTCATCTACCGCCGGCGGACGGTCGGGCCGGTCTTCTCGCGCCACCACCCTGATGGACAAGGCGATGTATGCCGTGCTCGGCGTCGTCATCCTGCTCGGGCTGTGGAACACCCTCGACTCCGGGCTGCTGCACGTCGGCGGCGAATACAACTACCGCGAGGGCGTCTCGCTGTGGTTCCGGGGCATCTTCGACCTTCCACCCCGACCCCTCGCTCATGGCCGCCGCGCCCGCTCGGCTTCCAGCTGCACGCCCTCGTCGCCTGCCTGCTGTTCGCGTTGTGGCCCTTCACCCGGCTCGTCCACGTCTTCAGTGCCCCGCGTCGGTTACCTCACCCGCCCGTACATCGTCTACCGCAGCCGGGACACCTCTCCGGCCGGATCGCGTCCGCCTCGACGCGGCTGGGACAAGGTCGATGTGTGAGTACTGCGGGTGCCGCGGGAACGACGCGATCGCCGAGCTGATGGACGAGCACTACGCCCTGCTCGACGAGGCCCATGTCGTCCGGCGGTCCATGGCTTCCGGCGACCGCGAGGGCGCACTCGCGGCGCTGCAGCGGCTCGTTCGCCACCTCGACACCCACGTGCGGCGCGAGGAGGAGGGGATCTTCACCGCGCTCCGCGACCAGGGCGAGTTCGTCGAGGAGGTCGACATCCTCGAGAAGGAGCACCATGCCTTCGACGCCGCCATCGCCGACCTCGACCCGGCGAGCCCCGACTTCGAGCGGGCGGTTTCGATGTTGTTCGTGGAGCTCGACGAACACATCGAGCGGGAGAACCTGGGAGTCTTCCCGGCGTCCGTGGTGACGCTGGGTGCTGCCGGGTGGGGCAAGGTCGAGCGTGCCCGCGGTGACCACCCGACCTTCCTGACGAGACCGACGTCACGCTGACATACATAGGTTTCCTATGTAATATCGGCGCATGACCGCGGACTCGATGCAGGAGCTCGGCAGCGACCTGACGCTGTACGCCGCCCGCCTGGTCCGACTGCTCCGTCGGGAGCGGCCACAGCCCGCCGGACTACGAGTGCTGTCGATCCTCGACGAGTCCGGCGCCGTCGGGGTCAGCCAGCTCGCGGTCATCGACCAGTGCAGCCAGCCGACCATGACGGGGATCGTCAACGGCCTCGTCGAACGGGGCTGGGTGAGTAAGGCGAGCGACCCCGCGGACGCCCGCGCGAGCAGGGTCACCCTCACCACGGCAGGGCACCGGGTCCTCGCGGACGCACGTGCAGCCAATGGCGAGCTCGTCGCCGAGCGCCTACGCACTGCGGGCACGAGCGCTCAGCAGCTCGCCGAGGCGGTCGCCGTGCTGCGCGCCGTCCTCGAGAAGACGAAGGGAACCGAGTGAAGCTCAACCAACCACGCGCCGTCTGGGCGGTCGCCTTCGCCTGCGTGATCGCCTTCATGGGCATCGGCCTGGTCGACCCGATCCTGAAGCCGATCGCCGACGAGCTCGGCGCGTCGCCCAGCCAGACCTCACTGCTGTTCACCAGCTACATGGCGGTCATGGGCGTCGCGATGCTGATCACCGGCGTGGTCTCGACGCGCATCGGCGCGAAGCGCACCCTGCTGTCCGGCCTCGCCCTCATCATCGTGTTCGCAGCGCTGGCCGGGTCGTCCGACACGATCGGCGCCATCGTCGGGTTCCGCGCAGGCTGGGGGTTGGGCAACGCGCTGTTCATCGCGACCGCGCTGTCGACGATCGTGGCCTCCGCGCGCGGCTCGGTCGCCCAGGCCGTGATCCTCTTCGAGGCGGCACTGGGTCTCGGCATCGCGATGGGACCGATCGTCGGTGGACAGCTGGGCGAGATCTCCTGGCGCGCACCGTTCTACGGTGTCGCGGTCCTGATGACGGTCGCGCTCCTCGCCACCGCGTTCCTGCTCCCGGGCACTCCCCCGGCGTCGCACCGGACGTCGCTCGCAGACCCGTTCCGGGCGTTGCGCCACCCCGGCCTGCTGACGGTGGCACTGACGGCGCTGTTCTACAACATGGGCTTCTTCACGCTGCTGGCCTTCACGCCCTTCCCCCTGGACATGACCGCCTCGCAGGTCGGCTGGATCTTCTTCGGCTGGGGCGTCCTGCTCGCCGTCACCTCGGTGTGGGTGGCGCCCTGGCTGGAGCACCGGCTCGGTGTGGTCACGACCGCGCTCGCAAGCCTGAGCCTCTTCGCCCTCGACCTGGTCGCGATGGCGGTGTGGACCGACTCGAGGACGGTGCTGGTCCTCGGGGTGATCGCGGCCGGCGCCTTCCTCGGCATCAACAACACCGTGATCACCCAGGCGGTCATGGGGGCCGCTCCCGTCGAGCGCCCGGTCGCCTCCGCGGCCTACTCGTTCGTGCGCTTCTCCGGCGGCGCCGTCGCGCCGTGGCTGGCCGGCAAGCTCGGGGAGAACGTCAGCGTCCACGCTCCGTTCTGGATGGGCGCCGGCGCCGTCGCGATCAGCGTCGCGATCCTGGCCTTCGGGAGCCGCTACCTCGCCCCCGCACCGGACGCGCCGCAGTCGGTCGAGGAGGCCGAGCTGGTCGTCGTCGGCGACGCCGACTGATCCGGTACGGCGTGCCGCTCCCCACAGCCGGGGGCGGCGCCGTAACGTCGCACCCGTGCCGTGCGACTACTGCGGAGAGCCCTTCGACCCGATCGCCACGCGCTGGCTCTGCCCGCACTGTCACATGAAGGCGAACTGCTGCGACGGCGCCCCGCTGGCCGAACGGGTCTGCGAGCTGCCCGCCGAGGCGAGCTGAGGGACGCCGGCCTCGCGGCTCACAGGTTCCCGCGACGCTCCTGCTCGCGCTCGATCGCCTCGAAGAGCGCCTTGAAGTTGCCCTTGCCGAAGCCCAGCGACCCGTGCCGCTCGATCAGCTCGAAGAAGACCGTGGCCGGTCGCCGAGGGGCTTGGTGAAGATCTGGAGCAGGTAGCCGTCCTCGTCGCGGTCGACCAGGATGCCGCGCTTCTGCAGCTCCTCGATCGGCGCCCGGACCTCGCCGATGCGCGCCCGCAGCTCGGGGTCCTCGTAGTACGACGCCGGCGTGTCCAGGAACTCCACGCCGTTGTCGCGCAGGGCGTCGACCGTGGCGAGGATGTCGTTCGTGGCCAGTGCCAGGTGCTGGGCTCCGGCGCCGCGGTAGAACTCCAGGTACTCGTCGATCTGCGACTTCTTCTTCGCGATCGCAGGCTCGTTGAGCGGGAACTTCACCCGGTGGTTGCCGTTCGCGACCACCTTGCTCATCAGCGCCGAGTAGTCGGTGGCGATGTCGTCGCCGATGAACTCCGCCATGTTGGTGAAGCCCATCACCTGGTTGTAGAAGGCGACCCACTGGTCCATCTTTCCGAGCTCCACGTTGCCCACGACGTGGTCGAGGGCCTGGAAGAGCCGTTTCGGCTGCCCGGGCCTGGTCGTGATCGACGACGATCGCTGCACGTAGCCCGGAAGGTACGGCCCGGCGTACCTCGCCCCGCCGACCTGGCGCTGGACGAGGGTGTGCCGGGTCTCGCCGTACGTCGCAATGGCGGCCATCCGGACCGTGCCGTGCTCGTCGGCGAGGTCGTGCGGCTCCTCCAGCACGGTCGCGCCGGCGCGGCGTGCCTGCTCGATGCACTTGTCGACGTCGGGCACCTCGAGCGCGATGTCGACGACGCCGTCGCCGTGCCGGCGGTGGTGGTCGGCCAAGGGGCTGTCGGGGTCGACGGCGCCCTTGATCACGAACCTGATCGACCCCGACTTCAGCACGAACGCCTTGTGGTCGCGGTTGCCGTGCTCGGGGCCGCTGTAGCCGACCAGCTCCATGCCCCAGGCCGACTGGTAGTAGTGCGCGGTCTGGGTGGCGTTGCCGACGACGAAGACGATCGCGTCCCACCCGGTGACCGGGAAGACATCGTTGTCCTCGTCGTACTCGACCAGGCCGACGAGCTGCTGCAGCTGCTCGAGGGTGAGGTCGGCCTTGAGCTCGTCGGCGGTGAGGGCACGGTGGGTGGTCGACGTCATGCCCGCAAGCGTGTCCACCTCCGGCAGTTTGTGCAACACTTCGACGACTCGTTGAGCAATCTGTACAGTGAAGGGCCTCACGATGGACGATCTGGACATCAAACTGATCGAACTCTTCACCGAAGAGCCACGCATCGGCGTCCTGGAGGCGTCTCGCCGGCTCGGTGTGGCCCGGGGCACCGTGTCCGCGCGCCTGGACCGCCTCGAACGCAACGGCGTGGTCGCAGGCTGGGGTCCGTCCCTGGACCCGGCAGCGCTCGGCCACCCGGTCACGGCCTTCCTGACGCTGGAGATCCGGCAGGGCGCCGGGCACGACAGCGTCGCCGAGCACCTCGCGTCGATCCCCGAGGTGCTCGAGGCGTGCACCATCACCGGCCCGGGCGACATGTGGGCGCGCGTCGTCGCCCGGTCGAACGCCGATCTGCAGACCGTCATCGACCGGGCCCTGGGTCACCCGGGCATCGTCCGCTCCTCCACCGTCATCGCCCTCGCGACCCAGGTGCCCTACCGGGTCCTGCCACTGCTCGGCGCGGCCACCGTCGAGCGATGACCGACCCGATCGGCGGGCCGGCCCCCGGCGCGACCCTCACGACCGCGATGCTGAGTCCGTGCGTCGGCGGCCTGGTGCGGACGTGGACCGACACCGAGTCCCGGCTCTGGTCAGTCCCCGACGATGCGCTCGGCACGGCGATGGGCGCGGGCCTGCTCGCCCGCACTCCTCGCGAGGACCGCCGGTTCCGCGAGGTCGCCCTCCTCGATGCCGAGAGCGGGACGCTTGTCCTCCAACCGAGATTCCCGACCCAGGATGCCGAGGAGGCTCTCACCTTCGCCGCCTCCACGATCCAGCTGCAGCCGGCGCGCGAGCCCGACGACACCACCGGTCAGGACCTCGTCGACCTGCTCACCCGCGCGGTGCGGTACGTCGCGGCCGAGGACGCCTTCCTGGTCGTGGAGGTCGGCGGGTGGGAGGCACCGCAGGTCCCCTACTGCCTGTTCCTCGTCGACGACGGCAAGTCGACGATCGAGACCTCGCCGCCCCCGCGGGGGTCACAGATGTGGCCCCCGTCCGGATCCGAACGGGGTGCGACCGTCAGTGCTCCGGCAAGCCCCGACGCGATCGCGGCCGCGCCGCGCCTCATCGTCGATGCGTGCTCGCGTTGGGACCTCGAGCCGTGGGATCTCGCCCTCACCTACGGCATCAAGGGTTGACCGGCTCGACCTGTCGACCTCGGTCCTAGGAGCTCTTCCGAGTCGCCCACTCCCGGATCCGGTCGATCCGCGCCTGCAGCTGCGCCGCTGTCGCGACGACGGCCGGCGGCCCGCCGCAGTCGGTGCGCAACGCGGCGTGGGTCATCCCGTGCGGCTGCCCGGTCCGGTGGTGCCAGGCGGCGACCAGTCCGTTCAGCTCGCGACGCAGGATCGCCAGCCGTTCGTGCGTCGCGATGCTCTCGACCAATGCGTCCTGGTCGTCGTCGGCAGCCTTCGCGTCGCGGTTACGGCGCTCGCGCTGGCGGTGCTGGAGCAGGCTGCGCACCTGGTCGGGCTCGAGCAGCCCGGGGATGCCGAGGAAGTCCATCTCCTCCTCGGAGCCGACGTGCACCTCTCCCGCGTGCCCGAACTCCGCGCCGTCGTAGAGCACGTGGGCGAAGGTGGCCTGGGAGCCGAGCGCCTCGTACGCCGGCAGCGTCTCGCCGGCCGACGCCGCCTCGCCCGCCTGGGCCTGCGCGAGGAGGGCGTCCTCCGCCGCGAAGATGTCGGCCTCGTCGGCGATCCGGCGGCCGAGCACGTGGTCGCGCTCGAGCTCGAGCTCGGAGGCGAAGCCGAGCAGCGACGGATGCGAGGGCAGGAAGATCGACGCCGTCTCCCCCCGCGCGCGGGCGCGGACGAACCGCCCGACCGCCTGGGCGAAGAACAATGGCGTCGACGTGGTGGTGCCGTAGACGCCGACCGCGAGTCGAGGGACGTCGACGCCTTCGGAGACCATCCGGACCGCGACCATCCAGCGGTTCTCACCGGCGGCGAACCGGGCGATCTTCTTCGACGCCGCCTTCTCGTCCGACAGCACGACGGTGGGCTTCTCCCCGGCGATCCGGGCAAGCAGGGCGGCGTACGCACGCGCGGAGTCCTGGTCGGTCGCGATCACCAGGCCGCCGGCGTCCGGGACGTTCTTGCGGACCTCGGTGAGCCTTCGGTCGGCGGCCTCCATCACCGCCCCGATCCAGGAGCCGGCCGGGTCCAGCGCGGTCCGCAGCGCCTGGGCCGCCATGTCCTTGGTCAGCGGCTCGCCGAGCCGGGCCGACACCTCGTCCCCGGCACGCGTGCGCCACTGCAGGTCGCCGCCGTACGCCCAGAACAGCACCGGCCGGACGACGTGGTCCTGCAGCGCATGCCCGTAGCCGTAGGTGAAGTCCGCCGCCGAGCGCGGCACGCCGTCGCGGTCGGGGGCGTAGGTGACGAACGGGATCGGGTTGACGTCGGAGCGGAACGGCGTGCCGGTCAGCGCGAGCCGGCGCCGTGCCGGCTCGAACGCCTCCCGCACGGCTTCGCCCCACGAGAGCGCGTCGCCGGCGTGGTGGATCTCGTCGAGGATCACCAGGGTGTTGAACCGCTCGGTGCGGATCCGGTGCGCCAGCGGGTTCGTCGCGACCCCGGCGTAGGTCAGCGCGATGCCGACGAAGTCGGTGCTGGTCCTGCCCTTCCCGCCCGAGTACGCCGGGTCGATCGGGATGCCGATCCGTGCCGCTGCCTCGGCCCACTGGGTCTTGAGGTGCTCGGTCGGCGCGACGACCGTGATCTTGTCGATCACCCGCCGCGAGAGCAGCTCGGCCGCGATCGTGAGCGCGAACGTCGTCTTGCCCGCACCCGGGGTCGCCACGGTCAGGAAGTCCCGCGGCGAGGTCTCGAAGTACCGCCCGATCGCCTCGGCCTGCCACGCGCGCAGGCTCGGAGCAGTCCCCCAGGCCGCGCGTGCGGGATAGGCCGGAGGGAGCTCGATCTGGGGCGGTTCGTGACCGCCCGGCGTCACCGGCCTACTCGGAAGGTCGCGAACATCGAGTCCACCCGGGCGCGCTGTCCGGCGGTGAACATCCGCATGCACCCGTCGAGGGAGTAGTCCATGAAGTTGAACGCGGGGTCGACGTACCCGTCCATCGCCATGGCGGCCGGGTCGCACACCGTGGTGTACCCGTTCGGGATGTAGCTCTTGGTGCACAGGAAGTTGGGCCGGTACTCCGCCGGGGTGTCGGTGACACCGTCGTTGGTCGCGCTGCACTGGGGGTTGTCCGGGTCGCCGTTGCCGCCCTGGAACGTGTGGTACAGCCCGAGCCAGTGCCCGGTCTCGTGCACCACCGAGTCGCCGAGGTTGTAGCCGAACGCCGTCCCGCCGGGCAGGCTGCGGACGTTGATGGTCACGCCGTCGAGCGCCTTGTGCCCGCGGTACTGCCACGGGAACCGCGAGTAGCCCAGTAGCAGCCCGCCACCGCGGAACGTCGGCTTGTTGACGTAGATGTTCAGCGTCGTCGCCCCACCTCGGTGCAGCCTGCGCTTCATCTGGCGGTCCGCGCGGCTCATCGGCGTCGCGTGGTACCAGCTCTCGTTCCTCGTGATCGTGATGTGCTTGAGCCGGAAGTCGATGCCCATCGGCTGCGCGATCGAGCTCTGCAGGCCGTTGTAGGCCCGGCGCAGGACGCGGAGCACCTTGTGCCGCGCACCCTTGCGGGAGAGCTTTCCCTCGTGCTTGCGGCCGCCGTGGATCACGTGGATCTGGACCTTGACCCGGTAGACCGGGCCCGCGGTGGTCGTGGCCGACCTGCTGGACGGGGTAACGACGGTCTCGCGCTGCGTTGCCGCAAGTCGCGCCTCCACGCGCTGCTGCGTCGTCGCAGAGACAGCGGGGGTGTCAGGGATGCGCCGCGCGGCAGGTACGGCGCGCCCGGTCGCACCGAGGCAGACCGCACTCGTCGTCGGAGCCGGCATCGCCTGTGCCGAGGACGTCACCAGCGCCGGAGAGGCGACCAGCGCCAACGAGAGTGCTCCGAGACCGGCGTACCTGGTCCACGATGCCCCGAGTCGAGCCTTCACTCGTCATCGCCTTCGCGCATGCTCTCCCAGATCTCCTTGCACTCGGGGCAGACGGGATACCTCTGCGGGTCCCGGCTGGGGACCCACACCTTGCCGCAGAGTGCGACCACCGGAGTGCCATTCACCATGGCATCCATGAGCTTGTCCTTGGGGACGAAGTGCGACAGCCGCTCGTGGTCGCCGTCGTCGGTGGTGCGCAGGTCCCGGTCGACCTGTTCGTCCTCGAGGACGCCCGTCCCGAATCCCGGTGTCCGCTGCGAACTCACCACGGCATCCTAGCCGCAGGTCAGTTCAGACCCGGCTCCGACGGGCATCGTCGCCAGCATCGCGAGCTGACCGCCCTGACGGCGCAGAACCGTCGCCCAGAGCCGCTCGGGCTCGTCGAGGAACGGGTCCTCCGGCTCGGCAGGTACGACGTACCAGGCGCCCTCGTCGATCTCGGCCTCGAGCTGGCCCGCACCCCACCCGGCGTACCCGGCGAAGATCCGCAGGCCGGACACCGCCGCGGCCATCAGCTCGACCGGTGCGTCGAGGTCGACCAGCCCGGTCGAGCCGAAGACCCGGCGCCACCCGACCGGGTCGTCCTCCTCGGCCACGTTCGCCACGCCGAGTGCGGCAGTCGGTCTCCACCGGGCCGCCCTGGAACAACACCTGTGGCCCGGCCACGAGCTCTGCCCACGGCTCGAGCACCGTCGACCACCTCGAGCTCGGTCGGCCGGTTGAGCACGACCCCGAGCGCGCCGGCTCGCCGGAGTCGAGGAGGAGCACGATCGAACGTGCGAAGTTCGGGTCGGCTCATCGTCGGCGCCGCGATCAGCAGACTCCCCGTGGCCGGCTCCATGACCGTCATCGTGCTCACGCAGCCCCACAGCCGCCGGTAGGAATGACGATCCCCGGGCCGACGGTGGGAGGGAGGGCCCGGGGATCGTCTGTGGGAGCGGATCAGGCGGCGAGAACCGCCCGGATCCGATCGACGAGGGAGGGAGTCACATCCCCGTCGACGTGGGGGGCGACGTCCGTGGTCGCCGTCGCCAGCGCTGCCTCGGCCGACTTCCGGCGCGAGCAGCCGCGCGTGCCGCGCTCGATCTGCCGGCCGCACGGGCGGCCGCAGGGCTCTTCGTCGTTGGCCAGGCCGGCGGCAGCGGCGAGCCTGCAGCCACTCCTTCTCCTGGCCCGGGTGAGCGCGGCCGCCATCTCGGGTCGCTCGGCGACTCGGTGTAGCGGTCGATGATCACCCGGATGCCGGGCACCTGCTGGCTGGTCGAGGCGCCAGGCCGTCGCGTGATCGCGTCCTCGAGGTCCATCGGCTGGGCCATCAGCTCGCGCTCGATGTTGCCCGGAGAGCCGGGCGTGCCACTTCAGCCATCAGGGCGGCGATCAGGTCGAGCTCGTCATGGAAGGTCTCGGAGACCCCCGGGAGCTCGCATCGGCAGCACGCCGTCCGTCGGCGCGGTCAGCGGTGTCGATCACGGTCTGGAGGATCTCTCCACGGTGATGGAAAGTGTTCCAGGTCATGGTCACACATCCTTTCTATTCACATACCGTTGGTACGTACTCAGGGTATGGAGCCGGACGTCCGCATCTGCAAGACGCATTGAGACCGTGACGTCTCACACACATACGACGCCGCGTCGGTCATAGACTGCGGAATGCCCTGCCGCTCGCCGGCCGAGAAGCTCCGCTCGACGCTCCCCAAGGTCCGCCGGGGTCTCGCGGCGCGCAGCAGTACTCCGCGTCGACCAAGCGGGCGCTCGTCGACGAGGCCGCCCGGCTGTTCACCGACGCAGGGGTACGCCGCGACCAGCCTGGACGCGATCGTCGCCGGCGCACGGGTCACCAAGGGCGCGCTCTACCACCACTTCAGCGGCAAGCAGGCGGTGTTCGAGGCGGTCTTCGAGAAGATCGAGTCCGACGCCTCCGCGACGGATCCGCAAGGCGCTCAAGGGTCGCGCGACCCGTGGGAGAAGGCCCTGATCGGCCTGCGGGCGTTCCTCGAGATCGTCCAGGACCCGGCGTACCAGCGGGTGGTGATCCAGGAGGGCCCGGCGGTCCTTGGCTACGAGCGCTTCCGCGAGCAGGAGGAGCGCTCCAGCTACGGCCTGGTGCAGGACATGGTCCGCGACGTGCTGAGGACTCGACCTACGACCTCAGCGAGGAGATGCTGGAGACGTTCAGCCGGATCTTCTTCGGCGCGATGTCCGCCGCCGGCGAGAGCGTCAGCACCGCGGCCGACCCGAAGGCTGGCGGTCGCCCAGGTCGAGACCGCGATCGCCTTCATCCTCGCCGGCCTGCGCACGCTCGCCGAGAACGGCGTCGAGCTCCCCGACCCGGGCGACCTGGTGTCGCCGGCCGACGAGGACTGACCACCGCGGACGTCGAGCCTGTCGAGACGCAGCCGCATCTCGACAGGCTCGATGACCGGGGTCAGTGCCTGATCCGGACCGGCCGCCGGCTTCTTGTTCGGCAGCAGCTCGATCCACACGTGCCCGGCGGGGACCTTCAGCGTGCCGGCCGCGGTCGTGCAGCACCAGCGGGCGTCGCGCTTCGGCTTCGACCAGGTGCCGCGGATGACCTGGCCGTCGTGGAACAGCATCAGCTGGCCCTTGCCGAAGAACAGCGTCTCCGGCACCGGGTTGCCCGCAGGGTCGCGGTAGCCGGCGTCGCCCTCACGCACCCGCAGCACCAGCACCGAGTCGGCCTTGAACTCGTCACCCGGCCCCGGCGTAGGTGTCGGTGTTCACGTACTTCTTGCTCGAGGGTTGTAGCGGAACCGACGTCGTGGTGGCCGCTGCTGAACTCGACGTCGAACGTTCTTGGCCGGGCTGCGGCGCCGGCGAAGTCGGACTCGGCGCCCCACGGCAGGTAGTTCGCGGGCACGACGGGCGTCTTCTTGAGGCTGCTCGCGAGCTTCGGCAGGTCGACGAACACGCTGTGCAGCGTAGTCATGCTGGCCGTCGGGGTTCGCGGACCACGCCCGGCGCACCCATGGTGAAGTACCGCACGTGCGCGGCATTCAGGCGCTGGACCGTGGGCGGCGCCATCCCGCTCGCGACCAGGACGCGCGTGGGTCGGGGTGACGACGCCGATGTCGGAGGCGCGCGCCGAGCGCACCGGCCCGGCCTTCGCCGGCAGCTTGGAGTAGAACATCGCCGCCAGCCGGGTGATGCCGCCCTCGACGAGCTCCTCGACGACCATGTCGGCCTTGCCGAGGCCGTACTGCGGGTCGCTCGCCGCGGTGTTGTCGATCTTGACGATCATCACCGGGTGGTTCGGGGTGGTCTCCGGCGCCGGCAGACCGGTCAGCGGCCAGACCGCCGCCAGCTGGGTGCCGCCCTCGGTCGGCTGCGAGGTCGGCCGGTCATCAGCCTTCTTCTCGGCGTCCTTGCCCCCGCAGCTCGCGAGCACCAGGCTCGCCACGACGGCGAGGACGACCAGCGCCGGGAGGCGCCGGATCCGGCGGGCAGGCAGGACGGGAGGAGCGCGCAGTCATGCGGCCTAGCATGACTGAGGCCCCCGCCGCGATCGTGGCAGGCACCCCCCGTGTCCGCTCAGATCTTGCGTGTGGCCGCTCAGATCTTGGCGCCTCCGTCGACGTAGAGCGTCTGCCCGGTGATGTACGACGCCTCGTCGCTGCACAGGAACGCGGCCGCCGCGGCGATGTCCTCGGGGAAGCCGACCCGCTTGACCGGGTTGGCCTCGGCGTTGAGCTTCCGGAACTCCTCGACGTCCATCTTCAGCCGGCGCGCGGTCTCGTCGGTCATCTCGGTGGCGATGAACCCCGGTGCGATCGCGTTGACGTTGACACCGAACGGGTCCCGAGCTCGAGGGCGAGGGTCCGGGTGAAGCCCTGCACGCCGGCCTTGGCCGCAGAGTAGTTCGCCTGGCCGCGGTTGCCGTTGGCCGAGATGCTGGAGAGGTTCAGGATCTTCCCGTACTGCTGGTCGACGAACGTCTTCTGGGCCGCCTTGCTCATCAGGAACGCGCCCTTGAGGTGCACGTCCATGACCGCGTCCCAGTCGTCCTCGGTGAGCTTGAAGAGCAGGTTGTCGCGGGTGATGCCGGCGTTGTTGACCATCACGTGCAGACCACCGAGCTCCTCGACGACCCGGCGCCACTGCGGCCTCGACCGACGCAGCGTCGGTGACGTTGCAGCCCGACGCCGATGGCGTTGCCCGCGCCGAGCCCGGCAGCGGTCTCCGGCGCCTGCTCCTCGTTGATGTCGAAGATGGCCACGGCGGCGCCCTCGTCGGGCACTCTGATCTGATAGGCAACCTCGGTCTTCGCCTGGTTGTCGATGCGGCCGGTGGTCAGCAGTGCGCGGATTTCGCGTCGTTGGGATCAAGTTCGTACGAGAACGGCTGGTTCGTGGCCGGGTCGAGCGGCACGGGTACGACCTTGATCTCATCGAGGGACCTCGGCATCGCCCCGTCGTGCGCGGCGGCGTGCATGCGGATGGCCTCGACGACGCGGAGCGCGGCGATGCGTCGGGCCAGCCGGATATCCGCGGCTGACCGACTGAAGGGCCGGCAGCATCTGGGCAAAGGCGGTGACGACGCTGCTCTTCTCGGCCGTAATCTTCGTCTCGGCCTCGTCGAAGAGCGGCCGACCTTCGACATATGGCAGATAGACGGCCTTGAAGGCCGTGTCGCGGACGCTCCGGTAGCGGGCAAGGAGGTATTCGGCCAGAAGGCGCGACTCGGGCAAGGAGGCGGCGTCAGCCTCGGAGAGACGATTCGCCTCGCGTGCCCAGGTGAGGGCTTCGTCGCGGTACCTGGCGGAAGGCGTCGAGATCCATGCTCAGCAGGGCCTTGAGCGATTTGTTGGCCGCGTCGTCGGCGATCACGGTACGGCCGAGTTTCTGCATGTTTTGAAACATCGAAGCGAGAAGCACGTTCCAGGCCTCGGGGGCGCGATTCTCGGCGTCGGCGTTGGCGATCTGGTCCAGCTCGGGCACAAGGTTTTCGCCCAGGCGTTGCTCCAGCTCAAACGCGTCTCGCAGCGAGATCATCGGCCGCGGCAACGTGGTCAAGGCCCAGTAAAGATTGGGATGCCGGGCTGCGCGACGAATTCTTCGACGCGGTCGATCATCGAGTTGCACGCCGCCATGCCAACCAGGCCATTGATCAAAAACGGCCCGCCGCCCAGATGCCTTCCCATCGCCAGACCGGTTTGCAGAGTGTGGAGGGCATCGTCGAACCGGCCCTCGCGGATCTCAACTCGGGCCTTGAGCGCCAGCAGGCGCGACCAACTTCGCAACTCCTGCGCATCGGGTAAAAGGATTTCGATGATCTCACGGCTTTGCTCGCGGACGGGATAACTCCAGTCGCAATACGTGCGCCGCGGCGATGTCGATCATCTTGAGGCGGAAACTCCAAGAATCCACAAGCGTCTTGGAGGTGTCCAGCGGGAACGTGTCGAAGGGCAATTCGAGCCAGGCGGGCGCGTTGCGCCTCATCGGCTCAAACCTCTCGTCGCCAATCTCGTGCCGCAGGCGGAGGTACATCGGCGCGGCGTCGCCGGGGATGTTCTCGGACGAGAGCGGCAGCAGACGATACTTGAGGGCGGGTTCCGGCTCGGGGCGGGATCGATGTTGAGCGGTTTCGCCTCCCAGACGTCGTCGGTCTTGAGGTTGGGGTTAGGTACTGCCTTGAGTTGTTGCGCGTGTGGCCGCGCTTCCACTTAATGCAGCGCAGAGGGCTATCCCGGCCAGGATGAATCGTGGTCTCGCTCGTCTCACGGGGTTATCTCCGTTCCGTTCTTCTTGGGATCGAAAACAGACCGCCGGCGCACGGGCGCAGGCGGATCCGGTCGGATCGACAATCGGAGGCCGCTCCAATTGTGGCTAACGCTGGCAGCTTGCCCGTCGGTGTGTCTCAATAGCAACCGAATTATGGAGGCGTCCGCGTCTCAAAGGACAAGCGGCGAGCCTGGCCAGTCGCGCACGCCCAGCGGCTCGCCTCGGTCGTTCTTGCGTTCGTTCATGTCCATGTCTTCGGATGGTTGAGGATTCGGAGGCTTCGCCAGGGTGCTTAGCTCGCTCATCCGTTCAAACCGCTGCATCAAGGCGAGGTAGCTGCTGGGATCGGGCCGCGCGGCGACTGACCTCGGTTCGCGTGGTACGCTTGTCGCGATCTGCGTGTGGGGGACGGACTTCCGAGCGCCGCCAGTTGGCCCTCAAGCCGGCTAACGCGCCCCACGCTCGATCTGCCAGCCCGTGCCCAGGCCGATTCCCGCAAGCAGCAGGGCCAAGGCAAACTGCGCGGCCCGCCCACACATTCGCCACGCCGCTGGGTGTGGCGCTGCGCGGCCGGCGGCATAGAGCATGCGTTCGCGGCTCAAGGCTCCGCCGGTCGCGGGCCGCCACGATTCGAGCCGACGCTCCAAGTCGAGGTCATCGGGCCGCTCGTGTGATTCTAGTCTAGACATGTGGATGTCTCCCCAAGCCGTTCGGCCAGATTCTGAAGTCCCGCGTGATAGCGTCGATGCGCCGCCGCGACCGAGCATCCTTCGGCCCGCGCGATTTCCTCAAACGTCAGGCCACCCCAAATTTTCGCCACGACGACCGACCTTGATGACGAGGGCAATTCGGCCAGGGTACGGGTCGCCGTGTCGGCGTCGATGCGGTCATCGGCCGTGTCGAACCAGGCCTCAGCCCGGGCGGCGCGTTCCTCGCGACGATCGCGCCGGCGTCGTCCGCGTGAGGCTCAAGGCTCCGTTGCGGACCGTGCGAAACAGCCAGGCCGCCAGCTCCCGAGGCGCGATGTGCTGACGAGCCAGGCTGATGAACGCCTCCTGAACCACATCCTCGGCATCGCCGGCCGGGCAAAACTGGCGAGCATACAGCAAGAGCGCCGCCGAATATGCGTCAAAACACGCGGCCAGCGTCTCCGGCTCCATGCTCCGATCCATCCCCCTGCCCTCTTTCGGTTGCGTGCCTTTCTACCATCATGACGCCGCCGCGCCGGCAATTTCTCGCCCGAGCGGTCCCCATTCTTGCCGATGAGAGCCCGCAGCGCGTCCCTTGGCCGTCGACCCCTGCACGGCGATTCGTGAAATTTCTTCGCAAATCAACAAAAAAGCCCGCCCCGCGATCAGGTCGCGGGGCGGGCTTGGTTCATCAGGCTTTCTTGCAATTTCGTCAAAATCGCCTTCGATCAGCGACCGACCGGGTTCGCGCCGGCGCTGCGGCTGATTGCCGGTCGTCAAGTTGACGTTCGGATCAGCCACCGAATGCCGACGTTCGGAATCGTGCGCCGCCACGGGCACGCGGAATCTGCGGAACCATCTGCGTCATGATGAACTGACGCCTTTGGGCTTCCTGCTCGGTGATCTGCTTGTCGCCATCCACGTCCAGCACCGTGACACGGCCTTGGCCGGTTCCTCAGCGCCTTCAAGAATTCGTCCTGGCTGAGCTTGCCATCACTGTTGGCATCGGCCAATAGAACGCCGCCTCGCCGGCCGCCTGAGCCAGGCCAATGGCCGCCGCATTCACCTCGTCAGGACTCATCTGACCGTCGTGGTTCGTATCACCGACAGCGAACAGACCCTGAACGACCGACTTCACTACATCACGCACCTCGGTCGCCGACAGCTCTTTGTCGCTGTTGGCGTCGAGCAACGTGGCGATCCCGCGAATCGGATCGTTGGCATTCCCGGCGCTCGGCTGCTCACGCTGAACTCGCTGAATCAGGACGCGCACAATCGGCTGATCCTGCACGATCTTCTCTCGAGCCGATTCGCTTCGTCCTTGCTCACCTTACCGTCGCCATTGGCGTCACCGCGAAGAAAACACCGCCCACGGCGATATTCGCCGCATCGGTCGCCTCTTCCTGCGAGATCAGGCCGTTGCTATCGCTCGATCGTCATGAACGCCAAACGAGCGGCGTCCCGAAGATCTTGCGGGCCATCAATCACCTGCGGAACCTGGCTGAGCTGACGGCTCACCTGCGTGGGCGACGGCGTGACCGCCTGACCCTGCACCGCGCACGCTGCGCCGCCACCGGCTGCTGCACCACGCGACCCGCTGCCGGCTGAGCCGGCGGAACTCTCGCACTCGCAACACCCGCCATCAAACCGGCCAACCAAACCCTTAATGCACGTGTCCACATCATGATGCGTTCCTCCTTAAGGAAATTCTTCATTCCTCGCTGCATTCCGATGACGGTGCGGCCGCATGGCTTCGATTCACTAAGCGGCCGTCCTTGCATTAGTCCTAACCTGTGCAAAGTCAGTGCCATTCATGGCCCTGCAAAGCGGATGCCGTCGGGCGATTCTCTCAATAACGATCGACACGCGTCGCGCCGCTACCCTCCAGGTCGATTCCAGGGCCGAGGCCTCCGCGTCCGTTCGCGGCGAAACCCCGATGACCGTCATGCCTTCGCGGATTCCCTCTGAAATGTTTGGCGTCCTCTTCGGGGATGCCCCAGCCGACTAAGGCACCGATCAGCCCACCCGTCAACCCGCCCGCCCCGCACCCGCCAACCCGGCCGCGAGTGGTCCGGCGATGACCAATCCGAGGCCCGGCAGCACCAGATTGGTCCCGATCGCCGCAATCGCGCCAATCAACCCCCCCGTGATGCTGCCGATCGCCCCGCCGGTCCCCGCGGCTTCCATCGCCTTGTTGCCCGTGTCGTCCGCCGCCACGCCCACGTCGCCATACGCCTTGCGCGTCGCGTCCGACATCGCCACATTCACATCCTCGTGGCGATAGCCCCGGTCCAAAGCCGCCTGATACGCCCGATCCGCCGTATCGCGGTCGCGAAACATAGGCGGTGCCGCCGCCGAAGCTCGCCGGCGGGTTGCCGCCCGACGAGTACGACGCAGGCGCGTAGCGCCCCGACCCGGCGACGGTGTCGTAGTACACCTGGACACCCGAGCCGCCGAACCAGTAGCCGAACCAGTACCTGCCGACCGGAAGCGTGACCGGGTTCGGGAACGGGAAGGTGACCCACCCGGCGGGCGCGTTCGCAGCAGTGCTGACCTGCTGGGAGGCGGCAACGAAGGCGCCGGGGGCGCCGCCGGCGTCGCTGTAGATCACGGCGCGGTCTACCTGGGCGTAGTTGCCGCCCCGGAGGTAGCCGTTCAGCTGGACGAGCGATGCGGCGGAGCCAAGCGTGTACGGGCCGGAGACGGCGATGAAGCCGCTGCCGCCGCCGGCGGCACCGGCTCCGATTGTCGCTCGGCCGAGACCTGTCTCGCGGGCTGAACCGGGTAGGTCGGAGCGCCGGCCATGCTGCCGGAGCCCCCCTTATTGGTCGCGGTCGTTATCACCGAGAGAATGTGGCCGACATCGGCGGCCTGCGGCGTGTAGGTCGTGCCGGTCGCGCCGGCGATCTCCGTGCAGTTGCGAAGACGGTATGGATCCTCACCGTCGTCGCAGCGCCTCCATTCGAAGGTGACGGTGAGCGGGCGGGCTCCGAACCAGGAAATCGGGTTGTCGGGGATCACGTGGCCGCTGAACGGTTCTCCTTCGACCGGATTGCCCGAGTAGTAGAAAAAGCACGGAAAACAGCCCTGGTTGAACGTCGCCGCGATGTACTTGACCGCCGAGGCGGCGCTGCTTCCGCCGACCGCGTTTCGTCGCCGTTACCACCACTCGAATGGAGTGCTCTTCGTTGGTAACGAAGGTGGGGCTGCTCGTCGCGGCTCCCGAGTTGACGCAGTTCTGGCCGTCGTCGTCGCAGGTCTGCCACTGGTAGCTGAACCCGGTCGGCGAGTTCGTCCAGCTGCCCGGCTCGGCGGTGACCGGGCCGCCTGCGGGCAGGGTCTCCGGGCTGAGCGTCGGCACGCTCGTGTTCACCGGCACGCCCCCACCGCCGCCGCTGCCGGTGAGGGTCGCGTAGAGAGAAAGGGCGATCGAGTCGCCGGTGCCACCGCCGAAGCCCGCCGGCGGATTGCCGGCCGCCGAGTAGGAGGCATCGACGTAGCGGCCGGAGCCGGCGACGCTCTCGTAGGAGACGATCAGGATCCCGGAGCCGCCGAACCAGTAGCCGAGCCAGTACCTCCCCGCCGGAAGCGACACCGAACTCGCGAACGGGAAGCTGACCCAACCGGCCGCCGCACCCGCAGCGACAGTCACCTGCTGCGAAGCCGCAACGAAGCTGCCGGGGGCGCCTGAGCCGTTGTCCGCGTAGATCACCCCGCGGGCCGGCTGCGCCGTGGTGCCCCCGCGCAGATACCCGACCAACTCGGTCGTCGAAGCAGCCGCAGCGAGCGTGTACGAGCCGGAGACGGCGATGAACCCGCTCCCGCCCGCCGCCGACAACCCGCCGACCGCCGTCCGCCCGAGCGTCCCCGCCGGCGCCGGCGCCACCTCGACGGCGGCGGTCGGCGGCCCGGCATGGCCGCCGGAGCCGGCGATGTTCGTCGCCGTGATGTCAACGACCCAGGTTGAGGCCGACGTCGGCTGCCTGCGGGGTGTAGGTCAGGCTGGTCGCGCCGGGGATCAGGACGCAGTCCCGCGGCAGCGCCGGTGTGACGCTTGCGTCGCAGCGATACCACCGGAAAGCGAAGCTCATCGGCTTTGCTCCGTACCAGTTGATCGGATCGGTCCAGGCGCCGGGATACGTGTACGGCTGCCCTTCGGTCGGGGCAGGCAGGTAGTACTGGTACGAGGGGCCCGTGCTCTCGTTGAACGTCGGTGCGATGTACTTGACCGCCGAGGCGGCGCTACCGGATCCGTCCGGATTGGTCGCGGTGACGACGACGCGCAGGCTCGAGTAGCTGTTTAGGCTCTCGCCGGGAACGATCAGGTCCGGGTCGGTTCGAGGCGTGCCGTAGTTGGTGCAGTTCTGGCCGTTGTCGTCGCAGGTCTGCCACTGGTAGCTGAACCCGGTCGGCGAGTTCGTCCAGCTGCCCGGCTCGGCGGTGGCCGGGCCGCCTGCGGAGCAGGGTCTCCGGGCTGAGCGTCGGCACGCTCGTGTTCACCGGCACGCCCCCACCGCCGCCGCTGCCGGTGAGGGTCGCGTAGAGAGAAAGGGCGATCGAGTCGCCGGTGCCACCGCCGAAGCCCGCCGGCGGATTGCCGGCCGCCGAGTAGGAGGCATCGACGTAGCGGCCGGAGCCGGCGACGCTCTCGTAGGAGACGATCAGGATCCCGGAGCCGCCGAACCAGTAGCCGAGCCAGTACCTCCCCGCCGGAAGCGACACCGAACTCGCGAACGGGAAGCTGACCCAACCGGCCGCCGCACCCGCAGCGACAGTCACCTGCTGCGAAGCCGCAACGAAGCTGCCGGGGGCGCCTGAGCCGTTGTCCGCGTAGATCACCCCGCGGGCCGGCTGCGCCGTGGTGCCCCCGCGCAGATACCCGACCAACTCGGTCGTCGAAGCAGCCGCAGCGAGCGTGTACGAGCCGGAGACGGCGATGAACCCGCTCCCGCCCGCCGCCGACAACCCGCCGACCGCCGTCCGCCCGAGCGTCCCCGCCGACCCGCCCGACGGCTGCACGACCGCGGTCTGCACAGAGCTCGCGGGGGTCGACCCGCTCGGATTCGTCGCGGTCACGACCACGAGGACCGTGTGGCCGACATCGCCCGCCTGGAGACCATACGACGAGCCTGTCGCACCGCCGATGCTCGAACAGCCGGCGCCGGAGCCGTCGCAGTCCTGCCACTGGTAGGCAAACCCGGTCGGACTGCCGGTCCAGCTCCCGTCGGTCGTGCTCAACGTCTGCCCCTGCGTCGCAGTGCCGGTGATCGCCGGCAACGCCGTGTTCCCGGGCGGGCTGCCGGCGCCGCCGTCAAGGTCGGCGTAGAGCGAGAACGCAAGCGACGAGCCCGTACCGCCGCCGAAGCTCGCCGGTGGACTGCCGCCCGACGAGTAGGAGGCAGGCGCATACCGGCCGGAGCCCGCGACAGTGTCGTAGTAGACCTGGACGGCCGACCCGCCAAACCAGTAGCCCAGCCAGTACTTCCCTGCCGGAAGCCACACAGAGCCGGCGAACGGGAAGCCGACCCAGCCCGCCGGGGCGCCGGCAGCGATGGTCACCTGCTCCGAGGCGGCGACGAACGCGCCCGGAGCGCCGGAGCCGTTGTCGGCGTAGACGACGGTCCGGATCGGCTGCGCCGACCCGCCCCCGCGCACGTACCCGGTCAGCCCGCCGGTCGAAGCAGCAGCAGAAAGCGCGTACGGCCCCGAAACCGCGACGAAGCCACTACCGCCCCCCGCCGACGAAACACCGACCGTTGTCCTCCCAAGCTGCCCCGACCCGCTCGCCACACCCCCGCTCAGCGCGCCGGCAAGCGTCCCCATCTGAGTTCGCCCGGCATGAGCCGCGGAACTCGAAACCAGAACGGCGAAAAGCAGAGCGAGAGCGGCGCCAGACCCCCAACCCGACCGTCGCGTCAGCCTCGCGCGACCCCTTCCTTCCCCGGTGCGCGCAGCCACCTGGACCGCCTCTCTCCCCCCACTGCTCCGACGGGGAAGCTAACACCATTCCGGTACCCCTGTCTAGACAATTCTGCTGCACGGCTGGCAGCAGCAACCGAAAGATCACCCAAAGAACGTCTTCACATCCGATGCGAGGATGCTGACGGCGAGCCCGCCGGAAAGTCCCGTCAGGGGAAGGTCTTCAACCCGTCGAGTGGCCCCGAGCGCAGGCTCGTGTTGCTCCTGCGTTGCCCCCCCCGGCCCGTTTGTGGCCTCCACGAGCAACACTGGGCCGGGCGTCCCGGGAGAGTCTCCCGACTCGGGGCAACCTCGGTGCTCCGGTCTGCGTTTCGATCCGGCTCGTGGACGCTGCACGCAATCTCGTAGAACGAGTCGTCGTGGAAGTAGAAGCGAATGTCGAGCCCGAGAACCACGTAGTCGGCCGCGGCGAGGGCGTCGATGGCCCCGGTTGCGTCATCGTCCCGCCAGACACTTCGCCGTTGGCCTGGACACGAGCTGCTCGTCGAACGTCGTCGGGAAGAGCTAGCCGGCCCGGGGACCGCCGGCTGCGCGGGCGGTGGGCTTCATTACCCGGCTGAACAGGTCGGCTGAGTCGAGGTGGGAGCCGGTGCCGACGGCGAAGACGGGGTCGTGCTCGGCGGCGTGGCGGTCTTTCTCGCGGCGCTGGCTGCGCCAATTGTGGTGGGAATTGCCCGGGGTCTAGCCGGTGGTGGCGTAGAGGGAGAGGCCGATCGAGTCGGGCGTGCCGGCGCCGAAGCTCGGCGGTGGGTCAGCGGTGCTGGAGTAGGAAGCGGGGGTGTAGCGGCCGCTTGCGGCGACGTTGTCGTAATAGACGGTTGCGCTGCCGCCGAACCAGTAGCCGAGCCAGTAGTTTCCGGCTGGCAGGTTCGGGGCGGTGGTGAAGTTGAAGTCGACCCAGCCCGCCGGTTGGTTGGCAGCCAGGGTGGTCTGTTGAGAGACGGCGACCAGCAGTCCGGGGGCGCCGGAGCCGTTGTCGGCGTAGATCACCGCCCGGAGCGGGGCGGCGGACGCGCTGCCTTGCAGGTAGCCGGTCAGCTTCGTGACCGTCGTCGCCGACGCCTGGTTGTACGGGCCGGAGACGGCGATGAAGCCGCTGCCGCCGCCCGCCGCCGCGGCGCCGACCGAGGTGCGCCCGAGGGTGCCGCCGACGCCGGAAGAAGCGATCACCAGGGTCTGGTTCGAGGTCGCCGGGGTTCCCCCGCCCGCGTTCGAGGCCGTGACCGTGACCCGGATCGTGTGGTTGACGTCGCTGATCTGGAGCAGGTAGGAGTTGCTGTTCGCCCCTGAGATGTTCGTGCAGTTGTTACCGGCGCTATCGCAGTCCTTCCACTGGTAGGCGAAGCTGGTCGGGCTGCCCGTCCAGGCCCCGTCGGTGGTGTTCAGCGTCTGGCCCTGGGTCGGGGTCGCCGCTGATCGCCGGCAGCAGCGTGTTCACCGGCGGCGGCGTGCCCGCCCCGACAGTCGCGTACAGGGAGAGCGCGATCGAGGAGGCGGTGCCGCCGCCGAAGTTCGCCGACGGGTTCCCCGCCGCCGAGTAGCTGGCGGAGATGTACCGACCCGCGTTCGCGATCGTGTCGTAGTAGACGCTCGCCGTCCCCCCGAACCAGTAGCCGAGCCAGTAGTTGCCCGCCGGCAGGTTCGGGCTGCTCGCGAACGAGAAGTCGAACCAGCCCGGGGCGGCGTTCGCCGGCACCGTGATCTGGTTCGTAACCGCGATCAACGCACCCGGGGCACCGGCGTTGTCGGCGTAGATCACCCCGCGCAGCGAGACCGCCGACGATGATCCCCGCAAGAACCCGGTCAACTTCGAGACCGACGCGCTACTGGCCTGGTTGTACGGGCCGGAGACGGCGATGAAGCCGCTGCCGCCACCCGCGATCGACGCCCCCACCGACGTGCGGCCGAGCGTTCCCCCGCCCGCCCCCGCCGGAGCCGACCTGACCGGTCTGGTTCGAGGTCGCCGGCGTCGAACCACCCGCGTTCGTGGCCGTGACCACAACCCGGATCGTGTGCCCGACGTCACCCGGCTGCAGCGTGTACGTGCTGTTCGTGGCGCTCGGGATGTTCACGCAGCTCCCGCCGCCCGCGTCGCAGTCCATCCACTGATACGCGAACGAGGACGGGCTCCCCGTCCAGGTGCCGTTGTCGGTGCTCAGCATCTGACCCTGGGTCGGCGTCCCCGAGACGAGCGGCAAGCCGGTGTTGACCGGTGGCGGCGTACCGGAACCGAGGGTCGCGTACAACGCGAGCGCGACCGTCGAGGAGGTGCCGCCGCCGAACGACGCGGGCGGATCGCCGCTCGCCGAATACGACGCCGCCCGGTAGCGGCCGCCGCCGGCGACGTTGTCGAAGTAGACCGTCGCGGTGCTCCCGAACCAGTACCCCAGCCAGTACGAGCCGGCCGGCAGGCTCGGCGTGGAGGCGAACGCGAAATCGACCCAACCCGCCGGCGCGTTGACCGGCAGGGTCACCTGCTCCGACACCGCCACCAACCCGCCCGGGGCGCCCGAGCCGTTGTCCCGGTAGATCACGCCGCGCAGCGATACCGGCGAGGCGCTTCCCTGCACGTACCCGGTCAGCTTCGTCACCGGCCCGCCGCTCGCCAGCGCATACGGCCCCGACACCGCCAAAAAGCCGCTCCCGCCGCCGGCCGCCAACGCACCCGGCGCCGCCCGCCCGAGCACCGCCGGCGACACCGACACCGCCTGCTGGCCGCTGCTCGCGGCATACGCCGAACCCCCACCGTAGGCGGCGGTGACCGTATGCGTGCCCGACCCGACCGCAGACGGCGTATAGCCCACCTGGCACGACCCCGCCGACAGCGTGCATGACCCCGGGTTCGAGAACGACCCCGCCCCGTCGGTGGAGAAGTCCACCGACCCGGACGGGATCCCCGCCTGCCCGCTCGTGTCGGTCACCGTCACCGTGCACACCGACGGCGTCCCCACCAGGACCGAGGCAGGCACGCAGTCGAGTGCCGTGCTCGTGGAGCGGTCCTCGAACTCGTACGCGCCCGCATCGCAGAATGCCTCCCCGTTGTCCGGCCGCGCCACCCCACGCTGATCGGTCGACTCACAGCTCGCCGCCGGCACCACATCCACCGCCGGGCTCTCCGCCGCCGGCGCCTGGGTCCGGGTCGGTCCCCCGTTGTCCTGCAACGACCCGAGCAGCGGATCCGCCGAGGTCAAATCGAACCCGCAGCTCGTCTGTCCCGCCGGCCCTTCCAGACTGTGATCCGCCGACGCCACCGCCTCGTCGCAGTTCGCCGCCCCCGTGTTCCCCGACACGATCGACCCCACCACCGACGCCGACGACGCACCCGCGATCCCGCTCCCGTAACTATCCCCGACCGGCCCGACCGCGTTCCCGTCGACCGTCACCCCGGAAAGCGCAAGAGACGCGGAACTCGAGATCGCGCCGCCGGCGCCGTACCCGCTCGCCAGGCCGCTCCCGCCCGCCCCGCCGGCCGAGTTTCCCGTCAGCGTGCTATTCGTCACCTGCGCCGGACCGCCGAGCACGATCGCGCCACCGGCGCCGGCTCCGCTCACATTCCCGCTGCCGCCGTCGCCGCCCGCCCGGTTCCCCGAGAACGTGCTGCCGGTCACATTCACCGACCCCGACCCAGAGGTCGTGAACTCGATCGCACCGCCGCTGCCCACTCCGCTGTAAGGGCCGGCGCCGTCGCCGCCCGCCCGGTTGCCCGAGAACGTGCTGCCGGTCACGGTCAATGTTCCCGGACCCTCGGGGGCGTACTCGATCGCGCCGCCGCTGCCCTGTCCGCTCCCGAAGCCGCTGCCGCCGTCGCCGCCCGCCCGGTTGCCCGAGAACGTGCTGCCGGTCACCGTCAACGACCCGGAGTCAGACGCGAAGGTGATCGCGCCGCCGATGCCGAACCCGCTAAAACTGCCACCGCCCCCGTCGCCGCCCGCGCGGTTGCCCGAGAACACGCTGTCTGTCACGGTCAACGACCCTGCGAAGGACTCGGTGGCGATCGCGCCGCCGGGGGTCGCCGAGCCGTTCGCGAGCGTCAGCCCCGAGATCGAGACGGTGCCGGCCGTGACGTTGAAGATCCGGCTGGCGTGGCCGGCGTCGATCGTCAGCGCCGCCGCCCCCGGCCCGTTGATCGCCAGGTCCTTGTCGATCGTAATCTCGCCGCTCGTCAGGCTGATCGTCCCGTTCAGCCCGGTCAGGTCGATCGTGTCGCCCGCATTGGCGGCGCCGACCACCGCGCGCAGCGAGTCCGCCCCCGAGTCGTTCAGGTTCGTGACCGGGTCGTTCGCCGCCGACGCCCGCCCGACCGGCCCGAACGCACAGGCGACGACCGCGGCCGCCACGACCACCCGACCTGACAACGCCCTG
>CAWDUF010000002.1:0-23692 GCA_963805425.1 uncultured Actinomycetota bacterium | reverse complement strand
TGTGGCGGGGTGGTCGCGCGCGTCCGGATCTGAGGTACGGCGCCGCGGCACTGACGTCGATGCTGGTCGCATTCACGATCTGGAACCTGTCCCAGCACGGCTGGTGCGACCCGGGCTCACTGGTCCAGGGCCACGCGGCCTGGCACCTGTTGGGGGCCGTCGCGGCCTACCTGTTGTTCCGCTTGTACGCGAGCGAACGAACCGTCACTGGTGAGACCTCAGCTCACCCCGTGCCCGGCCCGGGGTCGGGCAGCACGTCGCGCCAGGAGTGACGCGGGGCGAACCCGAGGAGCTCGCGTGCCTTGTCGATGGCGTAGAAGGTCTCGTCACGGCCCATGTCCCGACGCACATCCACCCCGTCGTAGAAGCGGTCCTGGATCTCCTGGGTCGTGGCAGCCACGGACATGTCGGCGTTCGCGACGTTGAAGACCTCGTAGCCCAGCCCGTCGACCTCCAGGCAGCGTTGCACCAGCTGGCCCAGGTCGCGGACGTCGATGTAGGCGAACAGGTTGCGGCGCCGCAGCGACGGGTCGGCGAGGAATGCAGGGAAGCTCTCGGCGTACTCGTGCGGCTCGATGACGTTGTTGATCCGTAGACCGTAGACATCCGCGCCGGTGCGAGCCTGGAACGACCGCGCCGTGACCTCGTTGGCCACCTTCGACATGGCGTAGGAGTCCTCCGGGACGGTCGGGTGCTCCTCGTCGACGGGCACGTAGAGCGGTCGCCGCTCCCCCTGGGCGAAGCAGACCCCGTAGGTCGTCTCCGACGAGGCGAACACAACCTTGCGCACGCCCAGCCGCGTCGCGGCCTCGAGCACGTTGTAGGTGCTCAGGACGTTCGTCGCGTAGGTCACGGCGTCCGACGTGAGCAGGATCGCCGGCACCGCGGCGAAGTGCACCACAGCGTCATAGGTGGGCTTCGCTGGCAGGTCCAGCTCGTCGAAGGTCGCCAGTCCGGCGAGCGCCGAGTAGGTCTCGCCGGCATCGGTGAGGTCGACGCGGAGGTCGGCAACCGCCGAGTGCTTCAGCGGGACCAGGTCGGCGTTGGTGACGTGGTGACCCTGCTCGGCGAGGTACGGCGCGACGTGCTTGCCGGCCTTGCCGCTGCCACCGGTGAAAAGGATGCGCATGCCCCTTCATACCCCGAGGGTGCCGACGGAGTCCGCCGGCCCCGGGCAGATGGGGACACGCCGAGCGGGTGCGTCTTTGCGGCTCCCTGCCGGGCGCGAGGACTCGTGCCGGTCCATCGAGTCTCTTCGTGCCGTTCACGTGATGTGTCTTCGGACCGGCTGACTCAGGCAAGCGCCCGCTGTGCACCAGCCGGACTCGCCCGTCGCGCTCGACCGTGGCATTGCCGAGGAAGGTCAGCCTCTCGCCGACGTACAAGTCCGTCGGAACACGCAGACCGCGGTGGCGTTGTTCGTCAAGGTCGCTCCCGTGGACCAAGGTCCCGACAGGAGAATGCCCTGGCCCCTTCCCCGTGCCCGACGCGGCTTTCGAGGATGTGCGTATGACGAACGTCCAAGATCCTGCTGCTGCGGTACGGGCCGCGCGGGAACGCACCGGCCGCGTGCTCGGTTGGCTCTCCGGACTGGGTTTGCTCGTCGTCCCCTGGATCGCAGCCGGGATCTTCGCCACCATCGGCACGATGGTGGGACCTGCGGGCTGGGGGGCCGAGCGCACCTTTCCATGGCTGCTGCTCGGAGCCGTTGTGGGCGGCTTGGGCTGGATCACCTACGGAAGCGTGCGGATCAGCGGGTTCAGTCGCGGGGCCGTGCCCGGCACCGCCATCGCCCTGGTTGTGGTCGGTGTGATCTACCTTCTCGCCGTTGTCGTGCAGCAGTGAACGGACGTGAACCAGGCCGGCCGCTCGCGGTCCAGCTCAAACTCGCATCGCTCTGCGCCGCCCGTCCTCGCGTCATGTCGCCGCATCAGATCGACCAGAGGCGCGCCGCCTGAGGACGAGCTCGGAAGGCCTTCTCGAATCTACGCGTCGCGGCGACGCACGAGCAGGAACGTGGCGGTCAGGAGCAGTATCGCCAGTGCGGTGAGCCACCCGAACTCGATCCACTGGAGTGCCCAGTACCGGCTGGCTGGTTGGTAGCTGGTCCACTGTGTGTAGCCGTGGTGGAGCAGGTAGGTGACCGGATCGGCGCCGTCACCGGGTGTCGCTGGGGTGGTCTTGCCACTGCCGCCGACGTCGATCTGCTGCACCCCTGCGGATCGCAGCGCGGCGTTCAAGTCGCTGGGGCCGACCACGGCGCCCGCCTTCTCCCACCACTGCTGGACGGTCTGGGAGCCGCGAACGTAGTCGAGGCTCTCGGACTTGACCGGCGCGAGGTAGTGGAAACGAATCTTGGAGGTCATGAGTGCGAGACCGAACGCGACACCGATGGCGGTGGCGAGTGCGGGCAGGACCCGCCGCCAAAGCAGCCCGGCGAGCACGCCGATCGCGTACGTCGCGAGACTCCAGCCGATGATCGCGACCCCGGTCGTGGGGAACTCGTTCGCCGCCAGCCGGGCCGTGACGTCGGCGTCCCACAGTGGACGGTCGTGCCAGGCGATGAGGGCGCCGAAGGCTCCCGTCATCACGCCCGCCGCGGCAGCACCCGCGACGAGAACAGCGGTGGCCCATCGCATGCGGCCGACGCCCTGAGTCCAGGCGTAGCGGAAGGTTCCGGTCTCCAGTTCGCGGCCGATCAGAGGGGCGCCGGCGAACGAACCGATGAGCAGGGGCGCGAAGATGAACAGCGCGCTGATGATGCCGGGGTTGGAGTAGCTGTTCTTGAAGTTGTTCCACCCGAAGTTGCAGCTCCTCGACTGTTGCGGGGTGCAGGCCTGGACCGTGTGCCAGGCCGAGCGCATCTGCAATCCGGTCACGAGGAGGTAGATCGCAAGGACCCCGAGAAGCGCGAGGGTGGCCAGGATGGTGGTTCGTTGTCGACGCCAGGTGACCCAGGCGAGCCTTCGCCAGGCAATCGGGCGTGGCCGCTGCGGCGGGATGGCCGTGACCGTGGATGTACTCATCGGATCGTCTCCAGGCGTGTCGGTCGCGCGGGGGTCGCGTCCTGGCGCAGGTAGGCCATGGCCAGCTCTTCGAGACTGACCGGTCGGGCCTCCCAGCCGGGCGGCGGCGGTTCGCCGATCACCTCTTCGACGAGCAGGTGGGTCTGGGCCCCGGCGCTCGTCTGCCGGATGGTGCGCCAGCGGGGGTCGCTGGGCTGGTCGCTCGGCCCGGTGAGCAGACGATGTCGACCGAGCAGCTCCTCGACGGCACCGTCCACCCGGACCCGGCCGTGAGCGATGAGGATGAGGTGGTCGGCGACCCGCTCCAGCTCGGCAAGCACGTGAGAGGAGAGCAGCACCGACACGCCGTCCTCGGCCATCGCCGTCATGACCGTGGCCATGAAGTCGTGACGTGCCAGCGGGTCCAGGGACGCCGTCGGTTCGTCGAGCACGAGCAACCGGGGATGCCGGGCCAGCGCGAGGGTCAGGGCGAGCTGCGCACGCTGTCCGCCCGAGAGCTTCCCTGCTTTGTGTCGGGCGGGAATGTCGAGGTCCTCGAGCCGACGGCGTGCGTAGGCGTCGTCGAAGTGCTGGTTGAGGTTGCGAGTCAGGTGGATCATGTCGGCGGCCGACAGCTGCCGGTAGAGCGGCATGTCCTGTGCGACGAAGGCGATCCCGTCCAGTGCGGCCGGCGAGCCGGCCGGGACGCCGTCGAGGACCGAGACCGCGCCGGCACTGGGTGACACCAGACCCACGACGAGATTGAGCAGGGTGCTCTTGCCTGCCCCGTTCGGTCCGACCAGCGCCACGAGCTGACCCTCCGGAATGCTCAGGGTGCAGTCCTGCAACGCCGAGATGCGGCCGTAGCGCTTGCCCAGCTCGTGGGTCTCGATGATGCTCACGCTGCACCGCCGCCCGCGAGATCGCGCGCGCTCGATACGCCGCGCGCGTTGCCCGGCCCGCGGCGCTCAGCAAAATCCCGCAGCGTGCTCGAGAACAGCGCAACGATGCCGTCCTGATCCAGGCCCGATCCGTCGGCCTCGCCCAGCCAGACGAGCAACGACGTACGGAGCCCGGTCACCCCGGCCAAGTCGATCTGGTCGAGGCTGCCCTCGATGAACGTCCCTTGTCCGGGCCGACCCACGGTCAGGCCCTTCCCCTCCAGGTCGCGATAGGCCTTCAGCACCGTGTTGGGGTTGATCGCCAGATCAGCGACCACCTCGCGAACCCTCGGAAGCTGATCGCCGACCTTGAGATAACCGAGTCGCAAAGCATGCTCCACCTGGTGCACCAGCTGCAGGTACGTCGGCACTCCCGACGTCGAGTCGAGGGTGAACACGATCGGCGACGACTCCACGGCGTGACCGCTACCCTGCTTATCTAACATCATAGTGAAAGAGTAGAGCCGGAGGGCCCATCAGACAACCCCGAGTGACCGCGGCGGGTGGCTGTACTCGGTGCGGCCAAAGGTGAGCGACCCAGGACGGCACCTTCCTCGGCATCTGACCAAGGACCCGACGCCCCGTCCGACCCGACCCGGGGTGCCCGAGCCGGCGGCTGACTTCTTCTGCCCGACGGGCCATTTGGCTCTGGGCGCCCGGCACCGCCCGTGGTGATGTGGAGGTAGGAACGGGTCACAAGGAGGTGCTCTGATGAGTAGTCAGGGGTCCGTGCTGCAGCGAGCGCCGCTCGAGGAACCGGGCGGCGGACAGGAGTGGGTGCGCCGCTTCGGCCTCACCGAGCGGTTCGCGCACTGGTGGACCGTGCTCATGGTCGCCCTTGCGCTGGTCAGCGGTCTGGCGCTGGGTGACGACGGGGCCCGGTCGGGACCGCTGCTGACCGTCCACTGGGGCGCGGTCGTGCTGATCGGGGTCGGGCTGCTCGCCGCCCTCGTGGTCGGCGACACCAGAGCCCTGCTGCGGGCAGCATGGAGCTTGTTCAGCGTCGACCGACACGACGCGGCCTGGATCCGCGACCATCTGCAGCATCCGCGCCATGGGCGCGGACATGGCGACTACGGGATGTTCAACCCGGCGCAGAAGGCCTTGGCTTGGGCCCTTGCCGTGGCCGTCGCCGTGGTGATCTACACCGGCGTCGAGGCACTGTCAGCCGGCGGCGACGAGGGCGGCGGATCGCACGCGACTGCGGTGATCGTCGCGATGGTGCTGCTCGGTGCGCACGTCTTCATGGCTGTGCTCAACCCTGCCACCAACCACGCGCTGAACGGCATGGTGTTCGGACGAGTACGCCGATCCTGGGCGGCCCAGCATCACGGCGGATGGCTCAAGGACACGTCGCGCTAGCCGCTTCGGGACAGTCAGCCATGCGACACGTGCGCGCCGGTCCGCGAGAGCACAGGCCGGCCTCCTTCTGCTCCCGCAATCAGGTGCTCCCACTCTTCCCTCATGACGACTTCCGCAGGGACGGCTCCCTGCTCACGGTAGGGCGCGACGATCCCGCCCGGAACGACGTCGTCCTGACGAAGCCGTGACGCACCCGGCAGGGCCTGTCGTTCGCCGGCGCGCCGTGTCGTAGGTTCGGGTCCGTGGAGGTGCATCCGGACATCAACGACCCGGTCGTGCTGCGTGATCAGGCCGACCGGGAGTACCTCAGCCGGATCGAGGATCTCGGGGACGACCTGCTGGTGGTCGCGCGGCCGCGCGGGCTTCCGGTCGACGAGGCGTTCGGCAACGGCACCGAGCTGTCCGTCGCCTGGTCCGACTCCAGTGGCGGCGTGATGGTGCTGCCGGCGAAGATCCTGATCGAGTACGCCGAGGGGACGCTGCGCCTGTGGTCGCTGCTCGTCACCGGGCCGGCAACCTCACAGCAGCGACGACAGTTCGTCCGCGTGCCCGCGACCGGGCCGGTGACGCTCCAGCCCGCCGAGGGCAACGAGGCCGACCCGGTGAAAGGGACGCTGCTCGACGTCAGCGAGGCCGCGGTCCGCTGCACGGTGGCCGCCGGCTCGGCTGACGGCTTCCTGGGCGGTCAGAGCGAGGTCGTCGCGGAGTTCCGGTTCGGCGCCAAGAACTTCGCCGTCCCCGGCCACGTCGAGTTCCTCCGGGCGACCAAGCACCCTGCCCAGTTCGAGGAGCTGGTCGTGCTGTTCGACGAGCCGGTCGCGGTAGCCGACGCCCTGCGCAAGCAGGTCTTCGCCCAGCAGGTGCGGACGCTCCGCGCCAAGGGCGAGGACGACCGCTAGACCGGTCGTCCCCGCCCTCGAGCCTGCTCAGCGGCAGCAGTCGCAGCATCGGTGCCGCGGCGGCCGGTCGTGGCAGTGGCAGTGGCACTCGCACCCCTGGTCGTGGTGATGGTCGTGGTGATGGTCGTGGTGATGGTCGTGGTGATGGTCGTGGTGATGTCGTACCGTGTCCCTTCTCGTGGTGCCACTCGTCGTCGCAGCCGCACCGCTCGTGCTCGTGACCGTCGTCCTTCGGGTCGCGGTGCGGGCGTGGGCAGCCGTGACCGTCGACGTAGCCGTCGTACGACGGTGGCACCGTGTCCGGGTCGCCGCCCAGTGCCTCCACGCGGTCCCGGAGCAGACCGAGGTAGCGCACCAGCACCGGGTGCCACGGGTCGGTGAGGGCCATCGCGGCGAGCCGGGCCTTGAAGATCGCGAGCCGGTCGAGCTCGGCGGGCAGCATCACCGTCTCGGTGGTCACCGGGACCCGCACCTGGAAGCTGCCCACGACATACCGCTCGGAGAAGCCGCGACGGTCGCCCTTCTTGTAGTCCTGCGCGGGGAGCACGGGGCCCTGGTACTCGACCGGTTCGTGCGACCCGGTGTTGTGCCGGGCAGCGGCGCGCTTTGCTGACTTCTTTGCCGACTTCTTTGCCGACTTCTTGGCCGCCTTCTTCGCCGCGGTCTTCCTGGCGCCGGTGGCCGGCACCGCCTCGGCCCGGATGCCGATCTCGACCGGTGGCGGGGATCCCTCGAGCCGGCGCGACGAGAGCCGCCGGACCACGACGTCGAAGTGCTGGCCCTTCACGACCACCGGAGGCAGGTCGACGGTGAGCAGGCCGGGCAGGGTGTCGCCCGCGCCGCTCGGGATCGGCACGTAGCTCACGCCCGACGTGGTCGGCATCGAGAGCGTGTGCGGGTCGGTCGCGGTGAGGTCGTGGACGCCGTACAGCCGCTCTGCCAGCTTGACCACCTCGTCGGCGTCTCCGGCCGGCCAGTACACCTGCGCGGTGCTGCCCGGCGGGATCGTGCCCCAGTCGATCATCAGCTCGTCCGGCAGCGCGCGCGGGTCGAGGCCGAGGATCGGGCCGGGCAGCAGCTCGAACGTCTGCGGGATCCTGCGCGTGGCGGCCTGACCGGGGTTGCCGGAGACGGTGACCTGCAGGTTGCGCTGCGCCAGCTTGTCGGAGTTCTCCGGTGACGCCACGACTCCACCGACGTTGCGGATCGGCGCGCCGGCGTACGCGATCTCCGCGACCAGGCAGTGGTGGTCGCCCACCAGTGCGTTCTGCACGGTCTGGCCGTTGACCATGAAGCCCGGGTCGTAGACGTTGAGGAAGCAGGCGAAGTACGCCCACTGCCCGCCCGCGTGCCCTACGGCGACGGTCTGGTTGTTCACACCGCTGGTGCCGAACTCGGGGTTCGCCGGGTCGTTGAAGTTAGGGGCGTTGCTGCTCGCGAAGAACGGGATCGAGTGGGTGTCGCCCGGCACCTCGGGCCACAGCGGCAGGCCGGCGCCGTCGGTGTGGCTGAGGTAGGAGCCGTTCGGGTCGAACCCGGTGTCGGCGGTCTGGGTGCGCCACAGCCGGAAGAACGACTTCACGCCGGTCGCCGTCGCCCCGATCGGGCCATTGAGCCGCACCCGGCACACCGCGAAGTTGTAGTTGGTGAAGCTGGCGAACGGGCCCACCCAGGTGCGCGGCGTCACCGAGGAGTCACCGGTGTAGGCGCCGCCCTGGCCGGGCAGCACGTTGTCGAACGGGTCGACGCCGGCAGGGTCACCGTACGTCGTGTTGAGGTGCTGGATCAGCGCCTGGGCGTAGGCGTACGCACCGCCGACGCTGTCACTGGAGAACTGCGGGCCACCCGAGACCGGGAAAGCATTGAGCGCCGGGGTGGCGGTGAACACCCGGAGATCCTGGCTCAGCCAGGGAGCGTTCTCCCGGGCCGGGTCGGGGTCGAAGCGGACGTTGGTGAAGTACGGGTCCTGCCCGGCGGTGAAGAAGAACTCGTCGAACGCCGGCATGTTCCGGCCTTCCACCGTGATGCTGGTGGTGACCGCCGCCGGGGTCTCCCCGGTCGCGGGGAACGCCGCCTCGGTCGCGGCGTTGACGTGCACGTCGTACGGGAAGAGGACGCGCTGGGGCACCCGCTGGTTGGTCGACTGGAACTGCGCGTCGACGGCGTTGCGGGACGCGGTGACGCCGGCGAAGGCGATCGCCGGGTCGCTGGGCCGGGTGCCGCCGAGGGTCTGGCGGGAGAAGCCGTCGAGCGCCAGGAAGAAGGACGTCGGCCGGATGCCCCCCGCGGTGTTGACCAGGTCGGCCACCTCGTCCGCGCCGTAGGTGCTCTTGGCGCCGTAGAACGTCAGGCTGCCGAGCGGGAACGGGTCGTCGAGGTTGCCGCTGGTGATCGTCGAGGTGCCGGGGAAACCGGAGTCGACGAGCTGCTTGAAGTACGGGAACGGGTCGGCGGTGTCGCCGGTGAGGTTGCGGTAGACGTCGCCGAGCTGCTGGGCGCCGGCACCGCAGATCTCGGGGATCGTGAACCCGAGCTGGTGGAACAGGTAGTAGATGAACACCACGGCACATCCGCACTCCGGGACGAAGCCGTTCTTGATCGGGTCGACGTGGTTGACGAAGTCAGCGCGGGCCGCGGACTGCATCCAGGTGAAGGCGATGTCGTAGCCGCCGGGAAGCGGCCGGCCGTTGAGCAGCATGAACTGCGCGCCCAGGAAGCGCGACAGGCCCTCGCCGGCGCTGCCCTCGGTGCCGCTGCTGTTCCAGTTGCTGCCCGACCAGCCGAGGTTCTGGGCCTCCATGAACATCTCCACGACCTCGGAGACCAGCAGGTAGCGAGGGAGCCACTGGTCGGTCGATGCGGTCGAGCTGTGGGCCGCGATGCCGGGGATCAGGGTGATCGGTCCGCCACGGTTGTTCCAGCTGGCGCCGGTCCCGCCACCGCTGGTGTTGCCGGACTTGATGTTGACCGTCATCCGGGTCGAGGTGAACGGCGACGCATGACCGTTGAACCATCCGGTCATCAAGGTGAAGTCGGTCTCGGCGGCGGCGACGAGGGCGTTGCCGACGGCCTGCCCGACGGTCGAGTCCAGCTGGTCGTCGTACTGGATCTGGTAGTGGGTCGTCTGGCCGCTGTTGGTCAGGCCGGTCGTGATGAACGCCATCAGGTGACTCCTTCGCCCCGAGCGGTCGTGAGGTCGTCCGCTTGAGGGTGAGAGGCAGGTCAGGGTCTCCGAGATACGAGACCGGGCCACCTGGTGGGACGGGCCGGGGGCGTCAGGTCGCGTTCAGCCGGGCAGCCTGTCGGGTCAGGTGGTCCCGCTCGGCGAGGTTCGGCGCCTGGTGGGCAGCCTGACATCACGGCCAGAATTGTTCAGCTGCCCGTGTCGAACCTGTCGGTCCGCGCCTCGACGGCGCCCCGACACGGGGTCCACACTGGAGTCCGTCGCCGGGCACGTCGACCAGCACCGTCTGCGCGTCCTCGCCCGTCAGGAGGACAGATGGCCAACGGGTACCACGAGGGCAGTCGGTCGCTGCAGGACCAGTTCGACACCCGGGCGCTCGCGGACCGCATCGACGGGCTCCTCGTCAGCGACTCCGTCGGCGACGGCGACCGTGCGTTCATCGAGGCGCGCGACATGTTCTTCCTGGCGACGGCCGACGCCGACGGTCGGCCCACCTGCTCCTACAAAGGCGGCGAACCGGGCTTCGTGCGCGTGCTCGACCCGCACACCGTGGTGTTCCCCAACTACGACGGCAACGGCATGTACCTGTCGACCGGCAACGTGCTGGTGAACCCGAACGTCGGGCTGCTGTTCGTCGACTTCGAGCAGGGCAACCGGATGCGGCTCGAAGGCACGGCGAGCATCGACCTCGACGACCCGTTGCGCGCCGACTATCCCGAGGCCCAGTTCGTGGTCCGGGTCCGCGCTCGCGCGGTCTACCCGAACTGCCCGCGCTACATCCACCGCTACGAGCTCGTACGACGGTCGCGGTTCGTACCGCAAACCGACTGCCTGACGCCGGTGCCGCAGTGGAAGCGGTCGGACTGGGCATTCGACTCCCTGCCCGAGAACGATCCGGCCCGCGACCCCGGTGAACGCGACGTGCTCGGCCGATGAGGCTGACGCCCGATTCGTACGACGCGTACCCACCCGTTCGGGTGGTTTGCCGGAAACGCAGGCTTTTGGGCGCCAGAACGCGGGACACTCGTCCTTGTCACGCGCGATCCCCGCGCGTCAACGCCCCGAGAGCAGGCATGAGCACCTTCCAGTCGTCGATGCAGTACACCATCGGCACCGCCATCGACCGGGCGCACGCGGAGGGTCATCTGGTCGAGCTGCTCCTGGAGGGGCACTGGGTGTCTGGCTACGTCGTCGCCTGCGACGGCCAGGGCGTGGTGCTCGAAGGCGTCGACGAGGAGCACAGCATCCTCCGTCTCGAGCGCGTGTCCGGCGTGCGCGTGCGGGCCTGGTCGCCCTTCCGCAAGCTCGACCGCGCAGCGGGCATGAACCGCGCTGCTCGCACCGAGGACGGTGCCGTGCCGATGCCGCCGCCGCGCTCGGCCTCCGACTGACCCGCCACCTCGGTCGAAGAAAAATCCCGAGATGCCCGGTCAGCGACCGACGGCGGCCCTCAGCGCACGGTACGACGCGAGCAACGCCTCCCGCTCCTGGGCGAGCAGCGGGTCCTCGAGGGCGCAGCCGGCCTTCACCCAGGCATCGGAGTGCTGCATCGCGAGCACCCGCTGCCGAGCCGCCTCGCGGACGGCGTCGCCGGGCACGTCGTACACGTAGGAGTAGAGGTCGACGAGAGCCTCGACGAGCGGCTCGTCCTCGCCGACCACGCCGTACTGGTGCTCGCGGTGGCGCCGCCACCACTCGACCTCGAGCTGCGAGGCCTCGTCGGGATCGAGCCGGATGTCGCCCTCGCGCATCACCAGCGCGTAGAACCGCCGCATGTACCGGGCCGCTGCCTCCGGGTCGTTGTCCGGGTAGGGCGCCCACTTCTGGTTGGCGCGCAGCACGAGGTACGCGCCCTGCAAGGTGCGCAGTGGACCCATCCCGAAGCCCTCGCGCACCATGCCGACCGCAGCCTTGAGGAACGGCCGCCACTCGTGCCGGTAGTACGACGCCCAGGCCCGGGTCTCCGCGTTCCCGATCACCTCGGGGTCGAAGGTCCGCGGCCCTCGTCGGTTGCTCACCGGCCCACTATGGCCCACGGCGGGGTGCCGGAGGGGCGCGTGCCGAACGTGCAGGCCGGCCTTCTCCAGGTGCTCCGGATGAAGGCGCACCGGGTCCGGACGGACTGCCGGACCGGGACCCCGACCAGGATCCCGACCAGGACCCCGACCAGGACCCCGACCAGGGCCCTCCTGACGGCAGCTGACCCGGTCAGCCGTCCGGGGCGACCAGGGCGTGCTCGAGCGCGTAGAGGCTCGCCCCGACCCGGTTGCTCGCCCCGATCTTCGCGTAGGTCCGCTCGACGTGGTTGCGGACGGTCTTCTCGCTGAGCACGAGGCGGGAGGCGATGTCGCGGTTGGTGAGCCCGCGGGCCACCAGGGCGAGGATCTCGGTCTCGCGCGGCGTGAGGGCGTCGTCGCGACGCACCCGCGTACGCGCGTGGCCGGCCGCGGCCAGCACCGCCTCGGCACTGTCGGAGTCGAGGGCACCGCGGGTCACCCGGGCCTTCAGGCGCGCGGCTGCCTCGTCGGCCGAGAGCGGGTCGCGGTAGGGGCGAGGCTCGAGCGCGGACTGGTACGCGACGGCTGCCGCGAGGAGGCGCTCGGGGCGGCCGAGCGCCGTACCGACCAGCCCGAGCGGGTAGCCCGAACCGTCGAGATGCTCGTGGTGGGCGCGACCGACGGCCGCGACGTCGGCCAGTCCGGGGATGCGGCTCAGCACCCGGTCGGTGAGGTACGGGTGCATCCGCACCCGCTCCCACTCGGCACCGGTGAGCTCGGCCGGCTTCGACCAGACCTGGTTGGAGACCCCGATCCGGCCCACGTCGTGCAGGTGCCCCGCGCGTCGTACGACGGCCGCGTCGCCGGCTGCCAGGCCGAGCTCGACGGATGCGGCTCCGGCGAGCGCTGCCACGCTGCGAGAGTGTCCGAATGCGAACGGGCACTTGAGGTCGACGAAGTCGCCGATCGCAGTGACGAGGTTGTCGAGGTGGGCCCCGTCCAGCCGGGTCTCTGCGTCGGGCGCGATCGCCAGAGCCCGCTCCCACGGGTCGTCGCCGGTAGCCGGGAACAGGGCGTCGGCATCGGCGGTGAAGGCGTCGACGACGGCCGGGTCGAGGTGCCCGCCGCGCCGGCTGCGCGCCATCGCGACCGCGCCGGCGACGCCGTACATCCGGTGGTGCACCTCGGCCACGTCGGCGAGCTGGGCGACCCGCATCTCGATCGGGATGGCCTCGCCTGACGCACCTGCCGGCAAGCCGCCACCGTCGAACCGCTCGAAGGTGAAGGCCAGCGTCCGCTCGACGTCGGGGCCCAGTCCGATGTGCCGGGCGAGCGCGGCTGCCGACGTGCAGTGGGAGTGGATCAGCGTGGCGAGCTGGCCGCGCGCGTCCCGCATCAGCGTCGCCATCACGCGCACCCGCTGCCCCAGCGGCTCGCCGCGAGCGACGTTGCCGAGCAGGAACCGCAGGTAGGGCAACCCGGACCAGTCGACGAGGTAGGCGTCGCGGCGGACCGCGATGTCGTCACCGAACCAGCGCGCGTACTCCTGGGAGTCCGCGTGGCAGCCGATCCACATCAGGAGCGTGGAGTAGTAGACGGTGTCCTTCTGCTCGCGACTGAGGCCGAGCCGGTCCGCGAGCCCGCAGGCGACCACCGCCGACCGGAGCATGTGCTCGGCCGGCTGCCCCAGGCCGAGGTCGATCGCCACCGACAGTCCGGCTAGCACCTCGACCCGGCGCGGGGGTGGCGCGACGGCGGTCATGACCTCATTGTGCTGCCCGTCGTGCTCGCGACATCCCCGATCCGCTGCGCAGTCGGGGCGAACCGCGCCCGACCGACGAAGAACACCCCGCGCTGCGGCAGCCAGAAGTCAGCCAGCCGGGTCTGCGCCTCGAGCGGGGCCGGTGCGCCGAGGTCCTCGCCGCGGTACGACGCAGTGGCCGATGCGACGCGCCAGATCTTGAGCGGCGCCGCCTGGTAGTGCTGCCCGTTCGGAGTCGCGCCGCGCAGCTTGATCCGGCCGGTGTGCAGCATGGTGCGGGCCATCGGCCCCATCGCCCCGAGGACGGCATCGCTGTTCCAGCCGCCTTCGGGGAGCGCGGCTCCCATCGTGGTCATCATCCGCGTCGCCAGAGTCGGCGCCAGCTCGAACCGCCAGCTCAGGTCGTCGCCCATCGTGACCTGGAGCGTGCGGGCGTCCCGCCACTCGACGTCGATGCCGGGCACCATCGCGCTCGCCGTCGCCGCGCTGAAGTAGCGGGGACAGGTCAGCTCGGGCGCGCCGGTCGTGTGGATGGTCCAGCGACCGTCGGGGTCGCGGTGCCAGATCGCCCGGTACGCCGGCCCGACCGACGAGGCGACCATGTCGCGGAGCGCCAGGTAGTGCCCGCTCGTGAACGGAATGCCCATGACGCCGTACCCGGCGAACCGCTCGTCGTCGCCGTCAGGGAGTCGTGGTGCGGCAAGCAGTGCCTCGACGGCCTGCCGGGGTGTGGTCGTTGTCATGGGTCCAGCGTCGGTGCCGGCAGCCTCCGGGTCGTGGGGCATCTGCCTCAAGTCCGGGCGCATGCGCTTCTCGTTGCCGGGCACCGGGGGTCGTCACGGTCGAGGAAGCGGCTGCTGACCGGCTCGACGGATCGGTGTTTCAGATGGAGACCGCAGCCCTGTGCCAGGCACTGCTCGACCAGATCGCGCACCTGACCGGGGAGACCGCGCGGCACGCCGGCCACGCCGACATCCTCCGCGAGCTGATCGACCAGACGACCGGCCGCTGAGGGCTGCATCCGCGGAGGCCCGTGACCGGGTGGGTCACGACACGGCGGCCTTGACCAGCGCGACGACCTTCTTCTCCACCGCGGGCGTCCACGAGGTGAGCGCGTAGACGACCGGCCAGAGGTAGCCGTCGTCGAGGTTGGCGGCGCCTTCGAAGCCGAGGGTGCAGTAGCGCTCCTTGAACTTGCCGGCGTTCTTGAAGAACAGCACGACCTTCTCGTCGGCGTCGGCGTAGGCGGGCATGCCGTACCAGGTCTTCGGGGCCAGCTCGGGGGCGTGGGTGGTCACCGCGACGTGGACGCGCTCGGCGAGTGCGCGATCCTCGGGATTCATCTTCTCGATCGCGTCGATCGTGGCCTGCAGGCCGTCGGCCTTCTTGGCGCCCTTCTTGCCCTCGGCGCGCAGCTCCTCGGCACGCGCCTTCATCGCGGCGCGCTCCTCGGCAGTGAAGCCGTCGGCGCTGGTGGTGGCGTTCTTCGCAGGCATGGTCGTTCCCTTTCGACGCTGATTCGATGCTGGAGCGGTTCGGCCCGATGCCGGCCGGACGCAAGCAAGGCTAGGTCCGGCCGCGCGGCTGCGGCTTCTCGATTCCTGACCGGTTCTGGCGCGAACCCGCCGCGGCGTACCTGTCCGCCCCGAATCTCCTTAGGCTGGGAGCGTGGACCGGGCGGCGCACGATGCGCAGCGCACACCGAGGGACGTCGACGGCTGGGCCGTCGGCGCGTTCGGGCTGCTGGGCGCGCTGCCTGCGGTGGGTCGCGTCGGGCTGGCGCTCGTCGAGGGTGGCGGTCGCCGGCTGCAGTTCACCGCGAGCGATCGCCGGACCCCTTCGGACCTCGGCTGGTGCCACATCGACGCGTACGACGACGTCCCCCTCAATGCCGCGGTCCGGCACGCCGCGCCGGTCATCGGGTCGCTGGACGACCTGCCCGACCACTTCGGCAGCTTCGTCGAGGCCCAACGTGGCACCCCGCACGTCGCGGTCGCCGCGGTCCCGATCAGTGCCGCTGGAGGGGTCCTCGGGGGCTTCGTGCTCTATTTCGACCAGCCGCAGGATTTCGACAAGCATCAGCGGGCCGAGCTCTCCCGCCTCGGCCATCAGCTGGGCAGTGCCCTGCGCATGGCACAGACCCGTCGAGGGGGTCAGCCCCCCGGGCCAGGCCTCCAGGTCGAGACCCCACCAGGAGCGCTGGTCGCGGTGCACGAGGTCCCTGCCGAGCTCGCGTCCGTCGGCGGGGCGCGGAGGTTCTTCCAGGACACCCTCGACGCGTGGGGAGTCGATCGGGAGCGCGCGGACACCGCCACCTTGTGCCTGTCCGAGCTCGTCACCAATGCCGTGATCCACTCCCACGGCGGCTGCGTGGTGCGCGTGGTGCTCGACGACGGATTGCTCACGGTGCGGGTGCGGGACAGCGGCATCGCCGGCGCCGTGCCGCTCGAACCGGCCGGTGACCCGCTCGAGGTCCACGGCCGCGGCCTCCAGCTCGTCGAGGCGCTGACGACGCGGTGGGGCCACGACAAGGACGCGGACGGTGCCTCGGTGTGGTTCGCGATCGAGGTGCGCTGAGCGCGCTCACGGTCCTGCGCAGGCCACGCCCGTCCAGCCCCAATGGTCTATGCCGCCCCACGGACCACAGGAGTAACGTCTCGTGGATGGACCCCTCGCTAAACCCCAGGGGAGCGTTGTCGGGCGCCGCCACGATCGCGGGCGCCCTGGCGTCGGACGGCGCGTACGTGGTCAAGATCGATCCGGGTCCCCCCCAGCGACTGGTCGACGTCTACTGGGCAGCCCACAGCGCCGGGCGGTTGCTCGGGACGAAGGTCGCGGTCAAGGTCGACGGACCCGAGCCCGGCATCGATCCGCTGGTCACCATCACGGTGACGCCACGACCTGCACCGCACTCCGCCGGCACTCGCTGAAGGGTGTCTGCGGACGTCCCGTTTCCTGGGCCCGAACGGAGGGATGCGAGGATGGGGTCCGCCTGCGAGGCTGGGTCGAGGCAGGCGCAAGCTGGGAGTGATCGCGATGACCGACGGGCCTTCAGGGGAGCCGGTCGCTGAGGGCACGCAGACATCCGTCTCGTCCGACGCGGCGACCTCGTTGCTGCGCCAGGCCGAACTCGTCGCCGACCAGCTGCGGACCGAGGCCGAGGCCGAGGCGCGCGCGATGACCGAGAGCCTCCGCACCGACTCGGCCGAGGCCCGTCGCCGCCGGGAGCAGGCGACCCGGGTCTTGCAGGTTGCCGAACGCCAGCTCGACGATGCAGCTCAGGAGTCCAAGCAGCTGGTCGCGGATGCTGGCGAGCAGGCGTCGGTGCTGATCAGGTCGGCCGAGAGCGAGGCCGATCGTCTGCTCCGGGAGTCCGAGCAGCGGGCGGCGGTCAAGCTCGAGGAGGCCGAGCTCCGGGTGGCCGAGGCGCACGAAGAGGCCGAGGAGATCCGGCGTGCGGCGAGAGCTGCGGCCGAAGCCCTGCTGCTCGACGCTCAGCACGAGCTCGAGCAGCGCGACGCCGCCGGCCGGGCAGCTCTCGGCGAGCTGGAGCGCGACGCGACTGCTCGCGCGGAGGCGCTGGTCGGCGCCGCCACCGAGGAGTCCGCGGCGCTCCGCGCGTCGGGGGAGGACGACGCGCGACGCATGCGCGCCGAGGCGGCCGAGCTCCTCGAGAACGCCCGGGCGGAGGCCGACCGGGCGGTGCAGTCCGCACGCGCCGACGCCGTGGCGATCGCCGCGACCGCACAGGAAGCCGCGAAGCGTGAGCTCGACGCCGCTGCCGATCAGATGAGCTGGACCCAGTCCACGGTGGCCGAGCTGCTCGGCACGGCCGAGCTCGAGGCCAGCCGCATCGAGCAGGCCGGGCACCACGCAGCGGCCGCACGGATCCGTGCCGGGCGTCGTACCGTCGGTGCGGTCGCGGCCCGGGTGCGCCGCAAGCTCGCGGAGGAGACGGCACAGGCAGAGGCGCTCGCCGAGTCCCTGAACGCCGCGGCACAGGAGGTACGCCGGGCCGCCGACGAGGACGCGACCCGGATCCGTGCGGCCGCGGAGTCCGACGCCGAGCGCATCCGCCTGGATGCGAACGACTACTTCGACCACGCGGAGACCCGCGCGCAGCGGCGCCTCGAGCAGGCGGAGTCCGGCGCGAAGGTGCTGCACGAGCAGACCGCCGAGGAGGTCATGCGGACGCAGCGCGAGGCGCGCGACGAGGCCCGACGCGTCCGCGAGGAGGCGGCCGAGTTCCTCACCACCGCGCGAGCCGAGGCCGACACGCTGCGCACGCAGGCCCAGCTCCGGGTCCAGGAGGCGCGCGAGGAGATCGCCGCCGCCGCCCGTCGGCGCGACGGGATCGCCGAGGAGCTGCGCCAGCTGTCCGGCGTGATCGAGGCGCTCTCCGTGCCCACCACCGCTGCCGCGGTCCAGGACGAGGCGCGCGAAGACCACCACCAGCCAGATCGTCGAGAAGAGGGACAGTGACGATGGACGACCCCGGCAGCACCTTCCGCGTCGTACTCCGCGGGTACGAGCCGGCCCAGGTGAACCAGCGGATCGAGGAGCTCGCCGCCGCAGTGGCCCAGGCGACGGCGCAGCGTGACGCCCTGGCGGCACGGCTGGAGGGAGCCGACCGCGAGCAGGCCCCGGAGGATCCCGCGATCGGCGTGACGCCGACCTTCGAGCAGCTCGGCGCTCGGGTCGGCCAGATCCTTGCGCTGGCCTCGGAGGAGGCCGACGAGATTCGGCGGGTCGCAGAGACGGAGGTCGCGGCGGCACGCAAGCACCTCGACGAGGAGACCGGCAGGACCCGTGAGGAGGCGGAGAGGTACGCCGCCGACACGCGCAGCACTGCGGAGACCGAGGCCGCCCGCACCGTCGAGGACGCGCGCCGGGCTGCCGACGAGCGCCTTGACAACGCCGAGCGAGACGCGTCGGCGCGCATCCAGGACGCCGAGGCCGTCTTCGAGGACCAGCGCACCAAGGCCGTGCAGTCCGCAGCCGACTTCGAGAACACCCTCGCCGCGCGCCGCAAGGCCGCCGAGCAGGAGTTCCAGCGCCAGATGAGCGAGGTCGAGCAGCGGCTCGACGAGGCGCGGCAGACGCTCGACGCGGCCCGGGCGGAGGCGGAGCAGACCGAGGCGGACGCCCGCCGGCATGCCGTGGAGCTGGTCAAGGCCGCCGACGAGCAAGCAGCGTCGATCGTCAGCGAGGCCGAGAGCACGGCGGCGCGGCTGCGGGCCGAGTCCGACCGGGAGCTGGCCGCGGCGACCCAGCGACGCGAGGCCATCAATGCCCAGCTCGGCAACGTCCGGCAGATGCTGGCCACGCTCACCGGGTCGGTGACCCCGCCCGAGGAGAGGTGAGACGACCCGCCGCCCCTTCGCTTGCCCACGTACGCTCGGTGCGTGGATTCGGGTCCGGCCTCCTGGCACCTCCCACCTGGCCCCGTGCTCAGGCAGCTGAAGCGCGTGGCGGGTGACGACGTCACCGCCGCCGACTTCGCGCCGGACGAGGCCGACCAGCTGCGCCTGTGGGCCGACACACAGGTAGGGCGGTCCGGTGCACAGACGGGCCGCCACCGCACCGAACGCAGACCGCTGCGGCGCCGCAAGCGTGGTCAGCGTCAGCGATGAGGAGCGCTCGCGGTCGGCGTCCGCACAGATGCCCCGAGATTCTCCGGTCCGGGCTATGGCCTACGTGCTGGTAGGGGAGTAGGCAGGCAGGAACCGGCAGTGCCGGAGGGTGCACTGCCCTGTCCCCCAGAGAGGAGCGGGCCGTGTACGCACGTTCGACCACGTTCCATGGCAGGCCCGACAACATCGACACGGGTATCAAGTTCGTCCTCGACGAAGTCGTGCCGATGCTCGACAAGATCGAGGGCTGTCGCGGCCTTTCCCTGCTCGTCGACCGCGAGACCGGGCAGTGCATCGCGACGAGCTCGTGGGCAGGCGAGGCCGAGATGCTCGCCAGCGACGACGCCTTGCGACCGATCCGCGATCGCGGGAAGGACATCCTCGGGGCATCCATGCAGATCGACTCGTGGGAGATCGCCGTCATGCACCGCAGCCACCACGGCGAGTGCTGTCGTGTCAGCTGGCTGCAGGGCGACCTCGACGCGATGACCGACACCTTCCGGATGGGCATCCTGCCCGACCTGGAGCGGACGTCGGGCTTCTGCAGCGCCAGCCTGCTGGTGAACCCGTCGACCGGGCTCGGCTGTGCGACCACCACCTGGGAGTCCCGGTCCGCGATGGAGGCCAGCCGCGCGGCAGCGGACACGATGCGTACCCGGGCCGCGACGGACTCGGGCGGCGAGATCCTCGACGTCCACGAGTTCGAGCTCGCCTACGCGCACCTGCACGTCCCCGAGATGGCCTGACCGATCCGGCCGGACTCGCCTCGCGGCGGGTCCGGCCGCGGTGCGCCTTCCGCGGCGCCCGGCGTTGCGCGTCGCGCCGGCCTGAGCCGCGCCACGCCGCGATCCGGCGGACGGGCAAGATAGGGGTATCCCGTCATCCAGGAGGTCGGTGTGACCCAGCTCGGTCCCGCACCGCTCGCGCGTGCAGCCGTGCGGTGGTCGCTCGGGCACGCGCTGCCGCGGACACTGCTCCGGCGGGCGGCGAAGCAGGGCGACCTGCACGGCAGGATGTTCGTCGCCACCCAGAGCGGCGGGCTGGCCGAGCTCGAGCCGATCCTCGACGAGCTGCGGACCCACGGTGCGTTCTACCGGGGCAAGTACGCCGCGGTCAGCGTCGACAACGCCGCCGTCCGGGGGTTGCTCTCGGACCCTGACGCCAGCTCGGGGTTCGTGCCGGCAGACGGCGCGAGCCGGATGGCCCGGCTCCAGACCTGGGCGATGACCGACGCCCCGCTCGGGCCCCTGACCCCGCCCTCGCTGCTGGTGACCGAGCCTCCCGACCACACCCGCTACCGCAAGCTGGTTTCGCGAGTATTCAGCGTGCGTGCTGTCGAGCGGCTGCGCGCCCGCACCCAGGAGATCGCCGCCGCGCTCCTCGACGAGATCGAGCCGACCGAGCCCGTCGACCTGGTCTCGACGTACTGCAGCCTGCTTCCGGTCACCGTGATCGCAGAGATCCTCGGCGTCCCCGAGCACGACCACGAGTTGGTGCTGCGCTTCGGCGCCGCAGCGGCTCCGAGCCTCGATCTCGGGCTGTCGTGGCGGGAGTTCCGCCAGGTGGAGGTGGCGCTGCGCGAGTTCGACGAGTGGCTCGGTCAGCACCTCGACAACCTGCGCCGGGATCCGGGTGACAACCTGCTGAGCCAGCTGGTCGCGGCGCAGGAGGGCGGCGTGGGACTCACCGACGCGGAGCTGCGCGCGACCGCCGGGCTCGTCCTGGCCGCCGGTTTCGAGACCACGGTGAACCTGCTCGGCAACGGCATCGCGCAGCTGGCGGCCAACCCCGGCCAGCGCAAGCTGCTCGCCGACAGTCCAGAGCTCTGGTCCAACGCCGTCGACGAGGTGCTGCGGGTCGACCCGCCGGTGCTGCTGACCGGACGGATGGCGACGGCCGACCTCGAGGTCGAGGGAGTTCGCATCCCACGCAACTCGGTGATGGTGGGCCTGCTCGCAGGAGCCAACCGCGATCCCGCGGTCTTCCCGGAGCCGGAGCGCTTCGACGTCACCCGCGAGAACGCCCGCGACCACGTCTCGTTCTCCGCCGGCCGGCACTACTGCCTCGGTGCGGCGCTGGCGCGGATGGAGGGGGAGGTCGGGCTGCGGACGCTGTTCGAGCGGTATCCCGAGCTGCGGGTCGAGCGCGGCGTCGTACGCCGGCCCACCAGGATCCTGCGCGGCTACCGGCTCCTGCCCGTCACGCTCCGTCCAGAAGGGCTGTGACCTCGGGCGAGGTGTAGAACGGCTCGAGCTCGGCACGGAGGATGCGCTCCAGGTCGCCGTTGTCCCGCAGCGCGTCGAGGACGGCCGGCGCCATCCGTGCGAGGTCGGCAACCACGTCCTCATGACCGAGGTCGAGCTCGTCGAGCAGCTCGGACGGGGTGTGCTCACCGAACCGGTCGAAGAACGCATCGACGACGACCTCCACGAGATGCGTCACCGGTTGGCCGGCCAGGGCGGCGATCGCAAGCTCGTGGCCGGCGTCGACCACCCCGGTGACCTCGTCACGGGTGGCGTACCGGTCGAGTCCGACCACCGGCTCCGCAGCTACGAGGTCCCACACCTGCAGCACGGCTTCGCGGGTGGTCGGGTCGCGGAGGGTCTCGATCACGATCTTGTTGAGCCGGCGTACGGCGAACGTGCCGCCCTTGCCGACGGTGTCGCCGATCAGCCCCTCGAACTGCTTGTCGGCCGCACCGACGACCTTCGAGGCCGCGCTGGTGCCGAACGACATCAGCGCCCCCAGCCCGGGCACCTTGTCGGTGACCGCGCGGTTTGCCTGCAGCACCTCGCCGACGATGCGCCCCATGAACCGAGACGCCGCGGTGCCGACCAACGGGCTCGCTGTCAGCCGCTCCAGCGCCCGCTCGAGCACCGGGCTGAGGCCGAGCAGCTCGTCGAGCAGTGCCTCGACCCGGGCACGCTCGACGACCTCACCGAGCGTGCCCGGCTCGGTCGGTCCGTCGAGAGCGACATCGGTGGCGAGCTCGACGATCGCACTCACCGCTGCGCTGGCGGGCACGGTCGCCAGCGCGCGCACGACGATCGCCTTGATCGCCTGCCGGTCGACGAGGTCCTCGATGCGGTGTCGGCCCGCGACAGTCAGCAGCTCCTCGGCGAGCCGGGCGACCGTCGTCGCCAGCTCGGCGCCCGACAGCCGGTCCAGGTGGAAGCGCACCTGGGCGTCGAGCAGCTTGTGGGTGAGGTCGTCGGGACGCGGCTGGCTGGGCACGGGGACACGCTACGGCCTGTGCCGCAGCGCATCGCGAAGCGCTCAGAAGTGCGGTCCGACGTCAGTGGGAGCCCTATGATGGCCATGGCACCACCGAGTAGCCGCGGGCTTCGTGAGGGGAGACCTGGATGTCGGACGAGCTCTTCGTCACGGTTGACTCCGCGCCGGCCTCGGACAACTGGGGCTTCGTCGGCCGAGTGCTCGTCGGCGACCACGAGGCGTATCGGACGATCCGTGCGTACTCGACACCCGGCGAGGCGCTCGACGCGGCGCAGGGTCTGGTGGCCGGAGTGCTCGGAGCGCTGCTGGCCGGCCAGGAGTGGCGCGGCGCGCAGGAGGAGTTCGGGCACGTCCCTCGGCGCACCGAGCTCGACTTCGGTCTCGGCGCGAAGGTCCGTCGGCCAGATCAGGAGTGACCCGTCAGTCGCGCAACCCGCGGTCGAGCTCGGCGAGCGCCTGCGCGAGCTCGACGGTCGGTGACCAGCCCCAGCTGCGCGCGCGTGCGGCGACGATCTGGCCGGTCCACGCCGGGGCGTCGTCCCAGATCGGGTCGACGCCGAGTGCCGAGGTGACCGTCCCGAGGTAGTCACGGATGGTGGCCCGTCCGGCGGCCACGTTGACCGGGGTGCAGCCGCCCTCGACCGGCCCGGTCGCGAGCTCGGCAGACGGAGCGATCCGGCCGGTCGCGACGTCGGCGATGAGCGCGGCGAGGTCGTCGACGTGGACCCACGCGAAGGTCTGCCCCGGTACGCCGTGACGCTCGGCCTCGATGTCCCGCATCTCGGCCGGCCGCACGGTGTTCCACGTCGAGCCCGGGCCCGGGCCGAGGATGGCCGGCGGCCGCAGCAGCACGCGGGTCAACCCGTGGACCTCGTTGAGGGCGAGGTCGGTGTCGCGCTTGGTGACCGCGTAGTCGTTGGCGTCGTCGGCAACCAGCGCGGAGGACTCCTCCACGTCGCCGATGCCCGGCGACCGGTCGTAGACGGCTGCGGTCGAGACGTGCGCCAGGAGTGGGACCCCGGCGTCGCGGGCGGCCCGGGCCAGGCTCGCGGTCCCGCCGACGGAGACCCGGTGCTGCCGTGCCCGGTCACCACCCATCGGGTGCACGGTCGTGACCACCGCGGTGGCACCCGCGACGACCCGGGCGGCGAAGGCGGGATCACCGAACTCGCCGACGTGCTCCTCGGCGCCCGGGAGCAGGGGAGCAGTCCCGGCCCGGCGTACGACGGCACGCACCGCGGCACCTCGCTCGATGAGCGCGGCGCAGATGTGGGAGCCGACGAAGCCGTTGGCTCCGGTGACGACGACGGACGGAGAGACGCTCATCGGGTCATCGTGGCACCCGGTCTCGAGCCGGTTCAGGACGCCGTCGACCTGAAGTGGCCGACAGGGACGCTAGGGAGAGGCTGCGGCCCTGCCGGCCGACCTCTCACACGTCGGCGGTCACGACGCGCTGTCCGTACAGCGGGAGCACCTCGCCGGTGCGGTGGCCACGGTCCCCCTGGTCCGTGGCCACCGCCTCGTCCCGCGACCAACCCCCATCGCGCCGGACGAAGTCATGCGAGTCGGCTGCCGTCCTGTCCTCCAGGCGCTGGGCCACCTCTGCGGCCAGCCCGGGCAACCCGTAGGCCTCGAGCCTGCTGATGAACTCGACATCGCTTGCGCTCAGACCGCC
>CAWDUF010000001.1:0-648220 GCA_963805425.1 uncultured Actinomycetota bacterium | reverse complement strand
CCTTTCGTTTCGGCTCTCAGTACCGGGCACCTTGCCCGGCACGACGATGTTGCGCAGCGCCTGCTCGAGAGATTTCGCAGTGGCGCTGGTGGTGCGGTCGTGATGCGCAGCCGTGAGGGCACGCGGACATGCCTGAGCGGGGCCCAGACACAAGGATTGAGATTACCGGGTGCCCGAGCAGGGGTCAAAACGGGTGCCGGGGCCCCGGCGTCGCCCGTGACCCCCGCGGGTAATCTCGAGAGCACCATGGAAGAGATGAAGGCCCGCCGCGTCGTCGACGCCCTGCGCGAGCTCGGCACCGACGCCAGCCTCGCGCGCGAGGGCGTCTACCAGTTCGGAGTGGTCGTGCGGCTCCCCGACGGGCGCGAGGCGACCTGGGACTCCGACGGCACCGCGTCGCTGGAGGCGCAGGTGATGCGCAACGGGGTCCTGGTCGGGTTCGTCCCCGAGATCGAGGGCTCCGACAGCTACACCGAGGAGCAGATCGTCGACGCGATCCGGCGGACCGACTACGACCAGCCGATCGCGACCCGGCGCACGACCGCGCCGCCGCCGGCCCCCGCGCTCCCCCGCAAGGGCGGGGTGTTCCGCCGGTTCATCGACGGCTTCCGGTACCAGTGACCGGCGTCAGGTCGGCCAGCCCTTCGCGTTGAGGTACCAGACCGCCGAGGTCAGCACGACGGTCACGAGGAGCGCGAACAGCAGACCACCCGCGACCGGCAGGAACCACCCCGGCGCGCGCCTCGAGCGGACCGCGACGACCTTGACGACCAGGGCGCCGAACACCGCGCAGCCGAGGACACCGTGCAGCACTGTGCGGGTCGGTACCTTCTCCCCGTCGCCGTAGGTCCCGCTCTCCAGGCCGAGGGCCCACAGGCAGTTGTAGGCGACGAAGACCGCGAGCACGAGCGCGACCGTGCCGGACGCACGGTGCGCCTTGCCCAGCCACGACGGTGCCGTGATGCCGAGCTTGCCGTAGAGCCACAGTGCTCCGATCAGCTGGAGCACCGCGAGGACGCCGATCACCGAGGTCACCACAACCTTCATCGCGAGCACCGTGTCGAAGCCGAGCGTCGTGGTGCCGTCGAGCGTCGGGTCGTGCGCCTTGCCGAAGACGCCGATCAGGAGGGCGACGACCGCGCCGACCGCGAACGCGCCGAGCGGCACCGCCATGCTCCTCGGGGCAGGGGTCGTGTCCGCCATGGGGCAAGCATGCCTCAGCGGCGACCGGTCAGCACCTCTGCCAGGTGCAGCGCGCGTACGCCGGCCAGGTCGGCCAGCTGCACGCGGCACGACATCCCGTCGGCGAGCACCACGCCTCCCGGGCCCATCGCGCGGACGGCCGGCAGCAGCTGGTGCTCGGCGACGGCGACGCTGGTCTCGTAGTGGCCCTGCTCCATGCCGAAGTTGCCGGCCAGCCCGCAGCACCCGCCGAGCCGGGTCACCGTCGCCCCGGCCGCCTCCAGGAGCGCGAGGTCGTCGGCGAAGCCGAGCACGCTCGCCTGGTGGCAGTGCGGCTGGACCACGACCTCGGTTCCCGCCAGGTCGGGAGGAGTCCAGCCGCGGGCCGTGAGCAGCTCGGCCAATGTCGAGACGCCGGACGCGACCTCGGCGGCGCGCGGATCGTCCACGAGCTCGGCCGCGTCGCTGCGCAGCGTGGCCAGGCAGCTCGGCTCCAGCCCGACGACCGGCACGCCGCCGGAGACGTAGGGGTGCAGCGTGGCCACCGTGTCCGTCAGGATCCGCCGGGCCTGGTCGAGCTGCCCGGTCGACACCCAGGTCAGCGCGCAGCACGCCCGCTCCGGGATGACGCGCGCCTCCAGGCCGGCGGTTGCGAGCAGCTCGACGGCGGCCTGGCCGATGCGCGCGCCGAAGTGGTCGGTGAAGGTGTCCGCCCACAGCCACACGTCCGGGCGGGCGGACGTGGTGGACCACTGCGAGAGCTCGGGTGACCGGCGCAGCGAGCGCTCGCTGAACGTGGGCAGGCTGCGCCTCTTGTCGATGCCGGCAGCCCTCTTCATCACGGCTGCGACCGCCCTGCTCCGCAGCATCCGGTTGGCAACACGCGGAGGGGTCATCGCCGCCCACTTCGGCAATCGGCCGAGGGCGTAGTGCGAGCGTGGCCGGCGCTTCCCGGCGTACTTGTGGTGCAGCGTGTGCGCCTTGTAGGTGGCCATGTCGACCCCGGTCGGGCAGTCCCGGGCGCAGCCCTTGCAGGACAGGCAGAGGTCGAGCACCTCGTCGACCGCCGGGTCGGTCAACGGCAAGTGGCCGGCCGCGACGTCCTGGAGCACCCGGGACCGCCCGCGAGTCGAGTCCTTCTCGTCCCGGGTCGCGACGTACGACGGGCACATCACCCCACCGGTCGAGGTGTTGTCGGCGACGCACTTGCCGACGCCCGTGCACCGGTGCACCTCGCCGAACAGCTCCGCGAGCGGGCCGCTGGCCGGGGTCGCCAGCCGCACGGACGCATCGAGCGGCTCCGGCCGGACGAGGACGCCCGGGTTCAGCAGGTCGTGGGGGTCGAGCAGGTCCTTGACCCGGCCCATGAGCGCCACCGCCTCGGCGGAGTACATCCGGCCGAGGAGCTCCGAGCGTGCGCGGCCGTCGCCGTGCTCGCCGCTCATCGATCCGCCGTAGCCGGCAACGAGGTCCGCGGCTGCCTCGGTGAACTCGCGGAACCGTCGTCGGCCGTCGCCGTCGGCGAGCTCGAAGTCGATGCGCACGTGTACGCAGCCGTCGCCGAAGTGGCCGTACGGGACTCCGTCGAGCCCGCTGTCCCGCAGAAGCCTGTCGAAGTCGCGGAGGTAGGCGCCGAGACGTTCCGGCGGGACAGCCGCGTCCTCCCACCCGGAATGGGCCGGCCGGGACAGCGAGCGGGCCGCGAGCCCGGCGCCGTCCTCGCGGATGCGCCACAGCGCAGCCTGCTCGGCGACGTCGGTCACCACCCGGTGGGGGACACCGGCCGTCGCGGCCACCGCCTCCGCCCGGGCACGCACCTCGGCCTCGCTCCCCCCGGTGACCTCGGCGAACAGCCAGCCGGTGCCGGGCGGGAGCTCGGGGGCACCCGCGACGAGGTCGGTGATCCGGTGGTCGAGGCCTTCCAGCGCAGCCAGTCCGTGGTCGGGCAGCAGCGCGGGCACGGCGTCCGCCGCGGCGAACATGTCGGCGTACCCGAGCAGGGCGAGCCCCCGGAACGGTGCGTCCTCGACCAGGCGCATCGTCGCCTCGAGGACGACGGCCAGGGTGCCCTCGGTGCCGACCAGGAAGCGGTCGAGGCGACGACCGTGCTCGGGCAGCAGGTGCTCGAGGGAGTACCCCGAGACCTGCCGGCCGAAGCGGCCGAACTCGGTGCGGACCAGCGCCAGGTGCTCGTCGGCAAGGTCGCCGAGGGCGGTGAGGGCCGGGTGGTCGACCGGCTGGCCGTCACCGACCACGACCGTCGAACCGTCCGCGAGGGCCACCTTCAGCGCGCTCGACGTTGTCGGCGGTGCGCCCGTATCCGAGCGCTCGCGAGCCGCACGCGTTGTTGCCGATCATCCCGCCGATCGTGCAGCGGGTGTGCGTCGACGGATCCGGTCCGAAGCGCAGGCCGTGGCCGAGCACCTGCGCCTGGAGCGCCGCGTGCACGAGGCCCGGCTGGACGGTCGCGGTGCAGCTCTCGGTGTCGACCGACAACAGCCGGTTGAGGTGCCGGCTGGTGTCGACCACGATGCCCGGCCCGACCGCGTTGCCGGCGATCGAGGTGCCGGCGCCCCGCATCGTGACCGGGGTGCCCGACTCGCGGGCCACCGCGAGCACGGCCAGCACGTCGTCGCCGTCCCGGGGCCGGACGACGACCTCCGGGGGGATCCGGTAGAGCGAGGCGTCGCTGGCGTACAGGGAGCGAGCGAGCGCCGAGTCGTCGACGTCGAGTCCTGCCTGCCGCAGGGCGTCGGTCAGGTCAGCTCACCAGAGCTCCAGCGAACGCTCCAGGATCCCGGCGGCATCCTCCTCGCGTGACCTCGCGCGGCGCGGTCGCCAGCAGCCGCTGCTGCTTCATGGCGCCCTCGACCAGGTCGTCGACGTCGTCCTTGCCGTAGCCGACCGCGGCGAGCCCGTTCGGGATGGCGATGTCGCGCATCAGGTCGGCGAGGACGCCGGGCAGGGCGTCCGGACCGTCGTACTCGTGGCCGGGCCCGAGCAGAGAGGCAGCCCTGAGGTGACGGGCCGGATCGGACTCGAAGGTCCACCGGAACGCCTCGGGCGCGGTCAGCGAGACGGCCATGCCGTGCGGCACGAGCGGCTCCTCGACGGGGTAGCCGTCCGGGTGGAAGTCACGGACCCGGCCAGCGATCGGGTAGGCGTTCGCGTGCGGCACGTGCACACCGGCGTTGCCGAACCCGAGCCCGGCCATCGTCGCCGCGAGCGCCATCTGACCGCGGGCCTCGGCGTCGTCGCCGTCGTGGACCGCACGACGGAACGCTCCGGCGAGCAGCGTCATCGCCTGCTCGGACCACATGTCCGAGATCGGGTTCGCGCCGCAGTACGGGACCCGCTGCTCCGGCAGCTTGCGGTCGTAGGACGTGTAGGGCCGGGCCGTGTAGCTCTCCAGCGCGTGACAGAGGATGTCCATGCCGGCGGCGGCGGTGACGCCGGCCGGCTGCGTCAGCGTGAGGGCGGGGTCGACGACGGCCAGCGTCGGGCGCAGCCGTGCGTGGCTGATCCCGGTCTTGACCTTGAGCGCGAGCACGTCGAGCACGCAGATGGTGGTCGACTCGGCGCCGGTGCCGGTCGTCGTCGGCACGGCCACCAGCGGCTTGAGCGGCTGACGCGGCGCCCGCGCCCGCCGCCACCGGCGCGTTGACGTAGTCCATCAGCTCGCCGTCGTTCGTGGTGAGCAGGTTGACCGCCTTCGCGGTGTCGATCGAGGAGCCTCCGCCGACCGCGACGAACGCGTCCCACGGTCCTGTGTCCCGCGCGTGCGCGATCGCGGCCTCGAAGCTGGCGTCCGTGGGCTCGACGTGGACGCCCTCGAAGACCTCCGCCTCGATCCCGAAGTGCGCCATCTGGTCCGCGACCCGCTGCGGATGACCGGTGGCCGCGACACCCGGGTCGGTGATGACCAGGACGCGGCGGACGTCGTACTGGCTGAGGTCGAAGCCGATCTCGTCGGACGCTCCCACCCCGAACTTGAGCCCGGGCGCCCCGTAGGTGAAGACGGTCTCGCGGTCCATGGCACGAACGTTAGTGCCTCGGCGCGCCCGTCAATCCAGTGCCAGCGCGAAGCGGACGAGCTCGGTGACCGGGACCACGCCCGCCGTGATGTCGGCGACAGCGATCCAGTCGACCGCGTCGGTGGTGCCGTCGACCTCACGCACCAGCGGCTCGACACCGTCGGGCACATCGGCGGCGTAGACGAGGTTCACGGCGTGGAAGTCCTCGCGACGACCGTCCGGGGCGTTGCCGGCGAGGTGCGCATCATGGACGCCCAGGAGGTTCCTGACCGTCGGGGTCAGCCCGGCCTCCTCGTCGATCTCGCGCACGAGCGCCGTCTCCGGCGACTCCCCGTGGTCGACCCCGCCGCCGGGAAGCGTCCAGTGGCCGGTCTCGACGGCGTGTACGGAGAGCCGGGCGAGCAGGATCCGGTCGCCTCGCCGGATCAGCGCCTTGGCCGCCAGCCGCTGCCGCTTCGCCGGCAGGTGCGCCTCGAGGGCGTCGCGCACCATCTGCACGGCCGGGACGCTGCCGCTGAGCACGTCGTCGAGCAGGTGCCAGCGCGCGTCGACGGTCGAGCCGTCCGTCTCGATCACCCGGGGCTCGGGAGCGTCCGCGCCGACCCACCCGTCGTACACGATCCGGACGGCGTGGCGCTCCCCGCCGTCGTTGCCCCCGGCGATGAGAGCGGAGTCGATCCAGGCGTGCTCCCCGACCTGGACGTGCAGCCCGGTCTCCTCGTAGACCTCGCGCACCACGGCGTCGCGGGGGTGCTCCCCGAAGTAGATCCCGCCGCCGGGGAGGGTCCAGCGCTCGGTCGGCGCCAGGTACGGCGCGAGCCGCGCGAGCAGCATCCGGTCGTCCCGCAGGATCACGGCGTAAGCCGCGACCCGCTGGCGACGCAGGTCACGTCTTCCCGGCGCATCACCTGACTCGGGAACGGGTACGTCCGACACGTGCCGACTCTACGCAGCCGCACCGTCGTTGCGCCCGCAACCGGGGCCGAGCCCGCGCCAGAGCCGGCCGGGCCGACGGAGCCGTCCGGACAGCGGTCCGCACGAGCACGCGATCCGTGGTTCGACAACATCAAGATGGTCCTGGTCACCCTCGTCGTGGTCGGGCACTCGTGGACGCTCCTCCCCCAGAACACCGGCAAGGACTGGGCCTACGACGCCCTCTACGCCTGGCACATCCCGGCGTTCGTGATCATCACCGGCTACCTGTCGCGCACGTTCGCCTGGACCCCGGCGAAGCTGTGGGCGCTGGTGCGCACGGTCGCGGTCCCGTACGTCGTCTTCGAGGCCGCGCTGGCGTGGTTCCGCTACCGCGTCGGCGGGGTCACGCTCGACGACCTGTTCGCGGACCCGCACTGGCCGATGTGGTACCTCTCGGCACTCTTCTTCTGGCGGCTGATGGCACCTGCCTTCCTCCGGCTGCCGCGGGCCGCCGCTCTCACGCTGGCAGTGGCGATCAGCCTCGGCGCCGGTCTGTACGCCGGCAACATCCTCGACCTGGCCAGGATCCTCGGGCTGCTGCCGTTCTTCGTGCTCGGCCTGACCCTGGGCGAACGCGAGTGGAGCCTGGTCAGGACGCGACGAGCCGTGCCGCTCGCCCTCGCCGGTGTCGTCGTCGTCGTGGTGTTCACACGGTTCACCGACAGCTGGATCGCAACCGAGTGGTACTACTACCGGAGCCGGTACGACGCGCTCGACCCCAACAACCTGCAGGCGGCCGCGATCCGCTCGGTGCTGCTGTGCGTCGGCCTCGTCGGCGCGGTGTCGTGCTTCGCACTGGTGCCGCGGGCACGCACCTGGTTCTCGACCCTGGGAGCCGCCACCTTGGTGGTCTACCTGTTCCACGGCTTCTTCGTGCTCTCGGCGCGGTACCAGGGCTTCCCCGACTGGGCCGACCAGCACGTGGTGACGTCGTTCGTCATCACGACCTCCGCCGCCGTGTCCCTGGCTTTGCTGCTGGCCGCGCCGCCGGTCGCCCGCGTGCTCGGCGTGCTGGTGGACCCGATCGGCTGGCTCGAGCGTCGACACCGGGCGCTGGTCGAGCTGAACGGCGGCCGTGCGTCCAGGCGCACCGACCGGCGCCCGGCCCAGCGCCAGACCCGGGCCGCGCGGTCGCGGTCCTCGTCGGTCACCAGGTTCCCCATCCAGCGCAGCGCCAGCGTCATCAGCCAGTCCGAGCGCATCCCCGCAGGGCCGAGGGTCGGCAGCAGCCGGGGCACGGTGACCAGACCGGCGAGCCGGCGGGCGATCGAGAACGCCTCGCCGTAGTGCTCCCTGAGGAGCGCCGGCCACACCAGGGAGAGGTCCTCGTCGAGCACGTCGGCGACCAGCCGGCCGGTCTCGAGTCCGTAGTCGATCCCTTCGCCGTTGAGCGGGTTGACGCACGCCGCGGCGTCGCCGATCAACGCCCAGTTCGGGCCGGCCACGTGGGAGACCGCTCCTCCCATCGGCAGCATTGCCGAGGTCGGCATCCGCAGGTCACCGGAGAGCTCGAAGTCCTCGCGCCGCTGCTCGGCGTAGTGCCGCATCAGCGGCCGCAGCGCCACCTCGGCAGGACGCGTGGCGGTCGCCAGGGTGCCGACACCGATGTTCACCGAGCCGTCGCCCAGGGGGAAGATCCAGCCGTAGCCGGACAGGATCTCGCCGCTCTCGCCGCGCAGCTCCAGGTGTGAGCTGATCCAGGGGTCGTCGGACATCCCCGAGTCGACGTACGAGCGACCGGCGACGCCGTACACGGTCTCGCGGTGCCAGGTGCGGCCGAGCATCTTGCCGACCGGTGAGCGTACTCCGTCGGCGACGATCAGCCGCTTGCAACCGAGCTCGAAGGTCTCACCGTCCGACTCGAACTGCACCGACGAGACCCGGCCGGCCTCGAGGGTCACGTCGACCGCGCGAGCACCGTCGATCCCGATCGCTCCGGCCTTGATCGCGGTCGTGCGGAGGTGGTCGTCGAGCTCGGTCCGCGCCACGGCGGATCCGTACGCCGGCAGCCCCGTGCCCGACCTTCCTCGTCCGGGCCACGGGAGCAGCAGGGTCTGGCCGAAGCCGTGGGCCCGGAGCCCGTGGTTCACGGTGTGGGCGCGCACCCAGTCGTCGAGCCCGAGCAGGTCCAGCTCGGCGATCGCCCGCGGCGTGAGCCCGTCGCCGCAGGTCTTGTCGCGGGGGAACACCGCTGCGTCGACCAGCACGGTGTCGCGTCCGCTGCGCGCCGCCCACGCCGCCGCAGCCGAGCCTGCCGGGCCGGCCCCGACCACGAGCACGTCGGTGCGGGCGGGAGGGGCGGACGTCATGACCCCATTGTCTCAGCCAGCTGCTCGAATGCCGACGTGGGCCGGCAGGCGCACTTACCCTCGGTCCACTTGCGCGACGCGATCGGCCCGCGACCCGACTCCTGAACCGTGCCACCGAAAGGCCGACGGCCCCCAGCCTTCATGGCTGGGGGCCGTCGAACGGTGACGAGGCCGCTCTCAGTTCTGGTAGGAACCGAAGTCGAAGTCGTCCAGAGCCACGGTCTGGCCGGTGGGCGACCCGAAGTCGTAGCTGCCGTAGGAGTCGTAGCCGGTGACGGAGTACGCCGCGGCGCGGGCCTCCTCGGTCGGCTCCACCCGGATGTTGCGGTACCGCTCGAGGCCGGTGCCCGCCGGGATCAGCTTGCCGATGATCACGTTCTCCTTCAGGCCGCGCAACGAGTCGGACTTGCCGTTGATCGCCGCGTCGGTGAGCACCCGGGTGGTCTCCTGGAACGACGCCGCGGACAACCACGACTCGGTCGCCAGCGAGGCCTTCGTGATGCCCATCAGCTCGGCGCGACCCGAGGCCGGCTTGCCGCCCTCGGTGACCACGCGCCGGTTCTCGGCTTCGTACAGCACCCGATCGACCAGGTCGGACGGCAGCAGGTTGGTGTCGCCCGACTCGATCACCGTGACCCGGCGCAGCATCTGCCGCACGATGATCTCGATGTGCTTGTCGTGGATCGACACGCCCTGGCTGCGGTACACCTGCTGGACCTCGGCCACCAGGTGCTCCTGGGCCTTCCGGACGCCGAGGACACGCAGCACCTCCTTGGGGTCCGGGGTGCCCTGGGTGAGCTGCTCGCCGACCTCGACGTGGTCGCCGTCGGCGACCAGCAGGCGGGACCGCTTGCTGACGGGGTACTCCTGGACGTCCGAGCCGTCGTCGGGGGTGACGATGACCTTCCGCGCCTTGTCGGTGTCCTCGATCTCGACCCGACCGGACGCCTCGGAGATCGGGGCCCGACCCTTGGGCTGACGGGCCTCGAACAGCTCCACCACGCGGGGCAGACCCTGCGTGATGTCGTCGGCCGAGGCGACGCCACCGGTGTGGAAGGTACGCATCGTCAGCTGCGTGCCGGGCTCACCGATCGACTGCGCGGCGATGATGCCGACAGCCTCACCGATGTCCACCAGCTTGCCGGTGGCCAGTGAGCGGCCGTAGCACTTCGCACACGTGCCGGTCTTGGCGTCACAGGTCAGCACCGAGCGGACCTTGACGTCCTCGATGCCGGCCTCGACCATCGCGTTGACCTGCACGTCGCCGAGGTCCTCGCCGGCAGCGACCACCACCTTGCCGGTCTCCGGGTGCAGGATGTCGACCGCCGCGTTGCGGGCGTAGGCCGCGGTGTCCCAGTTGTCGTGCTTGCGCACGACGCCGTCCTCACCGCGGATGCCGATCACCTTGCTCATGCCGCGCTCGGTGCCGCAGTCGTCCTCGCGGATGATCACGTCCTGCGAGACGTCGACCAGGCGCCGGGTGAGGTAGCCGGAGTCGGCCGTCCGCAGCGCGGTGTCGGCCAGACCCTTGCGGGCGCCGTGGGTGGAGATGAAGTACTCCAGCACCGACAGACCCTCGCGGAAGTTCGACTTGATCGGCCGCGGGATGATGTCGCCCTTCGGGTTCGCCACCAGGCCACGCATCGCCGCGATCTGCCGGACCTGCATCCAGTTACCGCGAGCACCCGAGCTCACCATCATGAAGATCGGGTTGTCCTTGTCGAAGTTGCCCTCCATCGCCTTCGCGACCTCGTTCGACGCCTGGGTCCAGATCTCGATGAGCTCCTGACGGCGCTCGTCGTCGGTGATCAGACCGCGGTCGAACTGCTTTTGGACCTTGGCCGCCTGGTCGTCGTACTTCTCCAGGATCTGGGCCTTGGAGTCCGGCGACACGACGTCCTCGATGGAGACCGTCACGCCCGAGCGGGTGGCCCAGGCGAACCCGGCGTCCTTGAGCGCGTCCAGCGAGTGCGCGACCTCGACCTTGGAGTACCGCTCGGCGAGGTTGTTCACGATGACGCCGAGCTGGTTCTTGCCGACCTCGTAGTCGACGTAGGCGTAGTCGGCCGGCAGCGCCTCGTTGAACAGCGCCCGGCCCAGGGTGGTCTCGAGGATGACCGGGTCACCCTCCACCCAGTCCTCGGACCGCTGAGCCTCCGGGGGCACGACGCCGGTGAGCCGGATCCGGATCTTCGACTGGAGCGTGATCTCGCCCTTGTCGAAGGCCATGATCGCCTCGCCGGTCGACGAGAACGCCCGTCCCTCGCCGGACTCGCCGGCGCGCTCACGGGTGAGGAAGTAGATGCCGATGATCATGTCCTGCGTCGGCATGGTCACCGGGCGACCGTCCGACGGCTTCAAGATGTTGTTCGTCGACAGCATCAGGATCCGGGCCTCGGCCTGGGCCTCGGCGGACAGCGGCAGGTGCACCGCCATCTGGTCGCCGTCGAAGTCGGCGTTGAACGCCGTGCAGACCAGCGGGTGGATCTGGATCGCCTTGCCCTCGATCAGCTGCGGCTCGAAGGCCTGGATGCCGAGGCGGTGCAGCGTGGGCGCCCGGTTCAGCAGCACCGGGTGCTCCGCGATGACCTCCTCCAGCACGTCCCAGACCTCGGGACGCACGGCGCGCTCGACCATGCGCTTGGCCGACTTGATGTTCTGCGCGTGCGACAGGTCGACCAGACGCTTCATCACGAACGGCTTGAACAGCTCGATCGCCATGTACTTCGGCAGACCGCACTGGTGCAGCTTCAGCTGCGGGCCGACCACGATGACCGAGCGGCCCGAGTAGTCGACGCGCTTGCCGAGGAGGTTCTGGCGGAAGCGACCCTGCTTGCCCTTGAGCATGTCCGAGAGCGACTTCAGCGGCCGGTTGCCCGGGCCGGTGACCGGACGACCACGGCGACCGTTGTCGAACAGCGAGTCGACGGCCTCCTGGAGCATCCGCTTCTCGTTGTTGACGATGATCTCCGGAGCGCCCAGGTCGAGCAGCCGCTTGAGGCGGTTGTTCCGGTTGATCACCCGGCGGTAGAGGTCGTTCAGGTCGGAGGTCGCGAACCGGCCACCGTCGAGCTGAACCATCGGGCGCAGGTCCGGCGGGATGACCGGGACGGCGTCGAGGACCATGCCGAGCGGGCTGTTGTTGGTCTTGCGGAACGCGTCGACGACCTTCAGCCGCTTGAGGGCACGGACCTTGCGCTGGCCCTTGCCGTTCGCGATCACGTCGCGGAGCGCCTCGACCTCGGCCTCGATGTCGAAGGTCTCGAGGCGCTTCTGGATCGCGGTGGCGCCCATGTAGCCCTCGAAGTACTTGCCGAACCAGTTCTTCATCTCGCGGTAGAGCAGCTCGTCGCCCATCAGGTCCTGGACCTTCAGGCTCTTGAACGTGCTCCAGACCTCCTCGAGCCGGTCCAGCTCGCGCTGGGCCCGGTCGCGGACCTGCTTCATCTCGCGCTCGGCGCCGTCCTTGACCTTGCGGCGAGCGTCGGCCTTGGCGCCCTCGGCCTCGAGCTCGGCGAGGTCGCTCTCGAGCTTCTTGGAGCGCTCCTCGATCTGGTTGTCGCGGCGGCTCTCGATGCTCTTGCGCTGCAGCCCGATCTTGCCCTCGAGCTCGGTCAGGTCCTTGTGGCGCGCGTCCTCGTCGACCTGGGTGATCATGTACGCCGCGAAGTAGATGACCTTCTCGAGGTCCTTCGGCGCCAGGTCGAGCAGGTAGCCCAGCCGGCTCGGGACGCCCTTGAAGTACCAGATGTGGGTGACCGGGGCGGCCAGCTCGATGTGGCCCATCCGCTCGCGACGGACCTTGGAGCGGGTCACCTCGACGCCGCAGCGCTCGCAGATGATGCCCTTGAAGCGCACCCGCTTGTACTTTCCGCAGTAGCACTCCCAGTCCCGGGTGGGACCGAAGATCTTCTCGCAGAAGAGCCCGTCACGCTCGGGCTTGAGCGTGCGGTAGTTGATGGTTTCCGGCTTCTTGACCTCGCCGTGGCTCCACGTGACGGATGTCGTCGGCGGTGGCCAGGCCGATCTGGAGCTGGTCGAAGAAATTCACGTCGAGCACGGTGGCTGTCGTCCTTCGTTAGTTCTGAAATCTCATGATCAGGACCGAGGGTGCGGCGCCCCGGTGGGGGCGCCGCATCGCCTCAGACTTCTTCGACGCTGCTGGGCTCGCGACGCGACAGGTCGATGCCGAGCTCCTCGGCGGCACGGAAGACGTCCTCCTCCGCATCGCGCATCTCGATCGCGGAGCCGTCCTGGGACAGCACCTCGACGTTGAGGCAGAGCGACTGCATCTCCTTGATGAGCACCTTGAACGACTCCGGGATGCCGGAGTCGGGGATGTTCTCGCCCTTGACGATCGCCTCGTAGACCTTGACGCGACCCGGCACGTCGTCGGACTTGATCGTCAACAGCTCCTGGAGCGCGTAGGCAGCGCCGTACGCCTCCATCGCCCAGACCTCCATCTCACCGAAGCGCTGGCCACCGAACTGGGCCTTACCGCCGAGCGGCTGCTGGGTGATCATCGAGTACGGGCCGGTCGAGCGCGCGTGGATCTTGTCGTCGACCAGGTGGTGGAGCTTGAGGATGTACATGTAGCCGACCGAGACCGGGTCCGGGAACGGCTCGCCGGAGCGTCCGTCGAAGAGCCGGGCCTTGCCGCTCTCGCCGACGAGCCGGACGCCGTCGCGGGTCGGCAGGGTCGAACCGAGCAGACCGACGATCTCGTCCTCGCGCGCGCCGTCGAAGACCGGGGTCGCGACGCTGCGTGCGCGGCTCGGCGTCCGCGGCACCGATGGATCGGAGCCGCTTCGGCCCACTCGGCCTTGACCGAGTCCTCGACGTGCCAGCCGTCTTGCGCCAGCCAGCCGAGGTGGATCTCCAGGATCTGGCCGATGTTCATCCGGCCCGGCACACCGAGCGGGTTGAGCACGACGTCGACCGGGGTGCCGTCCTCGAGGAACGGCATGTCCTCGACCGGGAGGATCTTCGAGATCACGCCCTTGTTGCCGTGACGGCCGGCGAGCTTGTCACCGACGGAGATCTTCCGCTTCTGGGCGACGTAGACGCGGACCAGCTGGTTGACACCCGGCGGCAGCTCGTCGCCGTCCTCACGATTGAACTCGCGGACGCCGATGACCGTGCCGGACTCACCGTGCGGGACCTTCATCGAGGTGTCGCGCACCTCGCGCGCCTTCTCACCGAAGATCGCGCGGAGCAGCCGCTCCTCGGGGGTCAGCTCGGTCTCGCCCTTCGGCGTCACCTTGCCGACGAGGATGTCACCGGTGGTGACCTCCGCGCCGACGCGGATGATGCCGCGCTCGTCGAGGTCGGCGAGGAGCTCGTCGCCGACGTTCGGGATGTCGCGGGTGATCTCCTCCGGGCCCAGCTTGGTGTCGCGGGCGTCGACCTCGTGCTCCTCGATGTGGATCGAGGTGAGGACGTCCTCCTGGACCAGGCGCTGGGCTGAGGATGATGGCGTCCTCGTAGTTGTGGCCCTGCCACGGCATGAACGCGACCAGCAGGTTGGTGCCCAGCGCCATCTCGCCCTCGTCGGTGCACGGCCCGTCGGCGATCGGCGACCCGACCTCGACGCGGTCACCCTCCGCGACCAGCGGACGCTGGTTGATGCAGGTGCCCTGGTTGGACCGCTTGAACTTCTGCAGCCGGACGGACTTGTTGCCGCCGTCGTCGGTCATCATCGACGATCTCGTCGGCCGAGACCTCCTTGACCACGCCGGCGACGTCGGAGGTGACCACGTCACCCGCGTCGACCGCCGCGCGGTACTCCATGCCGGTGCCGACCAGCGGCGCGTCGCTGCGTGATCAGCGGCACGGCCTGGCGCTGCATGTTGGCGCCCATGAGCGCGCGGTTGGCGTCGTCGTGCTCGAGGAACGGGATCAGCGCTGTCGCGACCGACACCATCTGGCGCGGCGAGACGTCCATGTACTCGACCTCGTCGCGCGGGATGTCGACGGTCTCACCGCCGCGCGTGCGGACCAGCACCCGGTCGTCGATGAAGTTGCCCTTGGCATCGATCACGGCGTTTGCCTGGGCGATGACCTTCGAGTCCTCCTCGTCGGCGGTCAGGTGGTGGATCTCGTCGGTGACGCGACCCTTCTTGACCACGCGGTACGGCGTCTCGACGAAGCCGAACGGGTTGATCCGCCCGTACGACGCGAGCGAGCCGATCAGACCGATGTTCGGGCCTTCCGGCGTCTCGATCGGGCACATCCGGCCGTAGTGCGAGGGGTGCACGTCGCGCACGTCCATCTGCGCGCGGTCACGGGAGATACCGCCCGGGCCGAGCGCGGAGAGACGCCGCTTGTGGGTCAGACCGGCGATCGGGTTGGTCTGGTCCATGAACTGCGAGAGCTGGGAGGTGCCGAAGAACTCCTTCAGCGCCGCCACCACCGGCCGGATGTTGATCAGGGACTGCGGGGTGATCGCCTCGACGTCCTGGGTCGTCATCCGCTCGCGCACGACCCGCTCCATGCGGGCCAGCCCGGTGCGCAGCTGGTTCTGGATCAGCTCACCGACCGTGCGCATCCGGCGGTTGCCGAAGTGGTCGATGTCGTCGGGGCGGACCTCGATCTGGTCGCCGTGGGCGTCCTTGACCGGCTTGCCCTTCGCGTCGACCAGGGTGTCCTTGCCGGCGTGCAGCTCGACGATGAAGCGGATCGTCGCCACGATGTCGTCGACGGTCAGCGTCTGCTGGTCGAAGGCCTCGTGGGTGCCGAGCTTCTTGTTGATCTTGTAGCGACCGACCTTGGCCAGGTCGTAGCGCTTGGGGTTGAAGTAGTAGTTCTGCAGCAGCGTCTGCGCAGCCTCACGCGTGGGCGGCTCGCCCGGACGCAGCTTGCGGTAGATGTCGAGCAGCGCCTCGTCCTGGGTGGTGGTGTGGTCCTTCTCCAGGGTGAGCATCATCGACTCGTACTCGCCGAACTCCTCGCGGATCTGCTCCTCGGACCAGCCGAGTGCCTTGAGCAGCACCGTGACGTTCTGCTTGCGCTTGCGGTCGAGACGGACGCCGACCATGTCGCGCTTGTCGATCTCGAACTCGAGCCAGGCGCCCCGGGACGGGATCACCTTGGCGGTGAAGATGTCCTTGTCGGAGGTCTTGTCCGCGGTGCGCTCGAAGTAGACGCCCGGGGAGCGGACCAGCTGGGAGACCACGACACGCTCGGTGCCGTTGATGATGAAGGTGCCCTTGCGGGTCATCATCGGGAAGTCACCCATGAAGACCGTCTGGCCCTTGATCTCCCCGGTCTCGCCGTTGGTGAACTCCGCCGAGACGTAGAGCGGGCGGGAGTAGGTGAAGTCCTTCTCCTTGCACTCCTCCTCGGTGTACTTGGGGTCGAGGAAGACGGGGTTCTCGAACGAGAGCGACATCGTCTCGGAGAAGTCTTCGATCGGGGAGATCTCCTCGAAGATCTCGTGGAGTCCCGACTTGGTCGAGAGCTCTTCGCCCTTTGCATTGGCTTCCGCCACCTTGGCGGCCCACTTCTCGTCGCCGATCAGCCAGTCGAAGCTGTCGGTCTGGAGCGCAAGCAGCTGCGGAACCTCGAGAGGTTCGGAGATCTTGGCGAAGGAGATGCGGCGGGGACTCTGGGTCTTGCTGTTCTTGCTGCGCGAGGCGGCCAAGAGTGGAGGTCCTTCCGAGGCACAGATTGACACGCGTCAGCCGACCACAAACCGGCCACCGGACAGGCGAGAGTGCATTTGAGGGCAGACGCAAAGAGGAACGATACCCGACGGGCATACGAAAACACAACCGCGCAATTCGGACGCTTGCGTGCCGATCACGTGTTGATGGCGCAAGCATGAACCGACGAGGGCACCAGGTCAAGCACCTCGCCGTGGCCGGTGGACGGAGTCCGGTGGATCAGTAGCTGGTGATCTTGTCGATCAGCCACGAGCTGCCGCGGTGGACCATGGTCACGACCAGCCGGTTCTGCAGGATCGTCGGGCTGGCGTCGCCCTTGACCGAGGACTGGTTGAGGAACGCGATCACACGGACGCGACCTGGCTCGGCGTCGACGACCCCCGTGTCGAGCACCTCCGCGGTGACCACGGCCTTGGTCTTCACGGCAGGTCCGGGCCCCCCGTCCGGTCCGGCGATGAGCAGGTCGTTGAAGTTCTTCAGGTAGTCCTTGCGGTACGCCGGGGTCAGGTACTGGGCGGCGCGGTCGCGGTCGGTCTCCATGTGCCGGTAGTCGTAGGACAGCACCGGCTTCAGCGCTCGTTCGGCGGCCGCGGCGGCCGCCGGCCCGGCGTCGAACGCCTGGACCTGCGGCCTGATCCCTTCCACGTCGACCCCGCCGACGTGCGCGCCGAACACCGTGACGACGCTGACCGCCACACCGACGAGGAGGAGCGGCACGCACACGAGCGCGATCCAGCGCAGGTTCGCCGCCAGGCTGGCGCGCAGCGTCGCCCAGAGCCCTGCCGTCGCCGGGTCCACTGCCGGGTCCACGGCCGGGTCCACTGCCGGGTCCGGGGCGGGCTCGGGCTCACCCTCGGCCTCGGTCTCGTCCTCGGCCTCGACGGAGGTGACGGGCGCCGGCTTCACGAGCACGACCGCGGGCTCGTCGATCCCGAGCTCGGCGTCGTACGCTGCTCGCCGCTCGGGGTCGAGCAGCACGTCGGCCGCCTCGTTGAAGAGCCGGAACTGGCTGGTCCCCGAGCCCGGCTCGAACTTGTCCGTGGCGGCGCGCCAGGCGGCCTTGACCTGGTCGGGGCTCGCGTCGGGCGCGACACCGAGGATGTCGTACCAGGTGGGGTTGGGAGTCTGGTTGCCGGTCATCGTCCTCAGCTCACCGGGGTGAAGTCGTCGACGAGCCATCTGCCGTCGACCTTGTCGAGCTGGACGGTCCACCGCGAGTGCCGCTGGGTGGTGCCGGCGGTGGAGGTGATCGTGTTGTCGTGCACGACAAGCACGGTCGCGCTGTCGGTGTCGAGGGAGCCCAGACCGCTCGCGACGATCGTGCCCTTGCTGGTCTGGCCCTTCTGGACGCCGAGCTGCTGGATGGCGGCGAACTCGGTGGCGAACGCCTTCTTGTACTTCGTCGTGAGCATCTCGGTGACGGACTTCTGGTACTCGTCGGGGTGGTCACCGTCGAACGCGTCCACCCGCAGGCAGAACTGCTCGGCCACGGCGACGACCTTGTGCTGCTCGGTGCCCGACGGGATCTCCTGACCGCTGTTGGACAAGCTGAACGGCGAGTCGGTGAGGTGCGAGGAGCGGTAGAGCAGCGCGCCTGCCAGCAGCAGGCTGAGCGCGGTGACCACGATGAGGACGAGCGCGATCAAGCTCCCGGTGTCCCGGGTGGTTGGCTGGGTCAAGCGATCACATCACCGGCTGCAACAGCAACGACATCCACGAGTCCTCCCCGTAAACCCGGGCTGCGCCGCCGTCGTAGACGACGTTCGACGCGGACGGCTGGTCGTTCCAGGTCGTCGTGCCCGTGCTCAGATCGTACGTGGCGACCGGCGCGGTCCCGGAGCGGTACGCCGCACCGGCGCGGGGGCGTTCTGCGCGCCACGCGCGTTGGTCTTGCTGGCCGGCTCCGCGCAGTGGGCGTCCATGTCCATCGCCTTGTCGCCCTGCTCGAGCGGCGAGCGCCACTCCTTCGGGTCGTAGCCCTTGTCGCAGATGCCCGGGATCTGGTTCAGGATCAGGCCGAACCGGGCGTTGTAGCCCTCGGCGCTCTTCGCCGCCACGGTCCATCCCGCCGGCGACCTCGTAGGGGTAGAGCACCAGGATCTGCCGGATCCCGGCCAGGTGCTTGACCACCACCTGACCGGTGGTGACCAGGTTGTTGATCAGGCCACCGAGGTCGACCTGGTTCTCCTCCAGGAACGTGCGCAGCTCATTGGCCGTCGCCGACCCGTTGTCGATCAGCGCACGCAGCGACTGGTCGTTGTCGGCGATCACACCGGAGAACAACGCCAGGTTCTGGGCGAAGCTCCGGATCGCCGACCCCTTGTCCGACTGCGTACGCAGCACCGTGTTGGAGTCCCGGATCAGCGCGGTGGTGACGTCGAAGTTCTCGTTCGCCGCCTTGATGAAGCTGTCGGAGGTGTCGATGATCTGGGCCAGGTCCTCACCGGAGCCCTTGAAGCCGGCACCGAGCTCGGAGACCACGGTGCGCAGGTCGTCCTGGGGCACCGAGTTCACGAACCGGTCGACGTTGGTCAAGATCTCGCGTCGTCGAGACCGGCACCTGGGTGTTCGGCGTGCTGATCGTCGAGTTGTCGTGCAGGAACGGCGCCGCATCGGTGCGCGGCTCGAGATCGACGTACTGCTCACCGACCGCGGACTTGTTCGCCGACCAGCGCCAACGTGTCGGCCGGGATCCGGTCGCGACCCTTGTCGATGCTCAACACCACGTCGACACCATCGCGGGTCAGCTTCATGTCCGAGACCTGACCGACCCGCAGACCCCGATAGGTCACCTCGGCGCCGATGAAGATCCCGCCGGACTGCGCGAACTGCGCATTGACCTGGTACGACGAGTCATAGACCAGCCGATCCAGCCGGGCATACCGCGCGCCGACATAGGACACCCCGACCAGGGTGATGAACACGAAGACGAGCAGCTGCTTCTTGGTGCGCGAGGAGATCACTGGACGGCCACCCCCTGCATGAGGAGGGTGCCCAGGCTCGGGTCGTACCCGGTCGCGCCGAGGACGAAGGGGTCGGTCTGTGCCTTCGGGTCGTACGCCGCGTTCGGCGCCGTCCTTCCGAGGAGCCCGCCGAGCAGGCCGCCGAGCAGGCCACCGGAGGAGGAACCGGTGCCGGAGCCGCTCGAGGTCGAGCCTCCGGTGAGGCCACCGAGGAGCCCGCCGCCCGAGGACGTGTTCGGCTGACCGCCCCCGCCGTTCTGCGACGAGCCGGCGCACAGCGACGGGATCAAGCCGCACACGGGCTGGAGCGCCTTGTTGCTCGAGCAGCAGGTCCTTCAGGGTGCCGCAGACCGTGGCGAGCGGCGTCTTGCCGCAGATGTCCACCACGTCGGCGAGGCTCACGCCGGGAGCCAGGCCCGGGATGCTCGGCAGGTTGAACAGGTCGAGCGACAGGCTGACCGACAGGTTCGTGAAGTCGCCCATGTGCAGGTTGCGGGCGACCTGCGGGTCGCGACCGACCGCCTCGTCGATGAACGGGTAGGTCAGGAACACCTGCAGCGACTTGGGCAGGTTCTGGCCGGACTTCGCCGAACGCCTCGAGCACCGGCGCCAGGTTGCGCAGGCTGTCGATGGTCGACTCCTTCGACGCCTGGATGACTCGCACGCCCGACCGAGCTGAGGTTCGACAGCGCCTGCAGCATCTTGACCAGGTCGGCACGCTGTCCGTTCACCGACTTGATCGCCGCAGGAAGGTCGTCGAGCGCGGACTTGATGGTGCCGTCCTGGCGGCGCAGCTCGAGGGAGAGCCGATTGACGTTCTCCAGCGCGGTGACGATCGACGTCCTTGTTGGCGTCGAGCTGGCCCATGAAGCGAGCTGACCTGGGTGATGATCGAGCGGACGGCGTCCTCGCGGCCGCCGAACGCGTTGTTCAGCTCCTCGGAGATCGTCTTGAGCTGGCCGACGCCGCCGCCGTTGAGGAGCAGGGCAAGTGCGCCGAAGACCTCTTCGATCTCGGGGTTGCGACCGGAGTTCTCCAGGCCGATCACGTCGCCGTTGCCGAGCTTGCCGGTCGGGTCGGACGGCTTGCTCAGCGACACGAACTTCTCACCGAGGAGGCTGGTCTGCCGGATCTCGGCCCGCGTGTTGTCGGGGAGGTCGACCGTCTTGGGCAGCTTGACGGTGACGTCGGCGGTGTAGCCGTCGAGCTTGATCGAGGTGACCTTGCCGACCGTGACGTCGTCGACCTTCACCGTCGACTGCGGGACCAGGTCGAGCACGTCGCGGAACATGATGTGCACCGTGATCGGGTTGCTGCCCACGTCGGGTCCGCCCGGGAGCGGGATGTCGTAGACCGAGCAGCTGCTCAGCACGATCGCGCTCACCAGCGCGGTCGCGACCGCGGCGATCCGGCGCTTCGCGGCACCTGCCTGGAGCTTCATCGGTTCACCTCCACGAGGCCACCGAGCGTCGGGTCGACGGGCCCGACGACCGACGTGCGCAGGCCGCCGGAGTCGGTGAGCGCGCCCGCTCTCTGCAGACCGAGCACCTTGACCACCGACGAGAGCGGACCGCAGGCGTCGGGGACGAGCGCGCACAGCACGACCGAGGTTGTGCTGGTCAGCTTCGTGACCGTCTCGCCGACGTTCGCGCGGGTGTCGAGGGTCCCCGCGCCCGGGTTGTAGGCGAGGAACAGGTTGTTCAGTGCCACCGGAGCGTCGGTGAGCGTCTCGTCGAGCGCGGCGCGGTTCTTCACGAGGACCTTCTAGATCTGGTTGAGCTCCTTGATGTTGCGTCGACAGCAGGCTCTTGTTCTCCGAGACGAACGACTTCACCTCGGTGAGCGCCACCGAGAGGTTCTTCAACACGGCGGCGAAGTCCTGGCGCTCGTCGGCGAGCAGCTGGGCGCCGCTGGCCAGCGAGTCGTTGAACCGGCGTACGGTGTCGTCGTTCTTCGACAGCGCGTTGGTGAACTTCTCGACCTCGGACACGGTGCCGAACAGGTCGTCCTTGTTGTCGGCGAGGGTCTTGGTGAGCAGGCTCAGGTTGTGCAGCGTCTGGTTGAACTGCACCCCCTGCCCGCCGAAGTTCCGCGCGGTCGAGTCCAGCAGCCGCGTCAGTGCGCCGGTGCCGGATGCGTCGGGCTTGTTGGCCCCGTCGGGCCCGAGCGCCTTCGTCAGGTCGGTGATCGACCCGAAGATCTGGTCGAGCTCGAGCGGCGTGGCAGTGCGGTCGAGACCGAGCCTGGCGTTGTCGGCCAGGCTCGCACCGCCGGTGTACACCGGGGTGAGCTGGACGAACCGGTCGCCGACGATCGACGGCGAGATCACCGCGGCCTTCGCGTCGGCGGGCACCTTGTACTTGCTGTCGTAGTGCAGCTTCACCACGACCTTCGTGCCCTGCGGGGTCGACCTCGTCGACCTTGCCGACCGAGACGCCGAGGATCTTGACGTCGGAGCCCTTGTAGAGCGAGATCGCTCGCGGGAACTCGGCGGTCACGTGCTTCTCGCCGCTCCCGGGGATCAGCAGCAGGATCGCCCCGATCAGCAGCACGATCACGATCCCGGCCACGACCGCCGGGTTGACACCTCGCAGGGCCCGCATCACTGACCAGCTCCCAGGGCCGGGCCCGGAGGCAGGTTGGAGATCCAGGTGTCGAACCACGGACCACTGCCGAGCGTGTTGGTGAAGACCCGGTAGAACGGCGCCATCAGCCGCAGCGAGTTGTCGAGGTTGTTCTGGTTCTTGCGAAGCACGTCGACCACGGACTTGAGGTTGGACAGCGCCGGCTTCAGGTCGGCCCGGCTCTGGACGACCAGGGCCGTGAGCTCGGTCGAGAGCTTGCTCGTGGAGACGAGCAGCTCGTGCACGGCCTCACGCCTGGCGACGACCGCGCGGAGCAGCACGTCGCTGTCCTTCATCAGGCTGACGATGTCCTGGTCGCGCGTCGGCGAGCACGCCGGAGACCTTCTTGCAGGTTCCCGAGCAGCGAGTTGAGCTGGGTCGTCGCGCGCGGCCACGTTGGCCGACAGCGCCGAGAGTCCCTTCAGCGTGCTCTGCAGCTCCTCGGGGGTGTTCTTGGTGGCCTCGGCCAGCGTGTTGAGCGGCGCTGGTGAGCTGAGGCTTGTTGATCTCCTCGGCACGCTCGGCCAGGCCGCTGAACGCCTCGACGACGTCGTACGCCGAGCGGGTCCGCGAGATCGGGATCGTGCGTGCCCTTGTCGAGCTGGCCCGACCCCTTCGGCTCCAGGGCCAGGAACATCGCCCCGAGCAGGGTCTTGACCTTGATCTCCGCACCGGTCTCGGTGCCGAACTTCGGCGCCCGTCTTGATCTTGAAGGTGACCTTGACGTGGTCGCCGTCGAGATCGACGCCGGTGACCTTGCCGACGCGGACGCCGGCGACCCGGACCTCGTCGTTCGGCTTGATGCCGCTGGAGTCGCTGAACGCGGCGTAGTAGGTGTCACCGCCACCGATCAGCGGCAGCGAGTCGGCCTTGAACGCGATCAAGATGAAGGCGAAGAGCACGAGCAGGCTCACCGCCCCGATCTTGACCGGGTTGCGCTCACGGAAGGGAACCACTCATTTGAGGTTGACACCTCCCGTTGTCGAGCGGGTAGGTGTTGTACGGGATCGACAACGGACCGGTCGGCAGGATCACCTTCGCGGTGAACTTGCACAGGTAGAAGTTGAAGAACGAGCCGTAGATCGCGGTGCGTCCGATCTTCTCGAGCTTGATCGGCAGGATCTGCAGCGCCCGGTCGATCTCGTCTCGACCCTGGTTGAGGTTCGTCGCCACCTGGCGCAGCTCCTTGATGCTCGGCGACCAAGCCCGGGCCGGATGCCGGTGGTGATGTCGGCGGTCTCGCGGGTGAGCGTCGAGATCGAGTCGAGCGAGTTCGAGGATCGCGTCCTTGTCCTTGACCAGGCCGCGAGGAAGTCGCGGAGCTGGACGATCAGGCTCGACAGCTCCTGGTCGCGGTCGCCGATGGTCCGGAGCACGACGTTGAGGTTCGTGATCACGTCGCCGATCAGCTGGTCGCGGTCGGCGAGCGTCTGGGTGACCGAGCCGGTGCTGCGCAGCAGGCCCTCGATGTTGCTGCCCTCGCCCTGGAAGACCTGGATGATCTCGTAGCTGAGGCGGTTGACGTCGGCCGGGCGTGAGCGCAGCGAACAGCGGCTTGAAGCCGTTGAACAGGACGGTCAGGTCGAGCGCCGGCTGGGTGCGGCTGAGCGGGATGGTGGCGTCGTTCGGCAGCCGGCTGGTGTCGCCGACGCCCTGGGTGACCGAGATGTAGCGCTGGCCGACGAGGTTGCGGTAGCGGATCGTCGCGGTCGAGCTCTGGGTCACCGCGGTCGCGTCGCGCACGCGTGAAGGTGACCTGTGCCTTGGTGCGGTCGACGATCTCGACGTTCTTGACGCTGCCGACCTTCACGCCCGCGATCCGGATGTCGTCGCCCTTCACCACGCCGGTCGCGTCGCTGAAGATCGCCTTGTAGGTGCGGGTCTTCTCGAAGTTGAGGTTGCCGATCAGCACCACCAGCACGCCGGTGGCCAGCGTGGTGACGACGATGAAGATGACCAGCTTGACCAGGTCGACTCGGGTCCGCTTGTCCAGCATCTTCATCGCACGCTCACCTCCGTCCCGGTGGCGAGCGGGCCGAAGAGCAGGCTGGTCAGGTCGGAGACCTGGTCGACCGGGACTCCGAGCACCGGAGCGGCCAGGGCGTTCCAGAACGCCTTCTGCGACGCCCCGCCGGCGGCACTCGACAGCGAGGTGTCGATCAGCGGGGCGGTGCGCTGCGCGTCACCGCGCCGGAGGCCGTCGACGCCGTCGTCGAAGTTCGGGCCGCCCTTGAACGGAACCGGCGGGTGCGGGCAGGCCGAGCGCAGTTCGGCGCGTTGTCGGCGCCGTAGCACCGGCACGTCGTTCTGGGTCGTAGCCCCGCGGCTGGCTGCGGGAGCGTGATCAGGTCGATGTGGAACACGAACCCGCGGAACGTGCTCGCGAGCTAGGGCGCCTGGTCGACGAGTCCGCTGAGCAGGCACGGGAACTCCGGTGAGTAGCGGTTCGAGCAGCTCCAGCTGCGGCTTGCTGAGCTGACCGAGCCGGACGATGTTCTCGCCGTTGGCGTCCAGGAACGTCTTGGCGGTGCCGGAGAACGAGGCGGTGTCCTGGAGGAACGCGTTCAGCTTCGCCTGGCGGGAGACCAGCGTGTTGCCGGTCTTGACCGTGTTGCGCAGCGTCGTCGGCGATCTGCGGCGCCACGTCGGCGTAGGTGCCGCTGACCTTGGACAGCAGCCGGAGGTCCTCGATCAGCGCGGGCACCTGCGGGTTGAAGCGCTGGAGGTAGGAGTTCAGCGTCTCGATGTTCTGGCCGATCGCCTCGCCGCGGCCCTCGAGCGCGGTCGCGAGTGGCGTTGAGGGTGTAGTTGAGCTCCGCGGGCTGGACCGCGCGCAGCAGCGGGTAGATGTCGTTGAGGACCCGCTCGACCTCGATCGGCAGCGCGGTCTGGGTGATCGTGTCGCCCGCGTGCAGGGCGGCTTGCTCGACGCGGTCGGACGGGATCACCAGCTCGACGTACTTCTCGCCGAAGAGCGTCTTGGGCAGGATCGAGGCGGTGACGTTCTTCGGGATCTTGCCGATCTTGTCCGGCTTGATGCCCGAGCGTCAGCACGGCACCGTTCGGCCCCCGACTTCGCCTCGAGGACCTGGCCGACGATGACGCCGCGGACCTTGACGTCGGCGCGCGACGGGCAGCTGCAGGCCGATCGTGTCGGTGTCGAGCTTGACCTTGTCGAAGGAGACGAACTTCTGGGTGAAGACGGCGTTGATCAGCCATACCCCGAGGAGCAGGATGCAGATGAACACGACACCCAGCGGCGCTTGTTTCCGAGGATCTTCGTCATGGCTCAGCCCGCCAGCCTGACGGTGGTGGTCGAGCCCCAGATCGCCATGCTCAGGAACAGGTCGATGACGTTGATCGCGACGATCGAGGTCCGCACCGCGCGGCCCACCGCCACGCCCACACCGGCGGGGCCGCCGCTGGCGGTGTAGCCGTGGTAGCAGTGGATCAGGATGACCACGACGGCGAAGACCAGCACCTTGCCGAAGGACCAGAGCACGTCGCCGGGTGGCAGGAACTGGTTGAAGTAGTGGTCGTAGGTGCCCGGGCTCTGGCCGTAGAACTTGGTGACGACCAGCCGGGTCGCGAAGTACGACGAGAGCAGGCCGACGACGTACAGCGGGATGATCGCGACCAGGCCGGCGACGATCCGGGTGGTGACCAGGAACGGCATCGACGGGATCGCCATCACCTCGAGCGCGTCGACCTCCTCGGAGATCCGCATCGCACCGAGCTGGGCGGTGAACCCGCAGCCGACCGTCGCCGCGAGCGCGATGCCGGCGATCAGCGGCGAGATCTCGCGGGTGTTGAAGTACGCCGAGACGAAGCCGGAGAAGGCGGCGGTGCCGATCTGGTTCAGCGAGGCGTAGCCCTGCAGACCGACCTCGGTGCCGGTGAAGAACGCCATCGCGGTGATCACGCCGACGGTGCCGCCGATGACGGCGAGCGCGCCGCTGCCGAGGGTGACCTCGGCCAGCAGCCGGAGGATCTCCTTGGGGTAGCGCTTGATCGACCGCGGCGTCGCGATCAGGGCGCGGATGTAGAACGCCAGCTCCTCGCCGAGGCGGTCGAGCGCCTGCAGCGGGCGCACGTATACCTGCTTCACGTCTGCCATGGCGCTAACCCGTCTTCGGCGGGACGAGCTGGAAGTAGATCGCGCTCATCACGAAGTTGACGACGAACAGCAGCATGAAGGTGATCACCACGGACTCGTTGACCGCGTCACCGACGCCCTTCGGACCGCCGCCGGCGTTCATGCCCTTGTACGCCGCGACGATGCGCGGCGATCAGGCCGAACACGAGGGCCTTGGCCATGCCCTGCTAGAGGTCGGGCAGCTGGGCGAGCGCGGTGAAGCTGGCGAGGTAGGCACCAGGGGTGCCGTCCTGCAGGACCACGTTGAAGAAGTAGCCACCGCAGACGCCGACGACGCTGACCAGTCCGTTGAGGAACACCGCGACGAGCATGCACGCCAGCACGCGAGGTACGACGAGCCGCTGGATCGGGTCGATGCCGAGCACCATCATCGCGTCGAGCTCCTCGCGGATCTTGCGGGCGCCGAGGTCCGCCGCGATCGCCGAGCCACCGGCACCGGCGATCAGCAGCGACGTCGCGATCGGGCCGGCCTCACGGACGACCGCGAGCACCGAGGCGGACCCGGTGAACGACTGGGCGCCGAACTGCTTGATCAGGCCGCCGACCTGCAGCGCGATGACCGCGCCGAACGGGATCGCGACCAGCGCGGTCGGCACGATCGTGACCGAGGCGATGAACCAGGCCTGCTGGAGGAACTCCCGGGTCTGGAACGGGCGCTTGAAGAGCGCGATCGCCACATCGAGCCCGAAGGCGAAGAGCTTGCCGGCTGTCCCGACGGGGGCGAGGACCCGGTCTGCGGTGAGTGAGGCCATCCGTCTGTCAGGCCCCCGGGGCCATCGACATGTTCGGCTCGAACGATCCCGGAGGCGGCGTCACGCCGTTCTCGCGGCACCAATCGCCCGGCGGGCGCTGGCTGCGGCGCGGGATGCCGTTGGAGGGCTCCTGCTGCAGCGGGATCGGCGGCAGCGGCGGCAGCTCCTGGTCCTTCTCGGCCTCGAGCTCGTCGGCGTCCTTCTCCTCCGACATGCCGATCGGGCCGACCCGCTGGGCATTGAGGAACTGCCGGACGACCGGCTCCTCGGAGCTGAGCAGCATCTCGCGCGGGCCGAACATGGCCAGGTGCTTGTGGTAGAGCAGGCCGATGTTGTCCGGCACCGTGCGGGCGGTGTTGATGTCGTGGGTCACGATCAGGAACGTCGCGTCGATCTGCGCGTTGAGGTCGATGATCAGCTGGTTCAGGAACGACGTCCGGACCGGGTCGAGACCCGAGTCGGGCTCGTCGAAGAGCACGATCTCCGGGTCGAGCACCAGGGCGCGGGCCAGGCCGGCGCGCTTGCGCATGCCGCCGGAGATCTCACCGGGGAGCTTGTCCTCCGCACCGAGAAGACCGACCAGGTCCATCTTCTCCATCACGATGTTGCGGATCTCGGACTCGGACTTCTTGGTGTGCTCGCGCAACGGGAAGGCCACGTTGTCGTAGAGGTTCATCGAGCCGAACATCGCGCCGTCCTGGAACAGCACGCCGAACAGCTTGCGGATCTCGTAGAGCTCCTTCTCCGAGCACGAGGCGATGTCGATGCCCTCGATGACCACGCTGCCGCTGTCGGGCTTGAGCAGCCCGATCAGGGTCTTGAGGAGCACGGACTTGCCGGTGCCGGACGGACCGAGCATCACGCAGATCTCGCCCGCCGGGATCGTGAGCGTGACGTCACCCCAGATCAGCTGCTTGCCGAACGACTTGGTCAGGTGGCTGATCTCGATCTCGACGCCCATGGAGACAACTCCCTCTCGATCCGGCGGCAGGAGTGCCTCCCACGACGCTCCCACCTGGGTGAACCAACGAGTAACCGCGGGCTAAGTTACGCGGACAAGGCGACGGACGTCACGCCGCCCGCGGAACGTCTCACGATGTATCAGGTACCGTTCGGGCGCTTTTCGTTCCGGATCTCGCCGGAGGTGCGTTTGCGGACGTACCGGACATGCAAGCGAGCGGCCGCCCGAAGGCGACCGCTCGCTGGTTGCTGCGGTGTTCCCCGGGCCGATGCTCACGGAAGGGCTATCGGCAGGGGAAGGGGTCACTTGAGAAATGGCACCGAGTGGCGCCGTCGTCAGCGGGTCACGACAGGGCCAACAGAGCCACGCTCAAGCCGCGGTCACTTGAGGGTGACGGTGGCTCCGGCGCCCTCGAGGGCCTCCTTGGCCTTGTCCGCGGCCTCCTTGGTGACCTTCTCCAGGACGGCCTTCGGAGCGGCCTCGACGAGCTCCTTGGCCTCCTTCAGCCCGAGGCTGGTCAGCGCGCGGACCTCCTTGATGACGTTGATCTTCTTGTCACCAGCGGCCTCGAGGACGACGTCGAACTCGTCCTGCTCGGCAACGTCGTCGGCGGCAGCGGCGCCACCACCGGCGGCGGGGGCGGCCGCAACGGCGACCGGAGCGGCCGCGGTCACGCCGAAGGTGTCTTCGAACTGCTTCACGAACTCGCTGAGCTCGAGGAGGGTCATCTCCTTGAAAGCGTCGAGCAGCTCGTCGGTGCTGAGCTTCGCCATGGTGGCGTTCCTTCCATTCGTCGGCGGCATCGGTCGGGATGCGCGCCAGGGATTATCGGTGGGTGGTTGCCGGCTCTACTCGGTGGGAGCAGTCTCGGCGGACGCTTCCTCGGCCACGTCGGCCTCGGTCTCGGCGGCGTCAGCCGCCTCGGCCTCGGCGACGGGGGCCTCGACGGCCTCCGGCTCCTCGGCAGCGCCATCCTCGGTGGACTCAGCCTCCGCAACCTCGGCCTCGGCGGCCGGGGTCTCAGCAGCGGCCACGGGCTCGCCCGCACCACCCTGGAGGATCGAGGGGTCCTGCTCTGCCTTCGCCTGCAGCGCACCCGCGAGACGGGCGGCCTGGGCGAGCGGGGCGTTGAGCAGGTAGACGGCCTGGCTCAGCGAAGCGAGCATCGCGCCCGCCAGCTTGCCCAGGAGCACGTCACGGGACTCGAGATCGGCCAGCTTGGCGATCTCCCTGGCGTCCATCGTGGCGCCGTCGACGAACCCGGCCTTGATGACGAGGGCGGGGTGGGCCTTGGCGAAGTCACGCAAGCCCTTGGCCGCCTCGACCACGTCGCCGTTGATGAAGGCGATCGCGGTCGGCCCGTTCAGCAGGTCGTCGAATCCTTCGACGCCGGCCTCCTTGGCAGCGAGCTTGGTCAGCGTGTTCTTGACCACGGCATAGTTGGCGTTCTCACCGAGCGCGCGCCGCAGGTCCTGCAGCTGCTTCACGGTGAGCCCGCGGTACTCGGTCAGCACAGCGCCAGCGGAATCGTTGAACTGGTCGACGATCTCCGCGACGGCTGCTGCCTTGTCTGGCCGCGCCATGGGACTCCTTCCAACTTCTGCACGGGATGTGCGCGGGCGGCGTACGGGTTGTACGACGCCCGGAACCGGAAGGAGCGGAAAGACCGAACGCCCTGGCACAGGGCACAGGGCGTGTGACGGCACGTCGGCCGCTCTACTCTCTGGCGCCTGCGCAGGCCGTTCGCTCTCGCGAACCTTCGCATCACTCCAGTGACCTGGTGGGATGGACCGGCGGTCTTCGGTTCCAGCGGAGAACTCTACGGGCTCATGGCGTCGCCGCCAAATCGGGTCCAGGTGGCACCTGTCGGACCTACGCTCGGCTTGTGATCGACGCGGCCGCGGACATCGCCGGAGTGCTCGAGCGGATGGACGCCATCGAGGCGGCGCTGCCGCGCGAGGACGGTGTCGCGTACTTCAACCGCATGTACCGCGAGGTGACCCGGCTGGTGCAGGACGCAGTCGCCGCGCACGAGTTCGCCGCCGCCAGGTTCCTCGAGCGCCTCGACGTCCACTTCGCGAACTACTTCTTCACGGCGTACGCCGCCGGAGAGGCCGGCACGCCCGTCGCGCGTGCCTGGGCGCCGTTGTTCGAGGCGCGCCGACGACCTGACGCCCACCCGGTGCAGTTCGCCCTGGCCGGCATGAACGCCCACATCTCCCACGACCTCGCGTTCGCCGTCGTCGACACGTGTCGAGAGACCCATGCCGTCCCGGTGGACGACTGTGACGAGCACCGCGACTTCACGCGCACCAACGACGTGCTGGGCGAGGCGTCGGACCAGGTGAAGGGATGGTTCCTCACCGGCATCGTCGCCGAGGTCGACGAGCTCGGCGGCCGCTTCGACGACAGCATCGCGATGTTCGCGATCCACGTGGCGCGCGCGGCCGCCTGGCAGACGGCGGAGATGCTGTGGAGCCTGGCCGACAACCCCCGGCTGGATCACCTCTTCCGCGGTGGGCTCGCTCGAACCGTGGAGCTCACCAGCCGCGGCATCCTGCTCTGAGCCGGAATGCGACCGGATTGCGTCTGGATTGCGACCGGAATGCGAACGGGCCCACACCCCGTGAGGAGTGCAGGCCCGCCGGTCAGGCGTGTCGGATGCTCAGGCGTCGTCGTCGGCCGCGACGTTCTTGGTGCGGTTGGGGTCGACCTGGATGCCGGGGCCCATCGTCGTCGAGACGGTCACCTTCTTGATGTAGCGACCCTTCGAGCTCGACGGCTTGAGCCGCAGCACCTCCTCGAGCGCCGCGGCGTAGTTCTCCGCCAGCTGGACCTCGCTGAACGAGGCCTTCCCGATGATGAAGTGCAGGTTGGCGTGCCGGTCGACGCGGAACTCGATCTTGCCGCCCTTGATGTCGGACACGGCCTTGGCCACGTCCGGCGTCACGGTGCCGGTCTTCGGGTTGGGCATCAGGCCACGCGGACCGAGCACCCGACCGAGCCGGCCGACCTTGCCCATCATGTCGGGGGTAGCGACGACCGCGTCGAAGTCGATCCAGCCGCCGTTGACCTTCTCGATCAGCTCGTCGCCACCGACGATGTCGGCGCCGGCCTCGCGAGCGGCATCGGCCTTGTCGGCGTTGGCGAACACGAGCACGCGGGCGGTCTTGCCGGTGCCGTGCGGCAGGTTGACGGTGCCGCGGACCATCTGGTCGGCCTTGCGCGGGTCGACGCCCAGACGCATGACGACGTCGACGGTCTCGTCGAACTTCTTCTTGGAGGTGGTCTTGGCGATCTTGATCGCCGAGAGCGGGGGGTAGAGCTCGTCCTTGTCGAACTGCTCCGACGCCGCACGGTATGTCTTGCTGCGCTGCATGGTGTCCTGCTTTCGAAAGAAGGTTGTGGTGCGGGCCAGCGCGGCCCTTCCACGGTGTCTGTCGCCCGGGCTCGTCGCTCGGGTGGTGGCCCGGCGCCGACTGCGCTCCGGCGAGCGGTCAGTCGGTGGTGATGCCCATCGACCGGGCGGTGCCCTCCACGATCTTCATCGCGGCATCGATGTCGTTGGCATTGAGGTCGGGCATCTTGGTCTCGGCGATCTCGCGCACCTGGTCCTTGGTCAGCTTGCCGACCTTCTCCTTGTGCGGCACGCCGGAGCCCTTCGCGAGACCCGCGGCCTTCTTGATCAGCTCCGCAGCCGGCGGGGTCTTGGTGATGAAGTCGAACGTGCGGTCCTCGTAGATCGTGATCTCCACCGGGATCACGTTGCCGCGCATGGACTCGGTCTGGGCGTTGTAGGCCTTGCAGAAGTCCATGATGTTGACGCCGTGCGGGCCGAGCGCAGTACCGACCGGCGGTGCCGGAGTGGCCGCGCCCGCCTGCAGCTGCACCTTGACCAGTGCGGCGATCTTCTTCTTCGGAGGCATTGCTCTCTCTACTTTCTTCTCGTGGTCATGACGAGGAGGTACGGCGTACCGCCTCTGCCACCTGTTGCTGTGCTGTCGGTCAAACCTTCTGGATCTGGCTGAAGGACAGCTCGACCGGGGTCTCCCGGCCGAAGATCTCGACGAGGGCCTTGACCCTCTGGGACTCGGTGTTGATCTCGGTGATCGTCGCGTGCAGCGTGGCGAACGGGCCCTCGACGACCATGACGGAGTCGGAGACGTCGAAGTCCGCAGTCACCTGGGCACGGGTCGCGCTCTTGGCCGGAGCGGTGCCACCGGACTCGGCGACGGCCGCCGCCTCTGCCTGGGCCTGGACCGCAGGAGCCAGCATCGCCTCGACCTCGTCGAGGCTCAGCGGAACCGGCTGGTGGCTGTGGCCGACGAAGCCCGTGACCGAGGGCGTGTGTCGCACCGCGGCCCAGGACTCGTCGGTGAGGTCCATCCGGACCAGGACGTAGCCGGGCAGTGCGGGCTTGGTGCGCAGCTTGCGCTGGCCGTTCTTGATCTCGGCGACGTCCTCGGTCGGGACCACGATCTCGTGGATGTAGTCCTCCATGTTGAGGGAGGTGATGCGGTTCTCGAGGTTGGCCTTCACCCGGTTCTCCATGCCGGAGTAGGTGTGCACCACGAACCAGTCGCCGATCTTCTCGCGCAGCGTGCGGCGGAACTCCGCGAGCGGGTCAGCCAGCTCGCCGCCGGCCCCGTCGACCGGCTCTTCGTCTGCCGGCTCTTCGTCTGCCGGCTCTTCGTCTGCCGGCTCTTCGTCGGCCTGCTCCTCGGCGACCTGCTCCTCGGCGACCTGCTCCTCGGCGACCGGCTCCTCGGCGACCGGCTCCTCGGCGACCGGCTCCTCGGCGACCGGCTCGTCCTCGACCGCAGCGTCTGCCTCGGCGACCGCGTCGGCGTGGTCGTCGACGTCGGCGGTGTCGACCGCCGGATCCGTCGTCGGATCGACCGACTCGCCCTCGACGAGCTCGTCACCGACCCGGTGCACGACCGAGACCTCGACGCCCGACTCCTCGGCCTCCGGCTCGTCGACGACGGCTTCCTCGGCAGGGGTCTCGACAGCGGCGTCCTCGACCGACTGCTCGACCGACTCCTCGTTCGGCTCTGCGGCCGACTCCTCGGCGGACTGCTCGATCGGGGCGCCCTGCGCCTCGTCGTACTGCTCCGACACGTCTACTCCGTCATGTTGCTCTGGTTGTTTCCTGGTCGGGCGGGTGCCCGGCTACTTGCTGGTCGTCGCGCCGGTGTCGCCTCCGAAGACTGCGAACACCGCCTTGCCGAAGGCGAGGTCGAAGACCGAGACGATCGCGATCATCACCAGCACGAAGACCATCACCACGAGGAAGTAGGTCACCAGCTGCTGCTGGCTCGGCCAGACGACCTTGCGCAGCTCGGCGACGACCTGGCGGTAGAACGTGACCGGGCTCGTGCGCTCGGACCTGGCCGATCGCGACGAGGGGGTGTCCGTCACGGGTTCCTTCTTCCTCTTGCGGTACGAATCTCTGGCTTCCTGCTACGCAGGGCACGAGGGACTTGAACCCCCAACCTTCGGTTTTGGAGACCGATGCTCTGCCAGTTGAGCTAGTGCCCTCCGATGTCGTGCGGGCATGCCAAAGCATTGCCCGAGGACACCAAACGAAGAGTCTACGGGGCTGCCCGGCGCAAAGTCGAACCGAGCCGGATCGGACCTGCCGCCGGGGATCCACCCGTGCCGGTAACCGGCTCGCACGCGGTGCGACGGCTCTGGAACGATGGCCCCGTGAGCGAGCCGAACACCCGACCTGACCGGCCCCTGGCCGACCTGTCCCCCGACGAGCTGGCTGCCTTCCTGACCCGGCAGCAGGCGGCGTACGCCGACCTGTTGGAGCGTGGCCTCGGGCTCGACCTCACCCGCGGCAAGCCGGCGTCCGCGCAGCTCGACCTCTCCGACGGCCTGCTGGCGCTCCCCCGCGGCACCACCGACGACCACGGGGTCGACACCCGCAACTACGGAGGCCTCGAGGGCATCCGCGCGATCCGGGAGATCTTCGCCGAGCTGCTGTGGGTCGACCCCGGGCAGGTCGTCGCCGGCGGCAACTCCAGCCTGGTGATGATGCGCGAGGTGCTCACCTACCTGATGCTGCGTGGCGGGGTGGACAGCGGGCGGCCCTGGTCGGCGGAGGAGAAGATCACCTTCATCTGCCCGGTGCCGGGGTACGACCGGCACTTCACGCTGCTGGAGTGGTTCGGCATCGACACGGTGACGGTGCCGATGAACGACGACGGCCCCGACGCCGAGGAGGTCGCGCGGCTGGCCGCGGCCGACCCGAGCATCAAGGGCATGTGGGTGATCCCGACGTACTCGAACCCGACCGGCGCCGTGTGCTCCCTGGAGGTCGCGGAGCGGCTGGCCTCGATGCCGACCGCGGCACCCGACTTCAAGATCTTCTGGGACAACGCCTACGCGTTCCACCACCTGACCGCCGACGAGGCGAAGAGCGCTGACATCCTTGCCCTCGCCTCGGCAGCCGGGCACCCGCACCGGCCGATCATGTTCGCCTCGACCTCGAAGATCACCTACGCGGGCGCCGGCGTCGGGTTCCTGGCCGGGTCGACCGACACCGTGGCCTGGTACACCGGCAACCTCGGCAAGGGCGCGATCGGTCCGGACAAGGTCAACCAGCTGCGGCACGCGCAGTTCTTCGGGTCTGCCCAGGGCGTGCGCGACCACATGGTCCGGCACCGCGAGATCATCGCGCCGAAGTTCGCCGAGGTCGAGCGCATCCTGGTCGAGCGGCTCGGCGGTCTCGGCGTCGCGAACTGGACGCAGCCGAAGGGCGGGTACTTCGTCAGCCTGGACGTCCTCGACGGCACCGCGGCACGCGTCGTCGCCCTGGCCAAGGAGGCCGGCGTCGCCCTGACGCCGGCCGGAGCATCGTTCCCGAAGGGCGACCCGCACGACCGCAACATCCGGCTGGCCCCCACGTTCCCGCCGCCCGCCGAGGTGGCCACGGCGATGGACGCGGTGGCCACCTGCGTACTGCTCGCCGCCGCAGAGAACCTGCACGCGAAGTCCACCGCCTGACGCATGGAGCCGCGCCGCGACCTCACCACGCTGCCGAAGGCGCACCTGCATCTGCACTTCACCGGGGCGATGCGGCACTCGACGATGCTCGAGCTCGCCGCGCGCGACGGGATCACGTTGCCCGACGCGCTCGTCGAGGACTGGCCGCCGCAGCTCTCCGCGGCCGACGAGAAGGGGTGGTTCCGGTTCCAGCGCCTCTACGACGTGGCCCGGTCCGTGCTGCGCACCGAGGCCGACGTACGCCGCCTGGTCCGTGAGGCGGCAGAGGACGACCACCTGGACGGCGGCCGCTGGCTGGAGATCCAGGTCGACCCGAGCGGGTACGCCGTGCGGTTCGGCGGGATCACCGCGTTCACCGACCTGGTGCTCGACGCCGTTGCCGACGCGTCGCGCTCCGTGGGCATCGGGATGGCGGTGGTGATCGCGGCGAACCGCACCCGGCACCCGCTCGACGCACGCACGCTCGCCCGGCTGGCAGCCCAGTACGCCGGCCGCGGGGTCGTCGGGTTCGGGCTCTCCAACGACGAGCGCCGAGGCCGCACCGCGGAGTTCGCGCCGGCGTTCCGGATCGCCGAGCGCGCAGGTCTCACCCTGGTGCCGCACGGCGGCGAGCTGCTCGGACCGGAGTCGGTCCGCGTGTGCCTCGACGAGCTCCATGCGCACCGGCTCGGACACGGCGTCCGGGTCGCCGAGGACCCGGCGCTGCTGGCGCGCGTGGCCGAGCGCGGCGTCGCACTGGAGCTCTGCCCTGTCTCCAACGTCGCGCTCGGGGTGTACTCCGACCTCACCTCGGTGCCGCTCCCCGAGCTGATGGCCGCCGGCGCCCGCATCGCGCTCGGCGCCGACGACCCGTTGCTGTTCGGGTCGCGACTGGCTGCGCAGTACTCCACGATGCGGGCAGCCCACGAGCTCTCCGACGCCCAGCTCGCCGAGCTGGCGCGCTCCTCGATCGAAGCGTCGCGGGCCGACGAGGCGACCCGGCGCGGCCTCCTCGCCGAGGTCGACGACTGGTGCGAGAGAATCCCGCAATGAGCGAGGACGGCAACCAGCACCCGGAGCGGCCGGCGGGTCAGGCACCACCGCAGTACCCCGCCGCTCCGCCCCCGGCGACCGGGGACGACCCCGCTCTGGGCTATGTGCCGGGTCAGCCGTTCCCGCCGCCGGGCCAGGGGGGATGGCCCCAGCAGCCGCCCCCGCCGCCGATGGCGGTCCACCCCGTCTACGTCCGGCCCGACCTCCCCAAGGCCACCGCCGCCATGGTCGTCGGCATCGTGGCGGTCGCGGGTGGCTTCATGCTGTGCGGGGTGCCGTTGCTGATCGCGCCAGTGGCGTGGGTGCTGGGCGCCCAGGCGCGCCGGCAGATCCGGGAGGCGCCTCAGCAGTGGGACGGCGAGGGCAAGGCGACAGCGGGTCTGGTGCTCGGCATCATCGGCACGGTCCTGCTGGTGCTGGCGCTCATCTTGCTGATCGTGATCGTGGTGATCGCGATCAACGACCCGACGGCGTTCGACGACGGCAGCAACGTCTAGAGACTGCAGCCGACCAGCACCGGCTCGGTGACCAGCTCGATGCCGAACCGGGCGCGGACTCCGTCGCGGATCTCCCGGGCGAGCGCCACCAGGTCGGACGCGGTCGCGCCACCGCGGTTGGTGAGCGCGAGCGTGTGCTTCCCCGACAGCGCGGCGCGGTCGTTGCCGTGCCCGCGTTCGAAGCCGGCCTGCTCGATCAGCCAGGCAGCGCTGGTCTTCACGGTCCCGTCGGGCTGCGGCCAGGCCGGCGCTTCCGGGGGCACCTGGTCGGGGGTCAGCACGGGGTTGGTGAAGAACGAGCCGGCGCTCCACGTGTCGTGGTCGGATTCGTCGAGGACCATTCCCTTGCGTCGCCGCAGAGCGAGCACACCGGCGCGTACGTCGGCCAGCGGCACCCGGTCACCGACCTCCACGCCGAGGCGACGCGCGAGCTCGGCGTACGCCACCGGTGCGCCGAGATCGCCGAGCCGGAGCTGGAGGACCACCTCGAGCACGACCCAGCGACCGGGCTCCTGCTTGAGTCGGCTGGTGCGGTAGCCGAACCGGCAGTCCCGGTGGAACAGCGTCCGCAGCTCACCGGCCCGGCGGTCCCAGCAGCGCACCGACGCGATCGTCTGGGAGACCTCCTGACCATAGGCACCGACGTTCTGGATCGGCGTCGCTCCGACCAGGCCGGGAATGCCGGACAGCGCCTCGACGCCGACCCAGCCCTCACCCACGGCCCGCACGACCAGCTCGTCCCAGACCTCGCCGGCAGCGACCCGGGCCACCGCACCGCCGCAGGCGTCGGCATCGGCGTGGACGCCGGACGTGCGCACCACGACCACCCGGCCGTCGAAGCCGGAGTCGGAGACGAGCACGTTGCTGCCGCCGCCGAGGACGAGGACGGGCTGCCGGGCGTCGTCGGCCTCGCGCACGGCCTCGATCAGCTCTGCCTCGGTGGTCGCCACGACGAAGTCCGCGACCGGGCCGCCGACGCGCAGGGTGGTGTGGTTGGCGAGGACCTCAGCCACGAGTCACCTCAGTCACGGAGCACCGCTGACGCCGCGCCGAGCACCTTCTCGCCGGCGCAGGTGACCGTGAGCAGCACTGTGCGCCTGCCGTCGGCGGCGTCCTTGAGCTCCCCGCTGATCTCGACCTCCGTCCCGTCGGCCGGTACGACGACCGGACGGATGAACTTGCCACCGATCTCGGCGATCGTCCCCGGCGCAGCGAGCTCCTCCTCGACGTACCGGGCAGCGAGCGCCAACGTGAACATGCCGTGGGCGATCACACCCGGCAGCCCGACGCTGCGGGCGACCGCGTCGTCCTGGTGGATCGGGTTCTGGTCGCCGCTCGCCGCGGCGTAGGCGACCAGGTCGGCCCGGGTGATCCGGTAGATCCGCCGCTGCCATGACGACGCAGCCATCAGGACTCCTCGTCCGGGCTCTTGTGCACCAGCGTCGCCTCGGCGGTGCACACGAGGGCTCCGGCCGCGTCGGTGATCGCGCTCGATGTCGAGATGATGTCCGCGCCGCCGATCTGGCGCAGGCCGGTGACGCTGAGCGCGGCGCGCAACGCGTCGCCGGCACGGACCGGTCGCTCGTGGACGAACTTCTGCTGGCCGTGGACGACGTGGTGCAGCTCGATCCCGACGTCGGGATCGGACATCAGCGCCTGCATCGCGGCGAAGGCCACCACGATCGGGAAGGTCGCCGGGGCCGGACCGCCCGATGCGTACAGGGTGCCCGTGGCCGCCGCGAACGCTGCTACCCGCTCCTCGGTGACGTCGTACACCTGGGTCTGCGGGAACGTGCGGCCGGACAGCGAGGGGTCGACGGGCATGTCGTCACGCTACCGAGTGGCCCACGGACGACGCAGGGGGCATGACGAAGGGCGGTTCCCGACCGGGAACCGCCCTTCGTGACGGGACTGCGTGAGACGACGCTCAGCGGGTCTCGCGGTGCTCGGTGTGCCGACGGCAACGGGGGCAGAACTTCTTCAGCTCCATGCGGTCCGGGTCGTTGCGCCGGTTCTTCTTGGTGATGTAGTTGCGTTCCTTGCATTCGACGCACGCCAGGGTGATCTTGGGTCGGACGTCGGAGCTCTTGCTGGCCACGGTGTGCCTTCTTCCTGCCTGCCGGTGTTGCGATCTCGGGCCTCTCGGCCGGTGGAGTAGCGGGGGCGGGGCTCGATCCCGCGACCTCACGATTATGAGTCGTGCGCTCTAACCAGCTGAGCTACCCCGCCTCGGGCAACGACCACGGGCCTGCGGTCATTCCCAGAGCCCCTTTACGGAATCGAACCGTAGACCTTCTCCTTACCATGGAGACGCTCTGCCGACTGAGCTAAAGGGGCCTCGGCCCCTGCTGGGCCGACGTGAAGGATACACAGCCGCGGGTCCAGAGATGAAATCGACCTCAGGCGTCCTGGATCCTCGCGAACGGGCGTGCCGCCTCGAGCTCGTAGGCGACCTCGAGGAGCCGCGCCTCGTGCCCCTGGGAAGACGTGATCTGGACACCGATGGGCATGCCGTTGGTGCCGATGCCGAGCGGAAGCGAGATGCCAGGGTCGCCGGTGGCGTTCTGCAGCGGCGTGAACGTGGCCAGGTGGACCAGGCGGTCGATGACCACCTCGTAGGGCTGCCTGGGGTCGAGCCAGCCGAGCTCGGGGGTCGGCTGCGCGAGCACCGGAGTGAGGCCGACGTCGTACCCGCGGAAGAAGCGGGCGGAGACGTACTTCGACATCCGTAGCCGCGCGAGCGACAGCGGCAGCCGGTAGGTCTTCCGGAGGCCGTGCCGGGCCAGGCCACGGCTCAGGTTGTCGGTGCGCCGGCGGTCGAAGCTCGGGTCGAGGGTGCGCTTGCCGGTCGCGAGCAGGTACGTCGAGAGCAGGCTCCAGTAGTCGAGGAAGTCGTCGACGAACGAGTCCGGCACCGGCGCCTCGATCTCCTCGACGTGGTGCCCGAGCGACTCCAGCAGCTTGCCGGTGTCGCGGACGGCCTCGGCGACGTCGGGATCGGTCTGCAGCCCGTCGACGGAGTTGATCACCATCGCGACCTTGAGCCGCTTGTGACCCGGGCCGCGGACGTCCCCGATCGGCGGCAGGTCGAGATTGCGGTAGTGCTTCTCCGACTCGCGCAGGAAAGCGGCGGTGTCCCGGACGGTCCGGGTGACCACGCCGTCCGCGACGATGCGGACCGGCATCTCCCGGAAAGTCTTGTCCTGCGGCACCCGCCCGCGCGTGGGCTTGAGCCCGACCAGGCCGTTGCACCCGGCCGGGATCCGGATCGAGCCGCCGCCGTCGTTGGCGTGCGCCATCGGGACCGCGCCGCCGGCGACGAACACCGCCGAACCGGCCGACGAGGCGCCTGAGGAGTGGCCGGTGTGCCAGGGGTTGCGGACCGGGTCGGCGTCGTGGAACTCGGCGCTGGCGCTGAAGCCGAACTCCGAGAGCCGGGTCTTGCCGAGGTTGACCAGGCCCTGGCCGAGGTACATCGCGGCGAAGTCACCGTCGGCACGGGCGGGCTTGGCGACGTATGCCGACGTGCCCTGCTGCGTCGGCAGCCCCTCGACGTCGGAGTTGTCCTTGACGAAGGTGGGCACTCCGCTGAAGAAGTGCTCCCCCGGCGCGACCGTCCGCGCCCGCTCACGGGCCCGGTCGAAGTCGGCGCAGGCCATGCCGTTCAGCTCCGGCTGCAGTCGCTCCACCCGGGCGATCGCCGCCTCGACGGCCTCGAGGGGGGAGACCCGACCGGCGGAGATCTCCTCGGCGAGGCCGACGGCGTCGTGGTCGCCGAGGGCGTCGTCGCCGAAGGCGTGCACCCGGGTGCGCGGAGCTGGCTGCGTCATGGCGAGAAAGGTAGCGGGCCGGACCGCCCGGCGGATCCTCCTACGGTCGCAAATCAGCCCACCAGCGGGACCAGGGGCACGGCGGACACGATCGAGACCAGCGCTCCGGCGACGACGCCGACGCCGACGGGGGCCGCCGCGCGCCGGTGACCGCGAGGCCCGAGGAGGGGCGCGGACGGGCGATCCGGAGCACGAGGAGGAACACCAGCATGCCGGCGACCGGTCCCGGCACCTCGATCCCGAACAGCCGCACCACGACGTCTCCGGCGAGCTGGCAGCCCATCAGCACCAGGACGCCCTTCAGCACGGGGAGGTCGGACACGCGGCCAGTGTTTCAGCGGCGGCAGCGTGTCAGCCCTCTCGACCCCGCGACTCAGCCCGGCCAGCGCCCGGACGCACCGCGCCGGAAGCAGCCGGTCAGATGGGTGTCGACGATCCCGGTGGCCTCCATGAGGGCGTACATCGTGGTCGGTCCGACGAACCCGAAGCCGCGCTTCTTCAGTGCCTTGGAGAGCGCGACGGACTCCGGGGAGGAACCCGGCAGGTCGGCGGTGTCCTCCGGCGCCGGCGTGCTCTCCGGAGCGAAGCTCTCGATGAACGCCTCGAGTCCCCCGTCGGCCCGCAGCTCGATCGTCGCGCGGGCGTTGCGGCGGGCGGCCTCGACCTTGGCGCGGTTGCGCACGATGCCGGCGTCGGCCATCAGCCGCGCGAGGTCGTCGTCGGTGAACACTGCGACCCGGTCGACCTCGAAACCGAGGAAGACCTCGCGGTAGCGCGGGCGCTTGCGCAGGATCGTGAGCCAGGACAGGCCGGCCTGGAACCCTTCGAGACACAGCCGCTCGAACACCGCGCTCTCGCCGGATACCGGCATCCCCCACTCGGTGTCGTGGTAGTCGCGGAGCAGCTCGGAGGTGCCCCATGGGCAGCGGGCGACACCGTCGTCGCCGAGGACGGGCCCGGTCATCGAACGTGCGTCATCCGCGCTTGATCATCTGGCTGTTCGGCAGCGCCGGCGCCGGGATCGGGGACAGCGGATCCTCAGCGGGCAGCGAGAACCGGCCGCCGGCACCTGTGGCCACGAGGCGCTGCCACTCCTCGCGGAAGCCCGCCACCTCGTCGTGGTCACGGCCGATGAAGTTCCACCACATCACGATCTGCTCACCGAACGGCGGGCCGCCGAGCAGGAGCACCAGCGCGTCCTCGGCCACGACGACCTCGACGGCGTCGCGACCGGGCTCGAGGTAGCCGAGCTCGTGGGCCTTCAGGGCCTCTCCGTCGACGGTGAGGCTGCCGGAGTCGAGCAGCAGACCGTGCTCGTGCGTCGGGTCGAGGGGGAGGCGCAGCGACGTGCCGGCGGCGAGGCGGAGCTCGGCGCCGAGGAGCGGGCTGTAGCTGCGCACCGGTGAGCTGGATCCGAGCAGCGAGCCCAGGAACACCCGCGCTTCCCAGCCGTCGCCCCCGACCGGCTCGGGCACGTAGTGCTCGAACGTCGGGTCGGCGAACCGGTCGCCGTCGGGCAGCGCGAGCCAGAGCTGGGCGCCGTGGAGCACGCTCGTGCCCGGGGTGGAGTACTCCGAGTGACTGATGCCACGACCCGCGGTCATCAGGTTGAGCTCACCGGGACGGACGAAGGCGTGGTGGCCGGCCGAGTCGCGGTGCTCGACCTCGCCGGTGAACAGCCAGCTCGCGGTCTGCAACCCCGTGTGCGGGTGCGGCGGCACGACCATGCCGCCCTGCGGGTCGACCGCGTCGGGGCCGTAGTGGTCGACGAAGCACCAGGCGCCGACGAACGTGCGCTGCCGCTGCGGCAGCGTCCGGCGCACGGTCATCGCTCGCAGTCCGCCCAGCGGGACGTCCCGCGGGCCGAGGATCTCCATGGCGCAAGCGTGCCACGGGCCACGGACACCGCAGTGTCCGTGGCCCGGGAGATCTCAGCGGGTGCGGCTGCTGAAGCTCGCGGCGCTGTGGCTGCCGCCGCTGCCGGACTGGCCGGCAGGACGACCGGAGCGACGTCGGCGGTTGCCACCCCCGCCACCGTTGCCGGCCTGCTTCGTACCGGAGCCGCCGTTGCGTCCGCGGCCCTGCCCACCCGCGCGCTGCCCGCGGTTGCGGCCACCGGAGCGGTTGGTGCCGCCGCGGACGTGAGCTGTCCGCAGCCTCGACACCGAGCCCGCCGGCGACGAGGACCCGCTCGCCGGGAGCGAGGGTGTGCAAGATGGCGTGGCCGGGTCCGGAGACCTTGGTGGTGGTCGGGTTGATCCCGGCTGCCCGGGTGAGCGCACGGACGTCGCGGACCTGCTGGTCGGTCATCAGCGTGATCACGGTGCCGGCGGCTCCTGCCCGGGCAGTGCGGCCCGAGCGGTGCAGGTAGGCCTTGTGCTCGGCCGGCGGGTCGGCATGCACGACCAGGGCGACGTCGTCGACGTGGATGCCCCGTGCTGCGATGTCGGTCGCGACCATGGTGGTCGCCTTGCCGGAGTGGAAGGCGTCCATGTTGCGGGTCCGGGCGTTCTGCGCGAGGTTGCCGTGCAGCTCCACGGTCGGCACACCGCGCTGGTTGAGCTGGCGGGCGAGCGCCTTGGCGCCGTGCTTGGTGCGGGTGAAGACCATCGTGCGACCCGGCGCGCTGGCCAGGTCGGCCAGCACTGCGACTCGCTGGTCGTGCTGGACGTGCAGCACGTGATGCTCCATCGCGGCGACCGGGGACATCGCCGAGTCGGCCTCGTGGGTCTTCGGATTGGTCAGGAAGCGCTTCACCAGCACGCCGACGGCGTTGTCCAGGGTGGCCGAGAAGAGCAGCCGCTGGCCGTTCGCCGGAGTCTTCTCGAGCAGGCGGCGGACGGCCGGCAGGAAGCCGAGGTCGGCCATGTGGTCGGCCTCGTCGAGCACGGTGATCTCGACGCTGCCGAGGTCGCAGGCGCCCTGCTTGATCAGGTCCTCGAGGCGGCCCGGGCACGCGATGACGACGTCGACGCCGGCGCGCAGGGCATTGACCTGCGGTCCTTGGCCGACACCGCCGAAGACGGTGCGGGTGCGCAGGCCGGTCGCCTTGGCGAGTGGTGAGAGGGCCTCGTCGATCTGCGAGACCAGCTCGCGGGTCGGGGCCAGGATGAGGGCGCGGGGGCGCTTCGGCGTACGACGGCCGCCGGAGGCGACGAGCCGGGCGACGACCGGGAGCAGGAACGCGTAGGTCTTGCCGGAGCCGGTGCGGCCGCGGCCGAGCACGTCGCGCCCGGCCAGGGAGTCGGGCAGCGTCGCTGCCTGGATGGGAGTCGGGGTGGTGATGCCCTGGCTGCCGAGCAGGTCGACGAGGTTTCCGGGCACACCGAGGTCGGTGAAAAGTACTGAAGACAAGGTTGGATCACTCACTGTGTGGGTGTCTCACCACAGCCGCGACGAGCTGTCTCGTCGCTGGGAGGCCGGTGCGGAGCACCCTGTGCGGTGAATTCGACACTGCGGGGCTGCAACACACCATCAGGACCGAGGTAAGACTGGACGGTCCTTGTGCCTCGAGACTACGGCACCGGGTGCGGTTACGAAGAATCCTGGTGGATCCCGCGCGTGTGACCTGCGACTCTCCTCGGGTGTCCTCCCCCGACGAGCCCACCGACGAGCGCTACGCCGCGACGGTAGCCGCGCTGCGTGCCGCGGGCTGCGTGTACGCCGAGGACGAGGCCGAGCTGCTGCTCGAGAGCGGCCAGGACCTCGACGACCTGGTCGCCCGCCGGGTCGCGGGCGAGCCGCTCGAGTGGATCCTCGGATGGGCGGAGTTCGCCGACCTGGTCATCACCGTGCGTCCCGGAGTGTTCGTGCCGCGCCGGCGCACCGAGCTGCTCGCGGCCGAGGCGATCGCCCGGCTCCAGCCGGCGGCGGTCGCCGTCGAGCTCTGCTGCGGCTCCGGCGCGGTCGCGGCCGCGATGCTCCAGGAGGTGCCTTTCGTCGAGGTGCACGCCGCAGACATCGACCCGGTCGCGGTGGCCTGCGCACGGGAGAACGTCCCGAACGGCAACGTGCACCACGGCGACCTGTACGCCGCGCTGCCCGCCGACCTCGCGGGCCGGGTCGACGTGCTGGCGGCGAACACGCCCTACGTGCCGAGCGACGAGGTCGCTTTCATGCCGTCCGAGGCGCGCGACCACGAGCCCCGGCACACCCTCGACGGAGGCCCCGACGGTCTTGACCTCCTGCGCCGGATCAGTGCGGGCGCACGGGACTGGCTGGCTCCGGGCGGCCACCTGCTGATCGAGGTGAGCCAGCGTCAGCTCCCGGTCGCGATGGCGGCCTTCGAGTCCGACGGGCTCGTGCCGTCCTCGGCTGCGAGTCCCGACCTCGGGGCGACGGTGGCGATCGGCCGGGCCCCGACGACCTGATCGGTGCGACGGGGTTTCGATCTGGCCCCGGCGGGGCACCTCTTGGGTATGCAGCGGCTCGGGGACGATCTGGCGATGGACATCGCACGCGCACTGGATCTCGACGGCACCTGCGTGCAGTGGGTCCGTCCGATCCCCGAGCAGCGCGTGGTCGACGTCCACTGGGCCGCGAAGCGGGCAGGCCGGTTGATCGGGCAGCACGTCCGGACCTCGGTGACCCAGGTGTCCGACCGTCCCGACGGCGACGTCGCGGTCGTCGTCACGGTCGACCCGGAGAGCCCGATCGTCTGATCGCCCGGCGGACCGGCCACCCGGCGCCCGTCACCACCGTTGACGGAGAATCGGCGTGTGGTCGAGGTCGAGCCCGAGAAGTTCGAGGCGATGGTGGGCGAGGCGCTCGACGGGCTGCCCGCCGAGCTGGGTGAGCTGATGAGCAACGTCGCCGTCGTCGTCGAGCACGGCCGCGGGCCACGCGGGCTGCTGGGCCTCTATCGTGGCATCCCGCTGACCCGTCGTACGACGGGCTATGCCGGTGTGCTGCCCGACCGGATCACGATCTACCGACGCGCGATCTGCGCGATCTGCGGCAGCGAGGACGAGGTCGTCGAGCAGGTGCGCAGGACCGTCGTGCACGAGATCGGCCACCACTTCGGCATCGGCGACGCCCGGCTGCGCGAGCTGGGCTGGTGAACAACGTGACGACGCCCGGAGGGCGGCTCGGTGCGAGCCGCCGTCCGGGCGTACCGGTCAGGCCTTGATCCTGCGGGTGACCACCATTCCGGCGCCGCCGAGCAGGAACAGCGCCGCGCCGCCACCGATCATGAACCACACGATCGGCACGAACGAGACCGGCTTGAGTGTGTTGTAGTCACTAAGCCGACCGTCGAAGGTCGCCACGAGGTTCTGGAACCGTCCCAGTGAGGCCGGCAGGCCGGCGAGGGCCGCCGAGGTGTCGGGGAAGTTCTGCCCCATGAAGGTGTTCAGCTGTTGCGGCGTCATCTTCAGCTGCGCCGCCAGGTCCGGCAGCATCTTCTGCTGCATCTCGGTGCCCATCGCGGACAGGGTCGCCACCGACGAGTCGGCCTGGGTGATCAGCTGCTGGGTGTACACCGGCTTGAGGTTCTCGTTCATCGTGTCGGCGTACGACGCCTTGTGCGGCATGCTCAGGATCAGCGGGATCGCGACCAGCGCCGCCCCGACCACCGTGACGGCGACTGCGCTGCCACGCGGCTTGAACCACACCCAGACACCGACGCCTGCGGTCAGCAGACCGACCACGAACAGCGACCAGGGCACGGACGTCGCCGGCACGGAGCTGGTCGGGATCGCGTCTGCTGCCTTGAAGTACGGACGCTGCTCGTCGAGCGTGGTCACCAGGCCGGAGAAGGCCGGTGTGATCTGCGGAACCGCGGCCAACCCGGTCGCGACGGCCGGGTACTGCGTGGTCATCATCGAGCCGAACTCAGCCGGAGTCATGCCGAGCTGCTGGGCGAGCGCGGGGATCATCCTGGACTGGATCTCGGTGCTCGCCGCGGTCAGGGCGGCGATGTCCTGCTGATCGGTCTGGATCGCCTTCTGGGTCATCACCGGCCGGAAGTCGGTCGTCAGCCGGTCGAAGGCGGGGCCAACATGGAACAGGTTCGCTGCCAGGGTCACCGCGACGAAGCCTGCACCGATCACCACCAGGAGCCCTGCGGCCACGCGGTGGGGCCACCCGTAGGCCAGCTTCTCGCGGGTCATCGCGGGGCGATGGGTGTGGGAGTGCACAGTCGTACTAGCCATGGTCGTCCTCCTGACTCGCCGAAAGGAGTGGGTGTCCGTAGCGGCGAGCGGCACGCGGGCGCCCATCCACATCGTCGTCGGCGGCGGCCGGTCAGGGGCACCGGCCAACGTCCTGACCCGGCGGACCAAAGACCCCCAGGTGCGCGAGACTGCAGGCAAAGCGACCGAGGAGAAGTGGACACATGGCTGATGACAGCACCCGCCTGGCCGTCCTGATCGACGCGGACAACACCTCCGCAAAGCTGATCAAGGAGATGTTCGAGGAGCTCGCCGGCTACGGGACCCTCACCGTCAAGCGGGCCTACGGCGACTGGACCAATCCCCACCTCAACGGATGGCGCGAGGTGCTGCTGGCCAACGCGATCTCTCCGCAGCAGCAGTTCGCCTACACCTACGGCAAGAACGCCACCGACTCGGCGCTGATCATCGACGCGATGGACCTGCTGTACTCCGGCAACGTCGACGGGTTCGCGATCGTCTCCAGCGACAGCGACTTCACCCCGTTGGCCACCCGTCTTCGCGAGTCCGGCCGGCGGGTGATCGGCGTCGGGCAGCGCAAGACCCCCAAGGCGTTCCAGGAAGCATGCGAGCGGTTCCTTTTCCTCGAGGTGCTCGCCGAGGACGGGGGTGCCGCCGAACCGCTGAAGGAGGATCAGCCGCGGCCGATCCAGAGCGTGCTGACCAAGGCCCTGAACAAGGTCGACACCGACGACGAGAACTGGACCTCGCTCAGCGCCCTCGGGAGCCACCTCAACCGCACCGACCCGTCGTTCGACTCGCGCAACTACGGGTTCAGCAAGCTCAGCGACCTGATCCAGGCGCAGCCGTTCGTCGAGACCAGGACGGTGACCGGATCCGGCGGCCGGGGAAGCCTGTGGGTCCGGCTGCGGGGCCGCCGGCCGGCGGGCGGAGGGTCTGCCAACGCGACGGCCAGGGCAGCGACGAAGAAGACCCCGGCCGAGCAGAACACCACCAAGAAGGCGTCGAAGACCCCCCGGAAGGCGGCAGCAAAGGCCCGCAAGGAGCTGTAGCGCTCAGACGTCGACGTCGCCGGTGGTGCGCTCCTCGTACGCCGCCCGCGCGTCGTGGTCGAACTCGAGGAACATCGCTGTCCATCCCGGTCTTGCGGCCCATCCAGCGCTTGGCGCGGTTCGGGTATCAGCGCCCACTGGAGACGCTCGAGAACGCCATCGCCGGCGGCACCGTCGCGGGCGGGCGGTGCTTGCTCAACAGGCCGACCACGGCCGCCGCGACCTGGTCGGGCTCGATCGCCGGGCTCAGCCTCGGCGGCGGTCGTGCCGCTGATCAGGCCGGTGTTGGTGAACGACGGCAGCACCGCCGCGACCCGCACGCCCTGCGGCCGAGAGCTCGGCGTCCAGCGCCTCGGTGAGGGCGAGCACCGCCGGCCTTGGTCGCCGAGTACACCGCGGCAGCCCGGAGCGGCGAACCGGCCGGCGAGCGAGGCGATGTTGACGATCTGGCCGCCGCCGGCGGCGATCATCCGCGGCGCGACCTCGTGGCAGCCGAGGATCACGCCGCGCAGGTTGATGTCGAGCTGCTTGAGCTGGGCCTCGAGCGGCACCTCGAGGTGGCGTGCCGATCACCATGATCCCGGCGTTGTTGACCAGGCCGTCGATCCGGCCGTACTCGGCCTCGACCTTGTCCAGGAACGCCGCCGAACGACTCTGCCGAGGTGACGTCGAGCGGGAGCGCCGAGGCCGCCGTACGCCTGGGCCGACTGCGCGGCCAGCTCGGCGTCGAGGTCGCCGACGGCGACCCGGGCGCCGGCACGCGGCCAGGGCCTTGGCGGTGGCCTCGCCGATCCCGCGCGCCCCGCCGGTGATCGCGACGACCTTGCCCGTCAGCTCCATCGATTGTCCTTCCGTGCCTTGCGGCTGCTCCTTCGGCTGCGAAGTCGGGCCACCGCGAGCTGCGCCCGCAAGGAGGCCGCGCCGGTCGGCGAGGAACGCCTTCGGCCGCGACGGGTACGGCGTCGCGCACCCGCTGGCTGGCGCCGTCTGCGACTCGGTGAACCGCAGGATGCCCGTCGGCGGCGTGCCGGCGACCGACACCGCTGCGCCTTCATCCCGCCCATCGGCGCCGACAGCGAGCGAGATCGCGGAGAGGTAGCCGTCGTTGATGTTCACCGCGCCCGCCCGGATCCGGGCGGCCACCGCGCGGGCGGCGTCGAGGTCGCTTGCCCAGACGCTGGCGGACAGGCCGTACTCGGTGTCGTTGGCCCGGGCGATCGCGTCCTCGTCGTCGACTACCGGGTAGACCGACACGACCGGGCCGAAGGTCTCCTCGGCGTACACCGTCATCCGCGGCCGTGACGCCGGTCAGCACCGTCGGCTCGTAGAAGTACGGCCCGAGGTCCGGACGGGCCCCGCCGCCGGCGACCACGGTCGCGCCCTGGGCCGACGGCGTCCTCGACGTGGCGCCGGGTGACCGCGAGCTGCTCGGCCGAGGTGAGCGACCCGAGCTCGACGTCGTGGTCGTAGGACGCGCCCATCCAGATCACCTGCCCGGCCGCCTGCGGCGAGCTTCTCGACGAACTCGGGGTAGCCGCGACTCGTGGACGTAGATCCGCTCGATGCCGATGCACATCTGGCCGGCGCTGGCGAAGCACGCCTGCACCGCCCCGGTGACGGCGGCGTCGAGGTCGGCGTCGGCGCGCACGATCATCGGGTTCTTGCCGCCGAGCTCCATGGACGTCCCGATCAGTCGCCGCCCGCAGGCGGCCGCCAGCTCGCGACCGGTGGCGGTCGAGCCGGTGAAGGCGAGGTGGTCGACCTCGTCGACCAGGGCCTGGACCGAGCACGCTCCGCGGGCCGGCGACGACCTGCCAGACGTCGTCGGGCACACCGGCCCGCGACGGCCAGCTCGCGGGCGGCGAGCAGGGTCAGCGGAGCCTGGGAGTCGGCCTTGCTCACCACGGCGTTGCCGGCGACCAGCGCCGGGATGACGTCGCCGACGGCCAGGAAGAGCGGGTAGTTCCAGGGCGCGATCACGCCGACCAGGCCCTTGGGGTGCCGGTGTGCGACCCGCGCCTGCGCACCAGTCCCGGGACGCCGGAGCGCACGGACTCCTCGGGCGAGGTAGCCGGCCGCGTTCGGGCGTAGTGCGCGGCGACGGCAGGCACGCCCGAGCAGCTCGATCGCCGGCGTGCACGCGGGACTTGCCGGTCTCCCACTGGACCAGGTCGACGAGGCTTGTCCTCTCCGCGAGCAGCAGCTCGGCCAGACGGACCAGCGGATCCGGATCCGCTCGGCGAGCGGGCGGGCAGCCCACGCGACCTGCGCCGCGCGGGCCCGGAGTGCGGCCAGCGCGCACGTCGGCCGCGCGACGACTGCGGCACCGGCGGGCAGGAGATCACCGGTGAACGGCGCGATCGGCGCTGCACCGCTCCGCGTCCGCACCGGCGACGACGTGGGTGAGCAGGGTGGCGACGTACGACGCGTCGACGTGGGGCGGGAAGGCGGCTGGCGTCTCGAAGGGCTCGACGTCCGGAGGTGGCTCTGCGGCCGGATGCGCGGTCATGCCCGACGGCCCTCACGCTGGAAGGCGCGCAGCGCGATGGGGTGCATCCGCAGCGTGCCGGGCAGCCGGCGTAGTACCACGGGGCCAGCGCACGGCAGACGCGCGGCGAACCGCTGGTAGCGGCGCTCCGCGGATCGTCGTCCCACGGCAGGCCGAGGAGCTCGCGGGCCGCGCGCGCGGCATCCCACCGATGGTGAGGAAGGAGCTGACGCGCGTTGACCGGTCGGCGTACGAGCCACCACAGCGGTGCCGGCACCTTGCTTCGGGTCGCGGCCAGCCCTTGGTGGCGTAGCCGACGCCGTACGCCGCGGTGCGGTGCGCGACCAGTCGCTCGTCGAGCGCGTCGCGCCAGTACTCCTGGAACTCCGCCTAGGTCCGCGGGCGTGCCGCGCGGAGACGCCGTAACGCTCGAACCAGGTGATCGACTCGCGGAACAGCTGCTCCTTCTCGGCCTCGGTCAGCCGCCTGATGAAGGTGTCGGTCGCGGTGATCGGTGTGCTCGACGAAGGTCGCGTGCGCCCAGTAGTAGGTGTCCGGGTTGAGCGCGCTGTACGGCGACCCGTCAGGGCAGCTTGCCCTTGATCGGCTTGTGGAAGTCGCGGACCTCGGCGCCCGGCGGCGGCACCGTCGGCGCCGTACACGGTGTTGAAGATCGGCGGGATGCTCCGCTGCAGCCGCGCCAGGGTCTCGGCGAACCAGACCGAGTGCTCCTCGACCCCCTGGCCGAGCGACGGGAGCATGTTCTGCAGCACGGCGGCGCGCGGACCGAGCAGCGCCATCCGGTGGTCGGCGAAGTAGCGCCAGGCCAGGGAGTCCGGCCCGAGGGGAAGGGGGGTCGGGGTTTCGACAGGCTCAACCACCGGGGACGGCGTCTGGGCGGATGGCATGGGCCGATGGTACATTGAAACGGATTTGTTTCACCATCCCACCGACGTTGTTTTCGGACCGCCCGGGAGACCCCGTGACCGCAACGACCGAGCACTCGACCGACCTGCGCACCGTGACGGGCCCCCGGCTCGGCCTCGTCCACCTCCTCCGGATGCGGCGCAAGCCGATCGAGCACAACGACTTCCTGCGCAAGGCGTACGGCGAGGTCATCAAGCTCAACGTCTTCGGGACGACCCTGTACGCCGCCTACGGGCTCGACGCGTCCGAGCAGGTGCTGATCAACCGTGATCGGATCTTCGCGAACGGTCCGGCGTGGTCGCACTTGATCGGCCCGTTCTTCAACCGCGGCCTGATGCTGCTCGACTTCGACGAGCACCTGCACCACCGGCGGATCCTGCAGATGGCGTTCACCAACGACGCGATGCGCCGCTACCACGCCGTGATGGTGCCGCACATCCGCAGCGGCCTCGCCCAGTGGGCCGACGTCGCGAACCCACGGATGTACGAGCTGTTCAAGGCGCACACGCTCGACCTCGCCATCGAAGCGTTCGTCGGGCTGGACCTGCCGCGCCACGAGCAGGACCGGATGAACAAGGCGTTCATCGACGCGGTCCGCGGCGGCACGTCGATCGTCCGCGCCAACGTGCCGGGCACACCGTGGGCCCGCGGCCTGGCTGCCCGCACGGTGCTCGAGGACTTCTTCTTCACGCACCTGCCGGAGAAGCGGCGGCGAGGAGGAGACGACCTGTTCGCCCAGCTGTGCGCCGCCGAGAGCGAGGAGGGTGACGAGTTCACCGACGAGGACGTCGTCAACCACATGATCTTCCTGCTGATGGCTGCGCACGACACCAGCACCATCACGATGAGCTCGATGGCCTACCACCTCGCGCGCTACCCGGAGTGGCAGGACAAGGCGCGCGAAGCCGCACTCGCGACGGGCGACGACTACGACTCGGTCGTCGGCAACGAGCTGCTCGAGCGGGTGATGAAGGAGTCGATGCGGCTGTGCAGCCCGGTGCCGTCGCTCCCCCGCGCCGCCACCAGGGAGACCTCGCTCAACGGCTACCGGATCCCCGAGGGCGCGTTCGTCACCGTCTCGCCGTTCTACAACCACCACGACCCGAAGCACTGGCCCGACCCGACCCGGTTCGACCCGGATCGCTTCGCCGAGCCGCGTCGGGAGGACCACAGCCACCGGATGGCGTTCCAGGCCTTCGGCGGCGGCGTGCACAAGTGCATCGGCATGTACTTCGCCGGCATGCAGGTCCGCTCGATCTTCCACGAGCTGCTCCGCACCTACCGCTGGTCGGTGCCCGCGGGCTACGAATGGCCGCTCGACCTGGTCGCATTGCCGTTCCCTCGCGACCGGCTGCCCGTCACGCTGGAGCGCCGGTGAGGAAGAACCTGTGACCACGCAGATCCTGGACGCGGCCGAGCGCGTCTTCAGCCAGTACGGCGCCCGCCGCGCCAACGTCGAGGACGTCGCGAAAGCGGCCGGGATCAGCCGGAGCACCCTCTACCGCGCTTACCCCACCAAGGAAGCGCTGCTCCAGGCGGTCCTCGACCGCGAGATCGACGAGTTCTTCGACCAGCTCGACGCGTTCTCGTCCGGGCTGCCGCCGCGCGAGGCGATCGTCGAGTGCTTCACCGCAGGCATCGCGCTGACCCACGAGATCCCGCTGCTCGCGCGCCTGGTCGAGACCGAGCCGGAGATCATCACCGGCATCGGCGGTTCCGCGCAGACCAGTGTCGTCCTCGGCTCGGCGCACCGGGTCGCCGGCACGCTCCGTCGCAGCGGCGCGACCATGCCCGACGACGAGCTGCACGTCGTCGCCGAGCTGATGCTGCGACTCGCCTACACCTACCTCCTCAACCCGCACGGTGCGGTGGACATGTCGGACGCGAAGGCGGTCCGGGCGTTCGCAGAGCGATACCTGGCACCGCTGGTCTTCTGACGATCCGTTCAACCCTGCGACCCGGTCGATGCGTCTTCTGGGTGGAGGATCGTCTTGCGAGCCTCTCTCGGCCCACCGATGTGAGGAGGCGAGATGGCGGTGCGCAACAAGTCGGACGTCGCGGCCTACTCGGAGTTCGTCACGGCCCGGTCGTCCAGCCTGTTCCGGACGGCATACCTGGTCATCGGCGACTACCAGCTCGCACAGGACCTGCTCCAGGACTCCCTGGTGCGGTCCTACGTCGCGTGGCCGCGGCTCCGTGAGGTGACCAACGCCGAGGCCTACACGAGGCGGATCATCGTGACGACGGCGATCTCCTGGCGGCGACGACGCTCCTTCCATGAACGACCCGTGGACGTCGTGCCCGAGACGGCGACGATCGATGCGACGGACGGGATCGAAGCTCGCGACGAGCTCTGGCACGCCCTGAGCCTGTTGCCGCCGCGCCAGCGCGCGACAGTCGTGCTGCGGTTCTGCGAGGACCTCTCCGAAGCGCAGACGGCCGAGCTCATGAACTGCTCGGTCGGCACCGTGAAGCGTCAGGTCTTCCTCGCCCTGGGCAAGCTTCGTGACCACCTGGGAGCAGACGTCGTCCCTCCCTCCACCAATTCGACGGCGGTGACACCGTGACCGGATTCAATGACCTCACCCGTCAGGTCGAGCACCTGCCGACTCCCCCGCTCGACCTCGAACTCCTCGTCGCTCGCGGTGAGCAGCGACTCCGCCGGCGCCGCGTCGCGGCCCTGACAACGGCCGCAGCAGTGGTCGTCGTCATGGTCCTGGGAGGCGTGCTGGTCGGTGGCGTCGACCCGAAGTCCAGCGGACCCGTCGACCTGCCCCGGCGCGACGACAGTCCGACGGTGTCCACGGTTCGCCAGCTGGTCTACGCGGACAACATCCCCGGTCGCGAGATGCACTTCGGGAACCGCGTGGTGAACACCGGCGTCGCGTTCGCGCACATCGACATGACCGACGACGGGTTCGTCTACACGACCGGGGGGCGCTCCAGCGACGGTCGTCTGTGGTTCAGTGACGGCGGCGCGCCCGAGCAGATTGCCGCACGCGTCTGCCGGGACCCGCATGGATACGGAGTGGCCGTGAGGACCGCCAACGCCGGCTCCCTGGTCGCGTGGTTCGAGTGCGCGAAGTCGACAGTCCAGACCCTCGTCGTCTTCGACACCGCCACCGGGCGCGAGGTCGTTCGCCAGCAGCTCACGGCGGACTGCCCGACGAAGGACCTCGGAACGTGCACGCTCGACGACGTCATCGCCGGGCACGTGTACTTCACCTACACGTTCTACCGGCAGGGCGGGACGGGCCGGGTTGCCTCCCGGAACCTGATGTTCGACGTCGCCACGAAGCGCACGAGCACGCCGACGCCCCAGTCCTACTCGGACGACGTCACCACCCACAGCCGCGGCCTGGTGGTCGGCGACTCCTGGCCGACCGGCACGGCCAGCGACGGCATCGGACAGGACTTCGTCGTCGTCGCGTCGAAGCTGCTCCCGCAGGTCCGCAAGGCGAACGGTGAGCAGGCCGTGACTGCCGGATTCGAGGGCGCGACGAAGCGTGAGCTGCGACTCAACCTGCCCTCGGGCTACCACCGCGCGGATGGCTTCACGCTCTTCGCGTGGCTCGACGACGACACCATCGCGCTGGTGGCGAACGGCGACCAGGGCTGGCCGTCAGGTCGCGGGTACGGCGACATCCTCACGTGCCGGCTCTCGACGGGGCGCTGCGACCTCACGGTCCGTGGACGCGACGTCAGCAGGGACGACCAGGTGCGCGTCGTCCCCCACCTCGGACTCCCCGGCTGACGCCTCTCCTGCGGCCAGCCGGCACGGACCGTCACGTCAAGCAACCTCCAAGACTTGCGCGTCAGGATCGAGCCATGACCCGAGGAGGGACGATGCGCGAGGAAACACCCACAGACGAGGTCCACCCGATCCCCTGGGTGGGCGAGGGAACGGTTCCAGACGTGCCCCGGCACGACGAGCACCGCAACGGCAGCCTGCTGCGGTTCGCAGCCGGCACGGCGGCGGTGGCTCTCGCTGTCGGAGTCGGCGGTGGCCTCGCGGCACGGTCGCTCCGGCAGCACGAGGCGCCGCCCCCAGTGACCAGCTCGACGACCGGCCAGGAGGTGGCGCAGGCTCCTGCTCAGGCGCCGGCGCCGGCGCCGCACGCCGAGGACCACGAGGAGTCCGACTGAGGAGTCAGTGGAAGTTCCGGGCCTGGTGCCGGCCCTGGAGCGCGCGCTCGGCGTCGGGGTTGACTGCGGCCAGTGAGCTGATCCGGTCGGCGAGCAGGTTGGTGACGCCGTCCTGGCGCTCGACGACGCCGCGGATCACCATGCCGTTGGCGTTGCGGGCGACCTGGCGGTAGCGCCGCCACACGCCCTGGGTGCAGATCACGTTGAGCATGCCGGTCTCGTCCTCGAGGTTGAGGAAGGTGACACCGCCTGCCGTGCCCGGCCGCTGCCGGTGGGTGACCAGTCCGGCGACGTGCACCCGACGGTCGGCCTGCCCCTCGAAGAGCCCGGCCACGGAGAGGATGCCCGCCCGTGTCAGCATCGGCCGGAGGTGTGCGAACGGATGGCCCTCCGGCGAGATCCGGGTCGCCCACAGGTCGGCCAGGGTGTGCCCGACCGGGTCGAGACCGGGCAGCGGCGGCGCCACGACGGCAGCGCCGGACCCCTCGAGCTGGTCGGGCCGCTCGGTGAAGCCGGCGTTCCACAGCGCCTCACGGCGACCGAGGCCCCACGGCTCGAAGGCGCCGGCGGTGGCGAGCGCCTCGAGGTGGCTGGAGTCGAGCCCGGCCCGACGGGAGAGGTCGAGCATGTCGGCGAACGGACGCTCGGCACGTGCCGCGACGATCCGCCCGGCGAGGTCGGTGCCGATGCCACGGACGCTGTCGAGCCCGAGCCGGACGGCATGGTGGCCGTCGCGACGATGGGTGGTCGTCGGATCTGGCGCCTGGGCGTCGAACGCCGTCGGCTCGTGATGTGGCGCCAGGCAGGAGCCGAGTCCAGTGCTTGCCCGGTGGTTGAGGCTTGCCCGGTGGTTGAGCCTGTCGAAACCCTGCGTCTCGACAGGCTCGACGACCGGGAGGGCCTCCAGCCCCGCCTGGGCACCCGACACGGTGATGTCCGGCCGCAGCACCTCGACGCCGTGCCGCCGGGCGTCCTGGACCAGTGACTGCGGGGAGTAGAAGCCCATCGGTTGCGAGCGCAGCAACCCGGCGAGGAAGGCCGCCGGGTAGTGCAGCTTGAACCACGAGCTGGCGTAGACGAGCAGCGCGAAGCTCAGCGCATGGCTCTCGGCGAACCCGAAGTTCGCGAACGACAGGATCTGCAGGTAGATCTGGTCGGCCTCGTCGCCGACCAGCCCGCGGCGAGCCATCCCGGCGTACAGCGTCTGCTTGATCGACTCGATCCGCTCGATGCCGCGCTTGGAGCCCATCGCACGTCGGAGCAGGTCGGCGTCATCGCGGGAGCAGTCGCCGATCGCGACCGCCATCTCCATCAGCTGCTCCTGGAAGAGGGGTACGCCGAGGGTCCGCTCCAGCACCGGCTCGAGGTCGGGGTGCGCGTAGGTCACCGGGTCGCGGCCGGTCGCCCGCCGGATGTAGGGATGGACCGCGCCGCCCTGGATCGGGCCCGGCCGGATCAGTGCGATCTCGATCGCGAGGTCGTAGAAGCAGCGCGGACGCAACCGGGGCAGGGTGCCGATCTGGGCCCGGCTCTCCACCTGGAAGACACCGATCGAGTCGGCCCGGCAGAGCATGTCGTAGACGCCGGGCTCCTCCTTCGGCAGCGATTGCAGCGTCCAGTGCTCGCCGAGCTCCTCGGCGGCCATCACCAGCATCTGGTTGAGGGCGCCGAGCATGCCGAGCCCGAGCAGGTCGAACTTGACCAGCCCCATCCACTCGCAGGCGTCCTTGTCCCACTGCAGGATCGTCCGCTTGTCCATCCGGGCACGCTCGATCGGGCAGATCTCGCCGATCGGCCGCTCGGTGAGGATCATCCCGCCGGAGTGGATGCCCAGGTGCCGCGGCGCCCTGAGCAGCTGGTCGGCCAGCTCGACGACAGGTGCCGGGATCGCGTGCCCGTCGTTGTCGGCGACGACCGCGCTCCAGCTGTCGATCTGCTTGGACCACGCGTCCTGCTGGCCTTGTGAGTGACCCAGCGCCTTGGCAGCGTCGCGGACCGCCATCTTCGGCCGGTAGCTGATCACGTTGGCGACCTGCGCGGCGTTGTGCCGGCCGTAGCGCTCGTAGACCCACTGGATCACCTCCTCGCGCCGGTCGGAGTCGAAGTCGACGTCGATGTCGGGCTCCTCGTCGCGGTGCGCAGAGATGAACCGCTCGAACGGCAGGTGGTAGGCCACCGAGTCGATCGCGGTGATGCCGAGGGCGTAGCAGACCGCGGAGCTCGCCGCTGAGCCGCGGCCCTGGCAGAGGATCCCCTGGCTGCGCGCGAACGCGACGATGTCGTGGACGATCGCGAAGTAGCCGGCGAAGTCCTTCTCCTCGATGACCCGCAGCTCGTGGTCGATCCGCTCGCGGGCCGCCTGCTCGTGGGGCCGGCCGCGGTAGTAGGTCTCGAAGCCCTCGTCGACCAGCACCCGCAGCCAGCTCATCGGCGTGTGCCCGTCGGGGATGCCGAGCTTGGGCAGCCGGGGAGCCACCTTCTGCAGGTCGAACGCCAGCCGGTCGGCGAGCGTGACGCTGTGCGCAACGGCGCCGGGATGGCGGAGGAACCGCTGCGCCATCTCCGCACCCGTGCGCAGGCAGGCAGCGCCCCAGGGCGGGAGCCAGGCGTCCATCTCGGCGAGGCTCCGCCGGGCACGCACCGAGGCCATCGCGGCAGCAAGCCGGTGGTCACCAGGGGTCGCGTAGTGCACGTTGTTGGTCGCCACCACCGGCAGCCCGTGCACCCTGGCCAGCGCGGCCAGGGTGTCGTTGACCTCGTCGTCGTACGGGTGCCCGTGGTCGACCAGCTCGACCACGACGTGGTCGTGGCCGAACAGCGCAGTGAGCCGGTCGAGCTCGACGGCAGCGGCCTCCACGCCGTCGCGGGCGAGGGCGGAGCGGACGAGTCCCTTGCGGCAGCCGGTGAGCGCCACCCAGTGACCTCGCCCGCGCCCCGACAGCTCCTCGAGGTCGTAGACCGGACGGCCCTTCTCGTCACCGCGCAGCTGCGCATCGGTGATCGCTGCTGCGAGCCGGTGGTAGCCCTCGACCCCGTCGGCGAGGACGAGCAGGTGGTTGCCCTCCGGGTCGGGTACGCCGTTCTGCGGAGCGCGGAGACCCAGGGACAGCTCCGCGCCGTAGATCGTCTTGGGGGCGGATCCCTGGGCGGCGTACTTCTGGGCGATCTCCGCGAACAGCGGCGCTCCCGCGAAGCCGTCGTGGTCGGTGATCGCCAGCCCGTGCAGGCCCAGGCGCACCGCCTCCTCGACCAGCCGGTCGGGCCCGCTGGCCCCGTCGAGGAAGCTGAAGTTGCTGTGGCAGTGCAGCTCGGCGTACGGCACCACCGGCTGGTCGGGCGGCCGAACCTCCACCTTGGGCAGGTAGGACTTGCGCCGGCGCGTGACCGGACCGTCGTCGCGCGGCGCGTCGGGGTGCTGCGGACGCGGAGAGAGCCGGCGCTCCAGCTCGCCCCAGGAGATCGGTGGGTTGCTCCAGCCCATCAGGCGCTGCCGAGGTCTGCAACAGTTGACCCATGCAGATCAGGGCTGCCGAGCAGGAAGACGTGCCGGAGGTCGCTCGGGTGTGGCGCGCGGGCTGGCTGGACGCCCATGTCGGGCACGTGCCGGACGCCTTGATGGCCGAGCGCACGGAGGCCTACTTCCTGCAGACCGCGGCCGACGTGGTCGACACGACGCTGATCGCGGTCGACGACGACGGCATCGTGCTCGGGGTCGCGCTCGTGCACGAGGACGAGCTCTTCCAGCTCGCGGTCGCCGAGGGAGTGCGACGTCGCGGCATCGGCCAGGCGCTGGTGCAGGCCGCCGAGGAGCTGATCGCCACCGACTACGACCGGGCCGAGCTCGGCGTGGTGTCGTCGAACATTCCTGCGAGGAAGCTCTACGAGCACTGCGGCTGGACCGACCTCGGCGAGATCGTCCAGCCTGCGCGAGCCGCCGACCTCGACGACGAGCCGATCCCGGTGCTGGCGCACCACTTCGTCAAAGAACTGCACAGCGTCAAGCAGCCGCGCTGACCGCTCATTCATAAGCGGCTTCCGTCCACCATTGATCGCCCTCGCAGCGCATCAGCCAGGCGCGCCCATCGGCACCGACGACCTGGAAGCGCGCGACGAGGCGGTGGGGTTCGGTGGTTGAGCCTGTCGACCCTTCGACAAGCTCAGGGACCGGTTCCCACCACTGCTCGTCGACCGGCCATGGCCCGGCCCAGGCGTCGACCGGTTGCCAGCCCGAAGAGCCAGCCCGGGAGCCAGACACAGTGAACCGCGCCGGCTCGCAGGTGACCATGCCGCGCTCGGTGACCGCGACCGGCTGGCCCGCTGGGCCGACGACCGCGGTGGCCCGGGGCTCGGCGAAGACCCGTGACGGCGCCGGCTGCGGGACCTGGCCGGGCCACGGCAGCCCGGGAGGCCGGAGCCCGCTGGGCCGCTCGCCCCACGGGACCAGTGCCTGCCGGTCCGCCGGCGAGCGCCCTCCCTGGAGGGCGGGGACCACCACGGCGTCGTACCCGAGCATCGCCTGCACCCGGGCGACGCCCCGGTCGACCCGGTCGTCGTTGTCGCCGCCCCAGAGTCCGTCGGCATGGGCAGCCGCCGGCTCGACCGTCTCGGGGACGAAGCGGACCAGAGCCACCGGCGCCCCGACGGTCACGCCCTCGGGTGTCGCCTGGAGCTGCCAGTGCACCCGGTCGACGAGGTCGGCCACCGTGAACCACCGCGAGTGCACCCAGGTGCGCGTCGAGAGCAACGACCGCCTGCTGTCGTCGCCCTCGGCCTCGATCCTGACTGCCGTGCTGACCAGGCCGCGGTCGCCGAGGGCGGCGACGAACGCCTCGGAAGTACGACGCACGCTGAAGCAGACTGCCTCGACCGACGCGAGTGGCGGCTCGAAGGACACCTCGCGGACCAGGTCGGGCGGCGGGGTCCGGGTGGCCGGCTCGACCGGGTCGACGCCACGCGCGAGCCGGTGCACCTTGGCGCCGTAGGACCCGAAGCGGGTGAGGACGTCACGCGCAGGCAGCTCGGCCAGGTCACCGAGCACCCGCAGCCCGAGCCGCTGGAGCAGCCCGACCAGGTCGGCGTCGTCGAGCACCTCGACCGGGAGGTCGCTCAGGAATGCCGACGACCCGCTCTCGGGGACGACCCGCCACCCCTGCACCTCGGCGAGCCTGGCCGCCTGCTCGGCGGAGAACAGGTCGTCGGCGACGCCGATGCGACAGTCCCAGACCCCGGTCTCGACGAGCCTCTCGGCGATGACGGCCGCGGCGTGCTCCTCACCGCCGTAGAACCGGCCGGGCGCCCGGATCGCGAGCAGGCCGGGACGCAACGGGGCGACCCCTGGCCGGAGCGCCTCGACCGCAGTGAGAACGGGCTCGAACGCGCGCGCGTCACGGTCGGGGTTGTCGGTGAGCAGCACCAGCTCGGGACAGCGTGCCTGCGCGTCGCGGCGGCGCATCCCCCGACGCACGCCTTCGGCACGTGCCGCTCCGTTGCAGGCGACGACGGCACTGCGGGTCAGGACTGCCGCGGGAGCGCGGGCGTCGAGAGCCGTGGGCACGTTGTCGACGTCGGCCAGCGCTGCGACCACCGGCCAGTCGGGGCACCAGACGACGAGGACCCGGGTCACGCCAGCGCCTCCTCGGCAACCGTCCCGGTGACCTGCTCGACGTCGGCGACCCTGCTGATCGACGTGTCCGCACCGGGCAGCCAGAGCTCTGCCCGGCGCGACGGAGCGGTCCCGCGGCGTACGTCGACGACGACCCGGCGGCTGCGGAGCCGGCCGTGCCCGTGCGCTGCCCCCGACCAGGACGACTCCCGGAGCGTGAGCGAGACCTCGGCGTCGGGCCAGGGACCCCAGGAGACCAGTGCCGCGGAGCGCTTGCGTAGCCGGGCCGAGATCCGGCTCGCCACCCGCTGGGTCACGCCGGCCGGCGGCCGCAGCACCACCATCGTCACGACGTCGACCAGCGCCGAGGTGACCTCGAGCCAGAGCTCACCCGGGTCGGGGACCAGCACCGTCCTGCCCAGGTCGACACCCATCTCGGCAGCTGATTCGACCCCGAAGTCGTCGGCCCCGACCACCGCCGACCACGCTCCTGACTGCGAAGGCGCCGCGAGCAGGGCCATCGCGAGGCTGGCGCAGTCGACCTGGTAGCTGCCCCCGGTGCGCAGCTGGACCAGGTCGGCGAGCGCAGGATGGGTCGCGATCGGCACCCTCGGGACACCGTCCTGCATCCCCCGGATGCGTTCGCGCAGCTGCTGCACGACCTCAGGCGTGCTGCCCGAGGTGCCTGCGAGCGCGAGTCCGGGAGCCATCCGTCCATGATCGAACACATGTTCGATCGCGTCAATCGGTGAGCCGCTCCTGGTGGAAGCTCACCAGCGTGCGTGCACCGTGGCCCGGATGTGCTCGTCGTAGATCCTCTGGACCCCTTCGAGGAACGCGGGGTCGAGGGGACCCAACCGACCGGCCTCGGCGTTGGCTCGCGCCTGCTCGGCATTCCGGGCACCCGGGATCACCGTGGTGACTCCCAGCCGCTGGACCGCCCAGGCGATCGCCGCCTGTGCCGGAGTCACCCCCTCCGGAAGGTGCCGGCGGACCAGCTCCACGAACTCCGCCGCCGCCACGACCCCGGTCTCGTAGTCGACCCCGGAGAACGTCTCCCCCACGTCGAACTCGCTGCCGTCGCGGTTGTAGCTTCGGTGGTCCTCGGGTGCGAAGGTCGTGCGCGCGTCGTACCTTCCGGACAGCAGGCCGGACGCAAGTGGCACCCGGGCGATGATCCCGACCCGGGCGGCTGACGCGCTCGGCAGCACCTGCTCGAGCGGCTTGAGCCGGAACGCATTGAGGATGATCTGCACCGACGCGAGGTACGGGCGGGTCAGCGCGTCGAGGGCCTGGTCGACGGTCTCCACGCTCACGCCGTACGCCGCGACGGCGCCGTCCTCGACCAGCTCGTCGAGCGCGTCGAACGTCGCGTCGGAGGAGATCACCTCCGAGGGCGGGCAGTGCAGCTGCACCAGCTGGAGCCGGTCGACGCCGAGGTTGTGGCGAGACCGGTCGGTCCAGGCCCGGAAGTTCGGCAGCACGTAGTTCTCGGGGACCTGCGCCTCCCGCCGGCCCATCTTGGTGGCGACCACGATCCCGTCGTCGTCGTGGTCGGCCAGGAAGGCGCCCAGGATCCGCTCGCTGCGCCCGTCGCCGTACGCGTCGGCGGTGTCGAAGAACGTGACACCGGCGTCGAGCGAGGTCTCCAGCACCTCGCGCGCGTCGGTCTCGGAGACCTCACCCCAGTCGGCACCGAGCTGCCAGGTGCCCAGGCCGACCACCGACACCGTCTCACCGGTGCGTCCGAGTGGCCGCTGCTCCATCATTGTCTGCATCAACGAGGCAGCCCTTCGGCGAGGCGGTGGTACGCCGCGTTCCACCGCAGCTCCCGCTGGAAGCTGCGAGGGGTGGTGCCGTCGTCGATCACGACGACCTCGGTACCGACCATGTCACCGAAGTCTTCCACGGTCTCGAGCCCGACCGCGGTCGAGAGCACCGTGTGGTGCGGGGCGCCGGCCATGAGCCAGGCCTCGGCGGAGGTGGCCAGCGAGGGTCGCGGCTCCCAGACCGCGCACGCGACCGGGAGGTTCGGCAGGTCCTCGTCGGGCTCCACCACGTCGATGTCGTTGACCGTCAGCCGGAACCGATCTCCGAGGTCGGACAGGCCGGCGACCAGGCCGGGGCCGGGATCGGCGCTGAACCGCAGCCGGACCGGATCGTCCCGGCCCCCGATCGACAGCGGGTGGATCTCCAGCGTCGGTTGCTGTGAGGTGATCGAGGGACACACCTCGAGCATGTGCGCGCCGAGGATCTTCTCGTGCCCCGGGACCAGGTGGTAGGTGTAGTCCTCCATGAAGGACGTGCCGCCGGGCAGGCCGTCGCCCATCACCTTCAGCGCGCGCAGCAGCACCGAGGTCTTCCAGTCGCCCTCGCCGCCGAAGCCGTAGCCGTCGGCCATCAGCCGCTGGACCGCCAGGCCGGGCAGCTGGCGCAGACCGCCGAGGTCCTCGAAGTTGGTGGTGAAGGCGCCGAACCCGCCGTCTGCGAGGAACGCGCGCAGGCCGAGCTCGATGCGGGCTCCGTCGCGCAACGACTCGTGCCGGTCGCCGGTCGGCAGCAGCTCGGGAGCGACCCGGTAGGTGTCGGCGTACTCGACGACGAGCTTGTCGACGTCGTCGTCGAGCACCTGGTCGACCACGGCGACGAGGTCGTTGACACCGTAGGTGTTCACCGAGACGCCGAACCGCAGCTGGGCGTCGACCTTGTCGCCCTCGGTCACCGCGACGTCGCGCATGTTGTCGCCGAAGCGCACCAGCCGGAGCCGGCGGAGCTCGTCGCGCCCGAGGGCGGCGCGCGCCCACGAGACAACCCGACGGCCGACCACCGGCGACTCCACGTGCCCGGCAACGGTCTTGCGCGCCACCCCGAGCCGGGACTGGATGTAGCCGAACTCGCGATCACCGTGCGCGGCCTGGTTGAGGTTCATGAAGTCCATGTCGATGGTCGACCAGGGCAGCCGCATCTCCGCCTGGGTGTGCAGGTGCAGCAGCGGCTTCTGCAGTGCGTCGAGACCTGCGATCCACATCTTGGCCGGCGAGAACGTGTGCATCCACGCGATGACGCCGACGCAGGCGTCCGTGCTGTTCGCCTCGAGCACCTGCCGGTGGATCGCCGTGGCGTCGGTCAGCACCGGCTTCCACATGACCGTGACCGGCAGCTCGCTGGTGGCGCCGAGACGTTCGGCGATGCCACGCGACTGGCTGGCGACCTGGTCGAGCGTCTCGGGTCCGTAGAGCCCCTGGCTCCCGGTCAGGAACCAGATCTCGGGGCTGGCTGGGGTGCTCATCGGTCTCCTTGTTGGCCATACACGTTCTGGTAGCGGTCGAAGAGGCGATCGATGTCGCCCGGGTCGATCGCCAGGGGACTGCCGAGCTGGCGGGCGACGTGCACGGTCCGCGCGACGTCCTCGCACATCACCGCGGCCTTCACCGCGGCGCGTGCCGTCGCCCCGACGGAGAAGACCCCGTGGTTCTGCATGAGGACCGCGGGCGAGCGGCTCCCCCGGAGGGTCTCGACGATGCCCCGACCGATCGAGTCGTCGCCGATGATCGCGAATGGTCCGACCGGGATCTCCCCCCCGAACTCGTCGGCGACCATCGTCAGCACGCACGGGATCGGCTCCCCGCGGGCAGCCCAGGCAGTGGCGTAGGTCGAGTGGGTGTGCACGACGCCGCCGACGTCTGGCAGGTGCCGGTAGACATAGGCCTGCGCCTCGGTGTCCGAGGAGGGCGCGTGCTCACCGTCGACGACAGCGCCGTCGAGGTCGCAGACCACCATGTTCTCCGGGGTCAGCGCGTCGTAGGACACCCCGCTGGGCTTGATCACGAGCAAGTCGTGCCCGGGCACGCGCGCCGACACGTTGCCCGCGGTCCACACGACGAGCTGGTAGCGGGTGAGCTCGGCGTGCAGGGCGCAGACCTCGCGACGGATCGCGGCGATCGTCGCCTGGACGTCGGCGACGGCGGTCATCGGTCCTCCCCCCTCGGCCCGTTGCCGCGGCCGCGCTCGATCGCGGCGCGGCGGATCGCCTTGAGCCGTCGCATCGAGGAGGTGCGGCGACCGAAGTGCTCGTGCAGCTCGAGGTACTCCGCGAACAGTGCGTCGTAGGCGCGTGCGCGCTCCTCGTCGGGCAAGAAGACGTCGCGGCGGACCTTGCCCATGGCCTTTGCGGCTAGCGGCACGTCGGCGTACACACCGGCCGCGACAGCGGCATGGATCGCCGCTCCGAGCGCCGGGCCCTGGTCGGACCCGATCACCGAGAGCGGCAGCCGGGTCACGTCGGCGTAGATCTGCATGAGCAGTGCGTTCCTCGCCAGGCCACCGGCGACGATGAGCTCCTCGACCGGCACCCCGCTCGCGCGGAACGTCTCGATGATCACCCGGGTGCCGTACGCGGTCGCCTCGAGCAGGGCCCGGTAGACGTCCTCGGGCCGGGTGGCCAGGGTCGTGCCCATCACCAGCCCCGAGAGCTCATGGTCCACCAGCACCGAGCGGTTGCCGCTGTGCCAGTCGAGCGCCACCAGGCCGTGCTCGCCGACCTCCTGCACCGCCGCGAGCCGGGTGAGGTGCTCGTGCACGGACTCACCGGCCGCGGCCGCGGCGGTCGAGTACGACGAGGGCACCGCCTGCTCGGTGAACCAGCCGAAGATGTCGCCCACGCCGCTCTGCCCGGCCTCGTAGCCCCAGCGTCCGGCGACGATCCCGCCGTCGACCACCCCGCACATGCCGGGCACGTCGCGGAGCACGTCAGAGCTCATCACGTGGCAGGTCGAGGTCCCCATGATCGCGACCATCTGCCCTGGCTCGACGGCTTGCGCGGCGGGCGCGGTCACGTGGGCGTCCACGTTGCCGACCGCGACCGCAATGCCCTCCGGCAGCCCGGTCCAGGCAGCTGCCTCGGCGGTGAGCCCGCCAGCGCGGGCACCCAGCGCGCCGATCGGGTGCTCGAGCTTGTCCGACACGAAGGCGTCGAACCCCGGCGCGAGGGCGGCGAGGAACCCGACCGACGGGTACTGCCCGTCCTGAAGGATGCCCTTGTAGCCGGCGGTGCAGGCGTCGCGGACGTAGTGCCCGCACAGCTCCCACACGATCCAGTCCGCCGCCTCGACCCAGTGATCCATGAGGTCGTAGAGCTCGCGGTCCTCCTCGAAGAGCTGCAGCCCCTTCGCGAACTCCCACTCCGAGGAGATCAGGCCGCCGTACCTCGGCAACCAGCTCTCGGCACGCTCGGCGGCGAGCCGGGTGATCCGGTCCGCCTGACCCTGGGCGGCATGGTGCTTCCAGAGCTTCACGTAGGCATGCGGCCGGCTTGCGAGGCCGGGGACCTCGGACAGCGGAGTGCCGTCGGCGAGCGTAGGCACCATCGTGCACGCGGTGAAGTCGGTGGCAATGCCGATCACGTCGGTCGGGTCAATGTCGGCGTCAGCGAGCGCGGCCGGCACCGCGATACGCAGCACGTCGCGGTAGTCCCCGGGCACCTGCAGCGCCCACTCCGGGGGGAGCCCGGTCCCGTCAGGCAGCTGCCGGTCCAGGACGCCGTGGCGGTACTCGTGCACGGCGGTGCCGAGCTCGGCACCGTCGGAGACCCGTACGACCAGCGCACGACCCGACAACGTGCCGAAGTCGACCCCGACGACGAACTGCTCCGCGGACATCAGCGACCGCGCTTCCGCGGAGCCGCCGTGCTGGCGCGGACCACGAGCTCGGGGCGGATCAGGCGCTCCGGCACCTTCGCCTCAGCCCCCGGATGCACGATCGCCGGCTGCAGGATCTCGATGGCGCGATGACCGACCGCGGAGAAGTCCTGGCGGACGGTGGTCATCGGAGGGATCAGGAACTCGGCCTCGGGGATGTCGTCGAAGCCCACGACGCTGACGTCGTCGCGCCAGCCCTGGAGCCTCGCGGTGGCCGCGACCAGGATCTTGTTCTTCACCAGTGCGTTTCCTCCAGATCGACGGGCGTCTCGGCCCTTGTGACTGGCGTCTCTGCGTTGAGTGTGAGCGCTAACATTCGATGACGTCAACGGTTCCGCCGGCATTCATCCGAAATGTGTGAGCGTTCACTTCCAGATCGGCGCGCGGCCTCCGATCGGGGTGTCAGCGGAGGTCCCGCGCCGGACCGAAGCGCCACTCCAGTACCGCACGGTAGGTCTCCCCCGGGCGCAGCACCGCAGACCCGAACTCGGGGCGGCGGGGAGTGTCGGGAAACAGCTGCGGCTCGAGCGCCAGACCGTCTCCTTGCCGATGGCGCCCGCCCGCGGCCGACCGGGAGCTCCCGTCGAGGGAGTTCCCGGTGTACACCTGCAAGCCGGGTTGGTCGGTGGAGAGCTCGAGGCTCGTGTCCGCGCGCAGCGAGGAGAGCACGGCGGCCCGCCTCATCCCGACTCCGCGAAGGACGTAGTTGTGGTCGATGCCGCGGGCGCCGGCGACCTGCTCGTCACCGGACCGGACGACGTCGCCCAGTCGCGTCGACGCGCGTAGGTCGAAGGGCGTGTCAGCCACGCCCTCGAGGACGCCCAGGGGTATGCCGGTGGCGTCGACGGGGAGGTACTGGTCGGCCTCGACGACGAGGAGGTGGTCGTCGACCGTGCCGTGCCCGACCCCATCGAGGTTGAAGTAGGCGTGGTTGGTCAGGTTCACCACCGTCGGGGCGTCGGTGGTCGCCTCGAGCTCGATCCGCACGGTGTCGCCCGCGACCTCGAAGCGCACCGAGGCGCGCAGCTCGCCCGGAAATCCCTGGTCGCCGTCGGGGCTGACCAGCGAGAGCACCGCGTGCATCGCGGAGCAGTCCTCGATCCGCCACAGACGGCGATCGAAGCCGTCGGGTCCTCCGTGCAGGTGGTTCCCCCGGTCATTGGTCCCGAGCTTCACCTCCGTGCCGTCGAGCACGAAGGTGCCGCCCGCGATCCGGTTCGCGTAGCGGCCGACGGTCGCCCCGAGGTAGTCACGCGAGTCCAGGTAGTCAGCCGGCTCCGCGTGCCCGAGTACGACGCCGCGCCGTGCGCCGTCTCCTCCGGTGACCTCGAGCGCCTGGACCGTGGCTCCGAGGTCGAGCAGCGTGAGCACAGCACCCGGCGCCTCGCCGAGCACCAGTCGCTGGACGGTGCGGCCGTCCGGCATCGGGCCAGCATCGCTCAGCATGGTGTGAACGTTAACATCGAGACGGCTCAGGGAGCGGCTGGTCGGCCGGTCGAAGCGCGCACGACGAGGTCGGGCCGGACCAGCGGGAGGACCGGGTCCTGTTCGCCGCCGAGCGCCCGCACCGACAGCTCGACCGCGCCCCGGCCGAGCATCGCGAAGTCCTGCTTCACGGTGGTGAGCGCCGGCCAGTAGAAACCCGCCTCCGGCACGTCGTCGAAACCAACGACGCTGACGTCCTCGGGCACGCGGCGACCACACTCGTGCAGTGCCTTGAGCAGTCCGAGCGCCATGCCGTCGTTGGCGACGAAGACGGCGGTGAGGTCATGGTCCCGGGCGATCCGCAAGCCGGCGTCGTACCCGCTCTGGGCGGACCAGTCGCCGGTGAGCTCCGCACCCGGCATCAGGCCCCTGTCCAGGTGCGCGGCACGCCAGCCGTCGCGGCGCTGTTCTGCCTCCAGCCAGTCCATCGGACCGGTCACGTGGACCACCGCCCGGTGGCCGAGGTCGAGCAGGTGCTCGGTCGCCGTCCTGGCGCCGCCGACCTGGTCGATGCCCGCCGTCATCGGCTGTCCCGCGGCGACGCCTTGAGCCACCACCACCGGAATGTCGAGGTTGAGCGCGCGCGTGGCTGCCAGCGCGTCCCGGTGCGCGACCGCCACGACGAGCGCCTCGACGGCCTGGTCGAGAAGGCGGCCGACCGCGTCGTGCAGGAGCTCGGTGGAGAACCCCGCGAGACCGACCAGCGCCACTTCGTACCCGGCGTCGTGGCCGGCCTCCTGCACGGCCGCGCTGACCATGGTCGGGCCGTACAGCACCAGGTGCGCCGAGACCATTCCGATCCGTCCCGACCTGTTCGTGGCCAGCATCCGCGCGGCCATGTTGCGCCGGTAGCCGAGCTGCTCGATCGCCGCCAGCACGCGCGCGCGCGTGTCGGCCTTGACCAGCGGTGAGTGGTTGAGCACGCGCGAGACCGTCTGGTGCGAGACGCCGGCGCGCTGCGCGACGTCCGCCATGCTCGGTGAGCGACCCTCCCTGCGGTCCCGCTGCTCGGCCATGGCGCTCATCGTAGGGATCGCCCTCGGCTCCGGTAGCGAACTCGGACACCCGGTCGTGACGATGCAATGATGCGCCCGTGAGCCAGGGGAACGCGACGACCGTCAGGCTGCGACCCCTGACCGCCCGGTCCGCGATCCTCAGCCTGCTCCTAGGAGCCCATCCTCCGTCCGCCACGGTCGGCGAGCTGGTCGCCTTCGGCAGGTACGTCGCGATCAACGACTCCGCCGTCCGCGCCGCCCTCACGCGCATGGTGTCCTCCGGCGACCTGCACCGTACCGACCGCACCTACATGCTCTCCGACCGACTGCTGGAGCGGCAGCTCCGTCAGGACGAGGCGATGCAGGAGCCCTCAGGTCCGTGGAACGGCATGTGGCGAGTCGCCGCGGTCGTCTCCACCGGGAAGGACCCGGGGAGCCGGCTGCACCTTCGCCGCTCGATGGTGGCGGCGCACTTCAGCGAGCTCCGCGAAGGACTCTGGATGCGCCCCGACAACCTGGCCTGGAGTCCGGGCGCCGACATCGCCGCCGACCTCGAGCTGATGCGGGCCCGTCCCGACCGCAGCACGGCCGAGCTGGCGCACCGGCTCTTCCAGCCGCACCGGTGGGCTGTGGTCGGGCACGACCTGCTCACCCTCGCCGGCCAGGCGACCACCCCGCACGACCGGTTCACCGCGATCGCCACGATCGTGCGGCACCTGACCCACGACCCGCTGCTCCCCGGCGAGCTCCTTCCCGCCGACTGGCCCGGCTCCGCCCTGCGCCGCGCGTACGACGCCTTCCGCGACGAGATCATCGCCCAGCGCGAGCACGGCTGGTAGCCCGCGGGCTCGAGCCTCAGATGGCGTTCTTGCGGATCACGTCACCGAGTCCCGGGCTGATCGACTCGGCCCAGCTGATCATCCCGGCCACCAGCGGGGTCACCCGGCGCGAGCGGCTCACGACGGCGTCGCAGACCACGCTGGCCGCCTGGTCGACGGTCAGCGCCGGCATCCGGCGGTAGAGCTTCGTGGGCGCGATCATCGGCGTCCGCACGAGCGGCATGTGCACGTTGGTGAAGACCACGCCGTCGTCGAGGACCTCGCCCTGCACCGAGTCCGACCAGGCCTCGAGGGCCGCCTTCGACGCCGCGTAGCCGGAGAAGCGGGCCGGACGCAGCACGGCAGCCCAGCTGGAGATGTTGACGACCTGCCCCGACTCGCGCTCGACCATCGTCGGCAGCAGGCCCATCGTCAGCCGGACCGCGGCGAAGTAGTTGAGCTGCATCGGCCGCTCGAAGTCCTGGAACCGGTCGACCGAGTGCCGGACCTTCCGCCGGATCGACATCCCGGCGTTGTTCACCAGCACGTCGACGTGGCCGTGCCGGTCGAGCACCTTGGTGACCAGCGCGTCGACCTGCTCGAGGTCGGTGAGGTCGCAGACGTACGGGTACGCCGCGCCCCCTGCTCTCCCGATCTCGTCGGCCACCTCGGTCAGCAGCTCCTCGCTGCGCGCGACCAGCAGGACGGTGGCACCGGCGGCGGCGAGCCGCAGCGACGCCGCACGGCCGATGCCGGAGGACGCACCGGTGATCAGCAGCACCTTGCCGGCGACTGCTTCCCGGAGCGCAGCGGCGCCGTCACGGTCGCCGATCCGGGTGGCGCGGCCGATCAGGTTGCGCGAGCTGATCGGGGTCGCGCCGAAGCTGTTGAGGCGTCGTACGACGGCCCGGGTGACCCCGCGACGGCTGAGATCCATGGCGAAAGGGTCGCACCCCGACGGGCGGCTCGTCGCTGTGATGCACGCCATGCGGACCAGGGGCTGACCGCGGTGCCCTCCGTCGGGGACACTCCAGCCCATGCCTGCCTCCTCGACCGCCACGTCGACCGCCACGTCGACCGCCACCGTCGCTGCGTCCGTCGACCACGTCTGGGGCGTGCTCTCCGACCACGAGGGCATGACGCACTGGGGCCCGGGTCTGTCGGTGTCGCTGCGGGCCGAGGGCTCCGGTGACCGCAACGGTGTCGGCGCGGTCCGGGTGATCGACGCACCCGGCCCGGCGCCGTCGATCGTCGAGGAGGTCACGGCGTTCGAGCCCGGCCGCCGGCTCGGCTACAAGGCCCTGTCCGGGGTGCCGCTGCGGAACTACCGGGGCGAGGTGGTCCTGCGCCAGGTCGCCGGTGGCACCGAGATCTCCTACACCGTCTCCGCGGACCAGCGGGTGCCGCTCGTCGAGCAGGCGGTCGTCAAGGCGATCTCCGTCGCGCTCCTGCGGGCACTGGTCCGCCGGGTCCGGGCCACCGCCCACTAGGCTGCTCCCTGGAGTGCCGGGAAGTCTGGTCGGCGTCACTTCGACGACCCTGACTTCGACGACCTGGAGCTACCCGTGCACGACGTCATCCCCTTCGCGGTCCTGGTCGCGAGCGCGGCACTCGCCGTCCTGGCCGCGACCCTGTCCTCGCGCATCAGCGAGCGCATCCAGGTGCCGGCACCGGCGATCTTCCTCGTTGCGGCCTCGCTGCTGGTCGACCTGTTCCCCCACCTCGGCACGCTCTCGCTACGCGCCGACCAGCGGATCGTCACGGTCGCGCTCGTCGTGATCCTCTTCGACGGCGGCATGCACATCGGTCTGCACCGCTTCCGTCCGGTCGCGGGGCCGGTCGTCTGGGTCGGCGTGATGGGCACCTTCGTGACCGCGGGGGCACTGGCACTGGCGGCTCACGGACTGTTCGGCTTCGACTGGCGGGCCGCGCTCCTGCTCGGCACCGCGCTCGCACCCACCGACCCTGCCGTGGTCTTCTCGGTCCTCGGCCGCCGGGAGATCCGCGGACGCAGCGGCACCCTCCTCGAGGGAGAGTCCGGTGCCAACGACCCGGTCGGCATCGCGCTGCTGCTCGCCATCGTCGGGTCGACGAGCGGCGGCGCCCACGCGGTGTGGCACGGCGTCTTGGAGTTCAGCCTGCAGATGACGCTCGGCGTCGCGTTCGGCATCGCCGGCGGTCTCGCCCTGCGCTGGCTGCTGCGCCACCTCCCGATGCCCAACGAGGCGCTCTACCCGCTCCGGGCGGTCGCCTTCGCTCTGCTGCTCTACGGAGCGTGCACCGCAGCACACGGGTCGGGCTTCCTCGCCGTGCTCCTGGCCGGGATCCTCGTCGGCGACACGCGGGCGCCGTACAAGCGCGAGATCGAGCGGTTCAGCACGGCCGCCAGCAGCCTGGCGGAGATCGTCGCGTTCACCGTGCTCGGCCTGTCGATCTCGTTGTCCGACGCGTTCGGCAACGGTCGGGCCTGGACCGGTCTCGGCGTGGCCGCGCTGCTGATCCTGGTCATCCGCCCCATCCTTCTCGGCATCCTGCTGCTCCCGGTCCGACTACGCCTGGGTGAGCGTGCGTTCGTGCTGTGGTCCGGGCTGAAGGGTGCGGTCCCGATCCTGCTCGGTACCTATCTGCTCACGGCCCACGAGGCCCACGCCGACCGGCTCTACGCGGTCATCTACGTCGTCGTGCTGGTGTCGGTGGTCGTCCAGGGTGGGCTGGTGCCGACCCTGGCCCGCCTGTGGCAGGTGCCGATGCGCGTCGTCGACCCGGAGCCCTGGGCGCTGGGCATGCGCTTCCGCGACGAGCCCGAGGGCCTGCACCGCTACATCGTGGGACGCGGCTCACCGGCCGACGGCAGCACGGTCGGCGACCTGCCGCTGGGCGAGGACATGTGGATCAGCATGATCAGCCGCGCCGGCCGCCTGGTGCACGTGCGGTCGGACACCATGCTGCAGGCCGGCGACGAGGTGCTCGCGCTGGCGACCGACGACGAAGGAGATGCGCTCTTCCGGTCCCGGTGAGGGCGTCAGCGAGCGGCGTACCGATCCACTCGCGCATGGTAGTGCCGGCCCAGCGAACCACCGGCCATCGCCGCGATGAGGGTGCCCGCGATCACGGCGATGCCGGTCACGATCCCGCCCGTGGTGACCTGGTCGTGCGGCAGCGGGATCCGCGGCAGGTCCACCCGATCGAGCACGTTGTACGCCGCGCCGAAGATCCAGCCGACCGCCACGGCGACCACGGTGACGACCAGGCCGATGCCCCAGACCGCGAGGCCCTGGCGCGCACCGTCGAAGCGCGACATCCGGCCGGCCACGTAGCCGCCGGCGTAGTAGCCGATGAGCAGCACGGCAACGAGCACGAGCGCGGACGCGATGCCGACCGTGCCGGCCTCACGCTCGGCGTCGTTCTGGGTCACGTTGTTCGCGTCGCCGATCGCAGCGGCGACCGCCCCGACGATCCCGGTGAGCAGCACGGCGACCCCCATGGCCACCAGCCAGCCGGCCAGGGCTGCTCCGAGGTTCACTCCCCCGAACTTGTCGTAGGCCTGGTCGCTCTCGGCGACGTCGGTCTCCACGACGGCGTCGCGGCTCGTGTCGCGGTCGGTCTCGTGGTCGTGGACGTGCGGCATGTCGGCCTCCTCGTCGGTCCGGGCCAGATCGGCCCACCGCACCCGGTACCCGGCCCTGCGCGAGGGATTCCTGACGGCCCGCACCAGGGCCTGAGTCAGGAGCCTTTGCGATAGATGCCGTCGTCGCGGCGCCCCGCCGGGACCAGCCGGTTGTCGGGGCCGTAGACCGGTGTCACGAGCTCCTCGTTGGCCGATGCCAGGCCGGCGATCACGGGCTCGTAGGCCGCAGAGACCTCGCAGTCGGTGAACCGGAAGTTGGCGTGCCGGACCATGAAGAGCCCGCCGGCCCGCACGCAGGCCGACAAGCCCGTGACGGTGCGCTCGAAGCTCGCGAAGTCCAAGATGCCGTCGCAACGCTCCGGCGCGTGGTTCAGCGACGGGTGCCGGAACACGGCGAGGGCGACGACGACGTCGTAGGCGTCGGTCGGTTCGGCCGCAGCGTCACCGGCGCGGTCCACCGTGATCGCGGCATCCTGCCCTGCACGACGTACCAGACGCCGAGCGGCGCGTACGGCGACCGGGTTGATGTCGAGCCCACGGATCCGGGACGTCGGGAAGATGGCGCGCAGCGTCAGCAGCTCCTCGCCCGAGGAGCAGCCGAAGGACAAGATGTCCGGCGTCGAGGTGGCGAGCGCCGCCTTGGCTGCCTCGAGCTCCTCGGCGTACCGGCCGTAGGCGGTCGTCCCCTGGGGCTGGAACAGGTTGTCGGGCCGCAGGATCCGGGCAACTGCGTTCTGCCGTGGCTCGCCGCCCTGGACGAGCCCGTGGGCGAGAACCAGGGAGTGCCAGCCGGGCAGCTGCCGCAACATCCGCTTCATGGGGGCGTCACCCGACTCTCGCGCTGGTGGCAGGTGCAGGATTCGAACCTGCGAAGGAATACTCCGACGGATTTACAGTCCGCTCCCATTGGCCGCTCGGGCAACCTGCCGCTGCTGCCCGCCCGTTAGGGTGAACAGCGGTGCCGAGGATAGCGCAGCACCGGCACCCGGGATAAATCGGCACAGGAGGTTCACGGGCATGGCGGACTCGTCGTTCGACATCGTCAGCAAGATCGATCGCCAGGAGGTCGACAACGCACTCTCGCAGGCGGCAAAAGAGCTCTCCCAGCGCTACGACTTCAAGGGCACCGGCGCCGAGATCAAGTGGTCCGGCGAGCAGGCGATCGAGATCTCGGCCAACGCCGACGACCGGGCCAAGGCCGTGCTCGACGTCTTCAAGGAGAAGCTGATCAAGCGGCAGCAGTCGCTGAAGATCCTCGACGCCTCCGAGCCTCGCCAGTCCGGTCGCGAGTCGAAGATCACCATCGCACTCAAGGAGGGGATCACCTCCGAGGACGCCAAGAAGGTCTCCAAGCTGATCCGTGACGAGGGCCCGAAGGGCGTCAAGGTGCAGGTGCAGGGCGAGGAGCTGCGTGTGTCGAGCAAGAAGCGCGACGACCTGCAGGCGGTGATCGCGCTCGTGAAGGGCCAGGACCTCGACTTCGCGGTGCAGTTCACCAACTACCGCTGACGCATCCTCAGGTTTCGCCGCCGATGTCGACGGCGTACGCCGCGAACACCACGTCGGCGCCGCGCCGCCGGTGGTGCCTGAGGGAGACCAGCAGCTCGGTGCCCAACCGGCGGATCTGCCCGTAGGGAGCCGTCGCCTCGGGGTCGACACTGCTGAGCAGCGCCTGGATCCGGCGCCCGATCTGCACGTGCTCGAGGGTGAGCACCCGGATCGGGCCCGCGAGTCGGACGGCATGCTGCTCGAGCTCGCGGTAGAGCCCTTCTGGACCCTCGGTGATGGCGAGGTGGTCGTCGAAGTCGCCGGCGAGCTCGACGACGGCCGCCCGGACCTGTTCAGCCCAGTCCACGGCGTCCATCCCGGCCCGCGTCGCGAGCGCGTCGTCGACCGCACTCATCGACCCGGTCAGCTCGGCGCGACGCCGTCGAAGCTCGGTCAGCAACTCAGTGTCCTGGTCAGTGCCCGGATCCATCTCGTCCTCCGCCCCGATCGCTGGAACTGCTAACTCCGGACTACTCCCACGGCGGCTCCTTGGTCAGGGCCGATGGTCCCTCCACGCAGGAGCGTTCCGGGCGTGCGGTCAGCGCCAGCCGAGCTCTGGCGCGACGTACTTCACGACGCTCTCCAGGACGTGGGCGTTGTACTCGACTCCGAGCTGGTTCGGCACGGTGAGCAACAGCGTGTCCGCCGCTGCGACGGCCTCGTCCTCGGCCAGCTCCTTGACCAGCTGGTCCGGCTCTGCGGCGTAGCTCCGGCCGAACCGCGCGACGCTGCCGTCGATGTGGCCGACCTGGTCGGAGTCGCCGCTCTGGCCGAAGTACGCGCGGTCGCGGTCGTCGACCAGCGGGAACACGCTCCGGCTGACCGAGACCCGGGGCTCGCGGCCGTGGCCCTCCGCCGCCCAGGTGTCGCGGAAGATCTGGATCTGCTCGGCCTGGAGCTGGTGGAAGGGCACTCCGGTGTCCTCGGTGAGCAGGGTCGAGCTCATCAGGTTCATCCCCTGATGCGCCGTCCACTCGGCGGTCGCGCGGGTGCCGGCACCCCACCAGATCCGGTCCCGCAGACCCTCGGAGTGCGGCTCGAGCCGGAGCAGTCCGGGCGGGTTGGCGAACATCGGCCGCGGGTTCGGCTGGGCGAAGCCCTCGCCGTCGAGCATCTTCAGGAAGACCTCGGTGTGCGCCCGCGCCATGTCCGCATCGGTCTCGCCCTCGCTGGGTGCATAGCCGAAGTACCTGAACCCGTCGATGACCTGCTCGGGCGATCCGCGGCTGATGCCGAGCTGGAGGCGGCCGCCGGCGATCAGGTCCGCGGCGCCGGCGTCCTCGGCCATGTAGAGCGGGTTCTCGTAGCGCATGTCGATCACGGCCGTGCCGATCTCGATCGTGCTGGTCCGTGCGCCGACCGCCGCCAGCAGCGGGAAGGGAGAGGCCAACTGGCGCGCGAAGTGGTGGACCCGGAAGTAGGCGCCGTCGGCCCCGATCTCCTCCGCGGCCACGGCGAGCTCGATCGACTGCAGCAGGGCGTCGGCAGCGGTCCGCACCTGTGAGTGCGGCGTGGCCGACCAGTGGCCGAAGGACAGGAACCCGATCTTCTTCACGAGGTGTCCAACGCAGCGGGGCCTAGCATCCTTCCCATGCCCGAAGCCCGCCCTGGTGCCACCGTCTCGATCGAGGCGCCGCTCGAGACCGTGTGGGCGGTGATGATGGACGTCGGGGCGTACGGCGAGTGGAACCCCTTTCTCTTCCGGGCCCAGTGCCCGACTCCCCCCGAGGTCGGCGACCCGATCGTGCTGCACGTGCGCTGGCCGAACGGCCGGACGACCCGTTCACCCGAGCGGATCAGCGTGGTGGAGCCACCTCACCCCGAGGGCGCGACCACGCACGCCACGCTGGCCTACGTCTACGAGGGTCTCCCGGCGAGGATCGGCCTGGTCCGGGGCACCCGGTTCCAGCGGCTCAGCCAGGAGCCCGGCGGCCCGACCGTCTACGACACGGTCGAGGAGTTCTCGGGTCCGCTCGTCGCGCTCGCCGGCCCGGGCAGGGTCGCGGCCGGGTTCCGGCGGCACGCCGACGCGCTGAAGGCCAGGGCCGAGGCCCTGGCCTGACCGCGCGCTCGTCCTCAGCTGAGGACCGCCATCGTCGGCACGGCAGCACCGCGTGTCGGCGCAAGCCTGGTCAGGTAGCAATCGGCCATGCCGTGAGACGGGTCACGTCGCTGCTTGGCTGCTGAGATCTGCGCCCAATCCGCGGCGGGACGTCTATCGTGGAGCGTGGAGGTGGGCGACTAGAACGTGTTCTAGTTTCACCCTAGGATGAGCGTCGTAACATCGTGGGGGCCGATGGGACGCGTATGGCCGCCCCGGCGGCAATTCGAGAAGAAGAAGAAGGCGTGAGGCGTGGCCAAGCAGGTCCAGCAGCTCGACCGGGTGATCATCCGCTTCGCCGGCGACTCCGGCGACGGCATGCAGCTCACCGGCGACCGGTTCACCCAGGAGTCCGCGGCGTTCGGCAACGACCTGGCGACGTTCCCGAACTTCCCGGCGGAGATCCGAGCACCCCAGGGCACGCTGCCCGGGGTGTCGTCGTTCCAGGTGCACTTCGCGGACCACGACATCCTCACCGCAGGTGACGCCCCCGACGTGCTCGTCGCCATGAACCCCGCGGCGCTCAAGGCCAACCTCGGCGACATGGCGCCCGGGACCGCGATCATCGTCGACTCCCACGACTTCTCCAACCGCAACCTCCAGAAGGCGGGGTACGACGAGAACCCGCTCGAGCTGGACGGCCCGGACAGCCTCGCGGCGACCTACAACCTGTCGGTGCTCGACCTGACCGGGATGACCGTCGAGGCGGTCAAGGAGTTCGGGCTCAGCCGCAAGGACGCGGCGCGCGCGAAGAACATGTTCGCCCTCGGGCTGCTGTCGTGGATGTACGGCCGTCCGACGGAGACCACGATCACCTTCCTGTCGACCCGCTTCGCCAAGGTCCCCGAGATCCGCGACGCGAACATCGCGGCGTTCCGGGCCGGCTGGAACTTCGGGGAGACCACCGAGACGTTCGCGGTGCAGTACGAGATCAAGCCGGCCGCGATGGCGGTCGGCACCTACCGCAACATCTCCGGCAACCTGGCGCTGGCCTACGGGCTGGTCGCGGGCGGTGTCCAGAGCGGGCTCCCGATCTTCCTGGGCTCCTACCCGATCACCCCGGCCAGCGACATCCTGCACGAGCTGAGCAAGCACAAGCGGTTCCACGTGACCACGTTCCAGGCCGAGGACGAGATCGCCGGCATCGGCGCGGCCCTCGGCGCCTCGTTCGCGGGCGCGCTGGGCATCACCACCACCTCGGGCCCGGGCATCGCGCTGAAGTCCGAGACGATCGGCCTGGCGGTGATGACCGAGCTGCCGCTGCTGGTCATCGACGTCCAGCGCGGCGGCCCGTCGACCGGGCTGCCCACCAAGACCGAGCAGGCCGACCTGCTGCAGGCGATGTTCGGCCGCAACGGCGAGGCGCCCTTGCCGATCGTGGCGCCGCAGTCGCCCGGTGACTGCTTCGACGCCGCCCTCGAGGCGATCCGGATCGCGGTCACCTACCGCACCCCGGTGATGCTGCTCTCCGACGGCTACCTCGCCAACGGCTCCGAGCCGTGGCGGATCCCGGAGATCGCCGAGCTGCCCACGATCGACCCGGCATTCGCCACCGGCCCGAACAAGACCGTCACCGCGAAGGACGGATCGACGGCCGAGGTGTTCTGGCCCTACCTCCGCGATGACGAGACCCTGGCCCGCCCCTGGGCGATCCCCGGTACGCCGGGCATCGAGCACCGCATCGGCGGGCTGGAGAAGGGCGACGGGCACGGCAACATCTCCTACGACCCGGCCAACCACGACTACATGGTCCGGATCCGGCAGGCCAAGGTCGACCGGATCGCCGAGTCACTGCCGCCGCTGGAGGTGGACGACCCGTCAGGTGCGGCGAAGGTGCTCGTGCTCGGCTGGGGCTCGACGTACGGGCCGATCGGCGCTGCGTGCCGCCGGGTCCGCAAGGACGGCCTCGACGTCGCGCAGGTGCACCTGCGCCACCTCAACCCGTTCCCCCAGGACCTCGGCGAGATCCTCAAGAGGTACGACGCGGTGATGGTCCCGGAGATGAACCTGGGCCAGCTCTCGATGCTGATCCGCGCGAAGTACCTCGTCGACGTGGCCGGCTACAACCAGGTCAACGGGATGCCGCTCAAGGCCGCTGAGCTCGCCGAGGCCATCACCGACCTGATTGCGCACACGACGCCGGGCGTCGAGCTCGGCCACACCGGCGAGATGGAGGCCGTGAAGTGACCACCCAAGAGCTGCCCTTCCCCGGGCTGGCCGGCGTACCCACCCATGACGGCCCGCAGAACCGCAAGGAGTACACCTCCGACCAGGAGGTGCGCTGGTGCCCGGGCTGCGGTGACTACGCAGTGCTGGCCGCCGTGCAGGGCTTCCTGCCCGAGCTCGGCCTGCGCCGGGAGAACATCGTGTTCGTCTCCGGCATCGGCTGCTCGTCGCGGTTCCCCTACTACCTCGACACCTACGGCGTGCACTCGATCCACGGCCGTGCGCCTGCCATCGCGACCGGCATCGCGACGGCTCGCGAGGACCTGTCGGTCTGGGTCGTCACCGGCGACGGCGACGCGCTCTCGATCGGTGGGAACCACCTGATCCACGCGATGCGCCGCAACGTGAACCTGAAGATCCTGCTGTTCAACAACCGGATCTACGGACTCACCAAGGGTCAGTACTCCCCCACCTCCGAGGCCGGCAAGATCACCAAGTCCACCCCGATGGGCTCGATCGACCAGCCGTTCAACCCGATCTCGCTCGCGCTCGGCGCCGAGGCGTCCTTCGTGGCCCGCACGATCGACTCCGACCGCAAGCACCTCACCTCGGTGCTCTCCGCGGCCGCCGCCCACCGCGGCACCGCGCTGGTGGAGATCTACCAGAACTGCCCGATCTTCAACGACGGTGCGTTCGACGCGGTCAAGGACAACGACACCAAGAGCGACGCGATCATCCCGCTCGAGCACGGCCAGCCGATCCGCTTCGGGTCCGAGGGCCAGTACGGCGTGGTGCGCGAGCGGGAGACCGGTCAGATCTTCGCCGTCGAGGTCGCCGACGTCCCCGACGTCGACCTGCTGGTCCACGACGCGCACAACCCCGATCCGTCGACGGCCTTCGCGCTGTCCCGGCTCACCGATGCCGGCGTGCTCCACCGTGCGCCGATCGGCATCTTCCGCGACGTGGAGCGGCCGACGTACGACGACCAGGCCCGTGCGCAGATCCGCACCGCCACCGAAGGCAACGACGACCCCCAGGCCGCCCTCGCCGGGCTGATCTCCGGCACGGACACCTGGACGATCGTCTGAGCCGCGCCTCTGCGAGGCACGAGCAGAGACGCGACGCGAAGAGGTCGAGCGAGCGAGCGGGTGAGCCTGCGAACCCGCAACCGCGGGTCGAGACCTGAGCCCTTATGGTCGTGGACGTGCCTGACGGCCGTCGCGGACTCCTGTACGGCGTCACGGCGTACCTGCTCTGGGGAGCCTTCCCGCTCTACTTCCCGCTGCTCGAACCGGCCGGCGCGGCCGAGATCCTCGCCCACCGTGTCTCCTGGTCGCTGGCGACCATGCTCGTGGTGGTCGTGGTGTCACGCCGGCTGCCGCAGTTCCGGGCGATCTTCCGACGGCACCGCGTCCGCAACCTGCTGACCGTCGCGGCCGTCGTGATCGCGGTCAACTGGGGCACCTACATCTGGGGCGTGAACAACCACCGGGTGGTCGAGACGTCGCTCGGCTACTTCATCAACCCACTCGTCACCGTCCTCATGGGCGTGGTGATCCTGCGTGAGCGTCTGCGCCCCGGCCAGTGGGTCGCACTCGGCATCGCCTTCGTCGCCGTCGTCGGCCTCGCCGTCGAGTACGGCCACCCACCCTGGGTGGCGCTCACGCTGGCCTTCTCCTTCGGCACCTACGGGCTCGCGAAGAAGCAGGCCGGCGTCGACGCGGTCGAGTCACTCACGTTCGAGACCCTCGTGCTGGTGCCGATCGCGCTCGGCTACCTGCTCTGGCTCGGCGGCTCGGGCAACTTCGTCGGGCACGGCGTCGGGCACTCCTTCCTCCTCGCCTCCACGGGCGTCGTCACCGCGATCCCGCTGCTCTGCTTCGGCGCGGCCGCGATCCGCGTCCCGATGACCACGCTCGGCCTGCTCCAGTACCTCGCCCCGCTGCTGCAGTTCCTCCTCGGCGTCACGATCCTCGACGAGCACATGTCCCCGATGCGCTGGGTCGGCTTCGCGCTGGTCTGGGTGGCCCTGGTGATCTTCACGCTCGAGGCCGGGCAGTACCGAAGGCAGCAGGCTCGGCTGGTGGTGGAGGCAGCTGCGGCGTAGCGGTGTAGCGGTGGTTGAGCAGCGAGCTTGCGAACGATCAGCCGCGACCACGCGGTTGGCCGGTGGTTGAGCCTGTCGAAACCCCGGAACCTTGGGTCGGTGGGGTGGCCGGCTCCGTTCTCGGGGCGCTGCTGGTCCGGTTGTTGAGGTGCGAGCGCAGCGAGCCTCGAAACCTCGGGCTGCGGGTGGTTGGGTTCTTGGCAGCGACGAGGATGTACGGCGGGTGGCCGGGGCTCCGCTGTCGGGTGCGGCTCCGCGGTTGGTCGAGCAGGGAGCTTGCGAGCGATCAGTCGAGACCACGGCGCGTGGTCCGGACCCGGAGGTTGAGCCTGTCGAAACCCCGGAACCTTGACCGCCCTGGGTCCGCCAGAAACTTCTTGAAGAAATCTTCCGAATTCCCATCCCAGTAAGGCATTCCCGCCAGAAACTGTCGGTGCTCACCCCTAGATTCGAACCATGAACACCGGAGCCCTCGACCACGTCGACGCAGCCGCCGTGCTGGCCTCGGCCCGACGTGCCCGAGAGCCGCAACACCGCCGAAGCCCAAGTGCTACCGACGCCGTGGAATGGGCGCGGCTGCACCAGGTCACCGACCTCGACGATGCCGCCACCTGGCCGGCCGGTCCGGACAGGACACCGGGATCCCGATCGCCGGCGAGGGCTGCCCGCTGGTCAGCGAGTTCGCGGTCGCCGAGCTCGCCACCGCCCTGGGTCTGTCGGCCGGGTCGGGTCGCAACCTGATCGCCCAGGCACTGGAGCTGGCCTACCGGCTGCCGAAGCTGTGGGCCCGGGTCCAGTCGGGGTCGTTGGCGCCGTGGCGGGCCCGAAGGATCGCCGAGGAAACCCTCAACGCCTCCCTGTCGGTCGAGGCTGCCGCCTGGGTCGACGCCCAGGTCGCGCCGTTCGCCCACAAGACCGGGGTCGCCCAGACCCAGCGGCTGGTGGAGACCGCGATCACCCGGCACATGCCGCAGCTCGCCGCCGAGCGCCGCGAGCGGGCGGCCGAGCAGCGGTACTTCACCATCGACCACGACCAGGTCTCCTTCGCCGGCACCAGCCGGGTCCACGGCGAGCTCGACCTCGCCGACGCACTGGACCTCGAAGACGCCGTCGCCGCCGGCGCCGCCCAGCTCGCTGCCTTGGGCAACACCGACCCGTTCGATGTCCGCCGAGCCGCTGCGGTCGGACTGATCGCCCGCGGCGAACAAGCCCTGGACCTGGAGGTGGACCTGCAGACCGGGGAGGTCTCGACAGGCTCGACCACCGGATCAGGCTCGATCTCTGGGGTCTCGACAGGCTCGACCACCGGGGGCCGGAAGGGTCGGGAGGTGGTGCTCTACGTGCACCTCTCCCAAGACGCCGTCTGCCTCCGGTGATCCCGACACCCCGGTGGAGCTGGAGCAACGCCGGGCGCCGGCTGCTCACCGCGGGACAGATCGCGGAATGGTGCGGACGATCCGAGACCGCGAAGATCACCGTCAAACCCGTCATCGACCTGCACCAGACCCAGGCGGTGTCGGCCTACCAGGTGCCGGACCGGATCGCCGAATCCGTCCGGCTGCGGGACAAGACCTGTGTGCACCCCTGGTGCCACCGGCCCGCCCGGCGCTGCGACCTGGACCACGTCGACCCCTACGTCGACCCCGACGACGGCGGCCCACCCGACCAGACCTCGACCGAAAACCTTGCGCCACTGTGCAGGTTGCACCACCGGATGAAGACCCACGGCGGCTGGACCTACACCATCGTCGAACCCGGCACCTACCTGTGGCGCAGCCCGCACGGCCTGACCTGGCTCCGCGACTCCACCGGAACCACCGACCTCACCCCACCACCGGTCGAACCACCCGAGCGATAGCTCGACCGACCGCAAGTGCCTGCTACTGGGAGTTGATCCGTGCCTCGATCGCCCTCAACTGCTGCTCGAGCCGTTTGACCGTGTCGAGGATCTGCTGGTCGGCAGAGGCCCCGCCCGCCTGGAAGGGACGCTCGTCCTGACGCACGAAGAGGGCGGCCAAGGAGGCGCTGACCATCGCCAGCAGCACGAATCCGACGACCATCAACAGCGCAGAAAGGAGCGCTCCTGCCGTGGTCTCAGGGGGCTCACCGATGAATCCGACTGTCGTGATCAGGCTTGTCGCCCACCACAACCCGCGACCGAAGCTGCTCACCGTGCGTGTCTCGATCGCGGCCGCCGCGGCACCTGCGACGACGACCATCAACACTGCCGACAGCAGTGCCGGAACCAGCCATGCCGAGCTGATCGGGATGCGGCGGCGCGCACGGATCGGTTGCCTCATGATGTTCCTCTCGCTGCGGAGCCTCGTGCCGGTCAGCCTAGGCGCGCCTCGACGAGGGTGTCGGTATGCCGGTCACCTCGTCGTGCGCGAGCACCCAGGAGACGGCCGCACCGTAGATGAGCACCGAGCTCAGGTGCTCGAGACGTCCAAGTCTGCGTGATCGCGGACGGTCCTGGAGCTACCTCGACGACGTCCACGACGCGGAGCAGTTCGTCCCGTCGTTCACGATCAGGCTCCAGTCCCCGCTGGCCGACTTGCCATTCGTGAACTGCCCGCTCATCGAGCCTGCCGTGTTGGCCGAGTCGTCCATCAGGTTGAAGTAGAAGGGCACGCAGGGGAAGGCGAACTTGCCCTCCTTGTCGATCGGCCAGCCCGGGTTGTCCTTGGTCGCTCCGATGGAGCCCATCGCCGATTGGGCGAACCCGCACGTGAACTCGAAGCTGATGTTCGTGACCAGCGTCCCGGCCTTGTTGACGGTGATCGTCGCGTTTCCGAAGTCGACGTCCAACGCCCACGTCCCGGCCCGCGGAGCCGGCCGAACTCTTCGAGGTCGACGAGCCACAGGCCCTCAGCACCGTCACCGTGGGCAACACGCTGAACACAGTGACCGCTTGATCCTTGACATCTTCACCACTCCCCCGTCGTCGCGACCAGGGCGGCATGACGGCGGAGCCGACGCGCAGCCCTTCTCGAGCAACGATCCGCTCGGTGGAGTCACGGAGGTGGAGCCGTAGGTCACCTGACGCGGCGCGCGCCCGGGCTACCTCAGGTGCTGCGGTCGGCCACCACGTCGGCGAACTTCTCGAGCGCGGCCCGGACCGAGCCCTCGGGGAGAGCGTCGAGCAGCGCCTTGGCTTCCGCCGCCTCGCTGGCGACGTAGTCGCGTGCCGCGGCCATCGCCGGGTGGGCGCGGAGCAGAGTGAGAGCCTCGGCGTGCAGGGCGTCGTCGGTGAGGTCACCGGCGAGCAGCTCGCGCAGGCGGGCGTCGGCAGGGTCCGTCGGACTGCAGGGCGATCAGCACGGGGAGCGTCGGGACGCCCTCGCGGAGGTCGGTGCCCGGGCGTCTTGCCGGACTCGTCGCTCTCGGAGGCGATGTCGAGGATGTCGTCGGAGAGCTGGAAGGCGACGCCGACCTTCTCGCCGTACGTCGTCAGCGCGGTCGACGACCTCCGGCGTCGCGCCGCCGAACATCGCGCCGTACCGGGCAGACGTCGCGATCAGCGAGCCGGTCTTGCCGGCCACCACGCGCAGGTAGTGCTCGAGGGCGTCGTCCTCGGGGCCCGGGCCGAGCGTCTCGAGGATCTGGCCCTCGACCAGCCGGGAGAACGTCTGCGCCTGGATCCGCACGGCCTCGGGGCCCAGGGCGGCGGTCAGCTCGGAGGACTTCGCGAACAGGAAGTCGCCGGTGAGGATCGCGACGTGGTTGTCCCAGCGGGCGTTCGCCGACTCCGCGCCGCGCCGCAGCGTCGGCCTCGTCCATCACGTCGTCGTGGTAGCAGCGACGCGAGGTGGGTCAGCTCGACGACGCAGGCCGCGGTGAGCGACGCTCGGCCGACGCCGCGTCGCCGGTCTCGGCCGCCAGGAAGCACAGCAGCGGGCGGAACCGCTTGCCGCCGGCCTCCATCAGGTGCCGGGCCGCCTCGGTGACGAACGGCGCCTCGCTCTCGACGTGCTCGAGCAGCGCCTCCTCGACCTCGACCATCCGGGCGCGGAGCCGCGCCTCGAGCTCAGGCGTCGAGGATCGGGCAGGGCCAGAGGGAGCTCATCTGATGAATTGTGCAGTACGGCCGAGGAGATCCAGCAACGGACCCGGCACGACGCCCAGCACGAGCGTGGCCGCCGCGCCGACCGCGATCACCGCACTGGTCAGCACGCTCGGCACCGCCACGCTCGGACGCGTCACCGACCGGGTCGGCGAAGAACATCACCACGATGACCCGGACGTAGAAGTACGCAGCCACCGCCGACATCAGCACCGCGACGATCACCACCGGCCAGGCGCCGGCCGAGAGCGCCGCCGCGAAGACCGCCCACTTGCCGGTGAAGCCGCTGGTCAGCGGGATGCCGGCCATGCCGAGCAGCAGGAAGGCGAAGACGCCCGCGACCAGCGGCGACTCCTTGCCCAGGCCCGCCCAGCGCGACAGATGGGTGGCCTCGCCACCGGCAGTCGCGGACCACGGCTGACGATCGCGAAGGCAGCCATCGTGGTCAGGCCGTAGGTGGTCACGTAGAAGAGCACCGCCTGCACCGGGTCCGATGTCGCCGGCGTTGATGTCGGCCAGCGAGCGGGCGCCGAGGAAGCCGGTGAGCAGGAAGCCGGCGTGCGCGATCGAGGAGTAGGCCAGCAGCCGCTTCACGTCGGTCTGGCTCAGCGCCAGCACCGAGCCGACGACCATCGTGAGGATCGCGATCGCCCCAGAACATCGGCTGCCAGTCCCAGCGGGCGCCGCCGAAGGCGACGTAGAAGAGCCGCAGCAGCGCACCGAACGCAGCCACCTTGGTCGCCGCGGCCATGAACGCGGTCACCGGCGGTCGGGGCACCCTGGTAGACGTCGGGGGTCCAGGCGTGGAACGGGGCGGCGCCGACCTTGAAGAGCAGGCCGACCGCGAGCATGCCCATGCCGCCGAGGAGCAGCGCGTGGCTCGCCGCTGGAGCTGGCGACCGCGTACGCGATCTTGTCGTACTCCATCGACCCGGCGTACCCGTAGACCAGGGCGATGCCGTAGACGAAGAAGCCGGAGCTGAAGGCGCCGAGCATGAAGTACTTCAGCGCCGCCTCCTGGCTGAGCAGCCGGCGCCGACGCGCCAGACCGCAGAGCAGGTACAGCGGCAGCGAGAGCACCTCGAGCGCGACGAACAGCGTGAGCAGGTCGTTGGCGGCAGGGAAGATCAGCATCCCGGAGACCGCGAACATCAGCAGCGGGAAGACCTCGGTGTGCTCGAGGCCCTCGGCCGACGCCTGTCGCTCGGCCTCGGTGCCGGGCAGGGCCGCAGGCCTGGCCGGCGAACGCGGTCACGCCGCCCTCGAGCTCGCGCTCGGCGAAGAGCAGCACGCCGAGAAGCGCGAGCACGAGGATCAGGACCCAGCAGAACAGCGTCGGGTCCGTCGATCGCGAGCGCGCCCACGGTCGCGATGAAGCCGAGCTTGGGGTGGTCGGACCCGGGGTGGATCCTGTCGAGCACGTGGACGGTGGCGAGCCAACGCGCCGAGGACGCCGAGGACGGCGAGGACGACCTGGACCCAGTAGCGACGAGCCCGCGGCACAGCCGCCTCGACGAGCACGCCGAGCACAGCGACGCCCAGGACGACCAGGATCGGGAGGAGCAGGTCGTACTCGATGTGCGGAGCGGTGAACTTCACTCGTGGGCCCCTTCCGGACTCTGCTCGGCGACCGTGGGCGCCGGGTCGTGCTTGTCCACCTGGCTCATGGTGTGGTCGACCGACGGGTTGATCACCGACAGCAGCGGCTTCGGGAAGAAGCCGAACACGACGATGAGCACCAGCACCGGTGCGACCGAGACGATCTCGCGCGTGCTGAGGTCACGCATGCCGCGGACCTCCTCGCGCGTCGGGCCGGTCATCGTGCGCTGGTACATGAGCAGGATGTAGATCGCCGCCAGCACGATGCCGCTGACCGCGAACGCCGCGGCGACCGCGCTGTGGGAGAACGCGCCGACGATCACCAGGAACTCCGACACGAACGGCGACAGGCCGGGCAGCGACAGCGACGAGAGGCCCGCGACCAGGAAGACACCGGCCAGCACCGGAGCGACCTTCTCCACACCGCCGAAGTCGCTGATCAGCGCCGAACCGCGGCGGGAGATCAGGAAGCCGGTGACCAGGAAGAGCGCTGCCGTCGAGAGCCCGTGGTTGAACATGTAGAGGTTCGCGCCGGACAGGCCCTGACTGTTCATCACGAAGATGCCCAGCACGATGAAGCCGAAGTGCGACACCGAGGTGTAGCCGATCAGCCGAGGAATGTTGTCCGACCCGATCGCCATCAGCGCGCCGTAGATGATGCTGATCACCGCGAGCGTCACCACCACCGGCGTCGCCCAGCGCGAGGCCTCCGGGAAGAGCTCGAGGCAGAACCGGATCATCCCGAAGGTGCCGATCTTGTCCAGCACGCTGACCAGCAGGACCGACGTGCCCGGCGTGGCGTTCTGGGTGGTGTCCGGCAGCCACGTGTGCACCGGGAACATCGGCGCCTTGATCGCGAACGCGACGAAGAAGCCGACGAACAGCCAGCGCTCGGTGTCGGTGCCGAAGTCCATCTTCGCCAGCTCGGAGACCAGGTACGTCGCCCCGCCCGAGGCCCCTCCCGATCCAACCCGTGCCGACTCGACGTACACGCCGATCACCGCGGCCAGCATGATCAGACCGCCGGCGAGCGAGTAGAGCAGGAACTTCACCGCGGCACGGGCACGATCGGCCCCGCCGTACCCGCCGACCAGGAAGTAGATCGGGATCAGCGTGGCCTCGAAGAACACGTAGAACAAGAACACGTCGGTCGCCGAGAAGACACCGACGGCGAGACCCTCCATCGCCAGCATCCAGGCGAAGAACGCGTTCGGCGACCAGCGGCCGTCGTCGCCGTCGTTCCACGAGGCGAGCAGGACGACCGGCGTGAGGATCAGCGTCAGCAGCACCAGCGTCAGGCCGATGCCGTCGACACCGAGCGCGTAGTGGGCGCCGAAGGACTTGATCCACTCGTGCTGCTCGGTGAACTGCATGCCGCCGTCGGACTCGTAGCCGGTCGCCATCACCAGGCCGAGCACGAGCGTGACCACCGAGATGCCCAGAGCGATCTGCTTCGGGGCGGCCGCGTTGGCGCGACGGGGCAGCGCCTGCACCACGACGGCGCCGACGATCGGCACCGCGATCAGCAGCGAGAGCCAGGGGAAATCGGTCATGCGAAGTTCACCGCCAGCAGGGCCAGGAGGACGAGCGCGGCGCCGGAGAGCAGCGCCAGCGCGTAGGAGCGGACGAAGCCGTTCTGGGCGAGCCGGAACCTGCTCGACAGCGCACCGAAGGCGGTTGCAGTGCCCTCCGCGATGCCGTCGACGAACGACCGGTCGAAGATCGCGAGCCCGCGGATGCCGGTCCAGCCGGGCTTCACGATCACCTCCTCGTTGAACGCGTCGCCGTACAGCTCGGCACGCGCGGCCCGGGTGAACGACCGACACCTCGGTCGGCGCCTCGCGCGGCACCGGCTGCCGGTAGAACAGCATCCACGCGACGGCGACACCGATCGCCACGACGACCAGCGTGATCAGGCTCATGCCGAGGGCACCGATCGCGAGGGACTGCTCCTCGTGGGTGCCGACGACCGGCGAGAGCCAGTCGGTGATCCAGCCGTTGAGGGTCAGGAAGCCGCCGAGCGCCGAGAGGGCCGCGAGGGCCATCAGCGGGATCGTCATCACGCTGCGGCGACTCGTGCGGGTGCACGTCGTTCTCCCAGCGCCCCCTTCCATCGGGCTCAGTGGTGACGAACGTCATCAGCATCAGCCGGGTCATGTAGAACGCGGTGACGCCGGCACCGACCAGGGCGCAGAGCCCGACCACGAAGTTGTCGGCGAACGCCGTCTCGATGATCTTGTCCTTCGACCAGAAGCCCGCGAACGGCGGCACGCCGATGATCGCGAGGTAGCCGATCGCGAACGTCACGAAGGTGATCGGCATCGCCTTCTGCAGCGCGCCGTAGTGGCGCATGTTCACGTCGTCGTTCGTGCCGTGCATCACCGAGCCGGCGCCGAGGAACATGTTGGCCTTGAAGAAGCCGTGCGTGAGCAGGTGGAAGATCGCGAGCGCGTATCCGGCCGGGCCCAGGCCGGCGGCCAGCACCATGTAGCCGATCTGGCTCATCGTCGACCCGGCGAGCGCCTTCTTGATGTCGTCCTTCGCGCACCCGATGATCGCGCCCAGCAGCAGCGTGATGCAGCCGACGATCACGACACCGGTGCGGGCGTCCTCGGTCAGGCTGAAGATGAAGTTCGAGCGCACGATCAGGTAGACGCCCGCGGTCACCATCGTCGCCGCGTGGATCAGGGCCGACACCGGGGTCGGGCCCTCCATCGCGTCGAGCAGCCAGGTCTGCAGCGGGAACTGCGCGGACTTGCCGCACGCCGCGAGGAGCAGCAGCAGCCCGATCGCGGTCAGGACACCGCTGCTCGCCTCGTCGGCGTTGCGCCGACACCACCGCGAACGACGTCGAGCCGAAGGTGACGAAGATCAGCGCGCTGCCCAGCGAGAGTCCGATGTCGCCGACCCGGTTGATCACGAACGCCTTCTTGGCGGCAGCCGCGGCCGCGGACGGCTTGTACTGCCAGAACCCGATCAGCAGGTACGACGCCAGGCCGACGCCCTCCCAGCCGAGGAACACGCCCGACGAAGTCCGCAGGCGAGCACCAGCATCAGCATCGAGGCGACGAACAGGTTGAGGTACCCGAAGAACCGGCGACGCCGGTCGTCGTGCTCCATGTAGCCGATCGGAGTACAGGTGGATCATCCCGCCGACGCCGGTGATCAGCAGCAGGAAGACCGCCGAGAGCTGGTCGTAGAGCAGGTCGAGGCTCACCTTGTACTGACCGGCCGTGAACCAGGTCCACAGGTCCTGGCTGAGCTGCCGGTCACCGGAGTCCTTGCCGACGCAGGGAGAAGAACAGCACCAGGCCGAGCACGAACGACGCCGCCACGGTGCCGACACCGAGCCAGTGCCCCCACTTGTCGGTGCGCTTGCCGCCGAGCAGCAGCACCGCGGCGCCGAAGGCCGGGAGCGCGACGACGAGGATCAGCATCACTCCGAGCGCGTCGCTCGCCGCCGCCGGCGCGACGACCGGGGCGCCCGAGTGCAGGGGAGCCAGGGCTGGGGACAGGAAGGTCATCTCTGGGTCCTCAGTACTTCAGCAGGCTGGCGTCGTCGACCGAGGCCGAGCGTCGGGTGCGGAAGATGGTCATGATGATCGCCAGGCCGACGACGACCTCGGCGGCCGCGACGACCATCACGAAGAACGCCGCGACCTGGCCCTCGAGGTTGCCGTTGGCCCGCGAGAAGGTGACCAGGGCGAGGTTGCTGGCGTTGAGCATCAGCTCCACGCTCATGAACACCACGATCGCGTTGCGGCGGGTGAGCACGCCGACGCAGCCGATCGTGAACAGGATCGCGCTCAGCACGATGAACGGAGTTACTTCCATCAGCCCTGCCCCTCGGTGTGCGCGGCGCCGGTGGTCGAGGAGTCCTCACCGGTGAGCGCCTTGATGTCCTCGGCGATCTCCGGAGCCGACTTGACCGTGCCTCGGGCGGCGAGCACCCGGGAGATCGAGCCGGGGGCCGCGGATCCGTCGGGCAGCAGCGCCGGGGTGTCGACCGCGTTGTGCCGCGCGAAGACGCCCGGTGGTGGCAGCGGGCCGAGGTGCGGCCGGTCGCGGCGTAGTCCCGCATCCGCTGCGCGGCCAGGTCTGGCCTGGGTCGGCTTCGGGGTGAGCCGCTCGCGGTGGGCGAGCACCATCGCACCGAGCGCGGCCGTGATCAGCAGCGCCGAGGTGACCTCGAACGCGAAGACGTAGCGGGTGAAGATGATCTTGGCGATCGGCCGGCACGTTGCCGCTCGTCGTTGGCGCTCTCCAGGCCGAGCGGGGCGCCGAAGGAGACCTGCGCGACGCCGAGCACGAGGGTCGCGCCGAACGCGAGCCCGATCAGGATCGAGGCGATCCGGTGCCCCCGGATGGTCTCGACGATCGAGTCGGAGGCGTCGACGCCGACCAGCATCAGCACGAACAGGAACAGCATCAGGATCGCGCCGGTGTAGACGATGATCTGCACCGCGAACAGGAACGGTGCGTCCTGGACGGCGTACAGGACGGCCAGCGAGATCATCACCACGGCGAGCGCAGCGCGGCGTGCACCGCCTTGCGGGCGAACAGCAGGCCGAGGGCCGCGACCACCATGATCGGCGCGAGGATCCAGAACGCCAACATCAGTCGACCTCCCCCGCCTCGTCATCGGCCTGGGCCCGCAGGTTGCCGCGGTAGTAGTCGCCCTCGTCGTTGCCGAGCCGCATCGGGTGCGGCGGCTGCTCCATGCCGGGCAGGAGCGGGGCGAGCAGGTCGGACTTCTCGTAGATCAGCGCCTCGCGGGAGTTGTCGGCGAGCTCGTACTCGTTGGTCATCGTCAGCGCGCGGGTCGGGCAGGCCTCGATGCACAGCCCGCAGAGGATGCAGCGCAGGTAGTTGATCTGGTAGACGCGGCCGTAGCGCTCACCGGGGCTGAAGCGCTCCTCGTCGGTGTTGGAGTCGCCCTCGACGTAGATCGCATCGGCCGGGCAGGCCCAGGCGCACAGCTCGCAGCCGATGCACTTCTCCAGCCCGTCGGGCCAGCGGTTGAGCTGGTGCCGGCCGTGGAACCGGGGTGCGGTCGGGTTCTTCTCGAACGGGTACTGCTCGGTGACGACCTTGCGGAACATCGTCCGGAAGGTGACCCCGAACCCGGCGACCGGGTCCCAGAACTGCTCCTTCAGGGTTGCCATCACTGCTTCCTTACTGGGTGGTCGAGCTCAGCCGAGACCCGCGAGACGATCCCGAAACCGGGCGACTCCGGCATCGGCGGGACCGGGTACCCGCCGGCGAAGGCGTCGAACGCGGCTTCCTCCTCGGCGGCTGCGTCGGACTGCTGCTTCTCCTCGAAGAAGAACAGCACCACGATCAGGGCCAGGCACACCGCGATGCCGGCGAACAGCCACTTCCGGTCGAACCCGCCGTTGAGGTCGATCGGTGCGGATCGCGGCGACAGCGACGATCCACACCAGCGAGAACGGGATCAGCCGCTTCCAGCCGAAGTGCATGAACTGGTCGTAGCGCAGCCGCGGCAGCGACCCGCGGAGCCAGATGAAGATGAAGATGAAGAACATCACCTTGCCCATGAACCACAGGAACGGCCAGTAGCCGCTGGTTCGCGCCGTCCCAGATCACGTGGATCGATCCAGAACGGGGCGTGCCAGCCGCCGAGGAACAGCGTGGTCGCCAGCGCGGAGACGGTCGCCATGTTGATGTACTCGGCGAGGAAGAACAGCGCGAACTTCAGCGAGGAGTACTCGGTGTGGAAGCCGCCGACGAGCTCGCCCTCGGCCTCGGGGAGGTCGAACGGCGCCCGGTTGGTCTCGCCGATCATCGAGATCACGTAGATCACGAACGACGGCGCCAGGATCAGGCCGTACCAGACTTGTCCTGCGCGGCGACGATCTGCGAGGTCGACATCGAGCCGGCGTACAGGAACACCGCGACGAAGGCGAGGCCCATCGAGACCTCGTAGGAGATCATCTGCGCGCTCGAGCGCAGGCCACCGAGCAGGGAGTACGTCGACCCGGACGACCAGCCGCCGAGCACGATGCCGTAGATGCCGATCGAGGCGATCGCCAGCACGAACACGACCGCGACCGGCATGTCGGTCAGCTGCAGCGGCGTACGCGTGTCGCTCCACGGCAGCTTCACGTTGTCAGGCCCGAACGGGATCACCGAGAAGGTGAGGAACGCCGGGATGGTCGCGAGCACCGGAGCGAGCAGGAAGACCAGCTTGTCGGCCGCCTTGGGGACGATGTCCTCCTTCAGCGCGAGCTTCACGCCGTCGGCGAGTGACTGCAGCAGGCCGAAGGGGCCGTTGACGTTCGGGCCGATCCGGTGCTGCATCCGGGCGACGACACGCCTCTCGGCCCAGATGTTGAACAGCGTGAGCAGCACCAGGATCACGAAGATCAGCACCGCCTTGAGGATGACCAGCCAGACGTTGTCGTGACCGAAGTGGTCGAGCCCGGGGGCCGCGTCGAGCGGGGTGAGCAGGGACATCACTTGCTCCCTTCGCCGTGCTGTTCGGGCGTGCTTCGCACGGTGACCACGGAGCCGGCCGGGCCGACCCGGTGTCGCACCGAGAACCCCGGAGCGCTCGCCGGCGCCCACACCGCTCCGTCGACGAGGTCCGCGACGCCGACCGGCAGCGTCAGGCTTCCGGACGGTCCGGTGAGCGTGACGAGGTCACCCTCCTCGACGCCGAGCGTGGCGAAGGTGGCCTCGTTGACCAGGACGACCGGCCTGCGCGCGGTCGCCCGGTAGTGGTCGTCGCCGTCCTGGAGCCGGCCGTCGTCGATGAGCTGCTTCCAGGAGGAGAGGACGAGGCCGGAAGCCGAACCGCGAGCTTGCGAGCGGTCGGCGTCCGGGCTCGCCTCGCCGGACTGCGGACCCCGAGCTTGCGAGGGGTCTGCGACGCTTGAGGGACGCTGACCGTCCCAGGGACCGATCGACCGCATCTCCGCGGCCGCCTGCTCCGGAGTCCGTACGCCGATCGGGCGACCGCGCTCCTCGGCGATGCCGGCGAGCACGCGGACGTCGGGCAGCGAGGTCGGGCTCTCCAGGACGCGACCGAATGGCCGGACGCGACCCTCCCAGTTCACGAACGAGCCGGACTTGTCGGTGGTCGGCGCGATCGGGAAGACCACGTCGGCGAGCTCGGTGAGCTCCGACGCGCGCACCTCGAGGGCCACCACGAACGCCTTGCGAAGCGCCTTGCGGAGCTTCTTCGCCTTGTCCCCGTGGAGCTGTGGCACATCGTTCGGGTCGACGCCGCCGACCACGAGCGCCCGCAGGTCGCCGGCGACCAGCGCTTCGAGAATGCCGTCGGCGGCGAGGCCCTCGGCGTCCGGGAGGCTCTCGAGCCCCCACGCTGCGCCGAGGTCGACGCGGGCCGAGGCGTCGGACACCGGCCGGCCGCCGGGGAGCAGGGTGGGCAGGCAGCCGGTCTCGAGTGCACCGCGGTCTCCCGCCCGGCGCGGCACCCAGGCCAGCCGGGCGCCAGTGGTCTCCGCGAGCCTGGCCGCGGCCGTCAGCGCGCCCGGCACCGTCGCGAGCCGCTCTCCGACCAGGATCAGCCCGCCGCCATCGAGTGCGACGTCACCGTTCGAGGCGACGGCCTCGATCGCCGCCGCCTCCTCGCCGGGCACGGTCGGCAGGAGCGTGCCGCCCATCTTGCGCAGGCCGCGCGAGGTGAACGCGGCGATCGAGAACACGCGCGTCCCGTGGTCCTGGTTGGCCTTGCGCAGCCGCAGGAAGATCGCGCCGGCCTCGTCCTCGGGCTCGAAGCCGGCGAGCAGCACGGTGCTCGCGGTCTCCAGGTCGGCGTAGGTGACACCGTCGTTGCCCGGTGCGGTGAGCACGACCTGCGAAGCCAGGAACGCCGCCTCTTCGGCCCCGTGGTCGGCTCCCAGCGGGCGGGACCGGAAGTCGATGTTGTTGGTGCGGCAGGTCACCCGGGCGAACTTGCTCCAGGCGTAGGCGTCCTCGGTGGTGAGGTGACCGCCGGGCAGCAGTCCGACCTTCCGCTTCGCCTCGGCGAGACCACGCGCGGCCACGGCGAACGCCTCCGACCAGGACGCTGCGCGGAGCTCGTGGGTCTCCTCGTCGCGGACCAGCGGGTGGGTCAGCCGGTCGTCCTGGCGCGACCACAGGAACGCGAAGCGGTCCTTGTCGGTGATCCACTCCTCGTTGACCTCGGGGTCGTTGCCGGCGAGACGCCGCATCACCTTGCCGCGGCGGTGGTCGACTCGCACTGCCGAGCCGCAGGCGTCGAGCTCGGCGACCGCCGGGGTCGACACCAGGTCGAAGGGCCGCGAGCGGAAGCGGTACGCCGCGGAGGTGAGCGCGCCGACCGGGCAGATCTGGATGGTGTTGCCCGAGAAGTAGGACTCGAACGGCTCGCGCTCGTAGATGCCGACCTGCTGCAGCGCCCCGCGCTCGATCAGCTCGATGAACGGGTCACCCGCGATCTGCGCCGAGAAGCGCGTGCAGCGCGCACACAGCACGCAGCGCTCGCGGTCGAGCAGGACCTGCGCGGAGATGTTGATCGGCTTGGGGTAGACCCGCTTCTGCTCGACGAACCGGGACTCGCCGCGGCCGTTGCTCATCGCCTGGTTCTGCAGCGGGCACTCGCCGCCCTTGTCGCAGACCGGACAGTCCAGCGGGTGGTTGATCAGCAGGAACTCCATGATCCCCTGCTGCGCCTTGTCGGCGACGGCACTGGTGGCCTGGGTGTTGACCACCATGCCCTCGGCGACCGGCAACGTGCACGAGGCCTGCGGCTTCGGGAAGCCGCGACCGTTGCCGGCGTCGGGGATGTCGACCAGGCACTGCCGGCACGCGCCGACCGGGTCGAGGAGCGGGTGGTCGCAGAACCTCGGGATCTGGACCCCGACCTGCTCGGCAGCCCGGATGATCAGGGTGTCCTTGGGGACGCTGACCTCGATGCCGTCGATGGTCAGCGTGACCAGGTCACTCTTCACGACCTCCGCGGTCATGCCGACGCTCCTTCGGTCGCGAACAACGTGGAAGCCATCGGGTCGAACGGGCAGCCACCGTGCTCGAGGTGGGCCAGGTAGTCGGCCCGGAAGTACTTGATCGAGGACGTGATCGGACTGGTCGCACCGTCGCCGAGCGCGCAGAAGGCGCGGCCGAGGATGTTGTCGCACTGGTCGAGCAGCAGATCGAGGTCGTCGGCGGACCCCTGCCCGTTCTCGAGCCGGGCGAGCGTCTGGGTCAGCCACCAGGTGCCCTCGCGGCACGGGGTGCACTTGCCGCACGACTCGTGCTTGTAGAACTCCGTCCACCGCAGCACGGCCCGTACGACGCAGGTGGTCTCGTCGAAGATCTGCAGCGCCCGGGTGCCGAGCATCGAGCCGGCCTCGCCGACCGCCTCGAAGTCCAGCGGCACATCGAGGTGCTCGGAGGTCAGCAGCGGGGTGCTCGAGCCGCCCGGCGTCCAGAACTTCAGCCCCAGCTGTTGTCCATTGGCTCCGTTGCGCATGCCGCCCGCCAGGTCGATCAGCCGGCGCAGCGTGATGCCCAGCGGGGCTTCGTACTGGCCCGGCTTGTTGACGTGGCCGGACAGCGAGAAGATCCCGAAGCCCTTGGACTTCTCGGTGCCCATCGAGGCGAACCAGTCGGCGCCGTTGGCGATGATGCTCGGCACCGAGGCGATCGACTCGACGTTGTTGATCACGGTCGGGCTCGCGTAGAGGCCGGCCACCGCCGGGAACGGCGGCCGCAGCCGCGGCTGGCCGCGACGACCCTCGAGCGAGTCCAGCAGCGCGGTCTCCTCGCCACAGATGTAGGCGCCGGCACCGGCATGGACGACCAGGTCGAGGTGATAGCCGCTGTCGTGGATGCCCTTCCCGTTGAGCCCAGCGCCGAGGTGGCCGGCCAGGTAGGCCTCCTGGACTGCCCGCTGGAGCCGCCGTACGACGTGCAGCACCTCGCCGCGGACGTAGATGAAGGCCGTGTTGGCGCGGATCGCGTAGGAGCTGATGATCACGCCCTCGATCAGCGTGTGCGGGCTGGCCATCATCAAGGGAATGTCCTTGCAGGTGCCCGGCTCGGACTCGTCGGCGTTGACCACGAGGTACTTGGGGTTCGGGTTCTGCTGCGGGATGAACGACCACTTCATGCCGGTCGGGAAGCCGGCGCCGCCGCGACCGCGGAGACCGGAGTCCTTGACCGCCGCGATCACGTCGTCCTGAGGCATCGACAGGGCCTTCTCGAGCCCGGCGTACCCGCCACCGTCCTCGTACGCCGCCAGCGTCCACGCGCGGTCGGCGTCCCAGTTGTCGGTGAGGACCGGGGTCAACACCCCGGTGGTTGAGCCTGTCGAAACCATCAGGACTCCTCCGCCTTCGTCTCCGACTCGGCGCGTGCGGTGTCGGCGTGCTCGACGGCACCGACCTTGTCGTCGGGCACCGCCCCGGTGCTGCCGGACACAGAGCTGGACGGTGCCTCCCAGCCGTTGTCCCGCGCGATCTGCAGACCGACCAGCGAAGCGGGACCGGCCGCCGGCCCGTCATCGGCGAGGTCGTCGGGGAAGCCCGCGAGCACTCGCTCGGCCTCACGCCAGGTGACGACCCTGGGGCCGCGGGTGGAGCGGACCTCGCCTCCGTTGCGCAGGTCGTCGACGACCTGGACCGCCGACTCGGGGGTCTGGTTGTCCATGAACTCCCAGTTGACCATCATCACCGGCGCGTAGTCGCAGGCGGCGTTGCACTCGACGTGCTCGAGGGTGATCTTGCCATCCTCGGTGGTCTCGTCGTTGCCGACGTCGAGGTGCTCCTTGAGCCGCTCGAAGATCAGGTCGCCGCCCATGATCGCGCAGAGCGTGTTCGTGCAGACGCCGACGTGGTAGTCGCCGACCGGGCGGCGCTTGTACATCGTGTAGAACGTCGCGACGCCGCTCACCTCGGCTGCGGAGATCTCGAGGATCTCCGCGCACACCTCGATGCCCTCCGGGGTGATCTGGCCGGCGACGCTCTGCACCAGGTGGAGCATCGGCAGCAGGCCGGAGCGCTTGTGCGGGTACCGCGCCGCGATCTCCTCGAGCTCGGTGCGCGTCTGAGGGTCAATCAACGGTCGACACCACCCATCACGGGGTCGAGGCTCGCGACCGCGACGATGACGTCGGCGACCATGCCGCCCTCGGACATCACGCTGGTGGCCTGGAGGTTGGTGAAGGACGGGTCGCGGAAGTGCGCCCGGTACGGCCGGGTGCCGCCGTCGGAGACGACATGGGCGCCCAGCTCGCCGCGCGGCGACTCGATCGGCACGTAGGCCTGGCCCGCCGGCACCCGGAAGCCCTCGGTCACCAGCTTGAAGTGGTGGATCAGGGCCTCCATGGACTCACCCATGATGTGCTTGATGTGGTCCAGGCTGTTGCCCATCCCGTCACTGCCGATCGCGAGCTGGCTGGGCCAGGCGATCTTCTTGTCGGCGACCATCACCGGCGCACCCTCGAGGCCGGCGAGGCGCTCGACGCACTGCTCGACGATCCGCAGCGACTCCCACATCTCGTTGAGCCGAACGCGGAACCGGCCGTAGGCGTCGGCGGTGTCCCAGGTGCAGACGTCGAAGTCGTAGTCCTCATAGCCGGAGTACGGCTGGGTCTTGCGCAGGTCCCACGGGTAGCCGGCGGCGCGCACCGGCGGTCCGGAGAGGCCGAGGGCCAGGCAGCCGGCGAGGTCGAGGTGGCCGACGTCGACGAGTCGGGCCTTGAAGATCGGGTTGGCGTTGCACAGGTCGGCGTACTCCGGCAGGCGCTTCTTCATCAGTCCGACGAAGTCGCGGATCTCGTCGAGTGCTCCGGCGGGCATGTCCTGGGCGACCCCGCCGGGCCGGATGAACGCGTGGTTCATCCGCAGGCCGGTGATCAGCTCGAACAGGTCGAGCACGAGCTCGCGCTCGCGGAAGCCGATCGTCATCACCGTCAGCGCACCGATCTCCATGCCGCCGGTCGCGATGCAGACCAGGTGGGAGGAGATCCGGTTGAGCTCCATGAGCAGGACCCGCATGACCTGGGCCTTCTCGGGAACTGTGCTCTTTCCTTGGCTGTCCTCGAGGCCGAGCAGCCGCTCCACGCCGAGCACGTAGGTCATCTCGTTGTAGAACGGGGAGAGGTAGTCCATCCGGGTGCAGAACGTCACGCCCTGCGTCCAGGAGCGGAACTCCATGTTCTTCTCGATGCCGGTGTGCAGGTAGCCGACCCCGCAGCGCGCCTCGGTGACGGTCTCGCCCTCGAGCTCCAGGATCAGCCGCAGCACGCCGTGGGTGGAGGGGTGCTGCGGGCCCATGTTGACCACGATCTTGTCGTCGTGGTCCTCCGCGACGCCGGTGACGACGGAGTCCCAGTCCTGCCCGGTGACGGTGTAGACCTTGCCCTGGGTGGTCTCGGTCTCGGTGGCGGCGTACGGGTCTGTCATCAGTGGTAGCTCCTCCGCTGGTCCGGCGGTGGCACGGAGCCGCCCTTGTACTCGACCGGGATGCCGCCGAGTGGATAGTCCTTGCGCTGGGGGTGGCCCGGCCAGTCGTCGGGCATCTCGATGCGGGTCAGTGCCGGGTGGCCGTCGAAGACGATCCCGAAGAAGTCGAAGGTCTCGCGCTCGTGCCAGTCGTTGGTGGGGTAGGTCGCCACGACGCTCGGGATGTGCGGGTCGGAGTCGGGACAGGTGACCTCGAGCCGGATCCGGCGGTTGTGGGTCATCGAGAGCAGGTGGTAGACCGCGTGCAGCTCGCGGCCGGCATCGCCGGGGTAGTGCACGCCGTTGACGCCGGAGCAGAACTCGAAGCGCAGGTCCTCGTCGTCGCGAAGCAGCCTGGCCACCTCGGCGAGGTGCTCGCGGCGGATGAAGAAGGTGATCTCGCCGCGGTGCACGATCACCTTCTCGACCGCTTCGTCCAGGCCGCCGTCTCGGGTGACCCGGGCGAGCGCGCCCGCGACGTCGTCCATCCAGCCGCCGTACGGCGGGGATGTGGCCCCCGGGAGCTCGACCTGCCGGCGTAGGCCGCCGTAGCCCGAGGTGTCGCCGCCGTCGTTGACGCCGAACATCCCGCGGCGTTCGCCGATCACCTCACGTGCGTCGGCCTGGCCGGCGACCACGGCGTCGAGGGAGGCGTCCTGGCTGCCGCCCTCGCGCTGCTCGAGCTGGGTCCGGTCGGGGCCGTCGTTCTCCTCGCTCACCGCAACAGGCCCTTCATCTGGCTGGTCGGGAGCGCCTTGAGCGCGGAGTCCTCGTTGGCCTCGATCTCGGCGAGCCGGTTGACGCCGAGCTTGGCGTGCTGGACCTGGTCGTGCAGCTTGAGGATCGCGTCGATCAGCATCTCTGGACGCGGCGGACAGCCAGGGAGGTACATGTCGACCGGGACGACGTGGTCGACGCCCTGGACGATCGCGTAGTTGTTGAACATGCCGCCCGAGCTGGCGCAGACGCCCATCGCCAGCACCCACTTCGGATCAGGCATCTGGTCGTAGATCTGACGCAGCACCGGGGCCATCTTCTGGCTGACCCGGCCGGCGACGATCATCAGGTCGGCCTGGCGCGGGCTCGCCCGGAACACCTCCATGCCGAAGCGGGCGAGGTCGTACTTCGGGCCGCCGGTCGTCATCATCTCGATGGCACAGCAGGCCAGGCCGAAGGTGGCCGGCCAGAACGACGCCTTGCGCATGTAGCCCGCGACGCCCTCGACCGTGGTCAGCAGGACGCCGCTCGGAAGCTTCTCTTCGATTCCCATGTCAGAGGTCTCCAATCAATCCCAGTCGAGGCCGCCGCGGCGCCACACGTACATGTAGGCGACGAAGACCGGGACGATGAACAGCACCATCTCCACGAGCGCGAACGTCCCCATCGCGTCGAACGCGACCGCGAGGGGGTAGAGGAAGACGATCTCGATGTCGAAGACGATGAACAGCATCGCGGTGATGTAGTAGCGGACCGGGAACCGGCCGCCGCCGATCGGCTGGGGGGTCGGCTCGATGCCGCACTCGTAGGAGTCGAGCTTGGCCCGGTTGTAGCGCTTCGGGCCGACCAACGCGCTCATGATCACCGAGAAGACGGCGAACCCACCCGCGAGGATCAGGAGCGCCAGAACCGGGGTGTAGAGCTCCATTCCTCACCTTCCGACGGCGTCCACGACACGGCGGTTGTGCCCTTGTGAACGGCTTCACGATCTCGCGACTTCGTCAGCATAGAGGCGCGGATCACAGAGCGCGACCCCGGGGGCCTGACCGGTTGCTGGACGAGCTCTAGATCAACCGGTCGCGCTTGGTCGTCCCGGCTTGATGGCATGGTGCAGCGCGACGATGCCGCCGGAGAGGTTGCGCCACCTGACCCTGGTCCAGCCGGCGCGCTGGATCCTGTCCGCCAGACCGGCCTGGTCGGGCCACGCGCGGATCGACTCGGCGAGGTAGACGTAGGCGTCCGGCGAGGAGGAGACCGCGCGCGCGACCGCCGGCAGCGCCTTCATCAGGTACTCGATGTAGACGGTGCGGAACGGCGCCCAGGTGGGCGAGCTGAACTCGCAGATGACGACGCGGCCGCCGGGCCTGGTCACCCGGAGCAGCTCGCGCAGCCCGAGCGTCGGGGTCGACGATGTTGCGCAGCCCGAAGGAGATCGTGACCGCGTCGAAGGTGTCGTCGGCGAACGGCAGCCGGGTGCCGTCCCCGGCGACGAAGGGCAGGTGCGGCCTGGCCCGCTTCCCGACCCCGAGCATGCCGACGGAGAAGTCGCACGGCACCACGCTGGCGCCGCGGTCGAGGAACGGCTGGCTCGACGTGCCGGTGCCGGCCGCGAGGTCGAGGACCACCTCCCCCGGCTTGGGGTCGACCGCGTCGATGACACTGGTGGCGCCAGCGCCGGTCCTGCCCCAGCGACAGCACGTCGTTGGTCAGGTCGTAGCGCGCGGCGACGTCGTCGAACATCGCCTGCACCTCGGCGGGGTTCTTGTCCAGGTCGGCGCGGGTCACGGCAGACACCCTATGGCCGGCAATTGGTTCGCAACCTTTCGGGCCGCCGGAGCGTCTTGTCGGCGATGGGACAGCAGAGCAGTCACGATGACGGGGTGGTTACTGAAGTGAAGCGTGGGGTTGTTGTGACCAGACTCCTGGTCGTGCTCGTGGCCGTGAGCGGGCTCGGGTACGGCGTCACGGCCGCGACCGGCGCAGGCGACTCCTCGGCGTCCCCGTCGGGGACCGGCTCGCCCGCGACGTCGGCCCCGGCATCGTCGCAACCGGCGGACGCGCCGGCCGCGCAGCAGGTGCTGCCGGCGAACGCACCCCTCGCGCCCCGCCCGGTGCTGCTCGCACCGGGTGACACCGGACCCCGGGTGCGTGCCCTTCAGGCCCGTCTCCGGCAGCTGCTCTGGTACGCCGGCGACGTCACCGACACCTACGGGCCGAGGACGAAGGCCGCGGTGAAGGGCTTCCAGGACAAGCGCGGGCTGAAGGTCACCGGCTCGGTCGACCGACGCACGATGCGCCGACTGAAGGCGATGACACACCCGCCGACGACCCCCGAGCTGCAGAACAAGGTGACCCCGATGGGCAACCTGCCCGGGCCTCTTGACCCCCGCTGCCGGACCGGCCGGGTGGTCTGCATCGACAAGGCGAGCCGGACGCTGCGCTGGGTCGTCGACGGTGAGGTGCGGCGCACGGTGGACGTGCGGTTCGGGGCGTCGTACACGCCGACCCGCGAGGGACTGTTCCACGTCTACTGGAAGGACGAGCACCACGTCTCGAAGCTGTTCGGCTCCGCGATGCCGTTCGCGATGTTCTTCAGCAGCGGTCAGGCGGTGCACTACTCCTCCGACTTCGCCGCGCGTGGCTACAGCGGGGCCAGCCACGGATGCGTGAACGTGCGTGACTACGACGGCGTGAAGTGGCTCTTCGGCCACGTCCGGGTCGGTGACGCCGTGGTGATCTACTGGTCGTAGGCTCGCTGCGTGACCACCGCGCCACTGTCAGTCCCCCGCCTGGTGGCGCGGACCGTCGAGATCACCGACCCCGGGGCCCTGCTCGAGCTGCTCCCCGCCGAGCAGCCGCTGGCCTGGATGCGCCGCGGCGAGGGGATCGTCGCGTGGGGCGAGGCGGCGATCTGCCGGACCCACGGGGAGACCCGCTTCGAGGACGCATCCGCCTGGTGGCATGACCTGGTCAGGATGGCGGCGGTGGCCGACGAGGTCGGGGTCCCCGGCACCGGGATGGTCTGCCTGGGCAGCTTCGCGTTCGCCGACAAGCCCGGCGACTCGGTCCTGGTCGTGCCGTCCGTGGTCGTCGGCCGCCGCGGTGACCGCTTCTGGCTCACCACGATCGGCGCCCGCGCCGGCGACCTGCCCGAGCTCGCGGCGCATGCCGAGCCGGACGCGCCGGTCAACCTGGTCTTCTCCGACGGCGCGCTCTCGGGCGCGGACTGGGAGGGCGTCGTCTGGGAGGCGGTGCTGCACCTCAACGCCGGCGAGCTGGAGAAGGTGGTCCTCGCGCGCGACCTGGTCGCGACCGCGGACGACCCGATCGACGTGCGCTGGCCGCTGCGCCGGCTGGGCCGCGACTACGCGATGTGCTGGACCTTCCACGTCGACGGCATGTTCGGCGCCACCCCCGAGCTGCTCGTGCGCCGCGAGAAGGGCCTGGTCACCTCGCGGGTGCTGGCCGGCACGATCCGGCGCACCGGCGACGACGAGCACGACCTGACCCTGGCGGCGACGCTGGCGCGCTCGTCGAAGGACCTCGAGGAGCACGAGTACGCCGTCCGGTCGGTGGCCGAGGCCCTGGCACCGCACTGCTCGTCGATGAACGTGCCGGAGGCGCCGTTCGTGCTGCACCTGCCCAACGTGATGCACCTGGCCACGGACGTCGCCGGGGTCGTGCACGACGGCGACGGGGCCAACGTGCTCGATCTCGCGGCTGCGCTGCACCCGTCGGCAGCCGTCGGGGGCACCCCCACCAAGCTGGCCGTCGAGATGATCGCGGAGATCGAGGGGATGGACCGGGCCCGGTACGCCGGGCCGGTGGGCTGGATGGACGCCCGAGGCGACGGTGAGTTCGGCATCGCGCTGCGCTCGGCCGAGCTCGACGGCAACCGGGTGCGGCTCTTCGCCGGCTGCGGCATCGTGGCGGACTCCGACCCGGAGGCCGAGCTCGCCGAGGCCCAGGCGAAGTTCGTCCCCGTGCGCGACGCGTTGAACGCTCCCTGAGGAACAACGCAGCACCCGAACAGGTTGGCGCGGCATGACCACTCTCGCTGTCACCGGAGCGACCGGCCTGCTCGGCCGTCGCGTTGCCGATCTCGTCGCCGACCTTTCGCCACGACTGCTGGTCCGAGACCCGTCCCGCGCGCCCTCGATCGCCGGCACGTCGGTCGCGCGCGTGTCCTACGACGACTTCGCGCTGAGCGTCGGGGCGCTGCTCGGAGTCGACGTGCTGCTGATGGTGTCGGGGGCGGAGAGCAAGGTCCGGCGCGAGGAGCACCGAACGTTCATCGCCGCAGCGGCCGAAGCCGGAGTCAGCCACATCGTCTACACGTCGTTCGTCGGCGCGGCGCCCGACGCCGCCTTCACCCTGGGCCGCGACCATCACGATGCCGAGCAGGCGATCTCCGAGTCCGGGATGGCGCACACGTTCCTGCGCGACAACTTCTACCTCGACGTGCTGCCGTTCTTTGCCGACGCCGACGGGCTGATCCGCGGTCCGGCAGGCGACGGGGTCGTCGCGGCCGTCGCCCGCGACGACGTCGCCGACGTGGCAGCGGCGGTGCTTCGGACTCCGTCGGGCCACGCCGGCACGACGTACGAGCTCACCGGTCCGGAGGCGCTGAGCTTCGACGACGTCGCCCGACGGACCTCGAAGGCGCTCGGACGGCCGATGCGCTTCGAGGACGAGAGCGTCGAGGAAGCCTACGACTGGCGGCGCACGGCGTACGGCGCCGAGGACTGGCAGCTCGACGCGTGGGTGAGCACCTACACCTCGGTCCGCGACGGCGCGATGGCGCGGGTCACCGAGGACGTACGCCGGGTCACCGGGCACGCACCGAGGAGCCTGGAGGACGTGCTCGCCGGTCGCTGAAGCCTAGGCTCGCTGCATGCTCCTGCCGACGCCGCCGGACCTCGCGTTGTTGCTCGTCAGGACCGACTACTCCGACGACGCGGACTGGCGTGCGGCATCTCGACGCAGCGACCGCTGTCTACGAGGACGACGACTTCCCGCGGCTCGGTGCGCTGCTGCGGGCCGTCGAGTCACCCCACCTCGCCGGCCTCGCACCGACGGAGCTCGTCGACCTACCGCGCGAAGGCTTCCTGGGCGAGCTCGCGGTCGCAGACGCGCAGACCATGCAGGACCGCACCATCCTCTTCGTCGACCTCGACGAGCTCAACGGCGAGGTGGGCCGCACCTTCCGCGCGATCCCGGAGGAGGTCGAGGCGATCGTCGCGAACCTCTCGATCGCGAACATGGACTTCAGGGAGTTCGCCGACAACGTGGATCCGGACGGAGTGTTCCGGGGTTTCTGAGGGCGTGGGTCGCGCGCTCATGCCGATGAGCGTGCGCTGACGGGTCGATCCGAGACGGTCACTGGACCAGCCCGGCCTATTCGTCGTCGTCGGTGTCTCCGCCTCGCCCTGCCCAGAGAACTCCCCAGATGATGAGAGGTCAGAAACGGCAACGCCACCAGCGCCACCTGCCAGTAGCCCTGGCGCACGAACGCGACGACAACCACGCCGAGCGCGGCCGCCATGAACGCCGCGAACACCGCCTGAACGCGCATGAACCGGCGCAGGAAGCGTCGTTGCGCTTCGCCGGCTCGTACGCGTTCTTCGACGGACATCCGCGCTGCCATTTGACCGTCGACACGGTGGATGTACCAGAACAGAAAGCCAAATGCTCCGCCGAAGATGAGCGTCGTTGCCAGTAGTTCCATCCTCGTCCCGCTCTCTCTTCCTACGACCAGTTGCCTCGAGAAGACCTGTCCGCCACCGCGACCGCGTGGCCTTCGTAGCCAGGCATCGCCGCACCGGAGGCTGGTCGCACCGCTAGGTGAACGACCTGTGACGTTTCTCCGGGCGAGTGACCACATCCGCGACTAGGAGCCAGACGCACGCTCATGCCGCATAGTGTGCGCGGTAGCGGCGCGCGGGATCTGACGCGTCAACGTCATGGTCAGCGCGCGTCGGATCTGGCTGCGATGAGAGCGGCAGCGGTAGCGCGCGCGAACGACAATGACAAGAACTAGTGCACGCGTTTGCTCGCTCGAGACCTCGACGCATCAGCGATGCGGTCGGCATTGGCCGCGGCGCCCACCCATCACGTCCAGGCGCCCTTTCAGGATAAGTATTCGTACTGATGCGGGACGGGGGGCCCGTAGGCGACCGTTGGCTCACACTGATTGGGCGCGGACGGAGGCGACATGTCAATCGAGACACAGAGCAATCAGCCGCCCCGACGCGGCAGCTTCCTTGGCCGCACCGTTCGCACTCTGGGGGCGGCGGCTGCGCTCGGTCTGTGGGCGGCAGCGATGTGGCATGCGTGGTTTTCGTTGGATCGGGCCAGACTGAACATCGACGGGGTGAGGTACGCAGTCGCAGCGAAACCAGAGCCTTGGCAGTTGGTCGGCTGCGCCTTCTCGATCGCAGCCGTCGCAGTTCTTGCCTACCTCTGGGTGCGTCGAGAGTCGATCGGCTACGGGGTCTCCTCCATCGCCCTGCTGGCTGTCGCGGGACCTATCGGGTTCGTGGTGCCGTGGACGCGGGACCAAGCGAACGACCCGACTGCGGATGGGTTGTTTCTGGTCGGAGCTCTATTCACCGTCCTCTACGGCGCGACTGGCCTGGGAGCTCTGCTCGGTGTCGTCGAAGGGCTAGCGGGCCGGCGCCGTTCGCACTTCCGTGGCCGCAGGTTGCGTTGAAGGCACGTCGAGCAATGCCGCACTCATCTGCCGCCGAGCGTGCTCGGTGACAATCGTGCAATGACGTACGACACCGCGGTCTGGAAGCCGGCGGACGACCTGCCCGATCCGACCGCTGAGTTCGTGCGGCGGTTCGAGGCAAGTGAGGCTCGTTACCCCGACCACCGGACGCCCATCCCGGAGCTCGTCCGGCTGGCCGACCTCCTCGAGGCCGAGTTCCCCGGACCGAGCCCATGGGAAGACCTTCGCGACTCACTCGACGGCGACTTCCTCTACCTGACCATGAGCTATGACGAGGGCCCGAGAGCCGAAGCGTTCATCGCGCGCCATGCCGCAGGTCTTGGCCTGGTCGTCTACAGCCCCCTGTCCGAGGACTTCGTGGGGCCTGCTGGATGAGCACTCAGCTGCCCCGTTCCGCTCGGCGGCCGGGACGAGAACGTTCTGCGGAACCACTTGCTATTCGAACACTTGTTCGATAGACTGTCGCCATGATCCCGGACGCCGGCGACGCGGCAGCCACCAGCACGCTGCTGCCGGCTGCGCCGAGCCTCGATGAGCTGCGGGATGCACTGGCCGGCTTCGCCGCTCACGACGGCAGCGGGCTCTCCGAGGCCGAGCTGGTGAACCACCTGACCGCGATGGAGCAGCTGAAGTCCGGCATCGCCGCAGCCCAGGCCCGCGTCACCGCCACCCTCGCCGGACAGCGCACCCAGGCAGAAGCCGACGCCGGGATCCCCGCCGACCGGCGCCGCCGGGGCCTGGGCCACGAGGTCGGGTTGGCCCGTCAGGAGTCCCCGGTCCGCGGCCGCCAGCACCTCGAGCTGGCCCTGGTGCTGGTCCGCGAGCTCCCTCACACCCTGGCCGCACTGACCCGCGGTGAGATCTCCGAGTGGGCAGCCACCCTGATCGCCCGCGAGACCGCCGTGCTCTCCCGCGCCGACCGAGCCCAGGTCGACACCGAGCTCGCCGATCAGCTGATCGGGGCCGGGGACAAGAAGATCGCCGGCCTCGCCCGCGCGATCGGCTACCGCCTCGACCCCGGCTCGGCGATCCGCCGGGTCCGCGGGGCCGAGTCCAACCGCCGCGTCGGCCTGCGACCGGCGCCCGACACCATGGCCAACCTCACCGGGTTCCTCCCCGTCGCCCAGGGAGTCGCCTGCTACGCCGCGCTGAGGCACGAGGCCGACAGTCTCCGTGCAGCCGGTGACTCCCGCAGCCGCGGGCAGATCATGGCCGACACCCTCGTCGAACGGGTCACCGGACAGGCAACCGCCGACGCCGTGCCGGTCGAGGTCGGCATGGTGATGACCGACAGCACGCTCCTCGCCGGTGACCAGACCCCAGCCCACCTCGTCGGCTACGGCCCGATCCCCGCTCCGGTCGCGCGCCAGATCGTCCGCGCCGCCGACCAGGTCTGGCTCCGCCGGCTCTTCACCAGTCCGGAAGACGGGTCCCTGGTCGCCATGGACTCCCGGAAGCGCTTCTTCGACGGGCAGCTCCGTCACCTCATCGTGCTGCGCGACCAGATCTGCCGCACGATCTGGTGCGACGCCCCGATCCGGCACGCCGACCACATCGTCTCCGTCGCCGACGGCGGCGCCACCACCGCTGACGACGGCCAGGGACTCTGCGAAGCCTGCAACTACGCCAAGGAAGCAGCCGGCTGGCTCACCCGCCGACTACCCGGCGAACGGCATCCGGTTGAGACAGTCACCCCCACCGGACACAGCTACCAGTCGCACGCCCCCGACCCGCCCGGGCGACACAGGTACCCCGTCCGGCTCGACCTCTTGTTTTCGACCGCCGCGTAGGACTCAGCCGGCCGGCAGCTCCTCGCCGACGCGCAACCGGACGTACTCCTGCTCTCGCGCACCCAGGAACCGACTCAGGTGCCCGTCGACGATCCCGAGGCCGGCCTCGCTGTAGATCGCGTCGTGGATCGCCACCGAGCGACGGGCGCCGACCTCGCGCGCGTAGTCGATGCACTCGGAGACCTTCAGCCACGGAGCGCTCACCGGGAGCAGCAGCAGGTCGGGCGCGATCGGCGGCACCGTGAGGGAGTCGCCGGGGTGGAAGACGGTGGTGCCGTCGACGGTGAGCAGGTAGCCGCTGTTGTCGAAGTGCGGCAGCTCGGGATGGATGATCGCGTGCTTCTCGCCGACGACCTCGACCGGCACGCCGACGTGCAGCGACTGCCCCGGAGCGACCACGGTGACCCGCTCGGCGACGTCGGGCGCCTGCTCACGGATCTGCGCGGCGACGGCCGCGATCGTGAACACCGGAGCATCGGTGGCACGCAGGGTGTCGGGGGTCCAGTGATCGGGGTGCTCGTGGGTCACGAGCACCGCTGTGGCGCCGTCGACGGCGCCCGCGTCGGTGAACACCCCCGGATCGAGGACCACGGCGTGATCCCCGGTCTCGAGTCTCACGCAGGAATGGCCGTGCTTGATCAACCGCATGCCGCCAGATTATGGTGCCATCTATTGAACGCTGTTCAAGAAGGAGTGTGGGGCTCATGACCGACCACGACGTGATCATCGTCGGCGCCGGCTTCGGCGGAATGGGCGCGGCGATCAGCCTCAAGCGCCTCGGGTACGACGACATCTCGATCCTCGAGCGCGAGGACGACCTCGGCGGCACCTGGCACGTGAACCGCTACCCCGGCCTGGCGGTCGACATCGCGAGCGTGACCTACTCCTACTCGTTCGAGCCGAACCCCTACTGGAAGCACTGGTTCGCGCGCGGGCCGGAGCTCAAGCAGTACGCCGGGCACGTCGCCGACAAGTACGACCTCCGCCGGCACATGGAGCTCGGCGTCCGGGTCGACGGCGCCCGCTGGGACGAGGACGAGCAGCACTGGGTGGTCACGACGGCTCCGGTCGCGGGAGGGGTTTCGACAGGCTCCACCACCGGGCAGACCCGCACGGCGAAGTACCTGATGACCGCGACCGGCTTCCTCTCCCAGCCGAAGCTGCCCGACATCGACGGCGTCCACGACTTCGCCGGCACCGTCATCCACACCGCGAGCTGGGACGACTCCGCCGACCTCGACGGCAAGCGCGTCGCGGTGATCGGCACGGGTGCGACCGCGGTGCAGCTGATCCCGCAGATCGCCCGGCGCGCGTCCGCCCTGACCGTCTACCAGCGCACGCCGATCTGGGTGACCCCGAAGACCGACTTCGAGATCCCGCGCTGGCTCCAGCTGCTGTTCGCCGCCCAGCCCTGGACGCAACGCCTCGCTCGCCGGGCCAACAGCACCTGGCTCGAGGGGATCATGGTGACCGGCGTCCTGCACTACAAGCAGGCCAAGCTGTTCAACAAGGGCGCGGCGGCGGTCGCCAGGGCGCACCTGCGGCGTCAGGTCAAGGATCCCGACCTCCGCCGCAACCTGACCCCGGACTACAGCTTCGGGTGCAAGCGACCGACGTTCTCCAACGACTACTACCCGGCCTTCACCCGACCGCACGTGACGCTGGAGACCACCCCGATCGACCGGATCACCGAGCACGGGATCGTCACCAGCGACGGGCAGGCGATCGAAGTCGACGTCCTGGTCCTGGCGACGGGCTTCAACCTGTGGGACACCAACTTCCCGGCGATCGAGGTGATCGGGCGCGAGGGCCGCAACCTCGGCAAGCTCTGGCGGGAGGGCGGCTACCACGCCTACGAAGGGGTGACGGTCTCAGGCTTCCCGAACTTCGTCACGCTGAACTCGCCGTACTCCTACTCCGGCCTCAGCTACTTCATGACGATCGAGGCCCAGATGGCCCATCTCGAAAGGCTGTTCACCGAGCTGCAGCACCGCGGCGCGAGCACCTTCGAGATCTCCGAGCAGGCGGACCAGGCGTTCCTCGACCACATGCTCGAGCGGATGGACGACACCGTGTTCATCCAGGGCTCGTGCGCCACCGCGCGCAGCTACTACTTCACCAACGAGGGCGACGCGGTGCTGCTGCGCCCGACCTCCTCGGCAAGCGCGCGACGGGCCGGCGAGCACTTCCCGCTCGAGGACTACGCCTACGCCTGAAACCCCGTTGCGAGGCGTCGTACGACGTGCGTGGTGGCCGCCCTCGCCATCGCGGCGCTGGCAGTCAAGCCGCTCTTCTGACTCCGGTGGTTGAGCCTGTCGAAACCTTCGAGTCGTCTCGACAGGCTCGACGTCCGGGAACTCAGCCGGTCAGCTCGTGGACGTAGCACCAGCGCCAGGTCTCGCCCGGCTCGGCGGACCGGATCACCGGGTGCCGCGACTCGTGGAAGTGCGCGGTCGCGTGCCGCTGGGGTGAGGAGTCGCAGCATGCGACCTTGCCGCAGGCCAGGCAGAGCCGGAGGTGCACCCACTGGGTGCCCATCCGGACGCAGTCCTCGCACTCCCCCGGTGAGCCCGGCTCGACTTCCGCACTCGCGTCGCGCAGGTCGTCGCACGCAGCATCCCGAGCCATGGACCCGACGCTAGCGCGCACCCGGGCACGCTCGCCCTCGCTGTAGTCGAGCATCGACTCCTCGACGTCCAGCATCGCGAGCACCTCGGAGACGACCTCGTGCGGGACCGTGCCGGTGGAGCGGATCTCGAGCACGCGGCGCCGCTCGGCGTCGATCATCAGCTGACGGCGCCGGGCGTAGATCTCACTGGGTGTCTCGGCCGAGGTGGTGTTGACCCGCTCCCAGGCCGCGTAGTCGCGACGCCGGATCCGCTCGCGGATGGTCTCGCTGACATCGTGAGGGTCCTCCTCCTCGAGGCTCTCGAGCGCAGCGAGACCAGCCTGGGATGCCTGGTGCAGGAGGTTCGCGCGGGCGAGCGCGTCAGCACTCGGGTCCGGCGACGGCACCCGCAGCACCCGCGCGAACCACGGCAGCGACAAGCCCTGCAGGAACAACGTGCCGGCAGTGACCGTGAACGCGATCAGCAGCAGCACCTCGCGGTGCGGCATGTCGGTGCGGATCACGAACGCTGCCGCCAGGGTGACGACTCCCCGCATCCCGGCCCAGCCGATCAGGAAGGTGTAGGTCCAGGGCGGCCGCTTCCCGGTCTCGTCGGGCCCGGGCCTGATCAGCAGGTACCGCGCGGCGAACACCCAGGCCACCCGGAGCACGATCACCGCCACCAGCACCAGCCCGCAGACGAGGGCGATCCGCCAGCCCCCGAGCTCGTCGTGCCCGGCGTCGCGGATGATCGAGCGCGCCTGCAGCCCGATCAGCAGGAAGACGCCCCCTTCGAGCAGGAACGCGATCGAGCGCCAGTTCATCCTCTCGGCGATCCGCGACTGGGCCACCTGGATGATCGGCGCCTTGTGCCCGAGCAGGAGTCCGGCCACGACCACGCTGATCACGCCGGAGGCGTTGATCTCCTCCGCCGCGATGTACGCCGCGAAGGGCGTGACGAACGACAGGCCGCTGTCGAGCACCGGATCGGTGACGTGCTTGCGGATCAGTCCGATCGCGAGGAAGAACACCAGCCCGACGACCACGCCGCCGCCGGCAGCGAGGGCGAAGTCGCGAGCCATCACGTACCAGACGGCCCCGCCCGCGAGGGCGGTGCGCAGCGCGACCAGCGCGGTGGCGTCGTTCAGCAGGGACTCACCCTCGAGGATCGTCACGATCCTTCGCGGCAGCCCGATCCGGCGCCCGATCGCACTCGCGGCGATCGCGTCCGGTGGCGCGACGACGGCCCCGATCGCGAACGACCCGGCCCAGCCCAGGTCGTCGATCAGCCAGTGCACCAGGACTGCCACGCCGAGAGTCGTGAACGCGACCAGGCCGACCGACAGCAGCAGGATCGGACGCCGGTTGGCGTTGAAGTCCACGAGCGAGGTCTGCAGCGACGCGGCGTACAGCAACGGCGGCAGCAGACCGAGCAGCACCACCTCGGGATGCAGCTCGATGTCGGGGATGAACCGAAGGTAGGACCCGACGATGCCCACGACGATCAGCACCAGCGGCGAGGACAGGTCCAGCCGGTTGCACACGGCCGTGGTCGCGAGCACCGTCGCGACGAGGGCGACGAGTGTCGTGACCAGGTCCACCCGTGGATTATCGCGGGGGGCGCAAGCCGGGTGTCCTCACGCCGGCTCGGCGACCCAGCGCATCGGGTCGCCCCAGCCGAGGTCGTCGACGCCGAAGCGGTTCAGCGCGAGCACGCACAGCGTGCGGCGATGGGCAGCGAAGGTGAGCACATGGGCGATCATCCCGCCGTAGGTGAAGACCTCGGCCGGATCGCACAGCGCGTCGACGAAGGTGTCGTCGAGGCTGCCGCGGTCGACGACGTCGCGGACGTGGGCGAGGTACGTCGGCCCCTCCTCGGCGAACCGCCGACGCATGGAAGTCAGCGACTCGTGGTCCTCGAGGGTCCAGTCGTAGTCGCGGTTCGCCAGGGCGGCGTTCCACATCCCCATCTGGCCGATGAGGCGCGACAGCAACGACCGGAGCGTCTGCTCGTCCTCGTCGACGCTGAGCTGGATCTGCTCGTCGAGCTGCTCGGGCGTGACGCGCTCGGCGCAGCGGAGGATCTCGCCGGTCAGCCAGATGTGGTGCTCGACCATGCGGGTCAAGAGGTCCATGGAGCTCACCTGATCTCGTGCGGGCAGCCGGATGCTGCCGGGTGGGTGGAAGTGCACGCCGCTGGGCGCCTCGATGCGGATCGCCTTCGGCTTCCTGCGCCAGGCGGCCGGCGGTGCGCCGTACGCCGTGGTGAACGCGCGGGTGAAGGCCTCGTGCGAGCCGTAGCCGGCCTCGACCGCGATGTCGAGGATGCTGCGACGCGTGGACAGCAGCCGGTACGCCGCCCGCTCCAGCAGGATCCGCCGGCGGAATGCGCGCGGTGGCTCGCCGGCGACCTGGCTGATCACCCGGTCGAAGTGGAAGCGGGACAGGCACAACCGGGACGCCAGCTCCTCCGCCGTCGTGTCGTGGTCGTCGAGAGCCTCGGCGAGCGCGTCGACGAACCCGGCGAAGGTGTCGGCTGCTGCGGTCATGTCACCGAGGGTGTCGCGTCCGGCACCCGGCCGCTTGATCGCCGTTGCGCACGTGCTACTCCCCGGACTCCTGGAGACGGCGCATCCCCGGTGGGGCAGCGAAGTCCCAGGCGCGAAACAGGACGGCGTGCGCGACTCCGAGCGCCTGTCCGCCCGTCGCGGCGATCGCCGGGATGAAGACCGACGGCGGCGGGTGCCCCTCGATCGCCGCCAGGTACTCCCGGTGCGCCTCCAGCGAGGCGACACCGCGCGCGAGCGGCTCCCCGGAGACGTCGACGCCATGGGTCGGCTCGCTGTGCCCACTCACCAGCAGCCAGCGCACCTTCCACTTCCCGAGCCCCTCGTCGAGGAGCTCGGGGAACACCCACGGGTTGTCGGCGTCGCGGATCGCATCCAGGCAGGCCATCCCGGCGACCCGGTGGTCGGCCTGGTTGAGCCCGGCGACGAACTCGACCTCCCACGACCCGGTCACCACCACGTCGGGCTGGAAGCGCCGGATGGCCCGGGCGATGTCGCGGCGCAGGTCGAGCGACGGCTGCAGGACGCCGTCGGGGTGCTCGAGCATCTCCAGCGAGGTGACGCCGACCGCGGCACACGCGGCCTCCTGCTCGCCGCGGCGGATCCGGATGGTCTCCTCGGGCGAGTTCGGCATGCCGGCCTCGCCCCGGGTCAGCAGCAGGTAGGCGACCTCGACACCCTGGGAGGTCCACTTCGCGACGGCCGAGGAGGTGCCGTACTCGATGTCGTCGGGGTGCGCGACGACGCACAGCACCTTGCGGAAGTCCTCGTCGGGAAGGGCTGGCAACTGGTCCATGCCGAGAGGCTAGGACGTTTCGCTGGCGAGTGCGCGAATCCTCTCGTCGAGCTCGCGGCGGTTGTCGCGACGCACGACGGCCTCCACGACCTCGATGCCGCCGTTCGGGTTCGCCAGCGCCTGGGTCAGCTCGTCGCGGCTGTCGATCCGCCAGTGCGGGATCCGCAGCCCGGTGCAGACGCTCGCCAGGTCGACGCCGTGCGGGGTGCCGAAGAGCTTGTCGTAGCTGGCTGCGTGCCCCGCGGCTCCCTGCTCGAGGGTCGCGAAGATCGAGCCGCCGTTGTCGTTGGCGACCACGATCGTCAGGTCGGGTCGGGCCTCGCCGGGCCCGATCACCAGGCCGGTGAGGTCGTGCAGGAACGTCACGTCGCCGACGTAGGCGATCGCGCGCGAGGTGCTCGGCCGGCCGAGCACGGCACCGATGGCCGTGGACACGGTGCCGTCGATCCCCGCGAGGCCGCGGTTGGCGATCACCATGCGGTGCTCGCCGACGGTGTACGGCTTCGCCATCAGGTCGAGGTCGCGGATCGGGTTGCTCGCCCCGACGTGCAGCAGCCCGTACGCCGGTACGGCGGCGTTGACGGCAGCGGCCACGTCGTACGGCGTGAGCTCGGGCTCAGCCGCCACGAGTGCATCGAGCTGCTCCGACACCGACCGGTCCGCCTCGCGCCACTCCTCGAGCCAGGAGGGGTCGTCGGGTTCGTCGACCTCGACGTCGTCGTACTCGTGACGGACCGGGTGCGGGCGCCCCGGCCAGCGCCCCCGGGCACGGACCGAGACCACCTCGACGTCGGGTCGGGCGAGGAGCCGCTGCACCGGGCGCGACAGGGTCGGATGCCCGGCGACGACGACGCGCTCGACGCGGTCCGCGAGCGAGGTGCCCAGCAGGAGCCGGTAGCACCGGATCACGGACATGCCGTTGCGCGAGCCGCTGCTCGGCTCAGCGAGGAGCGGCCACCGGCCGGACTCCGCGAGCACCCGGATGCGCGGTCCGGCGTCGTCACCGGCGACCACGACCGTGCGGGGTCCGGGCGACAGGGTGCCGAGGTGGGTAGAGGTATTGCGGTGGGTCGCCTCGGTTGCCGGCGCTGTCGGGGTCGTGTGGTCAGCGGGCACCAGCGGGTCGACGAACTGAAGGTTCCAGTGCACCGGAGCGTCGAGCGCCTCGGGTACGTCGCCTTGCGCCGCGATGTCGTGGCAGGCGACGGCGTCGCCGAAGAGCCGGACCTGGTCGGTCGTCTGGTTGGCGCCGGTGCCGCGCAGCGAGGCAGGACGGTCTGCCGTCACCGCGACCAGGGGGACGGCAGCGTGCGCGGCCTCGAGGACAGCCGGGTGCAGATTGGCAGCCGCGGTCCCGGACGTCGTGACCACCGCCGCGGGCCGGTGCGAGGTCTTCGCGATGCCGAGGGCAAGGAAGCCGGCGGTGCGTTCGTCGATGCGGGTGTGCAGGGTGAGCGCACCCGCCTCCGCGGCGTCGTACAGGGCGAACGAGAGCGGCGCGTTGCGCGACCCGGGCGCCAGCACGACGTGACGTACGCCGCTCCGGAGCAACGACTCGACGACGGCACGGGCCAGCGCGGCGCTGCTGACCGGGCTGGACTCGGTGGACATCACGAGGACTGATCCTGCCCTACCGTTCCGGCGCTCTCGGCCCCCAGCGCTCTCGCCCATTGGCGTATGTACCTCGCGGCATACCTCGCCAACCGCGACGTGCGCGACTGGAAGACGCGCTGGGAGGTCCTGATCCCGGCGTACCGGACCATGGCAGGTGCCTGGGTGTGACCCCGGACTGCTCCCCAGCCGTCGGCGTATGCGCCGCGACCAGTCGGCTCGACCGCCGGGCACGGGATCCGTCCCTCAGACACCCGCTGATCGATGCAGCCAGTGCTCGACCCGCTCCGGCGCCGCCGCCCAGCGCTCGAGCAGCTCCCAGGACACCTCCGGTCGCCGCACCGGGACCATCCCGTCGACCGGCAGCAGCGGCTCGTCGGTGACGTCGCCGGCGAGCAGCTGCACCGTCGCGAGCCCGCAGGCGTGGTGCAGCTCGGGCAGCGCGGCCGCCAGCGCGACGCCGGCCGCGATCCCGACACTCGTCTCCAGCGCGCTACTGACGACGACCGGGAGTCCGATGTCCTCGGCGATCCGCAGGCAGGCGCGTACGCCGCCGAGCGGCTGCACCTTGAGCACCGCGACGTCCGCGGCGTCGAGGTCGCGGACCCGGTAGGGGTCCTCGGCACGCCGGATCGACTCGTCGGCCGCGATCGGTACATCGACGCGGCGACGGACGAGCGCCAGGTCCTCGACCGTCGCGACCGGCTGCTCGACGTACTCCAGACCGCCGGCGGCGCGGTCGAGCCAGGGGATCAGCGCGACGGCCTCGTCGACGGACCAGCCGGCGTTGGCGTCGATCCGGATCAGCCCGTCGGGGCCAAGGGCGTCGCGGACCGCCTCGAGCCGGGCCTCGTCGTGGGCGAGCACCTGTCCGCGCTCGGCGACCTTGACCTTGGCGGTGCGACAGCCGTTCGACGCGCGCACGATCTCCTGCGCCCGCTCCGGGTCGCACGCGGGGACGGTCACGTTGACCGGGATCTGGACCCGCACGGCATCGGGCCAGCCGACGTCCGCGGCTTCGCGGGCGGCGGCCAGCCAGGGACGAGCCGTGTCGGCGTCGTACTCGAGGAACGGGCTGAACTCCCCCCAGCCCGCGTCGCCGCGCAGCAGCATCCCCTCACGCACGTCGATGCCGCGGAAGCGCGTGGTGAGCGGGATGGAGTAGACGTGCGGCTCAGCCATCGGCCGCCAGCCTCTTCATCGCCTCACGGTCGGGCTTGCCGTTGGGCAGCATCGGGATCTCGTCGACGCGGACCCAGCGCTTGGGCCACCACGCCCGCTCGGGGAACCGCGCTTCCAGGGCGTCGAGCTCCGCCTCGACGTCCGGAGTCGGTGCGTCGGGCACACCGACCGCGACGGCGGTGACCGCCTCGCCCCACTCCTCGTCAGGGACGCCGACGACCTCGACCGCGTCGACGAAGGACAACTCGGACAGCAGGCGGGCCACCGCCCCTCCTGGCACCTTCATGCCGCCGGTGATGATCATGTCGTCGACCCGGCCGTCGATCCGGAGGCGGCCGTCCCGCGCCCAGCGGCCCAGGTCGTTGGTCACCAGCCAACCGTCGCGGAACGCAGCGGCTGTGCGCTCCGGCTCGCCTTCGTAGCCGTCGAACAGCACCGGCCCGCGCAGCAGCACATGACCTCCGTGGTCGATCCGCACCTCGACGCCGTCGAACGGGACACCGTCGTACACGCAGCCGCCGCAGGTCTCGCTCATCCCGTAGGTCTGCACGACGCGGATCCCCATCGACTCCGCCTTGGCACGGGTCCCCGGCGCCATCGGTCCCCCGCCGACGAGCACCGCCGTGTACCGGCCGAGGTCTCGGACGTCGAATCCGTCGTCGAGCTGCCGGAAGAGCTGGGTGGGCACCAGCGAGAGGTATCGGCGGTCTGCGTCCATCTGCTCCCACGCCGACCCGAGGTCGGCGTGCTGCGACAACAGCAGCGGCTCGGTGCCGGCGACCACCGACCGGTAGAGCACCTGGACGCCCGCGACGTACGTCGGGGGCAGGTTCAGCACCCACTGGCCGGGTCCGCCGAGCCGCTCCTGCGTGGCGAGGGCCGAGGCCCGCATCGCGTCGCGGGAGAGCAGCACCCGCTTGGGCCGACCGGTCGATCCCGAGGTCTCGATCACCAACGGCCGCGGATCGTCGGCGGCGTCCCAGTCGCGAAGCAGGGCCAGGATGCCGTCGGCGTCCCCCGACACCGGCCACAGGCTGCTCACCGTCCCGAGGCTAGTGCCTGACAGAATCCCGGCCATGGCGACCGCAGCACAGTGGATCGAGGGCGCGAGGCCCAGGACGTTGCCGGCGGCGGTCTCGCCGGTGCTCGCGGGCACCGGTGTCGCGGCGTGGTCGCACGACGAGGTCTGGTGGAAGGCCGCCCTCGCGCTGCTGGTCGCGCTGCTGCTGCAGATCGGCGTGAACTACGCCAACGACTACTCCGACGGCATCCGCGGCACCGACGCGGTGCGCGTCGGGCCGTTGCGCCTGGTCGGGTCCAGCGTCGCGACGCCGTCGGCGGTCAAGCGCGCAGCCTTCGCGGCCTTCGGGCTCGCCGCAGTCGTCGGCCTGGTGCTCGCGGCTACGACCGGGTGGTGGCTGGTGGCGGTCGGGGCGGTCAGCATCCTGGCCGCCTGGTACTACACCGGCGGCAAGTTGCCCTACGGCTACCTCGGCCTCGGCGAGGTGATGGTGTTCGTGTTCTTCGGCCTGGTCGCGGTGCTGGGGACCCAGTACGTGCAGGCTCAGGAGATCACCGGAGCCGGTGCCTGGGCGGCCGTGGGAGTCGGCGCGCTGGCGTGCGCGATCCTGGTCGCCAACAACCTCCGCGACATCCCGACCGACGCGGCGTCCGGCAAGCGGACGCTGGCGGTGAAGCTCGGTGACGTGTGGACGCGCCGGCTCTACAACATCCTCGTCGTCGTGGCGATGGTCGCGCTGGTCCGCGTGATGATCCAGGCCGACGCCTGGGCCGGACTGGGACTCGTCAGCCTGGCCCCGCTCCTCTCTTCCGGCATCCGCGTCGACGCCGGAAAGACCGGCAAGGACCTGATCCCGGTCCTCCAGCTCACCGGCTTCGGCGAGCTGCTCTACGCCGCCGGCATCTTCGCGGGCCTCCTCATCGCCCGTTGAGTTGGGGGTCATGCACCCTTGAGCTGGGACTCATGCACCGTTGAGTTGGGACTCATGCGCCCGCACGCGGTGCAGCACATCCAACTCGAAGGGTCTTCTTACCCAACTCAACGGGTGGGTCAGTCTTGGACGCAGCGGCCGGGCAGGTCGAACCAGCGGAGCTGCTCGAAGTCCGCGGAGACACCGGTGGGCGGATCGTCGGGGGCGGGGGTCGCGGCGAGCATGATCTCCTCGCCGAGCTTGAGGTAGTCGGCGAGAGCGGACTCGGGTGCGGTGTCGTCCTGGTGGGGGTAGACCATCTCGCCGTCGGCGTCGTACTCGACGTGGGCCAGGCGCAGCGGCGGCTCGACCACGCCGCCACGGTGGTGCCACAGTCCGGCGGTGACGTCGAACCGGTAGTCGCCCAGCAGCCGCCACCCGTGCCGCGCGACCAGACGGACCGCGTCGACGACGTACTGGAACGCCGCCTCGCTGATGAAGTAGTTGAAGTTCACCCGCACCCAGCCCGGCTTGATGCCCTCGCAACCGGATGCGATCTCGTGCTCGAACTCGTGGCTGCGGTCGAGGTCGATGCCGAGCAGCCGGTGGCCGTAGGGCCCGGCGCACGAGCAGCCACCGCGCGCCTGGATGCCGAAAAGGTCGTTGAGCAGCGTCACCACGAAGTTGTGGTGCAGGTGCCGCCCACTCGGCGCGCGCACCACGAACGACACGATCGAGAGCCGCTCGGCGGCGAGGTTGCCGAGGATCTCGATCGTCGGCTCATCCTGCCAGGCCGCGACCGCGCGATGGAGGTAGTCCTCCTCGTGCGCGCGGATCACGTCGATGCCGACCGCGTCCTTGAGCTGGAAGACCAGGCCCGCGCGGATCGCCTCGACGATCGCAGGAGTGCCGCCCTCCTCACGCTGCACCGGGTCGTCGAGATAGCGGTGCTCGAGCGGGTTCACGTAGGCGACCGTGCCGCCGGCCGGCACGTCGGGCACCCGGTTGGTCAGCAGTGACCGCCGCGCCACCAGCACTCCGGGCGTCGACGGGCCGCCGATCAGCTTGTGCGGGCTGAGGAACATCGCGTCGATGCCGTCCATGGAGAGCGCGACGTACGGCGCAGCGGCGGCGTAGTCCCAGAAGGCCAGCGCGCCGTGGCGGTGCAGCAGCGCCGAGATGCCGGCGACGTCACTGAGAATGCCGGTGACGTTCGAAGCCGCGGAGAACGACCCGATCCGCAACGGTCGGTCGGCGTACCGCTGGAGCTCGGTGTCGAGGAAGTCCAGGTCGACGTGGCCGTCGGCGTCCTGTGGGCAGACCACGACGTCCGCGATGGACTCGCGCCAGGGCAGCTCGTTGGAGTGGTGCTCGAACGGCCCGATGAAGACCACCGGTCGCTCGCCGGCGGGGATGTGGGCCGAGAGCCGGTAGCGGTCCTCGAGCGCCGACGGGATGCGCAGCCCGAGGATGCCGACGAGCTTGTCGATCGCACCGGTACTGCCCGACCCGGCGAAGATCACCGCGACCTCGGGGTCGCCGCCGACCGCGTCGTGGATGATCGTCCGGGCGTCCTCGCGCAGCCGCGTGGTCTGCAGGCCGGTGCCGCTGGACTCGGTGTGGGTGTTCGCGTAGCGCGGGAGCACCTGGCTGCGGATGAAGTCCTCGAGGAATCCGACGGCACGACCCGATGCGGTGTAGTCGGCGTACGTCACCCGCCGCGGGCCGAACGGCCCGACCATGACCTGGTCGTCACCGATCACGGAGTCGCGGATCTGCCGCAGGAGGGGTGTCTCCGCGGGCCGCTCCGCTCCCTCCCGGACCGTCATGGCTCAGTCCACGTCCTCACGGGAGCGCATCTCCTCGAGCTTGACCCGGGCCCGGCCGGCGCGGGCCTCGACGCTCTGTGCGAACCGCTCGCGGGGCCCGGCGAGCAGTCGCAGCGACAGCAGCGACGAGATCACCGCCGCGAGGAGCAGGGCCACGAAGAAGACCTCGCTCTGCCGCCCGAAGGCGAGGACCGCGAGCAGGCTGAGCACCGCGTAGGTCACCACGAACAGACCGAACCGCAGCAACGTGTAGACCAGGAAGTGCTTCACGGGCCAAGGATAGTCTTGCGGGGTGATCCGGTTCGTCGTGTACCTCCTTCTCCTGGCAGCGGTGATCTACGCCGTCTTCTGGGCGATCGACCGGAGGAGCTCCGGCGGGCCGGGGGGGCCCGCGCGCCGCGAACCGCCGCCGCCGCCGCCGGGTCCGGTCGGCCCGGACGACGACGAGGCCTTCCTCCGTGATCTCGAGAGACGGCGGCGACGGGAACAGGGCGAGCCGCCCGCTGGTTGAGCCCGACAGACACCGTTCTGTCTCAACACCCGGGGACGCTGTGCCGACCCCGACACCGTGAGGAGTTCCATGACCGACCTGAGCGACTTCAGCGCGACCACCCTGGAGGGCCGCGAGCAGGATCTCGCCGAATACAAAGGCAGCGTCGTGCTGGTCGTCAACACCGCCTCGCAGTGCGGCCTTACGCCTCAGTTCTCCGGTCTGGAGTCGCTCTATGAGAAGTACGTCGACGAGGGGCTGGTGATCCTCGGCTTCCCGTGCAACCAGTTCGCCGGCCAGGAGCCCGGCAACGCCGACGAGATCGGCGCTTTCTGCCAGCGCAACTACGGCGTCTCCTTCCCGATGTTCGACAAGATCGAGGTCAACGGCGCGAACACGCACCCGCTCTACCAGTGGCTGAAGACCGAGAAGGGTGGCCTGCTCGGCGGCGCGATCAAGTGGAACTTCACCAAGTTCCTCGTCGGCCGCGACGGCCAGGTGATCAAGCGCTACAGCCCGACCACCGAGCCCGAGAAGCTCGCCGTCGACATCGAGGACGCGCTCTCCGCCTCCTGATCACCTGACCCGCCGAGGCGGCGCGTTGTTGCCCGTAGAGCACGCCGAGGCGTCAGTTTGTTGGCGCTGGACCCCGCCGAGGCGTCGCGTTGTACAGACGCCTCGGCGTCTACGCACGAACGCCGGCGTCTGGCAACAAGCAGACGCCTCGGCGGGGTCAGGCGTAGGAGTGCTGGGATCCGCTTCCGAAGAAGAAGTTGATGCCGACGAAGTTGAACCACAACGTGGCCAGGCCGATCAGGGCGACGATGGCGGCAGCGCGACCCTTCCAGCCGGCGGTGGCACGGGCGTGCAGGTACGCGGCGTACACGACCCAGGTGATGAACGCCCAGATCTCCTTGGGGTCCCAGCCCCAGGCGCGGCCCCAGGCGTGCTGGGCCCAGATCGGGCCGGCGATCAAGGCTGCGAAGGTCCACACCGGGAACGCGAACGCCTGCGTGCGGTAGGCCATCCGGTCGAGCGCGGCGAGGTCGGGCAGCCGGGAGAGGTAACCGCCCTCGCGGGTGCGCGGCCAGCGTTCCTTGACCAGGTACAGCGCCGAGCACATCCCGCCGAGCGTGAAGGCGCCGGTCGCGATGATCGCGGCGATCACGTGGATCACCAGCCAGGGCGACTGGAGCGCGTCGCGCAGCGGCACCACCGGTGTGTAGAGGAACAGCACGTCGACCATCAGGGTGACGAGCACGAAGCCGGTCACCACCGGGGACAGCCAGCCGAGCGAGAACCTGCGATAGAGCAGCAGGTAGCCGAGCGTGACCATCAGCGTCGCGGTCAGCGTGAACTCGTACATGTTGCCCCACGGCACCCGCACCGGGTCGGCCGCGAGACCGCGCGACACCACCGCGACCAGGTGCACGCCGGCCGCGACGACCGTGAGGACGACGCCGATCCGTGCCCAGCGCTCGACCCGCTCGGTGTCGACGTCGACGCGCTCGAGGACGTCGGTGCCGCCGGCAGCGTTGGCCGCTGCGGCTTCGGTCGTCGCGGCCGCCGGCACCGAGCGGGCGGTCGCCCACTCGGCCAGGTGCGCCAACAGCGCGAGGAAGTACGCCGCGGCACACACTGCGACGGCCTGGTTGCTCAGCACCTCGAACTGGTCGTGGCTCACACCTTCTCCTTCAACGTCGCGGCGATCTCGTCGATCTCGCCTGACAGGTCGCCACCGGCCGAGCGGTCGAGTCCCGCGACCTCGACGAGGGTACGCCGGTCCGGACCGTCACCCTCACGGCGTACCTTCACCCAGACCCGGCGGGGGCGGATGAACAGCGACCCGAGCAGGCCGACCAGCGCGAGCACGACACCCACCAGCGCCACCCAGTCCCCCGGGCTCCGGCTCACCTGCAGCTTGACGAACCGGCTCATCCCGTCGAACGTGACCGTCCCGAGCCCGTCGGGCAGGGTGACGGTCTGGTTCAGCATCAGGTCGAGGCGAAACGGCTTGCCGTCTGCCTTCCTGATCGCGCTGAGCTTGTCCTTGTCGAGCGCGTACACCGACTGGGGCACGCCGTCGTCGAGGCCGAGGTCGCCGCGGTAGGCCAGCAGCGACAGCGCCGGGTTCTTCGCATCGGGGAAGGCGGAGAACGGCCCGGTCGCGTCGGTGAACGCGTACGTCGGGTAGAACTCCCCCTCGAACCCCAGCTGCGTCCGCCCGCTCGGGCCCGCCGCGTCGGGCACCTTGACGACACCGAACGAGCGGAAGGTGCTGTCCTCGGGCAGGAACACCACCGGACCCGAGTAGGCGATGTCGCCGTTGCCGTCGCGCACGGTGATGTGCGGCGCGTAGCCGTGGCTGACCAGGTACACCTTCGTGCCGTCGATCGTCAGCGGGTGGTTCACCGAGATCCGGGTGTGCCGCAGGGCGGCGGTCGGGCTGGTCCGGTAGTCGAGGCCGGCGGAGAACTTGTGCGCCATCCCGGTCTCGCGCCCTTCGGTGATGAAGGTGACGTCGAAGTCGGTCACCGTGAAGTCGAAGGGCGCCAGGTCGTCGGGCTGGAACAGGCCGCCGGGCCGGAAGTCGTCGTACTGGCTGAGCGAGTCGGCGAAGCTGTTGCCGGTCACGACGATCACGCCGCCCTTGAACCCGAAGAGGGACCCGCCGGCGAAGCCGACCAGCACCACCAGCACGGCGAGGTGGAACAGCAGGTTGCCGGCCTCGCGGAGCTTGCCGCGCTCTGCTGACAGCGAGCGCTCCGCGCCGGGGGCAGCGAGCGACGCGTCGTCGCCGGCGATCCGGTATCCCTGCATCGCAGCCCGGGCCCGCTCGAGCACCTGCTCGGGCGTTGCGTCGGTCTCGAACGTGCGGTGCTCGGGCAGCCGGGCGAGGTTGCGCGGCGCGGCGGGCGGCCGCGCTCGGAGCGCCCGCCAGTAGACGCGGGTGCGAGGCAGGATGCAGCCGACCAGCGAGACCATCAGCAGCAGGTAGATCGCGGAGAACCACACCGAGTCGTAGACCGAGAACAGTCCGAGGCGGTCGTAGATCGGCGCCAGCGTCCCGTGGTTCTCGCGCCACTGTGCGGCCGCCACCGAGTCGACGGACTCCTGGGGTACGACGGACCCGGGGACCGCTGCGAGAGCGAGCAGGAACAGCAGGATCAGCGCGGTCCGCATCGACGTGAGCTGGCGCCAGGCCCAGCGCGCGAACTCCCGTGGCGCGAGCGGCGGCGCACCGGGCGGTGCGGGGGCGCTGGTCAGCGGGTCGAGGTCGGTCTCCGGAGTGCTCACACGCCCGCCGCACCGGTGGTTGAGCTTGTCGAAACCATCAGACGCCCGCCGTGAAGTTCGGGAAGAACCAGCCACGGAGGTCGTCGACCAGCACGTCCCACCAGCCGGTGAGCAGCAGCACGCCCACCGCGATCAGCATCAGCCCGCCCAGGCGGGTGACCCACTGCTGGTGCCGGCGGACCCAGCCGATCGCGCCGAGCATCCGGCGGTAGGCGAGTGCCGCGACCACGAACGGGAGCCCGAGGCCCAGGCAGTAGACGAAGCTCAGCAGCGCTCCGCGCGAGGCGCTGCCCTCGTTGGCCGCCAGCGACGTGATCGCGCCGAGCGTCGGGCCGATGCAGGGCGTCCAGCCGAGGCCGAACAGCACACCGAGAAGGGGCGCAGCGAGCAGGCCGACCGCCGGCACCCGGTGGACGCGAACGTCGCGCTGCAACCACGGCACCGCACCGAGGAACGCGATGCCGACCAGGATCGTGAACGCACCCAGGACGATCTTGAGGGTGTCCTGGTAGCGCCACAGCCAGTCACCGACCTGGCCGAACAGGGCGCCGAACGAGACGAACACGAAGGAGAACCCGAGCACGAACAGCAGCGACCCTGCGAGCATCCGGCCCCGGCGCTCGGAGCCGAGGTCGGCGCCGGACAGTCCTGTCGTGTAGGAGAGGTACCCCGGTAGCAGCGGGACGACGCACGGGCTGAAGAACGACACCAGCCCGGCCACGAGGGCCACCGGGATAGCGAGCAGCAACGACCCGTCGAGGGCGGTGTTCTCGAACCACGACCCCAGGCCGAGGGCGGTGACCAGCGGCATCACCGGGTCGACCCTTGGGTCACCTCGTCGACCAGGTCCACCAGGGTGTTCGCGCTGGTCACCTCGCCGAGGATGCTGGCCGCGACACGACCCTCGGCGTCGATGACCACCGTGCTGGGGATGGCGTTCGGCGTGAGGGTCCCGTGGAAGGCGAGCAGGTTGCGACCGCCGGGGTCGTAGATCGACGGGTAGGGCACGTCGTAGCGGCGCTGGAACGACAGCGCGTTGTCCTGGCTCGAGTCGCGTGTGTTGATGCCGATGAACTCGACGCCGCGCGCCGAGAGCTGCCGCGCGGCCGCGGCCAGGTCGTCCGCCTCGGCGCGGCACGGCGGGCACCATGCGCCCCAGACGTTGACCACGACCACCTTGCCGGCGTACGACGCCAGCGAGATGTCCTTGCCCTCCAGGGTCTTGCCGCCGACCTCGCCGGGAGCCTTCCGGTCCTGGGCCGCAAGGACCGTGATCACGCCCTTGCCGTCGATGTAGCCCTGGTCTCCGCTGCTGCCGACGCTACTGCAGCCGCTGGCGACGAGAACGAGCATGACGAGCGTCGTCACAGGTGTCGTGACGGGGCCGGGCCGGCGCGGGCGCGAGGGCATCTCAGCGGTCGGGATCGAGATCGGGATTGGACCCGGGCTGCTGGGACAGGTCGTCGGGCTCCTCGAAGCCGGTGCCGGCGGAGAACGTGGCCTTGCGCTGTGCCACCGGGATCAGGTCGCCCGCGGGCTCGGCGTAGCCGATCGTCATCAGCCGGTCACCGTCGAAGGTGAGGGACGTGACGCTGCACAGCGTGCACTGCCGCCTCCGCGGGTCGTGGAAGAACCGGCGGCCCTCCGCGTGCAGGCGGCAGATCCAGATCGGGAGCTGGTGGGAGACGATCACGGCCTCGTGGCCCTCAGCCGCCTGGCGGGCGTCCTCGACCGCGGCCCACATCCGGGCCGCGACCTCCTTGTAGGGCTCGCCCCACGAGGGCCGGAACGGGTTCACCAGGTGCCGCCAGATCGACGGCTTCCGGATCAGGCTCCTACCGATCGCGAACGACTTGCCCTCGAAAACGTTGGTCGACTCGATCACCCGCTCGTCGAGGACGGGCGTGAGGCCGCGCACCAGCGCCAGCGGTGCAGCCGTCTGCTGGGCGCGCTCCAGCGGCGAGGACACGATGTGGGTGATGTCGCGGTCGCCGATCCGTTCGGCGACGCGCTCCGCCATCGCCTGCCCCCGGTCGGAGAGCACGAACCCGGCCGCGCGCCCGTAGAGGATGCCCTCGGGGTTGAAGACCTCGCCGTGCCGCAGCAGGTGGACGACCGTCATCGGGCTCCTCCTGCGGCCTCGGCTGCGGCCGGCAACGCGTCGAGCACCTGCTGCACGGCGCGGTCGTCGTGGGCCGCCGAGCAGAACCACGCCTCGAACGCGCTCGGCGGCAGGTAGACACCGCGGTCGAGCATCGCGTGGAAGAACGCCTTGAACGCGGCCACGTCCTGGGTCTGTGCCGTGGCGTAGTCGGGCACAGAGGGAGCGTCGGTGAAGAAGATGCTGAACATGTTGCCGCCTGCCTGCAGCACGTGGGGTACGCCGGCCGCCGCCAACGCCTTCGCGGCCGCCGTGGAGATGATCTCCGCCACCTCGTCGACCCGGACGTAGACCTCATCCGTCGCGAGCCGCAGCGTGGCCAGCCCGGCGGCGGTCGCGACGGGATTCCCCGACAGCGTGCCGGCCTGGTAGACCAGGCCCTCCGGCGACAGCATCGCCATCACGTCGGCGCGGCCACCGAACGCCGCGGCGGGGAAGCCGCCGCCCATCACCTTGCCGAAGGTCATCAGGTCGGGGACCCAGCCCTCCAAGGCGCCGTCGAGGCCCCACTGCCCACGCGGAGAGACCCGGAAGCCGGTCATCACCTCGTCGCTGACGAACAGGGCGCCGTGGGCACGGGAGGTCTGGGCCAGGAACGCGTTGAAGCCGGGCTGGGGCGGGACCACGCCCATGTTGCCCGGTGAGGCCTCGGTGATCAGGCAGGCGATCCGGTCGCCGTGCTCGGCGAACGCGGCGGTCACGGCCGCAGGGTCGTTGTAGGGCAGCACGATGGTCTGGGCGGCCGAGGACTGCGGGACGCCCGGCGTCGTGCTCACGGCGAAGGTGGCCAGCCCCGACCCGGCGCTGGCCAGCAGCGAGTCGACGTGCCCGTGGTAGCAGCCGGCGAACTTCACGACCAGGTCGCGCCCGGTGAACCCGCGGGCGAGCCGGATCGCCGACATCGTCGCCTCGGTGCCGGAGCTGACCAGGCGCACCCGCTCGACCGGTGTGCGCGCCAGGATCTCCTCGGCGAGCTCGACCTCGGTCGTCGTCGGCGTCCCGTACGACGTGCCGCGCGCGACCGCCTCTCCGACGGCAGCGAGCACCTCGGGGTGGGCGTGCCCCAGCAGCATCGGGCCCCATGAGCAGACCAGGTCGACGTACTCGTTGCCGTCGACGTCGCGGAGCCAGGCGCCGCTGCCCGACGCCATGAACCGCGGGGTGCCGCCGACCGCGGCGAAGGCACGCACCGGGGAGTTCACGCCGCCGGGCGTGACGGCGCGGGCACGGTCGAACCAGGCCGATGACTGGGCGTCGGACTGGGGATGGCGCACCCGGGCATTCTCCCCGACAGGGCGGGGGCCACCAATTCGGCCTCCCCTGCGGGCGGGCGGGCCGATCTGAGATTCCGGTAAAGACTTCTCGGCAGTTTCACGCCATAATCTGTGTCTCGGTTCGTCTCATCGGCGCAAGCACCCCGCCGAACCGTCTCGGCACGAGACATTTCGGCGTTTGGCGTGACCCCTGCGGGGGAACCTCGTTGGACAGGGGGTGTCGTCCGATTTAGGTGAATCGGACCGATTACTGACCAGGGAGACCCACCGCATGTCCGCAAAGCTCAAGGGCCGCAAGAGCAAGGCAGCCTCGCTCGTCCCGCTCGCGCTGCTCTCCGCCGCCTGGACGGCCAGCATCGCCGGGGCCGACAGCATCGCCTCGGCCGCCAAGAACGACAACAGCGGGCTTCCCGACGGCAGCGCGGTCCCGAGCCAGGCGATCAAGGCGCCCGCGAGCGTGCCGATCCCCGGCGCGATCGCGCCCGCCGTGCCCAACGGCGCCGCAGACGCCACCGTGGCCGGCGCGTCGACCAGCGGCATCCCGTCGGCAGCCCTGTCGGCGTACCAGCGCGCGGCGCAGATCATCGACGCCGCCGACACCACCTGCAACGTCCCGTGGGAGCTGATCGCGGCCATCGGCCGGGTGGAGTCCAACCACGGCCAGTACGCCGGCAACTCCCTCGACGAGGACGGCGTCGCCCGGCCGGGCATCTTCGGCCCGACCCTGAACGGCAAGAACGGCACCCAGGCGATCATGGACACCGATGGTGGCCAGCTCGACCAGGACGCCGTCTACGACCGCGCGGTCGGCCCGATGCAGTTCATCCCGTCGACCTGGTCCTCGGTCAAGGTGGACGCCGATGGCGACGGCCAGCGCAACCCGCAGGACATCGACGACGCCTCGCTCGCCTCCGGTGTGTACCTCTGCTCCGGCACCGACGACCTCTCGACCCGCTCGGGCCAGGAGGCCTCGGTCTTCCGATACAACCACTCCAAGGCTTACGTCGACCTGGTGCTGCGGATCATGGAGGCCTACAGCCAGGGCGAGTACACCGCGATCCCGTCGGGCACCTACGGCGGCACGGTCTTCACCCCGAGCTACTCCTCGGCGATCAAGTCCCGCCACCACGCGGTCAAGCAGCAGCACACCACGACCTCCGGCGGCACCACCGGCGGCACGACCGGTGGCAGCACCGGTGGCTCGACCGGCGGCAGCACCGGCGGCTCGACCGGCGGGGGCGGCTCGACCGGGGGCGGCGGCACCGGCACGGTGACCGACCCGATCACCCAGGCCACCCAGGGCCTCACCGACACCGTGACCACGGTGACCCAGCCGGTGGTCGACACGCTGGACACGCTGACCGAGGCGACCAACTTCTGCAACAGCCAGATCGGCACCCTGCTCAGCGGGTCGCTCAAGACCACCGCGGTCAATCTTTGCGCGCCGAGGGTGCAGGGCATGACGGAGGACGATGCCGCAACGCTGATCCCCAACTCCCTGTGCGGCGACAACGGTCTGCTGGCTTGGCTCGGCCTGCACACCCTTCTCTGCTGAGAGAGGTCCGATCGACGACGAACGCCCCCGGTTCGCCGGGGGCTGTTTCGTTTACAGCCGGCGTCGTCCCGCTTCCCGACCAGAACTGGCGCTTCCCGAACGAAATTTCAGTCGGGAAGCGCCAGTTTCACAACAGAAGTTGTGAAACTGCGCCTCAGCGCCCCAGCAGCCCCGCGGCCTCGAGCGCCCAGTACGTCAGGACGATGTCGGCGCCGGCCCGGCGGATCGACGTCAGCGTCTCGAGGATCGCCGGTTCGCGGTCGATCCAGCCGTTCGCGGCAGCGGCCTCCACCATGGCGTACTCGCCGGAGACGTTGTACGCGGCGACCGGGACGTCGACGGCCGCGCGCACCGCGCTGAGCACGTCGAGGTAGCCCAGGGCGGGCTTGACCATGACGATGTCCGCGCCTTCGGCGACGTCGAGCCTGGCCTCGCGGACGCCCTCGCGCTGGTTGGCGGCGTCCTGCTGGTAGGTGCGCCGGTCGCCCTCCAGCGACGAGGAGACGGCCTCGCGGAACGGGCCGTAGAACGCCGAGGCGTACTTCGCGGAGTAGGCGAGGATGCCGGTGCCGGTGCAGTGCTCGGCGTCGAGGGCGGCGCGGACCGTCCCGACCTGCCCGTCCATCATGCCGCTCGGCGCCACCAGGTCGACGCCCGCCGCTGCCTGGGCCACCGCCATCGCGGCGTACACCTCGAGGGTGCGGTCGTTGTCGATGTTGCCGTCGGGGTCGAGCAGGCCGCAGTGGCCGTGGTCGGTGAACTCGTCGAGGCACAGGTCCGACATCACCGTGAGCTGGTCGCCCACCTCGGCCACCACGTCGGTGATCGCCAGGTTGAGGATGCCGTGCGGGTCGGTCGCACCTGACCCGAGAGCGTCCTTCTGCTCGGGGACGCCGAACAGCATCACACCACCGAGTCCGGCCGACACCGCCTCCGCCGCGGCCTTCTTCAGGGTGTCGCGGGTGTGCTGGACGACCCCGGGCATCGAGCTGATCGGCGTCGGCTCGCCGGCACCCTCGCGGACGAACAGGGGCAGCACCAGCTGGTGCGCCGCGACGTCGGTCTCCGCGACGAGCCGGCGCAGGGCCGGGGTACGCCGCAGCCGGCGCGGACGGGTGTCGGGGAATGCCATGAGGTCGAGGCTACTTCCGGCTCACTTGGACCCCGCGCGCCGACGACCGGCGGGACGCCGCTCGGACGGCCGCGTCACCGGCTGACCGGCCTCGATCATCGAGGCGCGACGGGTGGCCCCGAAGTCCGCGAGAGCGTCGGCGAGCTCCTCCGCCGACGGGTTCGGCGCCAGTACGTCGACGCGGAGGCCGTGCTCCTCGGCGGTCTTGGCGGTGGCCGGGCCGATCACCGCGATGATCGTCGAGGCGTGCGGCTTGCCGGCGATTCCGACGAGGTTGCGCACCGTCGAGGACGACGTGAACACGACCGCGTCGAACTTGCCGGCCTTGATCGCCTCGCGGGTCGGCGCGGGCGGCGGGGCCGCCCGTACGGTGCGGTACGCCGTCACGTCGTCGACCTCCCACCCGAGCTCGACCAGCCCCGCGACGAGCGTCTCGGTGGCGATGTCTGCCCGCGGCAGGAAGACGCGGTTGATCGGGTCGAGCACCTCGTCGTACGGCGGCCAGTCCTCGACCAGCCCGCGTGCGGACTGCTCGCCCGACGGCACCAGGTCGGCGCGCAGGCCCCACTCGAGCAGCGACGCGGCGGTCTTCTCGCCGACCGCGGCGATCTTCAGGCCGGAGAACGCACGCGCGTCGAGGCCGTACTCCTCGAACTTCTCGCGGACCGCCCGCACGGCGTTGACCGAGGTGAACGCGATCCACTCGTAACGGCCCTCGACGAGACCGCGGACGGCCTTGTCCATCTGCTGCGGGTTCCGGGGCGGCTCCACCGAGATCGTCGGCACCTCCTCCGGCTCGGCGCCGTAGCCGCGCAGCCGGGCCGACAGCGAGCCGGCCTGCTCCTTCGTGCGGGGGACCAGGACCCGCCACCCGAAGAGCGGCTTGTTCTCGAACCACGACAGCTGGTCGCGCAGGTCCACAACTGGTCCTACCACGGTGACCGCCGGCGCTTCCATCTTCGCCGCGCGCGTATCGGCGGCGATGTCGGCGAGCGTCGAGACGATGGTGCGCTGGGTGGTGACCGTGCCGGTGCGCGTCATGGACACCGGGGTCTGGGGGTCGCGCCCGGCGGCTACCAGCTCGCGGGCGATCTCCCCGATGCCGGCGACGGCCGAGAGCAGCACGAGCGTCGTGCGATCGGCGTAGTGCGACCAGTCGATCGCCGCACCGGTGCACGACACGACGGTCAGCTCGCGGTGGTTCTTGGTGGTCAGCGGGATACCGGCGTACGCCGGCACGGCGTTGAGCGACGAGACGCCGGGCACGACGTCGAAGCCGATGCCGGCCTTGACGCACGCCTGTGCCTCCTCGGGACCGGAGGCGTAGAGGAAGGGGTCGCCGGCCATCAGCCGGACCACCCGCTTGCCGGTGCGCGCCTGCCGGATGACGACCTTGGCCCGGGAGGCATGGGTCAGCGGCTGGCCGTCCTCGCCGAAGCCGCCGTCGACGAACACCGGGCAGGCGACCGTGCCCTGCACCCCGGCGGCGTGGTCGGTCGCCGCGTCGTCGAGCTCGGGCTCGACGGGCTCGGGAAGGCCGAGCAGGCAGCGCACGAGGTGCTCGTGCTCGGGGAGCTCGGTCACCACGATCTCGGCCTGGCGGAGGAGGTCGACCGCGCGCACGGTCAACAGGTCCGGGTCGCCGGGTCCGGCGCCGACGAAGGACACCCACCGGGTCGGGCGGGAGGTGCCGGACGGGGCGCTGGTCGTGCGGGATGGGGCTTTGGTCACGAGGTTGCCTTCTTGTGCATTCGGGGCTACTTCCGGGCTTCTTGCGGTGCGGCAGTGTCGATCAAGCTGGTGGTTCCGATCAGGTCGTGGGCGCCGTCGGCCACCATCTCGGCGGCCAGCTCACGGCCGACGCCGACGGGGTCGTCGGCGGGGCCGGAGCCGGAGCGGCGTACGGAGAGGGCGCCGTCGGGCGACAGTGCGACGGCGCGGATCCAGAGCTCCTCGCCGTGGTCGCCCTCGACGATCTCGGCGAGCGCTCCGACGGGTGCGGAGCAACCGGCCTCGAGCGCGGCGAGCACGACGCGCTCGCACTCGACGGCGGCGCGGGTGCGGGAGTCGTCCAGGGCAGCGGCGACGACCGCGACCAGGTCGGTGTCGGCAGCGCGGCACTCGACCGCGAGGGCGCCTTGTCCCGGCGCCGGGAGCACCTGGATCGGGTCGAGCACCTCGGTGACCTCGTCGAGCCGGCCGAGACGAGCCAGTCCGGCGCGCGCCAGCACCACGGCGTCCAGGTCGCCTGAGCGCACCTTCGCGATCCGCGTGTCCACGTTGCCGCGTACGCCGACCAGGTCGACGCCCAGCCCGAGCGCCTCGATCTGCGCGACCCGGCGCGGCGACCCGGTGCCGACGCGACTGCCGGCCGGCAGCTCGCCGATGGTCAGGCCGTCGCGGGCGACGACCACGTCGCGTGGGTCCTCGCGGGTCGGCACGGCGGCGAGCGCGATGTCTTCGGCAGGCGTGGTCGGCAGGTCCTTCAACGAGTGCACGGCCAGGTCGACCTCGCCGGCGAGCAGTGCGTCACGCAGCGCGTTCACGAACACTCCGGTGCCACCGAGGTCGGCCAGCGGGCCTGTGGCGACATCGCCCTCGGTGCGGACCTGCACCAGCTCGACAACCCGTCCGGTGCGCTCGGTCAGCAGGTCGGCGACCAGCTGGCTCTGGGTGCGCGCGAGCGCCGAGGCACGGGTGCCGAGGCGAAGGACTGCGGAGTCGGCCATCAGACGCCCTCCACCCGGGTGACCGCCTCGACCGCGTCGGGGTCGAGGGCGAACAGCTCGGCGAGCGCGGTCGCGTAGGAGACGGCTCCGGTCTCGTTGGCCAGCTCCTTGACGCGCACGGTGGGCTGGTGGAGCAGCTTGTCGGCGACCCGGCGCACGGCGTGCTCGATCTCGGTCCGGGCAGCGTCGTCGAGGTCGGGCAGCCGGCCCGCGAGCCGCTGGAGCTCGGCGTCGACGACCCCGGTCGCCATCGTGCGCAGCGCCACCACGGTCGGGGTGACGCTCGCCGATCGTCGGGCGCCCAGGAACGCGGTCAGCTCCTCGGCGACGATCGAGCGGACCTCGGCGATCTCGGGGCTCTCGCCCGCTCCGCCCAGATCGGCGGCGAGCACGGCCAGGTTGACCAGCTTGACCCCCGGCTCCTCGCCGACCTCCGGGTCGACGTCGCGCGGAAGGGCGAGGTCGATCACCACCATCGGGTCGGCTCCGGTGCGGGCAGCGCGCAGGGCGGCGGCGTCCAGGACGACGCCGGTGGCACCGGTGCAGGACACGACCACGTCGACCTGACCGAGCTCGACGTGCACGTCGGCGAGCGCGACCGCCCGGCCGGCGTACTGGTGGGCAAGGCGCTCGGCGTTCCTCGGGGTGCGGTTCGCGACCACGATCGACGCAGGCTCGGTCCGCGCCAGCGTCGACACCGCGAGAGAGGCCATCGATCCGGCGCCGAGCACCAGCGCACGCAGTCCCTCCGACCGGCCGAGGTGCGCTGCGGCCTCGTCGAGGGCGGCGGCGACCAGCGAGGGCCCGGCGCGGTCGATGTCGGTCTCCGCGTGTGCCCGCTTGCCGACCCGCAGGGCCTGCTGGAACAACGAGTTCAGCGCCGGACCGACGGTTGCGGACTCCTGACCGACCCGCAGAGCCTCGCGGGCCTGCCCGAGGATCTGGCTCTCGCCGACCACCATGGAGTCCAGGCCGGAGGCGACGTGGAAGAGGTGGGAGACCGCAGCGTCGTCGTAGTGCACGTAGAGGTGCGGCACCAGCAGGTCGCCCGGGTCGGCGCTGGGCGCGAGGATCATCCGCGAGATCGCCTCGACGCTGCCGTGGAACCGGTCGACCTCGGCGTAGACCTCGATCCGGTTGCAGGTGGAGAGGACCGTTGACTCGATGACGTGCTCGACGTCGTGGACCTCGCGGAGCAGCTTGAGCGCGCCCTCGACGTCGCGCGCGACCTGCTCGAGCACGGCGACCGGTGCGGAGTTGTGGGACATCCCGACGACCAACACGCTCATGCGACCACCCCGGGGTCGACAGTCGGGTCCGGCGACGCGGGCGCGGACTTGCGCTGCTCGTGGTAGGCCAGGATCTGCAGCTCGCTGGACAGGTCGACCATCCGTACGTCGACGCCGTGGGCACGTTGAGCACGCTCGGCGCGAAGTTCAAGATGCTGCGGATGCCGGCCTCGACCATCTGGTCGCAGACCGACTGCGCCGCAGCGGCGGGTGTGGCGATCACCCCGATCGCGACGCCGTGCTCGCGCACGATCGCGGTCAGCTCGGCGAACGGCCGGATCTGGAGCCCGGCGACCAGCTCGCCCTGCCGGGCGTCGTCGGCGTCGAGCAGCGCGACCGTGCGGAAGCCGCGAGAGGAGAAGCCGGAGTAGTTCGCCAGGGCGTGACCGAGGTTGCCGATCCCGACGATCACGACCGGCCAGTCCTGGGTCAGCCCGATCTCACGGGCGATCTGGTAGCGCAGGTACTCCACGTCGTACCCGACGCCGCGGGTCCCGTAGGAACCGAGGTGGGAGAGGTCCTTGCGGAGCTTGGCGCTGTTGACCCCGGCGGCCGTCGCGAGCTCCTCGCTCGAGCACGTCGGGTGTCGGTCTCGAGCAGCGAATTGAGGGCCCGGAGGTACACCGGAAGGCGCGCGACGGTCGCCTCAGGAATGCGCGTAGGGCTCACGGTCAACTCTCCAGCAGCGCGCCGTCGGGCCACCGTGGCCGGGCCCGTCTCGAATGCGCGCAGCCCACTCACCATAAGAGTTTGTGAACGTGGGAACAAACTGAGTCCGGCCTGTGACCGGGCTGCGCTAGCACAGGTGAGAGTTCCCCACCCACCGGGGGCCGGAGGCGCCGGCCGTGGTTCAGCGAGCGAGCGCCGCGCGCAGCCGGCGCTCGTCGACCCGCCAGAAGTCGTGCGGGGCGCCGTCGACGAAGGTGACCGGGATCTGCTCGCCGAACCGGCGCTGCAGGGCCGGGTCGGCGGTGATGTCGACCTCGTCGTACGACGTGCCGAGGTCGGCGCAGACCTGGGCGATCACCGCCCGGGCGTCGTCGCACAAGTGGCAGCCGGGCTTGCCGTAGAGGGTGACCCGTGCGCCGGCCACCGGAGGGCCGGTCACGACTCCAGCAGCCCGAGTGCCCGGCGCCGCTCGGTGGCGCGCAACCGTCCCTTCTGGACCTTGCCGGTCCCGGTGACGGCAGGTCGTCGATGACGTGGATCGTGCGCGGCTGCTTGAAGCCGGCCAGCCGCCCTGCACAGTGCGCCCGGACCTGTTCGACGAGCTGCTCGGCATCGACCTCGCCCGCAGGCAACACGTAGGCGACCACGGCTTCGCCGGTCACCTCGTCCTCGACCCCGATCACCGCCGCCTGCGCCACCGACTCCAGCTCGGTGATCACGTCCTCGACCTCGCTGGGGTAGACGTTGAAGCCCGAGACGATGACCAGGTCCTTGAGCCGGTCGACCAGGAACAGGTCGCCGTTGCGGTCGAGGTAGCCGACGTCGCCGGTCCCCCACCAGCCCTCGGCGTCGGGACCGTCGGAGCCGTCGGGCCAGTAGCCGGAGAACAGGTTGTCGCCGCGGATGAGATCTCGCCGCCGTCCTCCTCCTCGGGCGCCAGGCCGTGCTCGTCGATCAGCCGGATCTCGATCCCGGGCAGCGCCGCTCCGACCGAGCGGGCGTTGGGCACCTTGCTGCACTGGCTGGAGGTGACGACCGGCGCCGCCTCGGTCAGGCCGTAGCCCTGGTGGATCGCCAGCCCGGTGCGCTCGGTGAACGCCTCGGTCAGCTCCGGGGCCAGCGGCGCCGAGCCGCTCAGGATCATCCGGACCGGCCCGAACCGCTCCTCCAGTCCCGGCAGCTGCATCCAGTACGCGAACACCGGCGGGGCGACGGGGAGCACCGAGATCGCCTCGTCCTCGATGATGTCGAGTGAGCCCTCCGGGTCGAAGCCGTCGACCAGCACCAGGCGGGCGTGCTGGCGCACGACCTGGCCCAGGACGGCGTTCAAGCCGTAGACGTGGAACAGCGGCAGCACCCCGAGCACCACGTCGCGCCCGGTGATCATCGGCGGGTCGACCGCCGCGGCCTGCTCGATGTTGGCGAGCGAGGGCCCGGTGGCTGAGCATCGCGGCGCGAGGACGGCCGGACGTGCCACTGGTGTAGAGGAGCACGGCGAGCGACTCCGGGTCGGTCGTGCCGGGCACCGGCGAGCCGGGCTGGCCGACGAGCTGGTCCCAGGTGCGCTCGCCGTCCTCGTGCGGGCCGTCGATGCAGACGATCCGAGGCGGCGTCGCGGCCTCCTCGCCGGTCGCCTCGAGTGCCTCGCGGACGCCGACCACCGCGGCCGCGCACCGTGCCGATGGTCGCGGTGTCGGTGACCACCATCCGCGCGCCGGAGTCCACCAGCATCCGGACCACCTCGCCGGTGGCGCTGCGCGGGTTGATCGGTACGGCGGCCATCCGGGCCCGCAGCACGCCGAGGTAGGTCGCCACGAACTCGATCCGGTTGGTCACCGCGATCATCACCCGGTAGCCGGCCACCATGCCCGCGTCGGACAGGCCCCGCGCCACGCGGTCAGCCAGGTCGTCGAGCGCGGCCCACGTCACGGTGCGTCCGGTAGCCGCCTCCGAGAGCGCGATCTTCGCTGCGGCTCCGCGGCCGCTGCTGTGGTCAGGAGATCGGCGACATTGGTCCCCATCCGGGGAGTCTCGCACACATGGGCGAGCCCGGACGTCGGGCCTAGTCTTGTCCACGTGACGCCCCCCGCCGGCCGCAAGCCCGTGAACCTCCAGCGACGTTCCCAGCTGGCGGGCGAGGCCGCGGCGGCCGCGGCGGAGGTCGAGAGCAGCCTGTCGGTCGAGGCCGACCCGACGTCGGCGGCGTTCTTCGACGTCGACAACACCGTGATGCAGGGCGCGTCGATCTTCCACCTGGCCAAGGGCCTGCACCGCCGCAAGTTCTTCACCACCCGCGACATCCTCGGCGCGGCCTGGAAGCAGGCCTACTTCCGGGTCGTCGGGATCGAGGACCCCGAGCACGTGGCCGAGGCGCGGTCGGCCGCCCTTGCGTTCATCGCCGGTCACACCGTCGAGGAGCTCGAGCAGCTCGGCGAGGAGATCTTCGACGAGGCGATGGCGCACCGGATCTGGCCGGGCACCCGGGCGCTGGCCCAGCTCCACCTCGACCAGGGCCAGCGGGTCTGGCTGGTCACCGCCGCGCCGATCGAGATCGCCTCGATCATCGCGCGCCGACTGGGGCTCACCGGCGCACTCGGCACCGTCGCCGAGCACATCAACGGCGTCTACACCGGCCGGCTGGTCGGGGAGATGCTGCACGGACCGGCGAAGGGGGAGGCGATCCGCGCGCTCGCCGAGCGTGAGGGGCTCGACCTGGCGCAGTGCTCGGCGTACTCCGACTCCTACAACGACCTGCCGATGCTCTCGATGGTCGGCGACCCGTGTGCGATCAACCCCGACGCCAGGCTGCGGGCACACGCCCGTGCCCAGGGCTGGCGAGTCCGTGACTACCGCACCGGCCGGCGAGCGGCCCGGGCCGGCCTGTTCGCCGCGGCGGTCGCCGGGGCCGCCGTCGGGAGCGTCGCCGCCGGTACGGCGATCAGGCGTCGGCTGCGCTGAGCCAACCCGGCAATTCGGTACCAAACGCCCCAGGTTGCCCGTGAGTAACAAATTCGTGGATTCGTTTCTCAATCCCCACGCGTTCCACATATCCTGAGCGCTCAGCACCTGGCGGGGGGCCGGGAGGGAGAGCATCGATGCGCGCAAGGCGGGGTCCGTCACGCGGCCTTGACGCGCTGCGCTGCGCCCTCGCAGACCTGCTGGTCGCCCCGGTCCCGGTCACCGCCACCGGCCCCGACTCACCCTGGTGGCTGCACAGCGACGCGATCCTCGCCAGCGCCGCGACCGTCTCCGGCCAGCGGCGCAAGCACGCCAAGCACGACGGACCCACGAACGAAGGATCCAGCGGCAGCGCAGGTCCCGCCGGCGGTCACCAGAACGACCACGGCGACGCCGACCTGGCCACGTCCTCTGCCGAGGACGCCGCCGTCGCGACTCGGCTGATCGCACTGGTCGAGCTCGCCCGCAGAGGCGACAAGGAAGCCTTCGGACAGCTCTACGACCACTACCAGCCCTCGGTCTACCGGTTCCTGTACTACCGCGTCGGCTCGATGACCCTGGCCGAGGACCTCACCGCGGAGACCTTCTTCCGGGCGCTGCGCAGCATGCACTCGTTCCGCTGGCAGGGCAAGGACTTCGGCGCCTGGCTGATGACCATCGCGCGCAACCTCACCGCCGACCACTTCAAGGCCGGTCGCACGCGTCTCGAGCAGACCACCGAGGACATGCAGACCCTCGACACCACCTCCGAGGGCCCCGAGATCGAGGTGCTGTCGTCGCTCACCAACGAGTCGCTGCTCCGGGCGCTCGGTGAGCTCCCGACCGAGCAGCGGGAGTGCCTGATCATGCGGTTCCTGCAGGGCCTGTCGATCGCCGAGACCGCCGAGATCCTCGGTCGCAGCAGCGGCGCGGTCAAGCAGCTCCAGCTGCGCGGCGTGCGCAACCTGGCCAAGCTGATCCCCGCTTCGGAGCGTGAATGATGACCCGTTCACGCATAACTTCCGCTGCCGTCGCCTCGTTGTCACTTGTGAACGACGAAAGCAGGCCCGGCCGCACCACCCCCGCGACCGACGTCCGCACGACCTTCCAGACACCAGGAATGCCATCATGACCCCGCTGATCTCGGCACGCAGAGCGGCCGAGGACTTCGCACGCGTGGTCGACGGTTCCGGCCCCGACGCGACGGGCCGCTACGCCGACCTCACGGCCACCGTCGAGGTGCTCCGCCGTCAGGAGATCCCTGCGGCGCGCCCCGAGTTCGTCGCCGACCTTCGCTCCCAGCTGATGACCGCGGCCGACACCTTGCTGGTGCCGAGCGTGCAGGCAGCGCCGAGCCGGGCGAACGTCATCACCCTGCAGCCGACCCGCCGACACCAGCGTCGCCTCGCCGCGGTCGCGGCCGCCTTCGTGGTCGTCGGCGGCACCGCCGGCGTCGCTGCCGCCGCAGAGAACTCCCTGCCCGGCGACGTCCTCTACCCGATCAAGCGCGGCATCGAGAGCGCCCAGGTCTCGCTGAACACCAGCGACTCCGCAAAGGGTCAGGACCTCATCGCGCAGGCGAGCACGCGCCTCGACGAGATCGACGGCCTGATGAGCAGCGGCGACTCGACCACCCAGATCACGCACACGCTGTCGTCGTTCGAGCGCAGCGCGAGCAGCGGCGCCGACCTGCTGTTCGTCGCGTTCCAGCGCAACGGCAACCCCGACGACCTCGCGCAGCTGCGCGGGGCGCTGAGCGACCAGATGGCCCAGCTCAACATGCTGGCCGCCCAGGCGCCGCCGACGGCACAGCCCGACTTCGCCTCCGCGGTCGCGCTGCTCGCCGACCTCGATCAGCAGGCTCGCGTGCTGTGCGGCAACTGCGGGCCCGACGACGGGGTGAGCGACTTCGTCGACCTCTCCTCCGCCCCTGCGCTCAGCAGCCTGTGGACCCAGCCGTCCGCCGCAGCCGCCGCCGACGCGCTGAGGAAGCAGACCCGCGACCTTGCCACCAAGGCCGGACAGATCGCGAAGCAGACGCCCCAGACCCCGGCGACCACCACACCGGGCCAGACCACCCGCTCGGGCAGCAGCGGCGGGGTCACGGTGCCCAGCCTGCCGACGACGACCGACCCGCTGAAGTCCTCGGTCAGCAACGTGACCGACGGCGTCACCGGCCTGATCGACCAGGTCGGCTCGACCACCGGCCTGGCGCCGCTGACCGACGCGGTCAACGACACGGTCGACCAGCTCACCACGATCCTGCTCGGTCCCTGATCCAGATCGCCTCAGCGGCGGTCGATCAGGAGAAGACCGAGGTGCGCTTCATGAGCAGGCTGTAGAGCGTCTGCTGGATGGTCTCGCGGACCTGGTCGGTCACGTTGAACACCAGCATCGGGTCCTCCGCTGCGCCGGCGTCGTAGACGTCGGTGCGGATCGGCTCACCGAACTCGATGACCCACTTCGAGGGCAGCGGCACCAGCCCGAGCGGGCCGAGCAGGGGGAAGAACGGCGTGATCGGGATGTACGGCACGCCGAGCAGGCGCGCCAGCGACGGGACGTTGCCGACCAGCGGGTAGATCTCCTCCGCGCCGACGACGGACGTCGGGATGATGGGTACACCGGTCCGGATCGCCGCCGAGACAAACCCACCGCGGCCGAACCGCTGCAGCTTGTAGCGCTCGCTGTAGGGCTTCCCGATGCCCTTGAAGCCCTCCGGCCAGACTCCGACGATCTCGCCGCCACGGAGCATCCGCTCGGCGTCCTCGTTGCACGCCAGGGTCACCCCGCCCTTGCGGGCGAGCTCGCTGACGACTGGCAGCCGGAAGACCAGGTCGGCGCCCAGCGGGCGCAGGAACCGGTGGGCGTGGTCATGGATGGACACCGCGGTCATCAGCCCGTCGACCGGGATCGTGCCGGAGTGGTTGGAGACCACCAGTGCGCCACCGTCGGCCGGGATGTTCTCCACCCCGCGCACCTCGATGCGGAACCACTTCTCCGCGACCGGCCGGATCGCGGTCATGAAGAAGCGCTGGGTGACCTCGGCGTCGAAGCCGTACTCGTCGACGGTGTAGTCGCCGGTCAGGCGGCGCCTGAGGAAGGCCAGGAACGCCGCCAGGCGTGGCTCCCAGTTCTCGCCGAAGACCTCGACCGCGGCCGTCGTGAAGCCGCCGATCCAGTCGACGGCGGGGATGCCCGGTGTCGGGTGCTTGTGGTCACGCGCGCCGGCATCGGTGGGCGCGAGCGGGACTTCGACGGGGTTCCGCGGCTCTGGCAGCCGGCCGGCAGCGGCTTCCGCGATCTCGACGTCAGGAGCCTGGATCACGGCCTCCGGCTCCGGCTTCACCTTGCGAGCCGCGCGCGGGGCGAGGCTGCGGGCGGAGCTGGACGGCTTGCTGCTCCCGGTGCCACGCCCGGGCTTGCCGCGCGTGCCGATCGGGATGATCTCGGCGTCACCCACCACGGTGCTCCTCCCCCGCAGAGGCGGCCGGACGGCCGGGGACCGAAGCAGTCAGCTGGGCCGCCTTGGCGCGCGCGCCACCGAGGGCTCCGAGCACGGCGGCCTCGGCCGCGCGGACACGTCGTTCGGAGACCACGCCCGGCTCGATCGACGCGGCGAACTCGCCGAACGCCTCCTCGGTCGTGCGGGACGGGTGGAAGCCGAGCACGTCGCGCATCCGGGTGGTCTCGACGCCGCGCCCGTAGGTCAGGAACGAGACCTGCTCACGGGAGAAGTCGGCGACCCGCGCCTGACGCATCGCGGAGCCGAAGGACGACACCGCGAAGCCGGGCATCGGGAGCGCCGGCCGGCCGAGACGCCGGATCGCCTGGGAGAGCATCATCACGCCGTCGCCGGCGACGTTGAACGTCCCGGCGATGTCGCGCAGCGTCGCGTGCTCGATCGCGTCGATGAGGTCGGTGTCGTTGAGGAACTGCATCCGCGGGTCGAAGCCGAGCACGGTGGGGATCACCGGCAGCTTGAAGTACGCCGTCAGCGGGGTGCTCAGGCTCGGACCGATCGCACTTGCCGTGCGCAGCGTCGTCACCCGGACGTCGGGCCGGCGCCGGGCGAAGCCACGGACGTAGCCCTCGACCTCGTTGAGGTCCTTGACGAACCCGACCCCGCCGACGCGGCGGGCATCCATGTCCTCGGAGAACATGGCGGGATCGCGGCTGGACGAGCCGTAGACCGTCGTACTGGACTTGAGCACGAAGTGCTCGAGGTCCGGTGACTGCTGGCACGCGGCCAGCAGCTGCATGGTCCCGATGACGTTGAGCTCCTTGGCCGCAGCACCACCACCCGCTGACGCAGGCGGGAGCACGCTCATGTGCACCACCGTGTCGACCTGCTCGCGCATGATCACCTTGGCGATGATCGGGTTGCGGATGTCGGCGCGGGCGAAGGACACCGACCCCATGTCGCCGCGCGGCGGCGAGATGTCGACACCGATCACGCGATCGACGTCGGGCGCAGCCGCCACCTGCCGGGCAAACCGGCGGCCGAGGTCGCGAGCGACTCCGGTGACGAGGACGACACGGCCCACGGGAGCTCCCGGGCGCGTTACTTGCCGAGGCGACGCCGCTGGACGCGCGTCTTCTTCAGCAGCTTGCGGTGCTTCTTCTTCGCCATGCGCTTGCGGCGCTTCTTGATGACTGAACCCACGGATGCCCTTTTCTCGAACCACGCTGTCGATGCACTACGGGGCCCTGCGTCGGACCCCTCGGAAGGCACAAGGGTATCTGCACGCGCCCTGCCCCGACGAATCGGGAGCGCGCAGTGGAAGGGCGGCGGGAGTCGGCCTCAGGCGGGAGGCGTTTGTGGCTGGGTGTGGCGGTGGCGTCGGGTGGGGAGGGATCGGCCGGTGCGGGAGACCCTGTCCCGAGACAGGGACCACCACGGGCCTGATCACCCGGTCTGGAAGAAGCTCTTCCGCAGGTACTCGTTGACGTCCTCTTCGCTCACGCGGAACGAGCGTCCCACGCGCACTGCCGGCAGGTCGCCGCCGTGCACGAGTCGGTAGACCGTCATCTTGGACACCCGCATCACCGAGGCAACCTCGGCGATGGTCAGGAACTTCACTTCGGAGATGTCTCCGGACAGGTTCGAACCCATCTCGCACCGCACTTTCTGATGAGCTCGCTCTCCGGCTTCCCCACCGGAGGGAACGCGTGCTCGCTGAAGTGAGGATAGAGCCATCTGTTACTCGTGGGGAAGAGAATGACTCACGAGACTTGTGAGAACCGAAAATGGCGATTCAGGACCGAAAATGACCCGGACCTCAGGGAAGCGGGTCGAGCCCGTGCTCGGGGAACACCGCCAGCCGGGTCTCGTGCACCGCCCGGTCGAGCCAGGTGCTCGGGTCGTAGCCCTCCGACCAGTCCCGGTACACCGGGTCGCGGCCGTCGGTCATCCGCGTCGGCGCGTGCCGGCGCAGGGTGTCCTCGACGTGGCCACGCCACTCGGCAGGGGTCTCGGTCTCGGGGTCCAGGGAGCCACCACCGACGGTCGCGAGCAGGTGGGTCCAGGACCGCGGCACCACGTCGACCACGGCGTACCCGCCCCCGCCGGTCGCCACCCACTTGCCGCCGCAGACCTCGTGCGCCAGGTCGTGGAGCGCGCGGTAGCTGGCGCGGTGCCCGTCGACGGTGAGCATGAGGTGCGCGAGGGGGTCGTCACGGTGGGAGTCGCAGCCCTGCTGGGTGACCAGGACGTCGGGTGCGAACTCGCGGACGAGTGGTGGCACGACCGCGTGGAAGGCGCGCAGCCAGCCCGCGTCCGCGGTGCCCGGCGGGAGCGCCACGTTGACCGACGTACCGATCGCGTGCGGCCCGCCCGTCTCGGAGGGAAAGCCGGTGCCCGGGAACAGCATCTGCCCGGTCTCGTGCAGCGAGATCGTCAACACCCGCGGGTCGTCGTAGAAGATCGCCTGGACGCCGTCGCCGTGGTGGACGTCGACGTCGACGTAGGCGACCTTCGTCGCCCCGTGGTCGAGCAGCCACCGGATCGCCGTCGCGACGTCGTTGTAGACGCAGAAGCCGCTCGCGTGGTCGGGCATCGCGTGGTGCAGCCCACCGGCGATGTTCGCCGCGTGGATCGCCTCGCCCTCCCACACGCGGCGCGCGGCCTCCAGGCTGGCTCCGACCACGTGCCGTGCGGCCTCGTGCATGCGCGGGAAGGTCGGGTTGTCGTCGGTGCCGAGGCCGTGCTGTGGGTCGATCCGGGTCGGGTCCACCGCGCTGCGCCGGACGGCCTCGATCAGCTCCGGGTCGTGGATCACCAACAGGTCGGCGTCGGTCGCGTCCGGCGCCGGTACCGCGACCAGTCCGCCGCCGTCGATCACGCCGAGGCTGCGGGCCAGCCGGACGGTCAGGTCGACCCGGACCGGGTTCATCGGATGCGCCGGCCCGAAGTCGTAGGCGGTCAGCGACTCGTCGAAGACGACGCAGGTGGGGCCGCAGCCGGTCTCGCCAGGCAAGGTGTCAGTCCATGCCCTCGGCAAGGGTGACGGACCGATCGCGGGCAGCCTCCATCGCGGTGATGAACGCGGCGCGGACCTTGTGGTCCTCGAGCTCGCGGATCGCCGCAGCGGTGGTGCCTCCGGGAGAGGTGACCTGCTCACGCAGCACGGTCGGGTGGGTGCCGGTCTCACGCAGCAGCTTGGCCGAGCCCACGACCGTCTGCACGACCAGCTCGGTGGAGGTCGTGCGCGGCAGTCCGAGGTGCACCCCCGCCTCGATCATCGCCTCCACCACGAAGAACAGGTACGCCGGGCCGGAGCCGGAGATCGCCGTGACGGCGTCCTGCTGCTTCTCCGGCACCCGGACGACCCTGCCTGTGGTGGACAACAGGTCCTCGGCGATCGCGAGGTGCTCGTCGTCGCAGTGCGAGCCGGGCGAGATCGCGGCCATGCCCTCGTCGACCAGCGCCGGTGTGTTCGGCATGACGCGGACCACGGCGACGCCGTCGGGGATGTGCTTCTCGATCGCACGAGTCGGGATGCCGGCGGCGAGTGACACCACCAGCTGGCCCGGACGCAGCACGGGCGCGATCTCGGTGAGGACGTCGGCCATGTCCTGCGGCTTCACGACGAGCACGACGGTCTCGGCCTTCGCCGCCTCGGTGTTGGCGACGACCGTCACGCCGTACTTCTCCCGCAGCTCCGCAGCCCGCTCGGGCCGCTTCTCGCCAACCATGAGGTCCGCGACGTCGCGGCCGCCGCGGATCAGCCCGGAGAGCAGGGTCTCGCCCATCACTCCGGCACCGATGATGGCGACCGTCATGGACCCTCCTCACGTGTGCTGCTGGGGCGACTCGGCTGCCCCTACTTCTGGGACAGGAGCGAACGCAAGAAGAATGTCAGGTTGGAGGGTCGCTCGGCGAGCCTTCTCATCAAGTAGCCGTACCACTCGTGGCCGAACGGGATGTACACCCGCATCCGCTCACCACTGCCGGCGAGGCGACGCTGCTCATCGCCACGGATGCCGAAGAGCATCTGGAACTCATAGGTGTCCGGCGCCCGGTCGTAGCGGGTCGCGAACGCTCCGGCGATCTTGATCATCCGCGGGTCGTGGGTCGCGATCATCGGGTAGCCCTGGCCCGCCATCAACACCTTGAGGCAGCGCACGTAGGCCTCGTCCACCTCGTGCCTGCTCTGGAAGGCGACACTGGGCGGCTCGTTGTAGGCGCCCTTGCACAACCGCACCCGCGAGCCCTCGAAGGCCAGCGCGCGGCAGTCGTCCTCGGTGCGGCGCAGGTAGGCCTGCAGCACGGCGCCGGTCTCGGGGAACTCCTTGCGCAGCTCGCGCAAGGTGGTGAGCGTCTGGTCGGTCGTGGCGTGGTCCTCCATGTCGAGGGTCACCGCGGTGCCGACGTTGCGCGCCGCCAGGCAGATCTGGCGGGCGTTCTCGAGGCTGAGCTTCGCTCCGACGTCGGGCAGCGCCTGTCCGATCGCGCTGAGCTTCACACTCACCTCGGCGCTGCGCGCCAGGCCCTCGGCACCGAGCGCCTCGAGCAGCTCGAGGTACGCCGCCACGGTCGCCTCGGCCTGCTGCTCGGCGCGGGTGTCCTCGCCGAGGAAGTCGATCGTCACCAGCCGTCCGTCGGAAACGAGCGCGCGGGTGGCTTCGACGACGTCCCGGGTGCGCTCACCGGGCACGTAGCGGGCGACGATGCCGCTGCTGATCGGCATCCGGGTCACAAGGTCCTTGACCTGCTTGCTCCGGGCGAGCATCAACAACGGCTGGCGCAACAATCTCTTCTCCCTGTCACGAGCGGCACGTCGGCGTGCCGCCTGAACACGTTACGCCGGGTGGTCGGATCGGCCGAAATCCGGGGCGGTCGTCAGCGCGCGCACCACATGTAAAGCGGGGTTATGGCCGCAGAAGAACGCAGATCTGGCCTGTGATGCGGCGATAACACCGCATTACAGCGGGCGCGGCCCCCTACTCCGACTGCCGCTGAAGCGTGAGTGCACCGAGCGCCAGCCCGGCGAGCGCGAAGGCGGCGACCAGCCCGAGGTCGCCCCAGACCGCGGGGTCGGAGTCGCCGGCGACCTTGCTCATCGCATCGACGGCGTACGACAGCGGGAGCAGGTCGGAGATGGTGTGCAGCACCGGAGGCAGGTCGGCGCGTGCCACGAACAGGCCGCAGAGCAGGATCTGCGGGACCACCAGCGCCGGCATGAACTGCACCGCCTGGAACTCCGTGCGCGCGAAGGCGGAGACGAACAGGCCGAGGGCGCTGCCGAGGACGGCGTCGACGACCGCGACGACCAGCAACAGCCAGACCGGCCCCTGGACGTCGAGGTCGAGCGCGACCACGGACAGGCCGACGGCAAGGGCCGACTGGAGCGCGGCGACCACGCCGAACGCGATCGCGTAGCCGAGCAGGAAGTCACCCTTGCCCATCGGCATCGCCAGCAACCGTTCGAGTGTGCCGGAGGTGCGCTCGCGGAGCGTGGTCACCGAGGTGACCAGGAACATGATGATGAAGGGGATCAGGGCGAGCAGTGCCGGCGCCAGCGCGCCGAACCCGGGGCCGGGCTTTTCCTGGAACATCCACCACAGCAGCGTCATCACCACGCACGGCAGCACCAGCAGCATCACCAGGGTGCGGCGGTCGCGGCGCAGCTGGATGAGCACGCGGCGGGTGACCGCCAGTGTGATCCGGGGGTTCATGACGCTGCCTGCGCGACGAGGTCGAGGAACGCGGTCTCGATGTCTTCCGCGCCGGTCTTCTCGAGGAGGCCGTCGGGGGTCCCGTCGGCGATGATCCGGCCCTCGCGCATGAGCATCAGCCGGTCGCACCGGGTGGCCTCGTCCATGACGTGGCTCGAGACCAGGACCGCGGCGCCGTCGTCGGCCAGCCGGTGGAAGGTCTGCCAGAGGTCCTTGCGCAGCACCGGGTCGAGTCCGACGGTCGGCTCGTCGAGCACGATCAGCTCGGGCTCGCCGAGCAGCGCCACGGCGAGCGAGACCCGCGAGCGCTGACCCCCGGAGAGGTGTCCGACGACCTTCGACCGCTCCTCGCCCAGGTCGACCACGGCCAGGTAGTGCGGCACGGCGTCGTGGCCGACGCCGAGCACGGAGGCGAAGAACTCGAGGTTCTCCTCGACGGTGAGGTCGTCGTAGACGCTGGCGGACTGGGTGACGTAGCCGATCCGGGAGCGCAGCGACGCCGACCCGGCGCGCTCCCCGAAGACGGTGACAGAGCCGCGGTCGATCCGCTGGACGCCGACGATCGAGCGCATCAGCGTGGTCTTGCCGCATCCCGACGGACCGAGCAGGCCGGTCACCTCACCCGGCACGATCGTGAAGGTGAGGTCACCGAGCACCTCCCTCCCACCGCGTACGACGCGCAGGCCGGCGACCTCGACGGAAGATTTCATCATGTGTTGAAATCTACTCCTCGTTGCCCTCCGCGGGCAAGGGCCCGGTGAGGTAGCGCTGGATCGTCGGCGCGAAGGTCGCGACGAGCTCGTCGGGCTCCATCGACGCGATCGGCTCGACCTGGAGCAGGTAGCGCATGAAGATCAGCCCCATCATCTGGCTGGCGACCACCGGCATCCGGCGCTCCGGCTCGTCGATGCCGAGCGACGCTCCGAGCGGACCGATCACGACCTTGATGAACCCGTCGCGCATCAGCTCCTTGCTCGACGGATCGGTGAGGCTGCGCGCGAGAGCGAGCAGGGGGAGCTGGAGACCCGGGTCGTCCCAGATCGACAGGAACACCCGCAGGAGCCGGTCGGCCGCCCCGTCCGGTCCTTGCGCCACCACTGGCCCCAGGAGCTCGCCGAAGTCGACCGGCAGCTTGAGGGCAGCGACGAAGAGCTCGTCCTTGGTGCCGAAGTAGTGGTGCACCAGAGCCGGGTCGACGCCGGCCTTCGCCGCGACTGCGCGCACCGAGGTGCCCGACATCCCGCCGGTGGCGAACAGCTCCCGGGCGGCGTCCAGGATCGCCGAGCGGGTGTCGGGCGAGCCCGGACGGCGCCCGCGGTTGACCGTCGTCACGACGTGCCCGACTCGCGAGCGGCTCCGCCGTCCGGCGCGTGCTCGCGCGCGAAGTGCAGCTGGCTGAACGCCAGCGTGGCGAGCAGGTCGGCCTCGCGGTCCTCGCGGGTGCCGGCCTTCCGGGTGTTGATCTCCGCCACGATGTGGCCGTCGAAACCGGACTCGGCGAGGTGCTCGAGGAACTCCCCGCACGGTTGGTTGCCACGACCGGGCACCAGGTGCTCGTCCTTGGCCGAGCCGCTGCCGTCGGTCATGTGCACGTGCCGGAGCCGATCGCCCAGGCGCCTGGCCATCTCGACCGGGTCGCTCTGCGCCGTGGCCGCGTGCGAGAGGTCGATCGTCGTGTTCGCGTAGTCCTCGCGGCTCGGGTCCCAGTGCGGCTGGTAGACGTCCATCGCCCGCCGGGAGGTCGCGCGCCACGGGTACATGTTCTCGACCGCGAAGGCCAGTCCGGTCTGCGCCTCGAGGCGGGCGATGCCGTCGACGAACTCGGCGGCGTACTCGCGCTGCCAGCGGAAGGGCGGGTGCACCACGACGACGTCGGCGCCGAGCTCGTCGGCCATCTCGGCGCTCATCTCGAGCTTCACCCAGGGGTCGGTGCCCCAAACCCGCTGGGTGATCAGCAGGCAGGGCGCGTGGATCGCACAGACAGGCACCTGGTGGTAGTCGCGCAGCCGCCGTACCTTCTCGATGTCCTGGGAGATCGCGTCGATGCTGACCATCACCTCGACGGCGTCGTAGCCGAGCCGGGCAGCGTACTCGAAGCCGTGGGCGACCGACTCGGGATAGACCGAGGCGGTGGACAGGGCGAAGGTGGGTGCCATCGAGGTCAGCCCGTCACCCCAGCACGCTGAGCTTGTCGAGGCGCTCGAGGATGACGCCCTCGCGCAGCGCCCAGGGGCAGATCTCGAGCTCGTCGATGTCGAAGATGTCCATCACCGCGGTCGCCACGAACGCGCCGGCGACGACCTGGTGCGCCCGGTCGGGCGAGACGCCGGGCAGGTCGGCGATCTCGGCACGCGACATCTCGACCATCTTGGGGATCCAGCTCTCCAGCGTCGCGGCGGGGAGCAGCCGGCGTACGAAGAGCCCCTCGCTCGAGGGGGCGGCACCACAGATCCGCGACAGCGACCGGAACGTCTTCGAGGTGGCCACGGCGTGGTCGAGGGAGCCGTTGCGCAGCAGGCCACCGGCCTCGCGCGCGATGTCGGCGCGGATGGACCGCCTCAGCTCGCGCAGCGCGGATTCGTCCGGGCGGCCGCCGGCGAAGTGCGCCCGGGCGAGCCTGGCGGCGCCGAGCGGGAGCGACCACGCGACCTCCGGCGCCTCCGCGGCGCCCGACGCGATCTCCAGTGAGCCGCCACCGATGTCGAAGACCCCGAGTCGGCCAGACGACCAGCCGAACCAGCGTCGTACGGCGAGGAAGGTCAGCCGGGCCTCGTCCTCCCCCGACAGCACCGCGACCTGCTTGCCGGTGGACTCCTGCACGTGGTCGAGGACCTCGTCGGCGTTGCTGGCCTCGCGGATCGCGGAGGTGGCGAACGCGTAGGTCTCCTCGCAGCCCTTGTCCTCCGCCAGCTCCAGGGCGTTGCCGACGAACTCGGTCAGCGCGGCGACACCCACCTGGGTGATCGCGCCGTCGGAGTCGAGGTGCTCGGCGAGCCGCAACGGCTCCTTGTACGACGATGCGGGCATCGGCGCGGCGCCCCCGCGCGCGTCGACGACGAGGAGGTGGCCCGTGTTCGAGCCGATGTCGAGAACGCCCAGCCGCATGATTCGAGGCTACGCGACCAACGGCTCCCCCCTCATGCGGCGTCCGGTGCGTGCGTGCCGGGAGTCGCACGCAGCGTAGGGTTCCTGCGTGCCCGAAGTGGATCCCGTGTTTCCGCGCGCCTGGCTGGAGTTCGTCGACCCTGCCGACGACGGCCAGGTGTTCCGCTGCGACCTGACCTGGCTCACGTCGAGCTGGACGTGCATCTTCGGCCAGGGCTGCCAGGGCATCTACGCGACCTCGCCCGACGCCGGCTGCTGCGCCCTCGGTGCGCACTTCTCCGACGCCGAGGACGAGGAGCGGGTCGCCGGCTGGGCAGAGCGACTCGACGACGACCTGTGGGAGAAGAGGCAGCTCGCACTGACCAGCAAGGGCAGGCTCTCGCGCAAGCGATGGACCGAGCTCGAGGACGGCGAGCGCAAGACCCGGACCGTCGACGGTGCGTGCATCTTCCACAACAGCCGCGACTTCGCCGGCGGATACGGCTGCGCGCTGCACGCACTGGCCCTGCGCGAGGACGTCCACTTCGTCGAGACGAAGCCCGACGTCTGCTGGCAGCTCCCGATCCGGCGCACGTTCCGCGACGTCGAGCGGGCAGACGGCACGTCGTACCAGGAGATCAGCATCGGGGAGTACGAGCGCAGCGGCTGGGGGCCGGGCGGACACGACCTGGACTGGTACTGCTCGGGCAACACCGAGGCGCACATCGGTGCCGAGCCGGTGTACCTGTCGAACGCCAACGAGCTGATCGCCCTGATGGGCCAACCGGCCTACGACGTCCTCGCCGCCGCGTGCGAGCGGCACCTGCGATCGCGGTCGGCCCTGGCCCTGCACCCGGCAACCGTGGCCGCGGAGCGACGCCCTTCCTGAGCGTTTGCTGAGCGGATCCCGACCCCGGTGTCAGGCCCCGGAGCGGGCCGAGTCAGAATCAACCATGCGTCTCGACCACATCGTCTTCGCCGCCGGTCCCGGCGGCCTCCCCGCCACTGCCGAGCGACTCTCCGGTCTCCTGGGTGAGGACTTCCAGGACGGTGGCGTGCACCCGCGCTTCGGCACCCGCAACCGGATCCTGCCGCTGACCGACGACACCTACATCGAGCTGGTCGAGGTGCTCGACCACCCCGCGTCGGACAAGGCTCCGTTCGGCCAGGCCGTGCGCGCCCGCTCCGAGCTCGGCGGCGGCTGGCTCGGCTGGGTGATCGCGGTCGACGACATCGCGCCGCTGGAGACCCGGCTCGGTCGCGCCGCTGTCAACGGCAACCGGCACCGCCCCGACGGTCACGAGCTGCTCTGGAAGCAGCTCGGCGTCAAGGGCCTGCAGGCCGACCCCCAGCTGCCGTTCTTCGTGCAGTGGGAGGGCGATCCCGCCGACCACCCCTCCGCCGGCAGCTCCGGCCGGATCTCGCTGGAGTCCCTCGAGATCGCCGGCGACCCGGCCCGGGTGTCGGAGTGGCTCGGCCAGCCGGTCGAGCGGCCGCTCGAGGACGTCAAGGTCGAGTGGGTCGCACCGAACGGCACACCGGGACTCACCGCGGTGAGCTTCCAGACCCCGAACGGCCTCGTCCGGATCTGAGCCACGGCGGGCTCCGCAACCACAGGCAGTCTGCAGTGCAGCCGGAACCAGACATCAGACCCAGCCCGAACATCTGGCACAGCCCGGCCACCTACGAGGTCGAGAACCACGCAGTCGACCGGGCCGGAGTGCTGTGGGACGCGATGCGGGAACGCGCCGACTGGGCCGGCCTCGACGTGCTGGACGTCGGCTGCGGCACCGGCTTCCACCTGCCGCTGTTCGCCACCACCGCACGCACCGTCACGGGCGTCGAGCCGCACGAGCCGGTCGCCGCGATCGCCCGGCGCCGGGTACGCCGCCTCCGCACCGTCAGCGTGCTCACCGGTGCGGCCGGCGCGCTGCCGGTGCCGGCCGCGTCGGTCGACGTCGCGCACGCCCGGTGGGCCTACTTCTTCGGGCCCGGCAGCGAGCCCGGTCTGGCCGAGCTCGACCGGGTGATGCGGCGCGGGGGCACCGTGTTCGTGATCGACAACGACCCGGAGCGCTCGACCTTCGGGGGGTGGTTCCGGCGCGGCTTCCCCGAGGTCGACCCCGGCGCGGTCGAGCGGTTCTGGTCGCTGCACGGGTGGTCGCGCGAGCGGCTCGACATCGCCTGGACCTTCGACTCCCGTGACGACTTCGAGGCCGTGGTGCGGATCGAGCTGCCGACCGTCGTCGCCGAGGAGGTCCTCGCCGAGGAGCCGGACGCGACCGGCGTCGACTACGCGGTGAACCTCTGGTGGCGCCGCTACTGAGGCGGCGCAGGTTTCGGGGCACCCGGACGCGGCGCGTCGGGCACGGTCGAGCGTCGTACCACCAAGGTGGGCTCGAGCATCCGCCCGACCTGCTCGACCGGCTTGTGGGACAGGACGGTGTGCAGGATCTCGACGATCTCGACCGCCACCTGCTCCAGCGGCTGGCGCACCGAGGTGAGCCCCGGCCAGGTCACGTGCGCACCGAGGGAGTCGTCGAAGCCGACCACGCCGACGTCGTGGCCAGGACGCAGTCCGCGCTCCTGGAGCGCGTGCAGCACCCCGATCGCGATCGTGTCGCTCGCGCACGCGAAGCCGGTGACGCCCGCGTCGAGCAGCTTGTGCGCCTCCATGCGTGCGGCGTCGAGGTTGTCGGTCGTGCGTACGCCGAGCCCGGCCGTGTCCAGGCCCTCCGCCGCCATCGCGCCGGCCCAGCCGGACCGCCGGTCCTCGCCGATCCTGGAGGTCTCCTCCCAGCCGACCCACGCGACCTGGCGGTGCCCGATCCCGATCAGGTGCTGGGTCGCCAGGCACGCACCGCGGGCCCCGTCGACGTCGACCCAGGGATGCGCGGCGGCAGGATCGTCCCAGGGCCTGCCGAAGGTGACGAACGGCGCGCCCACGCGGCGCAGCAGCTCGGTCTCCGCGGCGCCGGCATAGGTGTCGGTGATCACGAACGCGTCGACGGCGGTGGCGCGGAGCAGCTCGTCGTAGCCGTCCAACGGGTCTTCGACGTCCCCGGAGAACAGCAGGATGTGGTGGCCGGTCATCGCGGTGGTCTCCACCAGCGTGTGCAGGAAGCGGTCGATCAGCGCGTTGCTGGTGCCCTCCTCCGCCGGCTCGAAGCGCAGCCCGATCATGTGGGAGGCCCGGGTGCGCAGCTGACGGGCCGCGCGGTTCGGCGTGTAGCCGAGCTCGGCGATCGCGGCCTGGACCCGCTCCAGGGTGTCCTCGCGGAGCAGCTCGGGATTGTTCAGCGCGTTGGAGACGGTCTGGCGGGAGACACCGGCGCGTTCGGCGACCGTGGCAAGGGTCGGATACGGGTCGGTGAGTCGTCGGGTCGGACTCATCGCCTCCTCCTCACAAGTCCTGGACCACCGTGCGCCCGTGGCTTCGACCGCTGCTGTGTGGATCGATCCAATCATAGGAGCGGCTCGCGCGCCTGACCGATCCTGTCGGCATGGGCACATATGTTCGAACCATGGCGAAGAGCAAGACGACTGCGGCGGCGGCGTACCTCTGCAGCGAGTGCGGATGGCAGACGGCAAAATGGGTGGGACGCTGCGGCGAGTGCCAGGCGTGGGGCACGGTCGTCGAGCGTGCCGCACCGCGAAGCCGGGTGCAGGCGGGGCCGGTCAGCACGCCCGCGCTGCCGATCAGCGAGATCCCGGTCGAGGACGCGCAGTCGCGCAGCAGCGGTGTGCCCGAGCTCGACCGGGTTCTCGGCGGCGGCCTGGTGCCCGGCGCCGCGATCCTGCTCGCCGGTGAGCCCGGCGTCGGCAAGTCGACGCTGCTTCTCGAGGTCGCCGCGCAGACGGCGCGCTACCGCCATCGCACGCTCTACCTCACCGGCGAGGAGTCGGCGGCCCAGGTCCGGATGCGTGCCGACCGCACCGGCGGCATCCAGGACGAGCTCTACCTCGCCGCCGAGACCGACCTCGGCGCGGTGCTCGGCCACGTCGAGGAGGTCAAGCCGACGCTGCTGGTGATCGACTCGATCCAGACGATCAGCGCCGGCGACGTCGACGGCGTGCCCGGCGGGGTCACCCAGGTCAAGGAGGTCGCGGCCGCCCTGATCCGGATGGCCAAGCTCCGCAACATCACCCTGGTGCTGGTCGGCCACGTCACCAAGGACGGCTCCATCGCCGGCCCGCGCGTCCTCGAGCACCTCGTCGACGTCGTCTTGCACTTCGAGGGCGACCGGTCCTCACGGCTGCGGATGGTGCGCGCGGTGAAGAACCGCTTCGGGCCGGTCGACGAGGTCGGCTGCTTCGACCTGTCGGCCGAGGGCATCGTCGCCATCACCGATCCGACCGGCCTGTTCCTCGACAGCCGACACGGCCCGGTCGCCGGCACCTGCGTGGCGGTCGCGATGGAGGGTCGTCGTCCCCTGCTCAGCGAGGTCCAGGCGCTGGTCACCCATTCCGCATCGGAGCGACCGCGCCGGACGGTGTCGGGGATCGACCCGTCGCGGGTGGCGATGATCCTCGCGATCCTCCAGCAGCACGCCGGCATCCGGTTGCACCAGTACGACGTCTTCGTCTCCAGCGTCGGCGGGGCACGTCTCATCGAGCCGAGCAATGACCTGGCGATCGCGCTGGCCATCGTCTCCGCACACCGCGGCGAGCCCCTCGGCCGTCAGGTCGTGGCGGTCGGCGAGCTGGGTCTCTCCGGAGAGTTGCGCCGGGTCCGCGACCTGGGCATCCGGCTGGCCGAGGCCGGCCGGATGGGCTTTCGCTCGGCGGTCGTGCCGGCCCAGTCCCCGGAGTCCGTCGGCCACAGCCGGGTGATGGACGGCATGCGCGTCGTCGACGTCGACAACGTCGCCCGGGCACTGGAGATCCTCGGCATGGGTGACGACGTGGCCCGGCGCGAGGACGCCTAGGGCGCCAACCCCTCGAGGAACGCCAGCGTGCGCCGCAGCAGCAGGTCGGCGGCCTCGGCGTCGTAGGACGGCAGCGAGCTGTCGGCGAACAGGTGCCGGTCGCCGGGATAGACGAACAGCTCGGCACCCGGTCCGGCGGTCTCCACGATCTCCTGCGCTGCGTCGATGTCGCCGTCGCCGGCGAAGAACTCGTCGGCATCCATCCCGTGGATCTGCACCGGCACGCCGGTCGGCCAGGGGCCGATGGCCCACTCGCCGGTGACCGGGAGGCACGCGTCCACCAGCACCGCTCCCGCCGCGCCTTCGCGGGTCTGGGCCAGTCGCTGCGCCTGCATCACGCCGAACGAGAACCCGAGGTAGGCGATATCGGCCGGCAGCGGTCGGGCCACCTCGTCCGCGAGCGCGGCGAAGTCGGGGTGATCATCACCGTTGGCGTAGGCCGCGCCTTCCGCGATGGTCGCGAAGACGCGGCCTTCGAAGAAGTCAGGGTCGTGCACGGTGTGCCCCGCCGCCCGCAGCTCGTCGGCGAACGCCGCCATGCCCGGCGTACGCCCCTGGATGTGATGGAACATCAAGACCTCGGCCATCGAAAACGCCTCCCGAAATGTCAGTGGTAATGATCGGGAAGTCTAGAATGTTCGAACCATGTCGATCAATAGCTCCGACGGAGTTTCCCCCGACTACGAGCTGCTCGACCGCGTCGTGGTCAGCCAGTCGCACGAGCTGCGGGCGCTGGCGCACCCGTTGCGCTCGACGCTGCTGGAGCTCGTGCTCGAGCGGGCCGCGACGGTCTCCGAGCTCGCGGCGGCGGTCCAGCGGCCGAAGAGCACCGTTGCGCACCACGTGAACGTGCTGGTCGAGGCAGGGATGTTCAAGGTGGTCCGCACCCGCCGGGTCCGCGCGATCGAGGAGCGGTTCTACGGCCGCACCGCACGACTGTTCTTCATCGGCCAGGTGCGGACCGAGGACGTCTCCCCGCCCCCGTGGGCGCACCCGTTGGCCGAGGCAGCCCAGGAGTCCGAGGAGGCCTACCTCGCCGACACGATGTGGGCCAACGGCCGGCACGCTCGCATCGCCAGATCGACGGCTCGGGAGTTCTGGAGCAAGGTGGAGGACCTGATCCAGGAGTTCGCGCAGCTCCCCCGCGAAGGCGACACCGTCTTCGGCTTCGCTGCCGGCCTCTACCCGACGTCCTACCCCACGCTGGCCCCTGCGCAGCCGGAGCCGCCGGAGCACAGGGAGTAGGCGTCGGCAGCCGCAGGCGGCCGTGAATACCAAAGTCGGTCGGAGCATGCGCTTCGGGACCCTAGACTCAGCCGCGTGGTAGCCGCCGACGACGCGCAGGAGGCCGAACGCCTGCGCGCGACCCTCGCCAGCATCGCGCCGGGCACGTCCCTGCGCGACGGGCTCGAGCGGATCCTTCGCGGCCGCACCGGAGCCCTGATCGTGATGGGCCACGACAAGGTCGTCGACACGATCTCGACCGGAGGGTTCACCCTCGACGTGCCGTTCACAGCGACCGGTCTGCGCGAGCTGGCGAAGATGGACGGCGCGATCATCCTCAACGCGGACGTCTCCTTGATCCACCGGGCCAACGTCCACCTGATGCCCGACCACACCATCCCCAGCGAGGAGACCGGCACCCGGCACCGCACGGCCGACCGGGTCGCGAAGCAGAGCGGCTTCCCGGTGATCTCGGTGTCGCAGTCGATGCAGATCATCGCGGCGTACGTCGGCGAGACCCGGTACGTCCTCGAAGACTCCGGGTCGATCCTCTCCCGTGCCAACCAGGCGCTCGCGACGCTCGAGCGGTACAAGCTGCGCCTCGACGAGGTCTCGAGCACACTGTCGGCGCTCGAGATCGAGGACCTCGTGACCGTGCGCGACGTCGCCGTGGTCGCCCAGCGCCTGGAGATGGTGACGCGCATCGCTCGCGAGATCGAGGACTACGTCCTGGAGCTCGGCACCGACGGCCGGCTGCTCTCGCTGCAGCTCGAGGAGCTGATCACCGGTGTCGACGCCGAGCGCGAGCTGGTGGTGCGCGACTACCTGCCCTCGGGCCGCCGCAAGCGGACGTCCGATCAGGTGCTCGCCGACCTCGAGGGCCTCTCGCCGACCGACCTCGTGGACATCTCGATGGTCGCCAGGGCCCTCGGCCTGCGCCAGGGCGAGCACCTCGAGGGTGCGGTGACGCCGCGCGGCTACCGGCTGCTGGCCAAGGTGCCGCGACTCCCCAGCCCCGTCGTAGACGGGCTCATCGACCAGTTCGACAGCCTTCAGAAGCTGCTCTCGGCCGGAGTCGAGGAGCTGCAGATCGTCGAGGGCGTCGGCGAGCTCCGCGCCCGGAGCGTGCGCGAGGGACTCTCCCGACTGGCCGAGTCCAGCATCCTCGAGAGGTACGTCTGAGCGAACCCGCGACGGCAGCTCGAAAGCTGAGCCGCGCTCAGTCGACCTTCTGGTGCTTCTTCTTCGGGTGCGCGGTCTTGGTGATGATCGCCCGCGGGGGACTGGTGAGCCGGAACTGGGCGTCACCGGGCTCGGACCCGATCGCGGCGGCGGTGAGGTGGTAGTAGCCGGCCAGTGCCCACGGGGTGGCCCGGGTGCACTCGTCGTCGGAGCGACGACCGCTCCAGGGCACGACGACCTTCGTCGGTGTCGCGCTGCGGACCACCACGGTGGCGTCCTTGACGGCCCCCGGGCAGTCCTGGGTGGTCCAGATCCGGTCCTTGCCGGAGGTGATCCTCGCCACCAGCGTGTGCCTGGTCACCGCGAACGTGCATGCCGGTCGGATGCCGGTGAGCTCGAGCACCAGGTCCACCCTGCGCCCGGCCACGGCCTGCGGCACGGTCGGGGTCACGCTGATCTCGTCGACCGCACAGGGACCACTCGGAGCGGCCAGCACGATCGGCGTACCGGTGGGGCTGGGGTGGAGGACCTGGCCCGTCACCTGGACCGGACGCGGTCCGGCGACGCCGAGCGTCACGGTCGGCGTCTGCGAGGGCGACCCCGCGGTCACGCTCGCGGTGTCCTCCGGAGCAGATCCGCCCGAACCGGTCAGGATCCGGCCGATCGCGAACACCAGCGCGAGCGCCGTGACCAGCACCATCGCTCGGCGGAACCAGTAGACGCGCGCGGGCAGCCGACGTCGGGGGTTGGCCGCGGTGCGCATGGACCGACGTTAGGAAAGTTCGCTCCCGGGGTGGCGGAGGCGCACCGTAGGGTGACGCTGTGAACGCGCTGCTCGAGCCGGTCCTCGACTGGTACGCCGCGGCGGCGCGCGACCTGCCCTGGCGGCGACCCGGCACCAGCCCCTGGGCGGTGCTGGTCTCGGAGTTCATGCTCCAGCAGACCCCGGTCTCCCGGGTGCTGCCGGTGTACGAGGCCTGGATGGAGCGGTGGCCGGCTCCACCGGACCTGGCCGCGGAGCCGGGCGGGGAGGCGGTGCGCGCCTGGGGCCGGCTGGGCTACCCGCGTCGCGCGCTGAGGCTGCACGCGTGCGCGGTCGCGATCACGAACGACCACCACGGCGAGGTGCCGGATCGCTACGAGGAGCTGCTCGCACTGCCGGGCGTCGGCGACTACACCGCCGCCGCGGTCGCGTCCTTCGCCTTCGGCGGCTCCCACGCGGTGCTCGACACGAACGTGCGCCGGGTGCTAGCGCGCGCGATCTCGGCGGCGGAGTTCCCGCCCGCGGCGGTCACGCGGGCCGAGCGAGAGCTCGCGGCGTCGCTCGTGCCCGACGAGCAGCCCGAGCTGTGGGCCGTCGCGGTGATGGAGCTCGGCGCCCTGGTGTGCTCGGCCAACGGACCGCGCTGCACGAGCTGCCCGTTGGCGCAGCAGTGCGCCTGGCAGCTGGCGGGGCGACCGCCGTACGACGGGCCGCCGCGCCGCGCTCAGACCTACGCCGGGACCGACCGGCAGTGTCGCGGCCGGCTGCTGGCGGTGCTGCGCGATGCCGACACCGTCGTGGCCGGGGAACGGCTCGACGCTGCGTGGGACGACGTCGCGCAGCGGGCTCGGGCGCTTGCGTCCCTCCTCGACGACGGGCTCGTCGTGGCCCACGACGAGGGCTACTCACTGCCCGGCTGAGCGCGGAGGTGGGGCCACCGGTCCGGCCGGAGACCAGAACGGGCGGACCCGGCACGTTCGCCAGGTCCGCCCGTTCTCAGGACGGTCTCTCGGGTCAGATGGTCTCGCCGTCGGCAGCCACCTCGACCGGCGGCAGGTCGGGCAGCTCGGCGCGGGCGGTGCCCCGGAAGGTGAACCCTGCCGTCGGACCCTCGCCGTCGACGTCGACCAGCACGATCTGGCCGGGGCCGACCTCGCCGTACAGCATCTTCTCGGCGAGCACGTCCTCGATCTCGCGCTGGACGGTGCGCCGCAGCGGACGCGCACCGAGCACGGGGTCGAAGCCCTTCGTGGCCATCAGGTCCTTCGCGGCCTGGGTCAGCTCGATCGACATGTCGCGGTCCTTCAGCCGCAGCTCGACGGAGGCGATCATGTTGTCGACCATGGAGATGATCTGCTCCTTGGTGAGCGGCGGGAACACGATCATCTCGTCGACACGGTTGAGGAACTCCGGCCGGAAGTGCTGCTTGAGCTCCTCGGAGACCTTCGCCTTCATCTTCTCGTAGGTGCCGGCCACGTCGGAGGCGTTGCCGAAGCCCAGGCTGACGCCCTTCGAGATGTCCTTGGTGCCGAGGTTCGTGGTCATGATGATCACGGTGTTCTTGAAGTCCACGACCCGGCCCTGACTGTCGGTCAGGCGGCCTTCCTCCAGGATCTGCAACAGGCTGTTGAAGATGTCCGGGTGTGCCTTCTCGACCTCGTCGAAGAGCACCACGGAGAACGGCTTGCGGCGCACCTTCTCGGTGAGCTGGCCGCCCTCTTCGTAGCCGACGTAGCCCGGGGGCGAGCCGAACAGCCGCGACACGGTGTGCTTCTCGGAGAACTCCGACATGTCGAGCTGGATCAGCGCGTCCTCGTCGCCGAACAGGAACTCCGCGAGCGTCTTGGACAGCCAGGTCTTACCGACGCCGGACGGACCGGCGAAGATGAACGAGCCGCCGGGACGCTTCGGGTCCTTCAGGCCCGCACGCGTGCGCCGGATCGCCCGGCTGAGCGCCTTGACGGCCTCCTCCTGGCCGATGACCCGCTTGTGCAGCTCGTCCTCCATCTTGAGCAGCCGGGTCGACTCCTCCTCGGAGAGCTTCACGATCGGGATGCCGGTCGCGACCGCGAGGACCTCGGCGATGAGCTCCTCGTCGACCTCGGCGACGACGTCCATGTCACCGGCACGCCACTGCTTCTCACGCTCGGCCTTGGCCAGGATCAGCTGCTTCTCCTCGTCGCGAAGACGGGCGGCGGCCTCGAAGTCCTGGCCGTCGATCGCGCCTTCCTTGCGGCGGCGGACGTCGGCGATCTTGTCGTCGAACTCGCGCAGGTCCGGCGGCGCGGTCATCCGGCGGATGCGCAGCCGCGAGCCGGCCTCGTCGATGAGGTCGATCGCCTTGTCGGGCAGGAACCGGTCGGAGACGTAGCGGTCGGCCAGCGTCGCCGCGGCCACCAGCGCCTCGTCGGTGATCGTGACCCGGTGGTGCGCCTCGTAGCGATCGCGCAGGCCCTTGAGGATCTCGATGGTGTGCGCGATCGTCGGCTCGGCGACCTGGATCGGCTGGAAGCGGCGCTCGAGGGCGGCGTCCTTCTCCAGGTGCTTGCGGTACTCGTCGAGCGTGGTCGCGCCGATCGTCTGCAGCTCGCCGCGCGCCAGCATCGGCTTGAGGATCGAGGCCGCGTCGATCGCACCCTCGGCAGCACCCGCGCCGACGAGCGTGTGCAGCTCGTCGATGAACAAGATGATGTCGCCGCGGGTCTTGATCTCCTTGAGGACCTTCTTCAGCCGCTCCTCGAAGTCGCCGCGGTAGCGCGAGCCGGCGACCAGCGCACCGAGGTCGAGGGAGTAGATCTGCTTGTCCTTCAGCGTCTCCGGAACGTCGCCGCGGACGATCGACTGGGCCAGGCCCTCGACGCACGCGGTCTTGCCGACGCCTGGCTCGCCGATGAGGACCGGGTTGTTCTTGGTACGGCGGGACAGCACCTGCATGACCCGCTCGATCTCCTTCTCGCGACCGATGACGGGGTCGAGCTTGCCCTCCTTGGCCGCCTGCGTGTAGTTGCGGCCGAACTGGTCGAGCACCAGGCTGCTGGACGGGGCCGCCTCGGGCGCCGTACCGGCCGTCTGCGCCTCCTTGCCCTGGTAGCCAGACAGCAGCTGGATCACCTGCTGGCGGACCCGGTTGAGGTCGGCACCCAGCTTCTGCAGCACCTGGGCGGCAACACCCTCGCCCTCACGGATGAGGCCGAGCAGGATGTGCTCGGTGCCGATGTAGTTGTGGCCGAGCTGCAGCGCCTCGCGCAGGGACAGCTCGAGCACCTTCTTGGCACGGGGGGTGAACGGGATGTGGCCGCTGGGGGCCTGCTGGCCCTGGCCGATGATCTCCTCCACCTGGGCACGGACGCCCTCGAGCGAGATCCCGAGGCTCTCCAGTGCCTTCGCCGCGATGCCGTCGCCCTCGTGGATCAGCCCGAGCAGGATGTGCTCGGTGCCGATGTAGTTGTGCGACAGCATGCGGGCCTCTTCCTGGGCCAGCACGACAACGCGTCGAGCACGGTCGGTGAACCGTTCGAACATGGGCATCGCTCCTCAGACTCACGGGTCGGGCCAGCGCGCGGCCCGCACGCCGGAAGAACCCTGGATCCACCCTACGTGTTCCGGCGAAATGCCGTCTTCGCTCTCAGCGAACAGACTTGCCGGCGGATCGCCGCCCCACGGGGACATGCTCGGCGCGCATCCTGGCGAGTGCGGCGCTCAGGTCCGGGTCGGTCATCACGAGGTAGACCAGCCCGCAGTCGAGTGGTCCGGTCGCACCCGGCACACAGAGGCGGCACGGCTCGCTCAGGCGGATCCAGCACTGCTCGTCCGGCACCGGTCGGTTCACGTCCACCGTCGACCTCCTGACCCGGAGATGGCTTCAGCGTAGGAACGTGCCGACACCCCGGACAGGGACGTTGGTCCCCGCTCCGGAGGCCGCGGGTCACCAGGTCCGACCGGCGCCGGCGGCCGGGATCAGTGCGCCGCGGCGTAAGCGTCGCGGACCTCGGAGGAGACCCGGCCCCGATCGGGCACGTCGAAGCCGTTGTCGCGGGCCCACGCCCGGATGTCGGCCGGGCTCGGGCCGCTGGCGGCGCGAGCGCCGCGGCGGCGGCCGGCAGCCTTGCGGGCGTGGCCGATGTAGGGCGCGAAAGCGTCGCGGAGCTTTGCGGCATTCTTTGCGCTCAGGTCTATTTCGTATTCCTTGCCATCGAGAGAAAAGCTCACCGTCTCCGTGGCAGGAGCGCCGTCGATGTCGTCGACCAGGACAATGTTCACCTGCTGCGCCATGATTCACCGTTTCCGTCTAGATTTCCCCGACGGCGACACATTAACCCAAGAATCCCGGAAACATTCATTCGGGGCGGAGCAAGGGAAAGAGAATCGTCTCCCGAATACCCGCGCCGGTGAGCAGCATGACCAGCCGGTCGACGCCCATGCCCATGCCGCCCGCCGGCGGCATGCCGTACTCCATCGCCTTGAGGAACACCTCGTCGAGCTCCATCGCCTCGGGGTCACCGGCTGCGGCCAGCCGGGACTGCGCGGTCAGGCGCTCCCGCTGGACGACGGGGTCGTTGAGCTCGGAGTACGCCGGGGCGAGCTCGACGCCGTTGATGATGAGGTCCCAGGCCTCGTTCACGCCGGGCTTCTCGCGATGCGCCTTGGCAAGCGGTTTGACCGAGGACGGGTAATCCATCACGAAAGTCGGCTGAATGAGGGAATCCTCGACCAGCTGCTCGAAGAGCTCGACGACGATGTCTTCGGCATTCCATTTCGGCTGCAGTTCGACGTTCCGCGCATCGGCGTACTTTCGCAGTGTTTCCGCAGATGTCTCCACGGTGATCTCCTCACCGATCGCGGCGGAGACCAGATCGAAGATCGGCGCCTGCCGCCACTCGCCTTCGAGGTCGATCTCCGACCCGTCGCGTGCCGGCACGACCGTCTTCCCGACCGCGCGCGCAGCGTTGACCACGAGGTCGCGGGTGAGGTCCATCATCGTGAACTGGTCGCCGTAGGCCTGGTAGGCCTCGAGCATCGAGAACTCCGCGGCATGGGTGGAGTCCAGGCCCTCGTTGCGGAACGTGCGCCCGATCTCGTAGACCTTCTCGACGCCGCCGATCATCGCGCGCTTGAGGTCGAGCTCGAGCGCGATCCGCAGCAGCATGTCCTGGTCGAGCGCGTTGAGGTGGGTGCGGAACGGCCGCGCCGCGGCGCCGCCGTTGGTCAGCTGCAGGATCGGCGTCTCCACCTCGAGGTAGCCCTGCTCGTCGAGGGTCGAGCGCAGGCTGCGCAGCACCGTTGCCTTGGTGCGCACCATCTCACGGGGCTCAGGCCGGATCATCATGTCCACGTAGCGCAGCCGGATCCGGGCCTCGTCGGAGAGCGGCTTGTGCTCGTTGGGCAGCGGTCGCAGCGTCTTCGCGGCCAGCTGCCATGAAGTTGCCTGGACCGACAGCTCACCGCGCCGGCTGGTGACGACCTCGCCCCGGACCGCGAGGAGGTCGCCGAGGTCGACCAGAGCCTTGAAGTCCGCCAGCGACTCCTCACCGAGCTCGGCCAGCGACAGCATCACCTGGATCTCGGTGCCGTCGCCCTCCCGCAGGCGGACGAAGCAGAGCTTGCCGGTGTTGCGGAGGAAGATCACCCTGCCGGTGATCGCGACGACGTCGCCGGTGTGGGTGTCCGGCTCGAGCTCTCCCGCCTCGAGGGCCGGGTCGTAGCGCTCCCGGATCTGCCTGATCGTGTGGGTGCGCTCCACGTGGATCGGGTAGGCCTCCCGGCCGGCCGTCAGCATCCGGGCCCGCTTGTCCCGGCGTACCTGCATCTGCTCCGGCACGCTGTCACCAGGATCAGCGTCGGAAGCGGGATCGGGCTGGTCGGTCATGGGGCCAAGGCTATCGGCGCGTGAAGCTCGCGAAGAATTCGCCGGCGGATGCGAACCTGTTGGCCTCCTCCGCGCATAGACAGGGCAGGGAACCCGACGACGAGAGGCTTGACGGATGCGGCGCGACGAGCGGTTCAGCGAGTTCTTCGGGGCTCGCGCACCTGCGTTGCGGCGCACGGCGTACCTGATCCTGAGGGACTGGCATGCAGCCGAGGACGTCACCCAGCTCGGCTTCGCCCGGCTGTACGTCGTGTGGCCCCGGGTGCGCCCGGAGACGCTCGAGGCCTACGCCCGCAGGATCGTGGTCAACGAGGCGCTCGGCTGGCTGCGACGTCACCGCCGGGACCACGTCACCGACACGCCTCCGGACCGACCGTCGCCCGGCCCCGACGACACCCCGCTCGACGTCGGCCATGCACTCGACCTGTTGCCGCCGCAGCAGCGCGCGATCGTCGCACTGCGGTTCCTCGACGACCTGCCGGTCGCCGAGGTCGCGCGGGTGCTCGAGATCGCCGAGGGCACCGTCAAGAGCCAGACCTCCCGCGCGCTCGCCACCCTGCGCGCGCATCTGCCCGAGCTCGTGCTGACCGAGGAGACCTCATGACCGATCACGAACTGTCCACGCTGCTCCGCGGGCACGTGCAGGAGCAGGAGCCGCCGTTCGCGCTGTCGGCGGAGACCTCGATGGCGCTCGGGCGCCGGACGCTGGTGCGCCGCCGCGCCCGACGCGGGTTCGCCGGCGTCCTCGTCGCGGCGGCAGCCGTCGTCGCCGTCCCGATGCTGCCGTGGGGCGGCTCCCACGGTTCGGGGGACGACCGCACCGGGATCGACCCGGCCACGGCGCACGCCCTGGCGCACTACGACGCCCAGGCGATGCCGGGGATCCTCGAGGAGCACACCAGGGCGACGCTCGGAGCAGGTCTCGACGGACTCGGCCCGGCGGCGTTCAGAGCCGCTGACAGCCAGGGCAACGCGCTCACCCCCAAGTACTACGACAAGGCCAGCAGCATGGCCGTCACCTACGGCGCCGAGGGCGGCGACCGACGGGTGTCGGTCTCACTGATGCACGCACGATCCGAAGCCGAAGGCGGCGTGCGCAAGAACTGCGACCGGGACCTGGCAGCCGGCTACGACCTCAGCTGCGAGGTGACCACCAGCGGGTCGGGCGACCTGGTCACGACCAGGGTGATGGCCGTGCGGCCGATCGCGGACTTCCCCGACGGGACCCTGGGTGTGGTCACTCGCGAAGAGCTCCGCACCGGCGTGACCACGGCGAACAGCCCCGGCGGTAGCGGTCCGATCGACCCCGACGAGATCTACTTCCAGCGCATCGTCGAAGTCGTGCACAGTGAGAGCTTCCTGACCACGGCGACCGAGACCGTCAAGGCACCCGACCTGAGGACGGCCAACCAGCTCTGGCGCTTGCCGGTCGACGCCTTCACCACGATCGTCACCGACCCCGTGCTGGTGATCCCGGAGCCGCCGATCGGCCCGGACGGATGCCCGTGGACGCTCCCGGACTCCGACGTCAGCTGCGCGAAGTAGCCGGACCGACGATCAACGGTTGCGCTCGAAGACCAGCTCCAGGCCGCGCAGGGTGAGCCAGGGCTGGTGCTCGGTGATCGAGCGGCACTCGTCGACGACGACCGGGGCGAGTCCGCCGGTGGCGATCACGTTGACCGACGCGGTCTCGACGCCGAGCTCCGCGATGATCCGGCCGACGATGCCGTCCACCTGGCTGGCGAAGCCGAAGACCATGCCCGACTGCACCGCCTCGACGGTGTTCTTCGCGATCACCGAGCGCGGCCGGAGCAGCTCGACCTTGCGCAGCTGAGCGCCGCGCCGCCCGAGGGCCTCGAGCGAGATGTCGATGCCCGGGGAGATCGCGCCGCCGATGTACTCCCCCTTGGGACTGACCACGTCGAACGTCGTCGCGGTGCCGAAGTCGACGACGATCGCCGGCCCGACGTACAGCGTCGCGGCGGCGAGTGCGTTGATCACCCGGTCGGCGCCGACCTCACGAGGGTTGTCCATCAGCACCGGTACGCCGGTCCGGACCCCGGGCTCGACGACCACCGAGGGCACCTGGTCGAAGTGGCGGGCGAGCATGTCGCGCCACTCGTGCAGCACCGCCGGGACCGTCGAGCAGACCGAGATGCCGCCGATCATGGCGAGGTCGCTGCGCGGGCTCTGGTTGATCAGGCCGCGGATCAGGACGTTCCACTCGTCGGCGGTGCGGCTCTCCAGCGTCGCCACCCGCCAGTGCTCGATCACCTCTCCGTCGTCGAGCAGGCCGAGGGTCGTGTGCGAGTTGCCGATGTCGGCGCAGAGCAACGTCATCCGCATCCTCGCTGCGCATCGGACGCGGCTGACGCCGCGTCGCTGTGCCTGATTGCTCGCTCGCTGCGCTCGCTCACTTTGCTCATCGCAGGTCCATGCCGATGTCGAAGACCTTCACCGAGTGCGTCAACGCCCCGACCGAGATGAAGTCGACGCCGGTCTCGGCTACCTCGCGGGCGCGGTCGTGGGTCAGACCGCCGGACGCCTCGAGGGTCGCACGCCCGGCCGTGAGGCGCACGGCCTCGGCCATCATCGCGGTGCTCATGTTGTCGAGCAGGATCCGCTCGCAGCCGACGTCCAGCAGCTGCCCGAGCTGGTCGAGGTCGGTCACCTCGACCTCGACCGGGATGTCGGGGTAGCGCGACCGCACCGCCTCGAAGGCCGGGACGACGCCACCGGCCGCGACCACGTGGTTGTCCTTGACCAGGGCCATGTCGGAGAGGCTGAAGCGGTGGTTGACCCCACCGCCGCAGCGGACGGCGTACTTCTGCAGGGCGCGGTGGCCGGGCAGCGTCTTGCGGGTGTCGAGGACCCGAGCGCGCGTGCCGGCGAGTGCGTCGACCCAGGCCGCCGTCGCGGTGGCGACCCCCGACAGGTGGCACGCGAAGTTCAGCGCGGTGCGCTCGGCCGTCAGCAGGCCTCGCACCGGCCCGGTCACGCGCATGACCACGTCGCCCGCACGGACCCGGGTGCCGTCGGGCACGCGGTCGGTGATCTCGACCTCGCCGCCGAGCACCACGGCGAACACCAGCTCGGCGATGGCCAGTCCGGCGACCACGCCGCCCTCGCGGGCACCGAAGTCCGCGTCACCACGGAGGTCCGCGGGGATGGTCGCGTCGCTGGTCACGTCGACGCCGGGTCCGTCCGGGGGAAGGTCCTCGGCCAGGGCGGCGGTGATCGCGTCGTACACCGCGCGGGGGTCGAGCCCGGCGGCGGTGAGCTCGACCACGAGCTCGTCGGGCAGCAGGTCGAAGGGGGTGCCGGCGATCGCGGGCGCTGGGTGGTTGCTCACGACGCGTCCCCGTCTGTCGCCGGACTGGGCCGGAAGCTCACCTCGGGTGTCCCGTCGACGAGCACGACGTCGAAGTGACCCGCGAAGTCGGAGTCGTCACGCTCGGGGAAGTCCTCGCGCCAGTGCGAGCCGCGGGTCTCCTCGCGCAGCCTTGCCGCGGCGGTCAGGGCAGCGCTGATCGAGACCAGGTTGGTGGTCTCCCAGGCCGCGGTGCCCTCGTCACCGGAGGCCCCGGCGAGGTCCTCGAGCGCCTTCGCCGCGAGGTCGAGGCCATCGGCGCTCCGCAGCACGCCGACGCGCTCGGTCATCGTCGCCTGCATCGCGGTGCGGACCTCCGCGGCGACCACGCCGGGGCGGCGGCGATCGGCCACCGCGTCGGCGTACGGTCGCAGCTCGGCGGGGAGCACCTGCGCGATCCGCCGGGAGAACACCAGACCTTCGAGCAGGGAGTTCGACGCCAGCCGGTTGGCTCCGTGCACCCCGGAGCACGCAACCTCCCCGGTGGCGTACAGGCCGACGACCGACGACCGGCCCCACAGGTCGGTCGCGACGCCACCGGATGCGTAGTGGCACGCCGGCGCCACCGGGATCAGCTCGGTGACCGGGTCGATCCCGTGCGACCTCGCGGTGGCCAGGATGGTCGGGAACCGCTTCTCCCAGAAGCTCGACTCGGCTCGATCACCACCACTGCCGAGGTGCCGGGCGTCGAGCCACATGTGCGGCTTGCCCTCCTCGTGCATCCGCCGGGTGATCGCCTTGGCCACGACGTCGCGCGGCGCGAGGTCGGCGAGCTCGTGCTGGCCCTGCATGAACCGGTCGCCGGCCCAGTCGACGAGGAACGCTCCCTCGCCGCGGACGGCCTCGGAGATCAGCGGCTGCTGACCGGTCGACTGCGGCCCGAGGTACATCACCGTGGGATGGAACTGAACGAACTCCAGGTCGCGCAGCACGGCGCCTGCCCGGAGCGCGACGCCCATGCCGTCGCCGGTGGAGACCGCGGGGTTCGTCGTCTGCGAGAAGACCTGGCCGAGCCCGCCGGCAGCCAGCACCACCGCCCGGCAGCGCACGGCACCGACGCCGTCTCGCTGCCCCTCGCCCATCACGTGCAGGGTGAGACCGCAGACCGCGTCGTCGGCATCGAGCAGGAGGTCGACGGCGAGTGCGTGCTCGATCACCTCGATGTCGGGCGCGGCCTTGATCGCCGCGACGAGCGCCCGCTGGATCTCGGCTCCGGTTGCGTCGCCGCCGGCGTGAGCGATCCGGTCGCGGTGGTGGCCACCTTCGCGCGTCAGCGACAGCACGCCTTCGGGTGAGTGGTCGAAGTTCGCGCCGAGGGCGATCAGCTCCCGGACTGCCTCCGGGCCCTCGGTCACCAGGGCGTGGACCGCGTCGCGGTCGCAGGCTCCCGCGCCAGCCACCAGGGTGTCGGTCTCGTGCTGCTCAGGGGTGTCGCCGGGGCCGAGTGCCGCCGCGATGCCGCCTTGGGCCCACTGCGTGGAGCCGGCGGAGAGCACGTCCTTGGTCACCACCAGGACCTTGTCGACCTGGTCGCGCAGCCGCAGCGCGGCCGTGAGTCCGGCAATGCCCGACCCGACCACGACGACATCCGCATCGGTGGCCCAGCCGGGGTCCCCGGCGGCGAGCCGCTCGGGAAGGCTGATTCCCATCAGGCGACGCTATCGGTTCATCTCGACGAGGTCTCCCCTGACCAGCCCGCTGCCGGGCAGCGCGGCCGCCGGGTCCGAACCGGTCGCGACGATCCGGTTGCCCGCATCGACGAAGACGACGCTCGGCTCGAGGGCGCGCGCCTCGGCGCTGTCCATCTGGCCGTAGCCGATCAGGATCACGACGTCGCCCGGGTGCACGAGCCGGGCAGCGGCGCCGTTGATGCCGATCACTCCGGAGCCGCGCTCGCCTGCGATCGTGTAGGTCTCCAGGCGCGCGCCGTTGGTCACGTCGACGATGTGCACGAGCTCGCCGGACAGGAGGTCCGCGGCGTCGAGCAGGTCCTCGTCGACGGTCACCGAGCCGACGTAGTGCAGGTCGGCCTGGGTCACCGTCGCCCGGTGGATCTTGCTCTTCATCATGGTGCGCAGCATCTGTTCACTCTCCGGTCGTAGGGTCTCGGCTGGGCTCGACCACCGGCCCGAGCTCGAGGGCGATGTTGTCGATCAGGCGGGTGCTGCCGACGCGTGCCGCGACCAGCATCCGGGCCGGGCCGGTCACCGGGGCCGGTCCGAGGTCGGGAGCAGTGATCTCCAGGTAGTCGAGGTCGACGAGGTGGGTACGACGCAGCTCCGCACGCGCCGCCCCGAGAGCCGCGGCGGCTCCCCTCGCTGCCGAGTCGCGCGCCGCGAAGAGGCCCCGGGACAGGGCGACCGCGTCGAGCCGGGCATCGGTGTCCAGGAACCGGTTGCGGCTCGACATCGCCAGGCCGTCGGGCTCGCGGACCGTCTCCGCGCCGACGACCGCGACGCCGAGGCAGAGGTCCGCGGCCATCCGCCGGATCAGCGCCAGCTGCTGGTAGTCCTTCTCACCGAAGACCGCGACGTCGGGGCGCACCAGCCCGAAGAGCTTGGCCACGACGGTCAGCACGCCGGCGAAGTGTCCCGGCCGGGACGCACCTTCGAGGACGGTCGCCAGCGGCCCCGGGTCGATCCTGACCCCGACCGCGGCGGCATCGAGACCACCGGGGTAGACCTCCTCGACCGTGGGGGTGAACACGACGTCGACGCCGACGGCCGCGCAGGCCTCCAGGTCGGCCCCGAGCGTCCGCGGGTAGCGGTCGAGGTCCTCACCGGGACCGAACTGGGTCGGGTTGACGAACACCGAGGCGACCACCGTCCCGTCAGGACCGGCCTCCTCGCGAGCGCGACGCATCAGGGACAGATGGCCCTCGTGCAGTGCCCCCATCGTCGGCACGAACGCGACCCGTCCGGCCGCCAGTGCGTGCTGCAGCTCGCCGCGCGTGTCCGCGCGCACGAGGGTGGAGGTCACGACCGGTCGGTCCGGTCACGCCGCGCCTGCTCGTGCCGCCGAGGCGCGGTGGGGCGCTCCACCTGGTCGAGCGCCTCATCGAGGAGCCGGACGATCTTGACCGCCCTGAACGGCAACAGCCGGCCGTCGAGCACGGCCCGATCCGCGGTGGCCTTCGCCATCGCGACGTAGGACGGGATGGTGGCCGGGGCGTTCTCGGCAAGCTCGGTCAGGTGGGCGGCCACGGTGTTCACGTCACCCCGCACGATCGGGCCGGTCAGCGCGGCGTCGCCGGAGACCAGCGCGTTGTCGAGGGCGGCGGACAGGAGCGGTCGCAAGGTGGCGGCCGGGTCGTCGGCGCCTGACGCGGCGAGCAGCTCCATCGCCTGGGCGACCAGGGTGACCAGGTGGTTCGCGCCGTGCGCCAGGCCCGCGTGGTAGAGCGTGCGCTTGTCCTCCGGCACCCACATCGCCACGCCGCCCAGGTCGGCGACCAGCGACTCGGCGAGAGCGCGGTCCTCGTCGCGCGCGGTCACCCCGAACACGCACCCGGACAGCCGCTCGAGGTCGACCGCAGTGCCGGTGAAGGTCATCGCCGGATGGAGCGCGAGGGGCCGCGCGCCGATCTCGGCGGCGGCGTGCATCACCGCGAGGCCGTGTCGCCCGGAGGTGTGGCAGACGACCTGGCCGGCCCGGATCGCGCCGGCGCCGACCATGGTGGTGACGACGTTCTCGAGCATGTCGTCGGGGACGGTCAGCAGCAACAGGTCACAGCTGCGCGCGACCTCGGTCGGCTTGGCCCGACGTACGCCTGGCAGCAGCGCGTCGATGCGGTCGCGTGAGGCGTTGGACTCGCCGGCGGCGGCGACGATCTCGTGGCCGGCAGCGCGCAACGCGGCCGACAGGACGGCGCCGACCCTGCCGGCACCCACAACCCCGATACGGGTCATCTGGACTCATCGCCTTTCGTTCCAGTCCCTCGCGGGTACCGGACTACTCAATGACGACAACGAGCCTACGCCGCCTCGGGACACGGGTGAACCCGGGGCCACGGTGGGGTAGGTCACACGCTCGGGGCTGCCCCTAGAGTTGCGGCCATGACCGCCGCACCGACCAAGAACGTCGCCGTCCTGCTCGCAGGCGGCGTCGGGGCGCGCGTCGGGCTGGACATTCCCAAGCAGCTGATCAAGATCGCCGGCCGGACGATCCTCGAGCACACGCTCGCGGCCCTCGACGCGCATCCCCTCGTCGAGGAGATCATCGTGATGATGGCGCCCGGGCATCTCGACGCGGTGCACGCGATCGTGCGCTCCGGCCGCTACGCGAAGGTCGTCGACATCCTCGAGGGTGCCGACACCCGCAACGGCACCACGTTGCGCGCGCTCGAGCGCATCGGCGCCACCGGTGACGCGGAGTGCAACGTGCTGCTGCACGACGCGGTCAGGCCGCTCGTGACGGCTCGGATCATCACCGAGTGCTTCGAAGCGCTGCAGGTGCACGCCGCTGTCGACGTGGCGATCCCGAGCGCCGACACGATCATCGAGGTCTCACCCGACGACACCATCCGTGACATCCCGCCGCGGGCGTCGCTCCGACGGGGGCAGACGCCGCAGGCGTTCCGGCTCCCGGTGATCCGGGAGGCCTACGCTCGAGCCGGCCGCGACCCCGACTTCGTCGCCACCGACGACTGCACCGTGGTGCTGCGCTACCTGCCGGAGGTGCCGATCTACGTCGTGCGTGGCGACGAGCGGAACATGAAGGTCACCGAGCCGATCGACGTCTACCTCGCCGACAAGCTGTTCCAGCTGACCGGGAGCGACGCACCGGTGCCGCTCTCCGAGGACGGCTATCGCGAGGCGCTGGCGGGCCGCACCCTGGTGGTCTTCGGCGGCTCCTACGGCATCGGCGGCGACATCGCGAAGCTGGCCGAGGGGTACGGCGCCCGGGTCTTCACCTTCAGCCGCTCGGCCACCGGCACCGACGTCGGCAAGCGGGCCGACATCGTCGCGGCCGCGGCGAAGGTCGTGGAGGACAGCGGCCAGGTCGACTACGTCGTCAACAGCGCCGGCGTGCTCCCCCGCGGCCAGCTCGACGAGACCACCGAGGAGACCGTGTACTCCGCGACCGAGATCAACTACCTCGGTCCGGTCTTCATCGCCCAGGAGTTCTACCCCCACCTCGCCAAGACGCGCGGTTCGATGCTGCTGTTCACCTCGAGCTCCTACACCCGCGGCCGCGCCGGCTACAGCCTGTACTCGTCGGCCAAGGCGGCCACGGTCAACCTGACCCAGGCGCTGGCCGACGAGTGGTCGGGCTCCGGCGTCCGCATCAACTGCATCAACCCCGAGCGCACGGCCACGCCGATGCGCACGCGCGCGTTCGGCGACGAACCGCCCGGCTCGCTCCTGGAGTCACTTGTCGTCGCCCGGACGGCCCTCGACGTGATGCTGTCGCACCAGACCGGCCACATCGTCGACGTGCGCAAGGACGACCCGCTCGTGTGAGTAGGAGCCATCTAGACTCGCCGGGTCGGCAGCGAAAGGAAGGTCCGTCTGTGGCGGTTGCGACCACCACCTCCTCCGGCACCCGGACCTCCCCGCGGACACGGGCGATCGAGGGTCACCGGGTGCGGACCGACATCCAGGGGCTGCGCGCCCTGGCGGTCTCGCTCGTGCTCGTCTACCACCTGTTCCCGCACGGGGTGACCGGCGGGTACGTCGGGGTGGACGTGTTCTTCGTGATCTCCGGCTTCCTGATCACCTCGCACCTGGTCACCTCACCTCCCTCGGGCGTCCGCGACCTCCTCGGCTTCTGGGCGCGTCGGATCCGGCGGCTGCTGCCCGCGTCGCTGCTCGTGCTCGCAGTGACGCTGGTCGCCTCGAGGCTGCTCGCGCCGGCCACACAGTGGGAGAACACCGCCCGCCAGGTGACCGGCGCCGCGGAGTACCGGGTCAACTGGCTGCTCGCCCATGACGCCGTCGACTACCTGGCCGCCGAGGCGGCCGCCACCCCGGTGCAGCACTTCTGGTCGCTGTCGGTGGAGGAGCAGTTCTACCTCGGCTGGCCGGTCCTGATCCTGCTGCTCTCGCTCGTCGCCGTGGCCGCACGTCGCGCCCGGCACCAGGTCCTCGCCGCCGGACTCGCCGTGGTCTGCGTCGCCTCCCTCGCGTGGTCGATCCACACCACCGCGACCGATCCGGCGGCCGCGTACTTCGTCACGCCGACCCGGATCTGGGAGCTCGGCGCCGGCGGGTTGCTCGCACTCTGGGCGACCGGCTCCCGCGCGCGGCACGCGTCGGGTTCCGGCCTGCGTCCCGGGCTGCGTTCCGGGCTGCGTTCCGGGTTGCGTTCCGGGCTGGCCTGGGCCGGTCTCGCGGCGATCGCGTTCGCCGCCGTCCGCTTCGACGGCGACACCCCGTTCCCGGGCTCGCTGGCGCTGGTGCCGGTCCTGGGCGCCGTGGTCGTCATCGCCGCCCGGAGCGAGGCTGGGCCGGGATCGCCGGGCCAGATCATGGCGGCCGGCCCGGTCCAGTGGCTCGGCGACGTCTCCTACTCGGTGTACCTCTGGCACTGGCCGCTGATCGCGCTGGCGCCGACCCTGGTGGGATCGATCGGAGCGGTCGACGCGCTGGCGATCACCGCGCTCACCCTGGCGCTGGCCGGCGTCACCAAGGTGCTGGTCGAGGACCCCTTCCGCACCGGCGCGTGGACCCGGCGACTCGGGACGACCTACCTGGCCGGAGCGGTCGGCATGGCAGTGGTCGTGGCGATGGCCGCCGCCCAGCTCGCCGAGGTCCGGCACGACCAGGGCGACGAGCGTGCGCGGCTTTCGCACGCGCTGAAGAAGATGGGCCCGTGCTTCGGCGCAGCCGCCCTCGACGCGGGCGCCGACTGCCCGCCGTCGAAGTCCGACCCGGTGCCGGCCCCCGCGCTTGCCCCCCAGGACAAGTCGGCGGCATACGCACCGGTCGGTGGCCGCGACTGCTTCTCCTACGTCCCGGACTTCCCGACGAAGACCTGCCGGTTCGGGCACCGCAACGGCACACCCCGGATTGCGCTCGTCGGCAACTCTCATGCCGGCGAATGGTTGCCGGCGCTGCAGCAGCTGGCTCGCGGTCGCGGCTGGCAGATCCGCACGTACCTCGCCTCGCAGTGCGCGATGGCTGATGTCGACCAGCAGTTCGACACCGGGGCGCAGACCGATGCCTGCCGGCAGTGGGTGCACCGCACCGCAGCCGCCGTCGCCGACGACCACCCGGACCTCGTCGTCCTCACCGACCGGATCTCGGTGTCGGCGCGCGGGCACAGCTACGACGACAGCTACGACGCCTACCGCGCAGGATCCGCGAAGGTCCTCCAGCAATGGTCGGCCGCCGGGATTCGGGTCCTCGTCCTGCACGACACCCCGACGCCGGGCAACGCCGGCCTCGACTCCGTCCCCGACTGCGTGGCGGCGCACCCCGACGACCTCGGCACGTGCTCGGCCGACCGCGACGCGATGGTGGCGCGCGACCCGGCGTACGACCTCGCCCGCACGATGACCGACCCGCGGATCTCCACCGTCGACCTCTCCGACCACATCTGCGGCCCGAGCAGGTGCGCACCGGTGGTCGGCGGCGTCCTGGTGTACTTCGACGCCTCGCACCTGACCGCGACCTACGCCCGTACGCTCGCGCCCTACCTCTCCCCCGCGGTCGTCGCCGCTCTCGACCGGGGGCAGTCCCCGTGAGCACCGACTCCGAAGCCGGGACGGGGCCCCTCTTCTCGCTCGTGAGCGCGGCGTACGACGTGGACCGCTACCTCGACGCCTTCATCGCCTCGCTCGAGGCGCAGACGATCGCGCCGGAGCGGTTCGAGGTGATCGTCGTCGACGACGGGTCGACCGACGGCTCGCTGGAGCGCGTGAACGCGTGGGCGGCGAGGACACGACTGTCGGTGCGGATCCTCAGCCAGGCCAACGCCGGACAGGGCGCGGCGCGCAATGCCGGCCTGGCCGAAGCGCGGGGTGCATGGGTCGGCTTCCCCGACCCCGACGACGTCCTGGACGCCGACTACCTCGCCGCGGTCGCGGCGTTCCTCGAGCGCCACCCCGAGACCGATCTGGTCGCCACCCACCGGCTGCTGCTCGACGACCACACCGGCAAGGTCACCAACAGCCACCCGCTGCGGAGGTTCTTCCGCGACGGTGACGTGCTCCGGGACCTTTCGGTGGACACCGACCTCTTCCACGGCAGCGCACCGGCGGCGTTCTTCCGCCGCGACCGCGTCGGACCCGGGCTGCTGGAGTTCGACCCGCGGGTGCGGCCGAACTTCGAGGACGGCCACTTCACCGCGCGCTACCTGCTGGACTCACCGAGCAGAAGGTCGGGTTCGTGGCGTCGGCGCGCTACGAGTACCGCAAGCGCGCGGACTCCTCGTCAACCCTCCAGGCAGGGCGCAGCGACGCCCGGCGTTACACCGACGTGCTGCGCCACGGCTACCTCGACGTGCTGCAGATCGGGGCGGAGCGGTACGGCACCGCCCCCGAGTGGCTGCAGCACTTCGTCCTCTACGAGCTGTCCTGGTACTTCAGCAGCGAGGGCACGATCATCCGGTCCGGGCCGCGAGGAGCGGTCGCCGAGGAGCTGCACGAGCTGATGCCGCAGATCCTCGCGCTCCTCGACCGGCGGCTCATCGAGACCACCGACCTGCCCAGACTGCGACGGCTGGCTCGGCTGGTGCTGCTGCACGGGTACGCCGACCAGCCGTGGCGGGAGCTGCCGACGCGCGTCTCGGCTTTCGACCGCGACCAGCGGCTGGTACGTCTCGCTTACTACTTCACCGGCGAGCCGCCGGCCGAGGAGCTCGCGGTCGGCGGGGAGACGGTCCGGCCGGCTTATGCGAAGACGCGTGACGTCGCGGTCCACGAGCGGGTGCTGCTGCGCGAGCGGCTGCTCTGGGTGCCGAGCAGCGCGCCGGTGCGACTGCGGCTCGACGGACGCGCAGTCGACATCGGGCTGGACGAGCCCGCGCCGGTGCAACGCGCCGTGCGGCCGCCGGCACTGGCCAAGCTCGAGCCACGTCCGCTCGCTGCGCAGGACCGAGCTCTGCTCGCCCGCGCCGAGCGCCGCAAGGTCCGGCGCCGCTACGCCGACGCGTGGGTGCTGATCGACCGGGTGCACGACGCCGACGACAGCGCCGAGCACCTGTTCACCTGGCTGCGCGAGGAGCATCCCGAGGTGAACGCCTGGTTCGTCGTCGAGGAGGGCACTCCGGACTGGCAGCGCCTCCGCAAGGCGGGCCACGGCAAGCGGCTCGTGGCATACGGCAGCGAGGAGTGGCAGCTGCTCCTGCTCCATGCCGGGCACGTGATCTCCTCCCATGCCGAGTCGGCGGTGTACGCGCCCGACGCGATGCGGAACCTGCCCACCGGCTGGCGGTTCACCTTCCTCCAGCACGGCGTCATCAAGGACGACCTGGCCAGCTGGCTCAACAACCGGCCGATCGACCTGTTCGTCACCAGCACGCCTGCCGAGCACGCGTCGATCACCGCCGACCACACGTCGTACGTCTACACCGGGAAGGAGGCCGTCCAGACCGGCCTGCCGCGGTTCGACGTGCTGCTCGAGGCGGCCGCTGCCGTTCCTCGCGACCGCCGTGACCTGGTGCTGGTCGCGCCGACCTGGCGCAACTGGCTGGTCCGGCCCTTGGAGAAGGACAGCCAGCGCCGCGAGGACATCGGCGCGGCGTACCTCGACTCGGACTTCGTGCGGCAGTGGCTGGCGCTGCTCTCCTCTGCCCGGCTCCAGGAGGCCTGCGAGCGGCACGGCCTCACCCTGGCGTTCCTGCCGCACCCGAACCTGCAGCCCTCGCTGCCCCGGCTCGACCTGCCGGGCCACGTCTCGACCCTGGGCTTCGACGACGTGCGCGGCACCTTTGCCCGGACTGCGCTGCTGGTGACCGACTACTCCTCGATGGCGTTCAACGCGGCGTACCTCGACCGCCCCGTCGTCTACCACCAGTTCGACGCGGACCGGATGTTCGGCGGCGACCACATCGGCAGCGCGGGCTACTTCGAGTACCGCCGTGACGGGTTCGGCCCGGTCACGTCGTCACCCGACGAGGCCGTCGCCGCGATCGCCGCGATCCTCGACGCCGGTGCGACACCACCTCCGGAGTACGCCGCGCGGATCGCGGCGACGTTCCCGCAGCGCGACGGTCAGTGCCGCCGGCGGGTGTACGACGCGATCGTCGCGTCGACCCAGGCAGCCCCTGCGGCGGAGCCGCTCACTGCTGACCCGGCCTGACCACCCGCTGACCCGGGCGCTCCCGGAACCACGGCGGCGGGTCGAGGGCACTGACCAGCCGGCCGGCAGTCGCGAGCGCGTCGTACCACCGGCGGGTGCCGACGACGACCGGCTCGGCGCCGTCCGGGACGGGCTCGCTCAGGTCGCGGACCACCCACAGGGTCGTGCGACCGGCACCTCCGACGACCGGCTCGTCGTACGTCGTCTCGTCCCCGAACGCGCGCAGCAGGGTCAGATCCGGGTCACCCTCGCCAGCGATCCTGTCGCGATGTTGTCGCTGCAGCTCTCGCTGGCCGAGCGCGGTGCGCTCCTGGTCGTCGAGAGGCGGCGCGACGTCGATCCGCAGCACGCCGGTCACCCGCACCTTGACCCCGACCCGTGCCGCGCGGGTGAGCAACGAGTACGGCAGGCGTGACGTGAGCTCGACCGCGGGCCGGGCGAGGACCGGGTCATCCGCGTCGCACTCGACGTCGTACACGCCGGACCGCGGCGGCGGGTCCGCGGGAACTCGCCAGGTCCCGGGATGCTCCGGCACGGGCTCCAGCAGGACCTGCCCGGGCTTGCCTCTGAGCTTCACACCCCCGGGCGTACGGGCCGGGTCGAAGCGCAGCACGGCCCGGTCGTCCTCGACGTCCACCGTCGTCACGTGCGGCGTGTCCGGCTCGCGCGGCGGTGACCACCCCTTCGGCGCGTCCTGCACCCGGACGACCAGCCCGTGCTCGTCGTCGCGAAGTGCCTCGACCAGGCGGCCGTCGACGACGCTGCCGACCGTGCGGACGTACGGCGCGCCGGTCACGAAGTCGTACACCTGGCCCTCCCTCGTCACGCCGCGGTGCGAGACGTGCAGGACGACGGCCCAGGTGGCCGGGCGCGCCGGTAGGACGGCGGCGTCCACCCGCACCATGAAACGGCCGTGGTCGTAGGCGGCGTTCGCGTGCCGGACCCACTGGTTCACCTCGGGGTCGCGCTCGACCCGGACGTCGACGTCGACCCGTTCTGCGGAGTCGACGTCGCGCAGGAAGGCAGCGACCGCCGGTGCCTGCTCGGCCGCGTCGAGCCCGCGGATCGCCACGAAGCCGGTCAGCTCGAGCTCCTGCGGCCCTGTCCACGCCGCCGAGCGGAAGCCGGCGAGCAGGTTGGTCTCCCGGTCCGCGAGCCGCCACAGCCCGGACGGCACGTGTGCCGCGAAGCCGAGCCCGGGCTCCGGGACAGCGCGGACCTCACCGTCCTCGACGACGAGCCGTGGGTGGTGGCCCCACCCCTCGAAGTACTCCAGCGCCTCGGCGACGTCGGCCCAGCGCTCCTCGGCGCAGAGGTGCGCGAGCACCTTCGCGGCATGGCGCACCTGCGCCATGGCGCCTTCGTCGGCGCGTTCGAGGTAGCTGCGGTAGGTGCCGGCGAGCAGGTCCCTGAACTCCTGGTCGCCCTCGACGGCGCCCGGGACGAAGCCGGGCCAGGCGGCGGCGAGGCCGCGAGCGACCCAGGTCTCGTAGACCGTCGTCGGGGCCTCGGTGCGCAGCAGCTCGTGCGCCGACTCGCGCGCGGCGATCCGGTCGCGGAGGTTCTGCAGCGTTGACTGCTGCTGGGTCGTCGAGGTGTTGTCCTCTCGTACGCGCCAGTGGTAGACGGTGCGCTGCAGCAGGTCGAAGGCACGAGCCCGGACGAACGCGGTCACCATCGGCAGGTGGTCCTCGTAGACGACGCCCTCGGGGAAGCCACCGACGGAGTCGCGCCAGAAGTCCGTCCGGAAGACCCGGTTGCAGAGGATCAGGTCGTGCATCGCCTCGGGGAAGTCGGCGGCGGTGACGTGCCGCCTGTCGGTGCCGTGGACACCGCGCACGCGCGCTGGGCCGATCAGCCCGGTCGCGTCGAACCGGCGTGCGCGCCCGACGGCGAAGTCACTGCCGGAGTCACGCAGGGTCTCGACGAGGTAGGCGTAGGCATCGGTCGGCACCCGGTCGTCGCCGTCGCAGAAGGTGAGGAACTCCCCGCGCGCCTCGGCAACGGCTAGGTTCCGTGCGGCGCCCTGCCCCGCGTTGGCCTGGGTCAGCACCCGCAGACGGGAGTCCTTCGCGGCCCGGCGGCGCAGGATCTCCGACGACCGGTCGGTCGAGCCGTCGTCGACGGCGATCACCTCGAGCTCGGCGAGGCCCTGGCCGAGCAGGCTGTCCAGGCACTCGTCGAGGTAGGTCGCGACGTTGTGGACGGGTACGACGACCGACAGCACCGGATCGACGCCGCGCACCCGGCGCAAGACGTTCCGAAGAGAGGGCATCGGGTCCTTCCTGGGCGGCTCCGCCTCGTGATGCTAGCGAGCGCCGCCGAGGTCGACCGGGCCGGCGCCGAAGAACGTCCGCACCGCCCGCTCGGCCGCATGGCCGTCCTGGTGGCTGTTGAACCGCTCGTGGAAGACGCGCCTCGCCTCGGCGTACTCGGCAGCAAGCGCCGGCAGGTCGCGCAGGCGGGCCACCACTTCCTCGGTGGTCCGCACCCGGGGCCCGGGCGCGGACTCGAGGAAGTCGTAGAGGAAGCCGCGGCCGCCGGAGTAGTCGTCGAGGTCGGGGACGCAGAAGACCATCGGGCTGGGGGTGAGCGCGACGTCGAAGCGGATCGAGGAGTAGTCCAGCACGGCTGCGTCCGCGGCCAGGATCAGGTCGTTGACCTCGGGGTAGGCGGTGACGTCGAGCACGCGGCCCGCTCCCCCGGTGGTCGATCTCGACTGGGCTCGATCCGAGGAGCTCCGAGACTCGCGGTGGAACCGATGGCCGCGCAACAGGATCACGTAGCGCTCACCGAGGGCGGCGGCGGCAGCCGCCACGTCGAAGTCGTCGTGCATCCGCGCCCGCCGGTAGTTGGTGGCCAGACGGTCACGCCAGGTGGGCGCATACAGGACCGCGACCTGGTCGTCGAGTAGCCCGAGCGAGCGGCGGACACGGTCGCGGATCGCCGGGGCGTCCGCACCGACGAGCACGTCGTCGCGCGGGTAGCCCTCGTCGAGGACCGGGCCCTCGTAGCCGAACTGCTCGCGGTAGTGCCGCGTCAGCACCGGGCTCGGGCTGAGCAGCGTCGTCCAGTTCCGCGGTCCGGCGTCCAGCAGCCGCTCGATCCGGCGTGGTGTCAGGCCGTTGGAGCGCCAGAGCCCGAGGCCCATCGCCTTGCCCGGAGCTCCGTGGAAGGTCTGGAGCATCTCTTGTCCCGGCTTCCTGCGGAACCAGAGCTCCTGCTCGATGTTCGTCACGATCCAGCGCGCGGTCGCGAGCGACCGGTACCACTCGCGGCTGTGCCAGAGCACCGGCTCGGCACCCTCGGGCACCGGGACGCCCGGCGCGTCGACCAGCCAGCGGGTGCGGATGTCGGGTCGAAGCCGGCGCAGCTCGCGGTGGATCGCCAGCGGGCTGTCGGTCGCGACCTGCCCGGTGTAGGCCTGGAAGTAGGCGAGATCCGGCTCGATCGGGTGGTCCTCGGCGTACCAGCGGCGCAGCACGCGCTGGGCGTACGGCCCGGCCTCGTCGTCGGTGAGCGGACCGAGCGGACGATCGACCTCGCGGTCGCCGGCCGGGATCGTGATCCGGCCGACGCGGGTGACGTCGTGCGAGGTCAGCTGGACGTCGAATCCACGCCGACCGGGCGGCACTCCCTCGACGACCAGCCAGCCGTGCGCGTGGTCGCGCTCGGCCTCGGCCGCCAGCCGGTTCGCCGCGGGACGTCCCTCGGAGTGCGCCTGCAGGGGCGCGCCATCCTCGACGGCGACTTCGGGTGCCTGATCGGTCGGCACCTGACGGACGAACGCCAGCAGCTCGGCCCGGCGACCCGACCGACCAAGCAGCCGAAGCTCGAGCGGCGTCTCCGCCACCCCGAGCCGGGTGACGTCGTCGGGCAGGTCGTCGACGCCGAGGTCGGCGTACGCCGCACCGCCGCGCACGACCGTGGGGAGGTCGTCGGACCGCCAGCGCCGGGCGACCAGCTCCTCGAGATCTGCACGCCGGTCCTGCACCACGAGCCACGCCATGATGCGCGCCTCGGCGCGCACCTGCTCGGGATCGTCGCCGACGGCGCGCAGCAGCAGTGACACCGTCTCGACCGTCGCCGCCCACTGGTCGCCGGTGAACGACTCCACGTCCTCGAGCAGGCGAGGCACCGCGCGGTCGAGCGCCGCAGCGATCGCGGCGGCGTCGCCGGATCCGGCGAGCACCTCGAGGCGAGGCAGATGGTGGTCGAGCTCGGCAGCCCACCCGCGCAGCCTTCCGAAGGACAGCCCGGTGGCCCGGCCGTGGTCGAGATGGGTGACCTCGCGGACCGCCACGGCCGGCGCGAGGACCGGGTCGGCGACGGCCGGCAGCGCCCGCCAGCGTGCGACGTGCAGCAGCCGGTCAGCGAGGCCCGGCTCCTGCCCGGCAGCGGCGAACGCCTCGTCGCGCCAGGACCCCGACGCGGTCACCGAGAGTCCGGCGGCACTCGGTGCCGTCGAGCGCGCGAGGGCACGCACCAGCACCGCGGTCGATCGGGGCGGAAGTGTGTCGGAGGCCTCGACCAGGCGCACCATGGGCGCCCGCACCCGGGACAGCGCCAGTGCCCGCGCGTCGGCCAGCGAGGTCGCGTCGCCGTCAGGGCCCCACGGGACCACGAGGTGGTCCGCGCGCCGATACGTCTGCCGGCCTACCGAGTCCAGTGCCTCGTCGAGGAACCGCTCCTGGCCGGGGCCGACCGTGACCACATGGGTGACCCGGCCACCGGGCCGGGCCTCCCACTCACGCCGGAGCCGGCCGGCAAGCCTCCCCAAGAGGTTCAGCCGAGCAGGCCCTTCGACTTCAGGTACTCCTGGGCGACGTCGGCCGCCTTCTCGCGGTCGATGTCGACCTTGCCGATCAGCGCGGTGAGGTCCTCGGTGGTCAGCACGGCCGACAGCTTGTCGAGCGCCTTCCTGGCGTCGGCGTGGCCCTTGAGCCAGTCGCTGTTGACGATCGGGACCAGGTTCTCGGCGTTCTGCAGGTGCTTGTCGTCGGTGAGGATGACCAGGCCGAGCTTGTCCAGCGTGGCATCGGTGGTGCCGACCGAGCCGATCTGGGTGACGCCCTTGACCAGGTCGTCCTTGGTGGCCTGGCTGCCGAAGCCGGTGGGTTCGAAGCCGCTGACCTTCACCCCGTAGGTGTCCTCGAGGCCCTTCTGGCAGTCGGCGCGCTGCGGGCAGTCGCTGTTGCCGCCGAGCTTGACCGAGACCCCGGAGGCGCCGAGGTCGCTCAGCGTGGTGAGGCTGTTCTTCTGGGCGAAGTCCTTGGTCACCGCGAACGCGTTCGCGTCCTGGGCCTTGGCCGGCTCCAGCGCCGTCAGGCCGTCCTTCTCGGCGAGCTTGTTCAGCTCGGTGAGGGTGGCCTGCTCGTCGGGCGAGGCGACCTTGGCGGCGTCATCGCCGTTGGCCTTGCGGTTGAGGGCCTCGGTCATCGACGACAGGTAGTCCGCGGAGATCATCACGTCACCCTTGCTGAGCGGGCTGAGGTAGATGTCGCGGGCGCCGAGGTTCTTGACCTCGGTCTTGAAGCCGGCGTCGTCGAGCAGCGCCTTGTAGAGCTGGGTCATGATGTCGGCCTCGGTGAACTTCTGGCCGACGATCACCACCTTGTCGCCGCTCCCGCCGCAGCCGGCGGTGAACATGAGGGGAATCGCCAGCAGGGCGATCACGACCGATCGTGCGAGCGAGTTCTTCATCTCTCCGCCTTCTGTGTCCCGCAGGGTGCGCTGCGCGTGTCCGGCGAGCCTGCCCGCTATCCGGAACCGTCCCGGCGCTCGAGCTCGCGGGTCGACTCTAGCGACTCCCCGCGGGAACCGGGTCAAGGAATTTCTGGATCCCGGCCATCGAGAGCTCCAGCCCCAGCGCGACGATCGCGACGATCAGGGACCCGGCAACGACCTCCGCGGTCTGGAAGCTCACGTAACCGTGCACGATGATCCGGCCGAGGCCGGGTCCGGCCACGAGTGCAGCGATCGTCGCGGTGGCCCACACCTGCACCAGGGCCAGCCGCAGACCGGAGACGATCAGCGGCACGGCCAGCGGCAGCTCGACCCGCCGGAGCACGTCGACCTCGCCCATGCCCATGCCGCGGGCCGCCTCGACGACGTCCCGGTCGACCTCGGTCATCCCCGTGTAGGCGTTGGTGACGATCGGCGGCAGTGCGAAGAGCGCCAGCGTGACCAGCGTGGCCAGGCCGGAGCGACCGAACGGCCCGAACGCCCCGCTCCCGAAGACGCCGAGCGACAGCAGCGAGAGCAGCGCGACGATCGGGATCGCCCGGCCGATGTTGGTGAGGTTCACCGCGAACGTGCCGCCGCGACCGCGGTGGCCGAGCCAGATCGCCAACGGCAGGCCGACCGCTGTCGCGATCAGCATCGACACCAGGGTCAGCAGCGCGTGCTGCCCGAGCAGCGTCGGCACGCCGTTGTCGCCGTGCCAGTGGTCGGAGTCGCGGTACCACGCGATGACGTCGTGGATCACGCGCGCGCCTTCCTCGTCCACGGCGTGAGGGTGCGTTGTACGCCGACCAGCAGCAGGTCGAGCGTCACGGCCAGCAGCACGCACAGCACGCTGGTGGCCAGCACCTGGGCCTTGAAGTTCGTCCGGGTGCCGTCGACGAGCAGGTCGCCGAGCCCGCCGTAGTCGAGGATCGAACCGACGGTGGTGAGCGCGACGGCCGACACGGTCGCGACGCGAAGACCGGCGATGATCGCCGGGAGCGCCAGCGGCACCTCGACCCGCCAGAGCATCCGCCGGTCGGCGTACCCCATGCCCAGAGCGGCCTCGCGCACGTCGGCCGGGACCGCGCGCAGGCCCTCGAGCAGGTTGCGCACGAGGATCGTCAGCGAGTAGAGCCCGAGCCCGATCACCACGGTCGTTGCGCCGAGGCCGGTGGCGGGAACGAGCAGCGAGAACAGCGCGAGCGACGGGATCGTGTAGATCGCGGTCGTCACGCCGACGATCAGGCCCTCCAGTTTTCGGTAGCGTCGGGCCAGCAGGGCCAGTGGAATGGCCACTGCGAGCCCGAGCAGGACCGACGCGACGACGATCTCGACGTGCTGGACCAGGGCGTCGGTGAGGTCACCGGCCCGCGAGGAGTAGTACCGCCCGCAGATCCACTCGTTGCGGGTCAGGCAGTTGTCGGACAACCCGGGAGCGACCGATGGAAGCACAAGGGGACGGTAGCGCGTCCGGCGACTCCATGATCCGGCTCGAGGGCGTCGGCAAGACCTACGAGGACGGCACCGTCGCGGTGGAGGCACTCGACCTCGACGTGCCGGAGCACGCGCTCGTCGTGCTGGTCGGACCGTCGGGCTGCGGCAAGTCGACGACGCTGAAGATGGTGAACCGGCTGATCGAGCCGACCCACGGCCGGATCTTCCTCGACGGCGCGGATGTCACCCACGTCGACCCCGTGCAGCTGCGGCGCGGGATCGGCTACGTCATCCAGCAGGTGGGGCTGTTCCCGCACCAGGACATCGCCACCAACGTCGCGACGGTGCCGTCGCTGCTCGGCTGGGACCGACGTCGCGCCGACGAACGCGCACTGGAGCTGCTCGAGCTGGTCGGCCTCGACCCGGCGGTGTTCGCCAAGCGCTACCCGCACCAGCTGTCCGGGGGTCAGCGGCAGCGGGTCGGGGTCGCGCGGGCACTCGCCGCGGACCCGCCGGTGCTGCTGATGGACGAGCCGTTCGCCGCCGTCGACCCGGTGGTCCGCGGGCGACTTCAGGACGAGTTCCTGCGACTGCAGCGCGACCTCGGCAAGACGGTGCTGATGGTCACCCACGACATCGACGAGGCGGTCAAGATGGGCGACCGCGTTGCGGTCTTCGCCACCGGCGGACGGCTCGCCCAGTACGACGTACCGGCCGCGATCCTCGGGGCCCCGGCCGACGACTTCGTCGAGGAGTTCGTCGGCCTCCGCCGCGGCATGCGCCGGCTCGCGGTCACCCCGATCGACCGCGAGCACCTCGAACCGGTCGACGGCGTCAAGGCCGCGGAGCTGGGCGGGACGATCGACGTGGCCGCCAGCCTGGAGGACGCGATGGCGCTGATGATGCGTGAGGACCGGCCCGTCGTGGCGGTGACCGAGGGCGCCCGCATCGTCGGGGTCCTGACTCCCGGCAGCGTGCACGCGATGCTGCGGGCCTCGGTGCGCGGCGAGAGCTAGCGCCGCACCCGGTGACGCACCCGGCGCAACAGCTCACGAGCGAGGTCACGGCCTGCGGCCTGGTCGAGCAACCGCTGCGTGGAGGCACGCTTTCGGGGACGCGCGCTGCCGCGGCCCGCAACGAACATCGCGTAGGCGATCTCCGCCGCGGACTCGACGTCCACCGTGGTCGGCGGGCCACCGGGCTCTTCATCGGGGACCGGTGGGACGAGGTGGCGAAGGTCGCCGATCACGCGCGCGCCCGACTGGGCGATCGCGTCGACCATCGACCGGGCGACCGCGTCGGCCCGTTCGACCGCCCAGGTCGGCGTGTAGATCGGGGACGACTTCATCATCGGCTGACCGGTGGCCTTGATCTGACGCATCGCCCGTTTCCGGATCGCGCGCACGTACATCGCGTGACTGTGGCCCTCTGCGCGGAAGCGCCCGTTGAAGGCGCGGAGCATCTCGACCTCGGGATAGGGCAGCGAGACGTTGCGCTTGACGCTCGCCGGAGCAAGATATCCGCCGGGAAGGCCGAGCAGCTTCTCGAAGCTCGCGAGCAACATCGAGTGGTCAGTCGGATCAAGAACGATCAGCGTGACGTTCTCCTCGCCGACGTGGGCGCCCCAGCGCCGGACCAACTGATCGATCCGGAGCCGCCGCCACAGGGGGGCGAACTGTGGATCCTCGGAGGCACCCGGAGCGAAGAGTCTCCGGAGCCACTCGTCATAGCTGGCGACCTGGAAGTTCTGGACCGACTGCTGCCAGCGGGACGGCATGATCGAGACCAGCGGGCGCGCGGTGACCACCACCTGCAGTCCCATGCCACCCAGGTCCTCGATGATCCTGGGCAGCCGTGAGTCCGGGGCATAGGAGAACGCCTCGCTGGAGAGCAGGATGCGGTCGGCCGTCGACTCGCGGATCTCGCGGGTCAGGCGCTGCCATCTCCGTTCGATGCCCTCGGAGTAACCCGGGGGCGCCTCCTCGAAGGCAACGGACGACACGGCTGCACGCTCGTGCCGACGCCGACCCGGATACGCGACGCCGTGGCTCGCCAGGTCGGCGCGCCGCCGGAACAGGGCGCTCTGCACGGCGGTCGTGCCGGTCTTGGGCGGACCGATGTGGATCACCCGTGATCCGCGGGGGAACGCCAGGACCTCCGTCACCGACTGCACGTTGGATCCGTCCTTCCGACACCGGTCAACTCCGACGCCCCCACCGGCTGATGGCGCGGCCCAGCAGCGCACGGGCGAGGTCCCGGCTGGCCATCTGGTCGACCCCGGGCCGTGGCCGCCTGCCCTTCCTCTGTCGCGCCAACGCCTGCTCACGACCGGCGATGAACATGGCATAGGCGATCTCCCCCGCGGACTGCACGTCCACCGTGGTCGGCGCCTCGCCGGGCTCTCCGTCGGGAACCGATGCGACGAGGTGGCCGAGGTCGCCGATCACCCGCGCGCTCGACGCGGCGATCGCCTCGGCCATCTCCACGGCCACCAGGTTCGCCCGCTCGACCGCCCAGGTGGGCGTGTCGATCGGGTGGGGCCGCATGACCGGTTGGGCAGTCGCCTTGATCTGCCGCATCGCGCGGCCGCGGATGGCGCGCACGTACAGCCCTTGCTCGTGTCCCTCGGCGCGAAAACGGCGGTTGAACGCCCGCAGCACCTCGACCCCGGGGTAGGGCATCGACACGTTCTTCTCGTCCGGCGCCGGCTCGAGGAAGCCGGCCGGCAGCCCGAGCAGCTTCTCGAAGGTGGCCAGCAACATGGGCCGGTCGTCCGGGTCGAGCACGACGAGGGTCACGTTCTCCTCGCCCACGTGTGCGCCCCAGCGGTTGACCAGGCGGTCGACGCGGTAGTGGTGCCACAACGCGTCGGTGTACGGATCGGGCACCGCTCCCGGGCCGACCAGCCGCTCGAGCCACGAGGCGTAGTCGGCGACCTCGTTGTTCTGGATCGACTGCTGCCACTGCGACGGGAGCATCCGCGCCAGCGGACGCATGGTGATGACGACCTGCAGGCCGGGACCACCGAGGTCCTCGACGATCCCGGGGATGCGGGCCTCCGGGGCGAGGGAGAAGATCTCGCTGGACACCACCACCCGGTCGGCCGTCGAGGCGCGCACCTCGTCGACCAGCCACTGCCACTGCTTCTCGATGTCCGGCGGGTACCCGTGCGGCACCCACGCGAGCGCCGCGGCCGAAACTGCGGCGCGCTCGTGCCGTCGCCGCCCGGGATAGGCGACCCCGTACGCCGGCAGGTCGGCCTGGCGCAGGAACAGCGCGCTCTGCACCGCGGTCGTGCCGGTCTTGGGCGGGCCGATGTGCACGATCCGCGAGCCGGGAGGGAAGGCGTCGATCTCGGTGACCTGTCGCATGCCTTCCCCATCTGGTTCGCTGAGCGCCTGACGACGCCTCAACGTACCGGACCGCCGCCGCGCCCACCGAGCCGTGCGAGTCGGGCGCGAAGTCTGCCGAACGGGCGACGAACCGGGGGCGATGATCGGCGAGCGGCACCCGTCGCCTCGTGGCGGCGACGCATCTCCGCCTCGATCGGGCCGACCACTCGCTGTCCCGGCGGTGCCCCGGGCGGGACGGCGGCGAGGTCTGCCACCAGACCGGCAAGGAGGCCGCCGGCGACGTCGACCGGGACCGCCGGGCGGCCGGGGACGTCCCCGATCTGGGTCGCGAGTGCCGGGTCGGCGAGCGTGTCGAGGTCGCCGAGCACCCGGACGCTGCGGGCCCGGATGCCGGCCACCATCTCGGCGCCGATCGCGCTGGCGCGGTTGACCGCCCAGGCGGGGATCGGCACACGCGGCTCGTCCGCGGGCACGCTGCGGCGCTGGAGCTTGCGGATCGCCCCGAATCGCACCAGCCGGGTGTAGTCGGCCATCGCCCAGTCCTCGTCGATCCACCCGCGGTTGAAGGCGCGCACCAGCTCGACCTCGGGCCAGCTCAGCGACCGGTTCGAGCCGAGGTCGTGGGCGACCAGCGTGTCCGGCTCGAGGCCGAGGAGCTGCTCGAACGTGCGCGGGAGCATCCGCTGGTCGGACTCGTCGACGACGATCACCGTCAACCTGTCGGCTCCGACGGCCTCGGCCCAGCGGCGGACCAGTCGGTCGTGCCGGTGGCGTACCCAGAAGCTCGGTGTCACCGTGGGCGGCGCGTCGGGGTCGTCGAGCACGGCGTGCAGCCACTCGTCGTACCCGACGACGACGCGGTTCTGGACGTACTGCTGCCACTGCGAGGCGAGGATCCGGACGAGTGGACGGAGCGTGACCACGACGTGGGTCCGGTCCGCGCCGAGCTCCTCGACGATCGCCCGCGCCCGGTCGTCGTCGGCGCCGCTGAAGAACTCGCTGCTGACGACGACGTGCCGGGCGTCGGCCGCGCGGATCTCCTCGAGCAGCCGCGGCCAGCGGCGCGGACCCTCACCGAGCGTCGGCAGCGCCTCCCGGCCGGCGGCTTCCATCGCCGCGGCCATCGGCTGCGAGCCGCGGCCGGCGTAGTGGATGCCCTGTCGGGCCAGCGCCTCGCGATTCTGGTGGAAGGCCGCCTGGACCGTGGTGGTGCCGGTCTTGAAGGGACCGACGTGCAGCAAGAGGTCGCCGGCCGGGAGCGCCTCGACCGCGCTCATCGCGCCGCCCCCTCGACGGGAGTACTCGCGAGGACCGCCCGCGGCACCGCCAGGCAGGCTGCTGCGGCCCGGTCGAGGTCGAGCCCGTCGGACTCCGCTCCCGCGTTCGCGTGAGGTACGGCGAGCAGGCGGTCGAGCTCATCGACGCGCGCCCCGGTCGCGGCGAGCGCCTCGCCCAGCCGGCCGGCAAGCGACTCGAGCCGGCTGCGCAGGGCCGCCGGGACCGGCCAGTCCTCCGAGTCGGCCAGCTCCGCGACCGCGGGGCCCAAGAGGCTCACGGACTCCACGACGATGTCGCGCGGCGCCAGCTCCGCGAGCGCGGTCTCGAGCACGCGGATCGTGACCGCCGAGAGGCACCGTCCGCCCGGCTCGACGATGACCTCGGCAGCACCTGACCGTCTCACCTCAGCGGCCACGAGCAGGTCGATCCGCCACGTCGCGACCGGTTCCGGGGCGAGACCATCGGGCAGCCCGGCGAGCCAGTCGGCGAAGCGCAGCGGGCCGCCGGTGGCGACGTCTGCCAGCCAGCCCTCCTGGAGGAGCCGGCCGATCGGCTCGAAGGTCAGCGTCGTCGGTGGAGTAGCGGTGCCCATCAGCTCTCGTCACCGTCGAAGAACGCCTCGACCACGCGCCTGGTCGAGGTGCCGTCCATGCAGCCGTTGAACCTGGCGTGGAAGGCGGCGTACTGCTCGGCGTAGGTCGCGCGGAGCCCGTCGAGGTCGCGCAGCGCCGCGACGACCTGGTCGGTGCTGTCGAGCAGCGGTCCTGGGGCGCTCTCGGCGTAGTCGTAGAGGAACCCGCGCACACCGCCGGCGTAGTCGGCGAGGTCGGGCACCAGGAAGACCATCGGCCGGCCGGTGAGCGAGAAGTCGAACCGCAGCGACGAGTAGTCCAGCACCGCGACGTCGGCGGACAGGATCAGGTCGTTGATCTCGGGGTAGTCCGTGACGTCGACCGCGCGGCCACCCTCGGCGGTGCGTCCGGCTGCCCGGAGATGGAAGCGGTGGCCCCGGAGCAGGAACACGTAGTCCTCACCCAGGGCCGCGCGCGCGGACTCGATGTCGAGGTGGGTCACCAGCGATGCCCGGCGCCAACCCCCGGCCATGTCGTCGCGCCAGGTCGGCGCGTAGAGCACCGCGGTCTGGCCGGGACCGATGCCCAGACGGGCACGGGTCTCCTCCCGGATGCGCTCTGCGTCCGCCGAGACCAGCACGTCGTCGCGCGGGTAGCCGTGGCTGTGGATCCGGCCTTCGTAGCGGTACTCCTCGCGGTAGTACCGGTCCATCTCCGGAGACGGGGTGAGGATCAGGTCCCAGGCGCTCGAGGTGCGCGCGACCTCGGCCTCGATCCGCAGCGGCGTGAAGTTCTTGGCGCGCCACATGCCGATGCCCATCGCCTTCGACGGGTAGCCGTGGAAGGTCTGCAGCACGTGCTGGCCCGGCCGCTTGCGGAACCATCGCGGCAGGTCGAGGTTCGTCGCCAGGTACTTCGCGGTACTGAGCACCTGGTACCACGCGCGGCTGTTGATCAGCAGCGGCAAGGCACCCTCGGGCACCCAGGCCGAGCTGTCCAGCACACCCCAGTGCAGCGCCAGCTCGGGATGCGTGCGGCGCAGCTCGTGGTGGATCGCGAGCTGGCTGTCGGTGGCGCTCATGCCGCCGTACGACTGCAGGTAGACGCTGTGCTCGTCGATCGGCTCGGTGCACTGCTGGGACGCGATCTTCAGCCGCTCCTGGTGGTACGCGCCGCGCTCGTCGTCGGCCAGCGCCGGGTAGAGGCTGACCCCGGGCCGGCTCGACGCGCGCATCCGGAAGTCCTCGTTGACCTGGAAGTCGAGGAGGTGGTCGTCGAAATCCTCCGACGTGAGCAGGCGGCCGGCCGACCCGCCCGCGACGAGGGCGAGCGAGTACTCGTCCCAGGGAACCCTGGTCTCGCGCAGCCCCCACGGGTCCCACCGCGTGGACAGGCTGACCGTGAAGGACGCCGTGACCGGTACGTCGGCCGTGACCGTCGTACGCCGGCCGCGCAGCTCGAGCCGGGCCCCCGGCGCCGGGACGCCGAGCCAGCGCCCGCGGACGACGACCGCGTCGGCCTCGAGGCCGCAGCCGTCGAGCACCGCGGCCGCCGCGGTCTCCAGGACCTCGACGCCACCGCCGCCCCGGCGGCCGACGACCAGCTCGCCGCCGACGCCGAGCCAGGTCTCGGGTGCATCCGTCGGGAAGTCGACCTCGAGACGACGCCCGTCCTTGGCTTGCGCCTCGAGGCGCCACCCGGTGCGCGCTGCTCGCCCGCTCAGCGTGGGCAGGTCGAGGACGACCTCGTGCAGCGGCCCCGCGCCCGCGACCGCGGAGGTCACCGACGCCGACTCCGGGTGCGACGCGACCAGCTCGGCGACCTGCACGACGGTGCGGAGCCCGAGGAAGAGGCGGCGCCCCGACACCGAGGCCTCGGTGAGCACGACCTCCTGGGGGACACCGGCACGGATGCGCAGGCCGAACTGGTCGTCGGCGAGCACGTCGACCCCGAAGCGGGCTCCCATCGCCGGCCGATCGAGCATCCCGCCGGTGCCGCGCTCGTCACGTCCGGTGATCGGACCGCGACGGGTGACCCCGCGGTGGGTGACCTCGATGTCGAGCGTCCACTCGGCCTGACTGTCGGGTGCCTTCTCCGCGAGGCCGGCGAGCCAGGCGGCGTCGAGCCGGAGCGTCGCACCGCCCCGGTCGAAGTTCTGGAAGCGGTGCTGCGTGCGTTGGGCGAAGGTCTCGTCGATGAACTGACGGACTTCCAGAGGGTGCCGCTCGCCCGTGGCGACGTCGACGAGGTCGAGGCGAATGTCCGGCGTCGCGTCGAGGTCGACGAAGTCGATGTAGGCCAGGAGCCCGAGCTCGACGGCGTCGTCGTCCCAGCGAGCCGTGCGCAGCACCGCCCGGAGCGGCGTCTCGCTCTCGCTCATCTCGAAGGTGTCGTCACCGAGTCCGACGGACTCGTCACCGAAGAAGGGCAGGTCGGCGTACACCCTGCCGTCCCGGACCGCGGTGCGCCGGTTGCCGTACTGGAACCAGCGAGCGGCGACGAACCGGGTGAGATCGTCGCGACGGTCGGCGAGGAGCAGCGCGATCCGCACCTTCGCCTCGGCCGCCATCTGCCGCCAGGACTCCTCCGACATCGGCTCGGTCGCGACCGCGACGTGCTCACGCAACGAAGTCCATTGCTCGTCGTTCGCCCGTTCGACGTCCTCCAGGAGCGTGTCGGCCACCTCCTCGAGCGCCGCGGAGAGCCAGCTGTCGCGCAGGTTCGCGGCGGCAGACGCCTCCATGCCCTCGAGCCGGGCGAGCATCGCGTCCTGACCGGCCAGCCAGTGGTCGAACTCGGCGAACGCGTCGTGCTCCTGCCCGAACGGTGATCCGGGGCTCCGGTTCATCCGTACGTAGGTGACGGCCTTGAGCACGTCGAAGGCGCGGGCGGCGAAGTAGGCGTCGACAGCGGGGGTTCGCTCGCCCGACGCGTCGACGAAGCCCAGCCCCGCCGAGCGCCAGAACTCGCTGCGGTACAGCCGGTTCTGCTCGTGGGTGTCGGTGATCGCGGCAGGGAACCGGTCGACGGTGACGCCCAGCCGATCCTCCCGGTGCGCCGGCGGGGCGGCGGCCACGCTGCGGACCACCTGCGGCGCCTGCTCCAGCAGGCCGACCGCGAGGTCGGATCCGGTCGTGGCGAGGGTGCCGACGAGCTGCTCCAGCGAACGGGTCGGGAGCACGTCGCGACCGTCCATGAACATCAGGTACGGCGTGCGGACGCGGCCCGCTCCCCGATCGTACGCCGCGCCGCGGCTGCCGCTGACCGCACGCAGTGGGATGACCCGGGTGTCGGCCCAGGCCCTCTTGCGGACGACCTCCATGACGCGCCGGCTCTCCCCGAACGGCGCCACCACGGCGGTGAACCACGCGTGCGTCTGGCCGGCCAGCGAGTCCAGTGCCTCCTCGACGTACGACGCGTCGTCGTCGTCGACCGCGAGGACCACCGTGATTGCCCGGTCCCGCCACGCGGGTGGGCGGAGCCGCCTCAGCGCGTCACGGCCGACCCGGCGCGGAGCTGGCGGCAGCCACCGGTCGACGGCGCGCGCGAGCTGTCGACCGCTGGTCTTCGAAGGCAACGCAGGGCTCCTGGATGGCGGGTGATTGGCCCCCCGATGCTAGCGAAGCGGCGCGGGTGCTCCGGCGGGCAGCCGGAGGCACCGGCTAACCTGCTGGCGCAGGTCACCGAACGACAGGAGCCAGCTCGACATGGGCGACCCGATAGCGCTCCCCGACGGGGTCCGGCTCGTGCACATCGGCCCGCACAAGACCGGCACGACGGCGCTCCAACGGGCCCTGCACCGCAGCCGCGACGCCCTCCACGAGCAAGGCGTCCACTACGCCCATCCGGCGGTGCAGGCCTACAAGCCTGCGATCGGGCTGACCGGCCTCCGCGGCCGGCGAGGCGGACCCGCGGCGGATCCCGCCGACTGGACTGCCCTGGTCGAGGAGGTGCGTGCCGCGGGCGACATGCGCGTCGTGATCAGCTCGGAGTCACTGTCGAACGCACGTACTCCGCAGATCGAGCAGCTCCGTGACGACCTCGGACCGGATCGGCTGCACGTGGTCAGGATGGTTCGCCGCTACGACCTGCTCGCCCCGTCCCAGTGGCAGCAGCAGCTGCACAACGGCCGCCGAACCTCGCTCCCCCGGTTCTGTGCGCGGCTCCTGGAACCGGACTCCCTCTTCTGGCGCCGCCACGGCTTCGCCGACCTCACCCGCCGCTGGGCCGACGTCGTCGGGGCCGAGAACGTCAGCGTGGTGATCGTGGACGAGACCGATCGTCGTTGGCTGCTCGACGTCTTCGAGCGCATGTTGTCACTGCGCGAAGGGACGCTGCCCCTTCCGCAAGGGCGGCCGAACCGTTCGCTCTCGCTGGCCGAGGCGGAGACGTTGCGCCGCGTCAACGCCGGGATCGCGAAGGCGGGATGGAGGGACCGCGTCATCCACCACTACGTCCGCGAGGGCGTCTCGGTCGGATTCAAGCGGCTGCCGACAGATCCGGAGTCGGGCAAGGCCCAGCTGCCGCAGGACCTGCACGAGCTGCTGCGTGCGGCGACGGAGCGCGATGTCGCCGACCTGCTCGGCCTCGGTGTCCACGTCGTCGGGGACGTGGGTCTCCTCGCCGTACCACCGTGGGAAGGGACCGACCCCGGCGAAGGCGCGCAACCGGCACCGGTCACCCTGAGTGCCGCCGCGGTCGCCTCGGCGACGCTCGACGTCGTCCGGATGGCGGAGAAGCCAGTGCCGTTGACGAACGAGCCCGCCGGGCCGACACCCGAGCCGCGGACCCGCCGTCTTCGGCTCCCCAGCCGCAAGGTGACCCATCTCAGCCCTGCCGGTCACGCCGGCCAGTTCGCTCGCCACGCGAGTGGTCCCCGCCTGGTCGAGCCCGGCCACCGCCGGGCGCGCCGCGTCCTGGTCACGGTCGTTCCCCCGTGGCAGCAGCTCGCCGGCCAGTGGCAGGCCCACCTGATGGGTCGCGGCGAGCTCACGTACGCCGAGTGGCTCGACCAGCATCCAGAAGCCTGGGACGCTCCCGACCAGCTCGCCGGAGGCGTGGACCTGGTCGGACCCGGCCAGGTCGTGGTGGCCGTGGGTGACGCCATGTTCCCGGCGTCCTGGGCAGCCGCCACCGCAGCGGTGCGCGGAGACGCTGCGTCGGGACCCGCACGGCGTTCGTTGCTGACCTGGGCCGAGGCCGAGTGGTTGCGCGAGTTCAACGCCGGCTCGGTGCAGCGCAACGTCCCCGACGAGGTCTGGCGCCGACACCTCCTGGACGGAGCGATCCCCTGGGTGCTGTCGCGAGTGCCGGCCGCAGAGTCCGGGGCTCATCCACTCGACGGCGAGTTGCGGACCAGGGCCGAGGCCCTCGGCCCTGAGCTCCACGCGGCGATCGAGCGCTTCGGCGTGGAGGTCCTCGGCGACCTCGATGCGCTGTCCGGCTACGTGCCGGCGCCCCTGCCGGCGCGGCTCACACCACGGACGGCCTCGTGGCCGATCCTCGGCATCATCGCAGGCAGCGACCGGCCGGGCTGACCGCTCAGGCGCGCTTGACCGCGCGGGTGATCTCGTCCTGCTCGGCCTTGATCTCCGCGGCCGTGCTCTCCCACGTCACCAGGTCGTCGACCGAGCCGCGGGCGGGCTCGCCACCCTCGGCCTCCCAGGACGCCAGCGCGTCGGCTTCCTCGGCCGCACGCTCGGCGCGGAGCAGCTCGATCGACTGCTCGAGCTCACCGACCCGCTCGAGCGCGTCGGCGGCCTCGCGCTCGGACCTGGCCAGCCCGCGCTGGGCCTGCACCAGCGCGCCCTGGAGCTCGCGCACCGACAGGTTCGACTCCGCCAGCCGCTCGGTCATCGCGGTGGTGAACTCCGCGTGCTCCGCCGCCCGCAGCGAGAACAGCGACTTGTACGCGCTGGCGGCGGCAGCCCGGTCGGCAGCGTTCTCCCGCCGCGACTGCAGCACCTCGGTCCACATGATCCGCAGCGCACCCCACCCGAGGAGCAGTGCACCGACGGCGGCGACGCTCAGCAGCACCGGTGACTGGGTGGGCAGCGCGGCGAGGACACCCGCCGTGGCCACCGACAGCAGCACGACCGCAACGGTGACCCGGACGCTGCGCTGACGTCGACGTGCGGGGGTCCGGGAAGCTGCCATGGGGCAAGGGTAGGTGTCAGGTGACCTCGGGCGGCACGCGACACGCGTGCTCGAGGAGCAGCCCGGCCACGAGGGCGATGCCGGCACCGACCGCGGCGAGCAGGGCGTGCAGGATCGTCGTGCTGGCCTGCTCGCCGCCGACGCCGACGTGCGAGATCGCGATGCCGACGTAGGCACCGAGCCCGAACGCCGCGAGCCGGGCGATCGCCTTCCCCAGCACCAGCCGGGCGACACCCTGCTGCGCACTCAGGTGCAGGTGCTCGCGCTGCACGGTGCGCCAGGTCAGGTAGGCCACGCCTGCGACCGCGGCCGCGACGAAGTACGCCGTGCCGACCGCGAGCCACGACACCCCCGGCGCGGGTGAGCCGTTGCGGATCGCCTGGCCGCGGATCGCCCAGCCGACCACGAGGCCGACCAGCCCGATCACCACCAGCGGTCCCGGCCCCGTCGGGTGGATCCGCCCCTCGGTCGGCGGTGGTGGCGCCGGGTCCCCCACGGGGGGAACGTCCCTCGTCACTGCACCTCGAGCTCGATGTCGTCGCGGCGGACCACGCCGTCACGACCGACCTTGTCGAGCAGCTCGCCCACGGCGCCGTACCCGGGGATCTCGGCGTCGGACTCGAGGTCGAACCACGGAGCCAGCACGAACGCGCGCTCGCCGGCCCGGGGGTGCGGCAGCCGCAGGTGGTCGTCGTCGGCGCGGCGGTCGCCGACGACGATCAGGTCGACGTCGAGGGTGCGCGGGGCGTTCGGGTCGCCGTCGCGCTCGCGCCCGTACGCCGACTCGATTGCCAGTGCCCGGTCGAGCAGGGTGTGCGCCGACAGCGTGGTGTCGAGGGTCACCACGATGTTCAGGAAGTCCTCGGACCCCTCGGGAGCGCCCACCGGCTCGGTCTCGTAGACCGGCGAGACGCCGGTGAGCCACACCTCGGGGGTGTCGCCGAGCGCGTCGACTGCCCCCTGCAGGTTGAAGACCCGGTCGCCGAGGTTGGAGCCGATCGACAGCACCGCGCGCCGGATCGGGTGCATGTCACCGGTGAGGGTGTCGGTGTCGACGACGTTGGGGTTCGGGGACTCGGTCATGAACGGCTCCGGTTGATGGTCAGGGCGACGTCGCTGAACGTCGCGGCAATCGGGGCGTGCGGCTTGTGCACGGTCACTTCCACCGTCTCGACCTGCTGGTGGCCCAGGCACACGTCGGCGACGCGTTGCGCCAGGGTCTCGATCAGGTCGACCGGGTCCTTCTCGACGGCCGCCACGACCTCGTCCACGAGCGCTCCGTAGTCGACGGTCCTGGCCAGGTCGTCACTGGCCGCTGCGGCACTCGTGTCGAGCCCCAGCAGCAGGTCGATGAGGAACACCTGACCGTCACGTCGCTCGAAGTCGAGCACACCGTGGTGTGCGTGGACCTCGATGCCGCGCACCGCCAGCTGGTCACTCATCCTCGCCGACCTTACCCGTGGCCCCGGACGCGCCAAACCGGGCGACGACCTTCAGCGCATCGACGCTCGCGCGCGCCTCGTGGACCCGCACGGCCCAGACGCCGAGCAGCCCCGCGAGCGTGGTGAGCGCCACATTCGCGTCCTCTCGATCGAGCACCGGACGCGGGTTGCCGTCAGCGTCGGCGAGCAGCGCTCCGAGGAAGGACTTGCGGCTCGATCCGAGCAGGATCGGGAGACCGAGAGCGTCGAGCTCGGGGAGGTGGGCGAGCAGCTCCCAGTTGTGGTCGGGGGTCTTCGCGAAGCCCAGGCCCGGGTCGACCGCGATCCGGTCGAGCGACACTCCCGCCGCGACAGCGTCGTCGACGCGGCGAGCGAGCTCGTCGCGGACCTCACCGACCACGTCGGCGTACGACGCGCGCTGCTGCATCGTGTCAGCGTGACCGCGCCAGTGCATCGCGACGTACGCCGCGTCGCGCTCGGCCACGACCCGGAGGATCGCCGGGTCGGCCAGACCGCCGGAGACGTCGTTGACGAGCACCGCGCCCGCGTCGAGGGCGGCCTCTGCCACCTCGGCGCGCATCGTGTCGACCGACACCAGGGCGCCCTGCCCGGCGAGCGCGGATATCACGGGCACGACGCGGGCGAGCTCCTCGGTCACGAGCGGCCGGGTCGCTCCCGGCCGGGTGGACTCACCGCCGATGTCGAGCAGGTCGGCGCCCTCACCGAGCAGCGCCAAACCTTGCTCGATCGCCTCGTCGGCACCGAGGAACAGCCCACCGTCGGAGAACGAGTCGGGAGTCACGTTGACCACGCCCATCACCAGGGGGCGCGTCGTCACCGGGAGCCCCCGGACGCTGCGCCGCTGGAGGCGCGCCTCCGGCAGCCGGCCGGACATGGCTACCGGGCGCCGTGCATGATCAGCGCCATCGCCTCGGAGCGGGTGGCGGCGTTGTGCATGATCCCGCGCACCGCCGAGGTGATCGTGCGGGCTCCCGCCTTCTTCACCCCGCGCATGGTCATGCACAGGTGCTCGGCCTCGATCACCACGATCACGCCGCGCGCCTCGAGGATCTCCAGCAGGGAGTCGGCGATCTGGGTGGTCAGGCGCTCCTGCACCTGCGGGCGCTTCGCGTAGACGTCGACGAGCCGGGCGAGCTTCGAGAGGCCGGTGATCTTGCCGTCCTCCGACGGGATGTAGCCGACGTGGGCGACACCGGTGAACGGCACCAGGTGGTGCTCGCACATCGACCAGAGCTCGATGTCGCGCACCAGGACCATCTCGTCGTGGCCGAGGTCGAACGTCGTGGTGAGGACGTCCTTGGGCTCCATCCGCAGGCCGGCGGTGAGCTCGGCGTACGCGCGAGCGACCCGGGCCGGGGTCTCGTGCAGCCCCTCGCGCTCGGGGTCCTCACCGATCGCGATCAGCAGCTCGCGCACGGCTGCCTCTGCGCGCGCCTGGTCGAACGGCGGGATCTCGCGCGCGGAGCGCCCGTCGGGCCGGATCGGGTCGGTCATGCCGGATCAGTGGCCGGGAAGCTCGGGGCTCGCGCCGGGAGCGCCGCCGACACCGGCATCGCCGTGGACGTCGCCTCCGGAGCCCGGCGGCGTCAGGATCACGCCGCCCTCCTGCGTTGCCTCCTCGGGCGCGCTGCCGTTGGCCGCGGCCTTCGGCACCTTGACCGGCGGGATCTGCGACGGCACCCGGTCCGGCGACCCGGTCCACGCCGGTCGCACCGCCCGGCGGCGCAACGCGGTGAAGACCTCGGCGACCTCGGCCTTGTCGAGGGTCTCGCGCTCCATCAGCGCGAGCACGAGGGTGTCGAGGACGTCGCGGTTCTCCTCGAGGATGTCGAAGGCCTCCTGGTGGGCGGTCGCGAGCAGCTTCTTGGTCTCCTCGTCGACCACGGCCGCGACGTCCTCGGAGTAGTCGCGGCTGTGCCCGAGGTCGCGACCGAGGAACGGCTCGTGGTTGCTCTCGCCGAGCTTGATCGCGCCGAGCCGCTCGGTCATGCCGTACTGGGTGACCATCGCCCGCGCGAGCGCGGTCGCCTTCTCGATGTCGTTGCCGGCGCCCGTGGTCGGGTCGTGGAAGACCATCTCCTCGGCCGCGCGGCCGCCCATCATGTAGGCGAGCTTGTCGAGCATCTCCGAACGGGTCTGGGAGTACTTGTCCTCGTCGGGCAGCACCATCGTGTAGCCCAGAGCGCGACCGCGCGGCAGGATCGTCACCTTGTGCACGGGGTCGGTGCCGGGGAGGGCGGCTGCGACCAGCGCGTGCCCGCCCTCGTGGTACGCCGTGATGAGCTTCTCCTTCTCGCTCATCAGCCGGGTGCGCTTCTGCGGGCCGGCGATGACACGGTCGATCGCCTCGTCGAGCGCGTGGTTGTCGACCAGCTTGAGGTTCTGGCGGGCCGTCAGCAGGGCGGCCTCGTTGAGCACGTTGGCGAGGTCGGCGCCGGTGAAGCCCGGCGTACGCCGCGCGACCGAGATCAGGTCGACGTCGGGGGCCATCGGCTTGCCGCGTGCGTGCACCTTGAGGATCTGCTCACGACCGTGGAGGTCGGGCGGGTCGACCGAGATCTGCCGGTCGAAGCGGCCCGGACGCAGCAACGCCGGATCGAGGATGTCGGGCCGGTTGGTCGCGGCGATCAGGATCACGCCGCCGCGGACGTCGAAGCCGTCCATCTCGACCAGCAGCTGGTTCAGCGTCTGCTCGCGCTCGTCGTGGCCACCGCCCATGCCTGCGCCACGGTGCCGGCCGACGGCGTCGATCTCGTCGATGAAGATGATCGCCGGAGCGTTCTCCTTGGCCTGCTCGAACAGGTCGCGCACCCGGGAGGCGCCGACACCGACGAACATCTCGACGAAGTCCGAGCCGGAGATCGAGTAGAACGGCACGCCCGCCTCACCGGCGACCGCGCGGGCCAGCAGCGTCTTGCCGGTGCCCGGGTTGCCGTAGAGCAGCACGCCCTTGGGGATCTTGGCCCCGACCGCCTGGAACTTGGCCGGCTCCTGGAGGAACTCCTTGATCTCGCCGAGCTCCTCGATCGCCTCCTCGCAGCCCGCGACATCGGCGAAGGTGGTCTTCGGCATGTCCTTGCTGACCAGCTTGGCCTTGGACTTGGCGAACTGCATCACCCGGCCACCGCCGCCCTGCACCTGGTTCATCAGGAACAGGAAGATCACCACGATGATGATGAACGGCAGGATCGTCGCCGCCAGCGAGCCGAGCAGGCTCGGCTGGGGGACCTTGGTGTTGAACTTGGTGATCTCCTTGGCCTTGACCTGCTTCTCGACCTCGTCGACGAGGCCCACCTGCTGGCCGTCGACCCAGTGGCTGATGACCTTCTTGCCGTCGTCGAGCTCGGCGCGGATCTCCTGGTCGCCACCGTCGACGAAGGTGATCTCCTTGACCTGGCCGGACTCGATGTAGGAGACCATCTTGGAGGTCTCGACCTCGGAGTAGCCGCCGTTGGGCACCAGGTATTGCAGGGCGATGATCACGCCCAGGCCGGCGAGGCCGATCCACAACCAGGGACCGCGCAGGATTCTCTTCATGTACGTGTTGCGGGGCTTTAAGGCCCCGACCTCCTACCAGGCGACGCGGTGCTTGTCCTTGAAACGTGCTGTCCTAGACGTTGACCGTACCGGTCGGGTGGACAACCTGCCCGACGTACCGTCAACGACCATTCTCCCCGCTCAACGTTCGAACCGACCCGCGGGTGCCCTGTTCGCTCAGGGCCGAATCGCCCGGCTCGTCCGGGTTAGGGCCCGGCCTCGGCCTCGAGCAGGGCCTTGGCGGTGTCGAGACAGGCCATTTCGGCGTGCATCGCCTTCTCGACCGCGTTGCCCATGAACACCTGCTTGATCCCGGAGAGTGGTGCGTCGAGGCGGAAGGTCACCTCGGTGCCCTCCTCCACCGGGCGGAAGGTGTACTCACCGGACGGCCGGACCGGGCCGGCGACGCCCCGGAACGCGTAGCGGGTGCCGGGGTCGAACCCGGTGATCTCGATGTCGGCGTCCACCGCGCGGCCCATCGGCCCGCTGAGGACCTGACGGATCCGGGTCCCCTCCGCGACGGGACCCTGCGGGCTGAACTCCTTGAGGCTCTTGCCGCGCCACTTCTTCTCGTTGGCGGGATCTGCGAAGAACGCGAAGACCTCGCTGACCGGGCGCGCGATCCGTACGCTGCGCTGAGCTCTGGGCATGTGACCTCCCTCGGGCCGTGCCGACGGCACATCTTCCCACCGCTTGACGACCCACCGCCGGGGTTCGGAGAAGTCAGGGAGCGTCAGGAGTACACGTGCGGGGACAGCGCCCCGATGTCGCGCAGATTTCGGTAGCGCTCGTGATGGTCCAGGCCGTAGCCGACGACGAGCTCGTTGCCCGGGAAAGGGCCAAGCGTCCCAGCCGACGTACCTGACGAAGTCAGGAGTACACGTGCGGGGACAGGGTCCCGATGTCGCGCAGATTTCGGTAGCGCTCGTGGTAGTCAAGGCCGTAGCCGACGACGAACTCGTTGCCCGGGAAAGGGCAGAGCGTCCCAGCCGACGTACCTGACGAAGTCAGGAGTACACGTGCGGGGACAGGGTCCCGATGTCGCGCAGATTTCGGTAGCGCTCGTGATGGTCCAGGCCGTAGCCGACGACGAGACTCGTTGCCCGGGAAAGGGCCCAGCGTCCCAGCCGACGTACCTGACGAAGTCAGGAGTACACGTGCGGGGACAGGGTCCCGATGTCGCGCAGATTTCGGTAGCGCTCGTGGTAGTCAAGGCCGTAGCCGACGACGAACTCGTTGGGGATGTCCCAGCCGACGTACTTGACCTCGACCGGCATCTGCAGCGCCTCGGGCTTGCGCAGCAGGGTGCAGATCTCGACCGAGGCGGGGGCGCGGGAGGCGAGGTTCGAGGTCAGCCAGGAAAGTGTCAGGCCGGTGTCGATGATCTCGTCGACGATCAGCACGTGCCGGCCGGTGATGTCGGTGTCGAGGTCCTTCAGGATCCGCACGACACCGGAGGACTTCGTCCCCGAGCCGTACGACGACACGGCCATCCAGTCCATCTCGAGGTGCCGGTGGAACGCCCGGGCGAGGTCGGCCATCACCATCACGGCGCCGCGGAGGATGCCGACGATGAGGATGTCCTTGCCCTCGTAGTCGGCCTCGATCTCCTTGGCGAGCTCGCCGAGCTTCTCCTTGATCTGGTCCTCGGTGAAGAGGATGTTGACGAGGTCCGACTCCACGTCGCTGGCGTCCATGGCGCACAGCCTGCCACAGGGACTATTGGCGCCGACGCGGGCGTTCACCCCGCATGCGGCTCTCCGTCCTCGACCTCGTCCCGGTGCGCTCCGACCAGTCGACCGGCGACGCGCTGGCTGCCACCCGCAGCCTGGCCCAGGTGGCCGATCGGGCCGGCTTCCACCGCTACTGGCTCGCCGAGCACCACAACATGCCGGCTGTGGCGGCCACCAACCCGCCGATGCTGATCGCCCTCGTCGCCGCAGCCACGTCGCGGATCCGCGTCGGCTCCGGCGGTGTGATGCTCCCGAACCACGCACCCCTGGTCGTCGCCGAGCAGTTCGCGCTGCTCGAGGCGGCGTACCCGGGCCGGATCGACCTCGGCATCGGTCGCGCGCCCGGCACCGACCCGGTGACGTCGTATGCGTTGCGCCACGGCGCCGGCGGTGTCGACGACGAGGCCGTCTCCCGGTTCCCGGAGTACGTCGACAACGTGATCGCGATGATGAGCCCCGACGGCGTCGGCCTGCAGATCGGCGGCCGCATGCACGCCCTGAGCGCCACGCCTGCGGCCACCGGCCGTCCGCCCGTCTGGCTGCTCGGGTCGTCGGACTATTCGGCGCGGCTCGCCGCCTCGCGAGGACTGCCCTACGTCTTCGCCCACCACTTCTCCGGCAACGGCACCGCCGAGGCGCTGGCGCTCTACCGCTCCGGGTTCCAGCCGTCCGAGGAGCTGGACTCGCCCCGGACGTTCCTCACGGTCAACTCCGTGGTCGCTCCGTCGCAGGACGAGGCCGAGCGCCTCGCGCTCCCGCAGCTGCAGGCGATGGTCGCGCTCCGCACCGGCGGCCCACTCCGCCCGCAGCGGTTCGTCGAGGACGCCGAGGCGGATCCGGTGCCGGAGGCGCACCTGCCGCTGGTGCTGGCCATGCGCGACCGTTGGGTGATCGGGACGCCCGCCGCGGCAGCCTTACGGCTGCGCGCCCTGGCCGACCAGTACGCGGTCGACGAAGTGATGGTGCACCCGGTCGCGGGTGCATTCCGCGACACGGCAGTTACGTCCTCGCCGGCACGTGAGGCCACGCTGGAGCTGTTGGCCAAGGAGCTGCTCGGCTGAGGCCGTTGAGCCTGTCGAAGCCTCCGGTCGGTGCGTGGTCGAGCGTTGGCAGCGACGGCGAGTACGGCGCGTGGCCGGCTCGTGCTGTCGGGTGCGGTCCTTGCTGGTGGTCGAGCAGCGAGCTTGCGAGCGATCAGCCGAGACCACGGCGGTGGTCCGGGTGGTTGAGGTGCGAGCACTGCCAGCCTCGGGACGGCGGGATGACAGGCCGCGAAAGATTCCCGAGAAATCTTCCGAATTCCCATCCCGGTAAGGCAATTCTCACCCAAGAGTGTCGGTGGTCACCCCTAGATTCGAACCATGAGCTCGGGGACCTCGACCACCAGCACTCTCGACGAGGCTGGCGTGCTCGCGGTCGCCCGGCGGGCACGCGCCGAGGCCAACGCTGCCGAAGCTCGGGTGCTCTCCGCGGCCGTGGAGTGGGCGCGGCTGCACCAGGTCACCGATCTCGACGATGCTGCGACCTGGTGTACGAGCCGGGGTGAGGACACCGGGATCCCGATCGCCGGGGAAGGCTGCCCACTGGTCTCGCGAGTTCGCGGTCGCCGAGCTCGCCACCGCCCTGGGTCTGTCGGCCGGGTCGGGTCGCAACCTGATCGCCCAGGCACTGGAGCTGGCCTACCGGCTGCCGAAGCTGTGGGCCCGGGTCCAGGCCGGATCGTTGGCGCCGTGGCGGGCCCGACGGATCGCCGAGGAAACCCTCAACGCCTCCCTGTCGGTCGAGGCTGCCGCCTGGGTCGACGCCCAGGTCGCGCCGTTCGCCCACAAGACCGGGCTGGCCCAGACCCAGCGGCTGGTGGAGACCGCGATCACCCGACACATGCCGCAGCTCGCCGCCGAGCGCCGCGAGCGGGCTGCCGAGCAGCGGTACTTCACCATCGACCACGACCAGGTCTCCTTCGCCGGCACCAGCCGGGTCCACGGCGAGCTCGACCTCGCCGACGCACTGGACCTCGAAGACGCCGTCACCGCCGGCGCCGCCCAGCTCGCTGCCTTGGGCAGCGAAGACCCGTTGGATGTCCGCCGAGCCGCTGCGGTCGGACTGATCGCCCGCGGCGAACAAGCCCTCGACCTGGAGGTGGACCTGCAGACCGGGGAGATCTCGACAGGCTCGACCACCGCGACGGGCTCGATCTCTGGGGTCTCGACAGGCTCGACCACCGGGGGCCGGAAGGGTCGGGAGGTGGTGCTCTACGTGCACCTCTCCCAAGACGCCCTGACCTCCCACGACCTGAACAGCCCGGTGGAGCTGGAACAAGCCGGGGGCCGGCTGCTGACCGCGGGACAGATCGCGGAATGGTGCCGACGCCCCGAGACCGCCAAGATCACCGTCAAACCCGTCATCGACCTGAACAAGCAGCACGCGGTCGATCGCCTACGAGATACCGGACCGGATCGCCGAATCCGTCCGACTCCGGGACAAGACCTGTGTGCACCCCTAGTGCAACCGGCCCGCCCGGCGCTGCGACCTGGACCACGTCGACCCCTGCGTCGACCCCGACGACGGTGGCCCACCCGACCAGACCTCGACGCAGAATCTCGCACCACTGTGCAGGTTGCACCACCGGATGAAGACCCACGGCGGCTGGAGCTACACCATCGTCGAACCCGGCACCTACCTGTGGCGCAGCCCGCACGGCCTGACCTGGCTCCGCGACTCCTCCGGCACCACGGATCTGACTCCAGACCCGGTCGACCCACCCGACCAGTAGCTCCGCCGCCCCGAACCCCGCCCGAGCCAGCACCACGACCCGGCCCGGCGGGGCTCTCGGCACGCACGCAGTCGAGGCAGCCATCGACGACGTGCTCGCCATGGCGGAAAGCTCTTGACGGTCACGTACCGACACCTACGGTGACTCCATGGACCACGCCGCCGCCCAAGCCTGGCTCGACCGCTACCTCGAGGCCTGGCAGTCCTACGACCCCGACGCCATCGGTGTGCTGTTCAGCGAGGACATCGCCTACCGCTACCACCCGTACGACGAACCGACGGTCGGCCGCGACGCGGTGGTCGCGTCGTGGCTGGGCGAGTCCGACGTCGAGGGCGCCTCGACCCGCGACGAGCCCGGCACCTACGAGGCGACCTACTCCCCCGTGGCCGTCGACGGCGACGTCGTCGTGGCGACCGGAAAGTCGTCGTACCGCGAGAGCCCGGGCGGACCGGTGGCGCGCGAGTACGAGAACTGCTTCGTGATGCGCTTCGACGACGGCGGGCAGTGCCGCGAGTTCACCGAGTACTACGCCCGACGCCCCTGACCCTCACTCGGTCCCTCACCCGGTCCTCACCCGGTCCCTCACTCGGTCGTGGTCCTCCGGAACCGCAGGTGCGTGTCGGTCCGGTACGCCGTGACGTGACCCGGCAGCTGGATCTGCTTGCCGCCGCCCGGGGCGAGGGCCATCGCCGCGACCGAGAGCACGTGACCGCGGGTCGTCTCGGTGGCAATGGCGCCGGCGTCGACGGCCGCGCGACGGATCACCCGGTGCCGGATCGCCGGGTCGAGAGCGGCCAGCGCGGCGATCGGCAGCCCGTCGTCGGAACGCAACGCCATCAGCTGTCGCTCGGTCTCGTGGTCGAGCGCATCGGCGTCCTCCCGGAGGAGGTCGGCGGTGCGCGCCAACGCCTCGGTGACCCCGGGACCGAGCTCCTGCTCGAGCAGCGGCATCACCGTCGTGCGGACCCGGGAGCGCGTGAACCGCGGGTCGCTGTTGTGCGGGTCGGTCCACACCTCGAGGCCCTCGACCATGCAGGCGGTCTCGGTGTCGGTGCGCGTCACCTGGAGCAGCGGCCGGCGGAACCGGTCGAACCCCGCTCGCATCCCCGCCAACGACCGGGCGCCGGAGCCCCGGGTCAGCCCGAGCAGGACGGTCTCGGCCTGGTCGTCCAGGGTGTGTCCGAGGAGTACGACGGCCGCGTCGAACCTCTCCGCCAGCTCGCCGAGCACGGTGTACCGGGCCTCGCGGGCGGCGGCCTCGGGACCCATCCGGGGCGCGTCCACGGTGACCGTCGCGACCGCCGACTCGTCGACGCCGAGGGCGCGCATCTGGTCGGACACGGCGGCTGCCCGCTCGGCAGAGCCTTCCTGGAGACCGTGGTCGACGGTCACCCCGACGATCCGGAGCGCCTCCTTGTGGCCCTCGAAGAGGGTCGCCGAGAGCAGGGCGAGCGAGTCCGCGCCACCCGAGCACGCCACCAGGACGGTCGTCCCCGGCTCCAGACCGGCCAGCGCTCGTCGTACGCCGGCCCGGACGGCAGCAACGGCAGGGTGCAGCGCCATCAAAGTCGGGCCATCAAAGTCGGGCCATCACAGTCGGGCCATCAGCCGTGGACGCGGCGGACCCAGGCCTGGGGATCGTGGATCTCCTCCTTGCTCGGGAGGTTCGCCGGCTCGGCGAAGACGGCGTTGAAGCCGTCCATGCCGACTGCGTCGACGGCCTTGCGCACGAAGACCGCGCCGTCGCGGTACTGCGCCATCTTCTGGTCCAGGCCGAGCAGGCGGCGCAGGAGCCGGTCGAGCGTCCCGACGCCGCGGCGGCGCTTGGTGAACTTGGCGCGGATGTCGGCGACCGTCGGGATCACCTCGGGGCCGACGCCGTCCATGACCACGTCGGCGTGACCCTCCAGCAGGCTCATCACGCCGGTGATCTTGTCGATGACCTTCTTCTGCTCCGGCGTCGAGACCAGGTCGATCAGGCTGCCCTCGACCTTGCCCGACACCAGCTCGCCCACCTTCGCCATCCCCTCCGAGAGGAGCCGGCCCGGATCGGTCTCGAGCGAGCCGACGATCTCCGCCATCAGCGACTGGAGGTGGTCGCGCATCCACGGGACGGCGGTGAACTGCACCCGGTGGGTCTCCTCGTGCAGGCAGACCCAGAGCCGGAAGTCGTGCTCGTCGACGGAGAGCTCACGCTCGGCGTTGACGATGTTCGGCGCGACGAGAAGCAGTCGTCCGGCCGCCCCGGGGGCTTCGTGGAACGGGTCGAACTGGCCGAGCACCTTGTTGCCGAGGAAGCCGAGCATCACGCCGAGCTCGGCCCCGGTGATGCGCGATCCGATCGCCTCGGTCATCGCGGAGGGGGCGCCCTTCTTGTCCTGGAGCCTGGTCACGATCGGCGCGATCACAGTGGCGAAGCCGTCGGCGTTCGCCCGGATCCAGCCGGGACGGTCGACGACCAGCACCGGCGCGGTGCGGTCCTGCGCCAGGAGACCGGTGAAGTCGCGCACGAGGGGCGTCGACTTATCGGCCCCGGCGCGCAGCTCCTCGACCACGTCGGCCGCCTCGGCGCGCGAGACCACCGGCCCGTCGCCGGCCAGGCGGGAGCCGACCCGGACCGCGAGGTCCCAGTCGATCATCGACGCTCGGCGACCGTCGTCCATGGGACGACCCTACGAGGTCGGCCCAGAGGTCGGCCCAGAGGTCGGCCCAGAGGTCGGCCCAGAGGTCGGCGCGGCGGCGGCGCCACAGTGACACGAGCCCAGGGCCGCGGCGATCCGGTCGAGGGTGTGCCGCGCGGCGAGGGTGTCGGGTACGGCGATCCTGTCGGCGATCGCGACGAACACCATCAGGTTGCCGTCGAGGTCGGACGCGATGCCGGCGAGGCCGCTGACGCCGGTGAGGGTCCCGGTCTTGGCGCGCACGCGGCCGCGGGCTGCGGCCGGTGCGTCGTCGAAGCGCCGCTGCAGCGAGCCGGTGAAGCCGGCCACCGGCAGGCCGGTGATCACCTGGCGCAGCTCGGGGTGGTCGTCCGAGGCGGCGACCCGCAGCACCCCGAGCAGCGTCTCCGGGGTCAGCCGGTCGCTGCGCGACAGCCCGCTGCCGTCGTACACGGTGGAGCCGGCGGTGTCGATGCCGAGCTGGCCGAGCACCTCCCTCACCGCAGCCGCGCCCCCGGCAAAGGACCCATCCTGGCGCACCGCCAGGCCGACGTGGTGCGCGATCACCTCGGCGGCGTTGTTGTCCGACACCGCGAGCGTGCGCTCGACGATCTCGCCGAGCGGCGCACTCTCGACGACCGCGATCTCCGTGTCGGTCGCGGCGCTCACCGTCGAGGCGATCGATCCCCGGACCGTGATCCCGTGCGCGGCCAACGCTGCGGCGAACAGGTCCGCGGCGGCGCGCGACGGGTCGGCGACGTACCGCTGTCCCGAGCCCTCGCCCTCGTCGGCCCAGAGCGCGGTGATCGGCGGCACCACACCGTCCGGCAGGTACGACGCCGGCCAGTCCGGGCTGATCGCCGGGCCGGTGAACAGTGAGTCGTCGTATGACAGCCGGACGCGTGCCAGACCCTGCTTCGCCAGCGCCGCGGCCGTGCCCGCCGCGAGGTCGGTGATTGTTGCGCGAGCCGGATACAGGCCCTTGGCCGTCTTCGGGCTCGTGGCCAGGAACGGGTCGCCGCCCCCGACCAGCACGATCCGGCGGCCGGACTGCCGCACGGTGGTGCGGAACCGCGCGGTCGGGCCGAGCTTCTCCAGCGCTGCCGTCGCGGTCAGCAGCTTCGTGGTCGAGGCGGGAGTCACCGCGCCGGTGCCGCTGCGGTAGAGGATCCGGTCGGAGTCGAGCGCGCCGACCGCCACGTCGACGTGCGGGCCGAGGGCGTCCTGACCGACATACGGCGAGACCGCCTGCTGCACCGCGACGACGTTGAGCCGACCACCCGCGGACGCGGTCGCCACCGGAGGCGCGACCGTCCCGGCTGCGAGGTCGAGGCCCTCGGGCGGACGCACCTCGGCCGGTTGCTCCCGGGCATCGACGTGGTCGAGCCCGAACCAGCGCTCGTCGAGGTCGAAGGCGAGGTTCGCGGCGGCCGCGGCGACGAGCAGGACCACCACGGCGTCGGGGAGCCAGGACAGGATGGTGCGGAGCCGCCGCCCCCTGGCGTGGCGTTCCTCACGCACGCCCATTTTCGACCCCTCTTGATTCACCGATCCACGACGTTGTGCGCGAGACTAACCCGGTCACCAGTGAGCGGAAGGAAGTGCCGTGGAGTTCGACGTACTCGTGGAGATCCCGAAGGGCTCGCGGAACAAGTACGAGGTCGACCATGAGACCGGCCGCATCCGCCTCGACCGGATGCTGTTCACCTCCACCGCCTACCCCGAGGACTACGGCTACATCGAGAACACCCTCGGTCTCGACGGCGACCCCCTCGACGCGCTGGTGATCCTGCAGGCGCCGACGTTCCCCGGGTGCCTGATCAAGTGCCGTGCGATCGGGATGTTCCGGATGACCGACGAGGCCGGTGGCGACGACAAGGTGCTCTGCGTCCCGACCCACGACCCGCGCCTCGAACACATCCGCGACATCAACCACGTGCCGAAGTTCGACCGCCTCGAGATCCAGCACTTCTTCGAGGTCTACAAGGACCTCGAGCCCGGCAAGTCGGTCGAGGGCGCCAACTGGGTCGGCCGCACCGAGGCCGAGGCCGAGGTGCGCGCGTCCTTCGAGCGGTTCAAGAAGAACGCTCACTGACTCAGCGACGTACCCCGCGGAAGTAGCCGATCGCTCCGGACATCTCCAGGGTGACGTCGGTGAAGCCGGCCTCGTCGAGCCAGTCCTTCACCTCTCTCTTCGTGGCACTCGGTCCGAGCAGGCCGGAGAGCCGTCCGACCGGGCGAAGCGGCAGGGCACGCAGGCCGCCTGCATCGTTGAGAAGCGCACTCCCGGTCAGCACACCGCCCGCGTGCGTCACCCGGCCCATCTCGAGCACCGCGAGGTGCGGGTCGGGGAAGCAGTGCAGCCCGGTGAACGACACGACCAGGTCGAACTCGCCGTCGGCGAACCGCAGCGCTCCGACGTCCGCGACCTCCGGCTCCACCTGGTCGGCGACGCCGCGGGCACGAGCCGCAGCCATGGTGCGGTCGAGCATCGTCGGGGAGATGTCCGCCGCGACGTAGCGGATGCCCTGTCCCTGCCGCAGCCCGCGCAGTGCGACACCGCCGCCGCACGGGATGTCGAGGACCGCGGACCCGGCCGGCTGCCGGCCGATCTCGGCAGCAGCGGTGTAGAGCCGGCCGAGGTCGCTGCCGATGCCGAGCCGCCAGATCGCTCCGCCGGCCCGGGGGTGCTCGACGGACCAGTCGTAGAACGACGCCCACAGGGGATCCTCGCTCCACCCGCCGAGCCCGGGGAGCCGCAGCTTGTCCAGCACGCGGGTCAGTCTGCCAGCATCTCGGCGGCCAGCATCTCGACGGCCAGCATCTCCACCGCCTGCATCTCGGCAGGTACGCCGAACGCGTCGACCAGCTCCAGCGCCACCGGGCGGATCTTGCGGCACAGCTCGTCGACCTCGCGGGTGATCGCCTTGGCGCGCGCCGACGACAGCCGCCCGTGCTCCATCCACCAGCTGCGCCCCTCCTCGATGGTGCTCAGCGCGAAGAGGTCGCACAGCAGGATCAGCGCCACCTTGTTGTCAGAAGGTCCGGCGTCAGAGTCGGGCATCGCCGCGACCCGGTCGACGAACGCCTCGAGCACGAGCCGCTCGACGTGGGCGCGGGCGGCACCGATGACGTGGGACTGGCAACGGCTGAACACCTCGGCGGGCTCCATGCCCGCGTCCATCCCGCGCTTCAGCCGGCGGGCGACCCCGGAGAGCATGTGCTCCTCGCGCCAGCGGAACATCGCGAGCTGGTACGCCGGGTCGAGCAGCCCGGCCTCCTGGTCCCAGTCGTCGTCGCCGCCGGGCAGCACGTCCTTGATCCGCTCGAGGAGCTTGTGCACCGCCGTCCGCTCGATGACGGTCTCGACCGCCAGACCGGCGACGAAGCGGACCATCCCGAGCTGGTCGAGCTCACCGAACGAGGAGGAGTAGTCGGTGAGCAGGCCCTTGGCGACCAGCTGCAGCAGGATGTGGTTGTCGCCCTCGAACGTGGTGAAGACGTCGGTGTCGGCGCGCAGCGCGTCGAACCGGTTCGCCGACAGGTAGCCGGCGCCGCCGCACGCCTCCCGGCACTCCTGGATCGTCTCGCTGGCGTGCCAGGTGCCGAGCGCCTTGGTGCCCGCGGCGCGTGACTCCAGCGCCCTCCTGGTGTGCTCGTCGACCTCCTCGGTCGCGGAGAACACCGCGTGCAGCTGACCGGCCAGCACCTCCTGCGCGAAGTGCAGCGCATAGGTGCGCGCCAGCGGGAGCAGGAGCCGGCGCTGGTGCAGGCCGTAGTCGAGCAGCAGCTCCTCGGGCCCACCCGGATTGCCGAACTGACGCCGCTCGAGCCCGTAGCGGACCGCGATCGCGAGCGCGACCTTGCTGGCGTTGATCGCCGCCCCGCCGACGCAGACGCGGCCCTGCACGAGCGTGCCGAGCATCGTGAAGAAGCGTCGGTCGGCGTTGTCGATCGGCGACTCGTAGACACCGGCCTCGCTGACGTCGGCGTACCGGTTGAGCAGGTTGTCGCGCGGGACCCTGACCTCGTCGAACCAGATCCGGCCGTTGTCGACGCCGTTGAGCCCGATCTTGCGGCCGTCGTCCTCGATCCGTACGCCGGGCAGTGGCCGTCCCTTGTCGTCGCGGATCGGCACGACGAACGCGTGCACGCCCTGTGAGGTGCCGCCGATCTCGAGCTGGGCGAACACCACGGCCATCCGGGCGTGCAGCGCGGCGTTGCCGATGTAGTCCTTGCGCGCGCTGTCGTCGGGGGTGGTGATCACGAACTCGCGGGTCTCGAGGTCGTAACGCGCCACGGTGCCGAGCGCCTGCACGTTCGAGCCGTGGCCGGTCTCGGTCATCGCGAAGCAGCCCAGCAGCTCGGCACGCACCAGCGGGGCGAGGTAGGCGTCGTGGTGCCTGGCGGTGCCCAGCTGGAGGATGGCGCCACCGAAGAGGCCGAACTGCACGCCGACCTTCACCAGCACCGACAGGTCGCCGAACGCCATCGTCTCGAACGCCGCGACCGAGGCGCCGATGTCGCCGCCACCACCGTGCTCGACCGGGAAGCCCATCCCGGTCTGCCCGGTCCCGGCGAGCTCGGTGACCACCTGGAGCACGCGCTCGCGGAAGTCCTCACGGCTCATCTCTCGTGCATCGGTGAGCACCTGGGCGTGCTCCACCAGCCGCTTGCGGGTCAGGTTGCGCATCTCGACGTAGGTGCCGTCGAGCAGGGCGTTCAGGGCGGGGACGTCGACGACGGGTTGCCTGTAGTCGGCCATGACATCCACCGTGCCAGTAACGCAGCGGTTTCGCGACGGGGTCCCAGGGACGTCTCAGGGACGGCCGAAGAAGTTCGGCGCGGTGTCGTAGAGCGAGCTCACCTTGACCACGTCGCCGGTGTGCGGGGCCTGGATGATCTGGCCGTTGCCGATGTACAGCGCGACGTGGTGGATCGTGTTCGGCGAGGTCCCCCAGAAGACCAGGTCACCTGCCCGCAGCTGGCCGACCGAGAGGTGCTTGGTCTGCTGGTACTGCGCCGCGGAGTAGTGCGGCAGCGAGATGCCGCCCTGGCGCCAGGCCATCATCGTCAGGCCGGAGCAGTCCCACGAGTCCGGACCGGCAGCGCCCCACAGGTACGGCTCGCCGAGCTGCTTGCGGGCGAACTCGATCGCCGCCTCGGCGCCGGCCGACGTGCCGGCGGGAACCGGCAGGCCGGGGTACTCCCAGCCGCCCTCCTCGCCGAGCTCGGCGAGCTGGTCCTGGGTCAGGTCGGCCTGGTCCTTGGCCTTGTCGGCCTGGTCCTTGGCCTTGTTCGCCGCGACCTCGGCCGCGTGCGCCTGCGCTTCCTGGGCCCTCTTCTCCAGGCCCTTCTGGCGCTTGGTGGCGAGCTCGACGGAGATCTGCTGGGCCTCGGCCAGCTGCTCGATCAGCTGCCTGCGCTGTCCGGCGATCCCGGCGGCCTCGCTCTGGGCGAGGTTCGTTGCCTGGACGGCTGCGTCGCGCAGCCTGGCGGCCTGCTCGACCAGCGCCGCCTGGGCCTTCTCCGCCTTCTCGGCCTTGGCCTCGGCGACCTGGGCGAGTGCGTTGAGAGCGGTGTACTGGTCGAAGCGCGCCTGCATCGAGTCGGTCGCGCTCTGGACGACGCCGAGCCGGTTCATCACCCCGGTCGGCCCGTCGGCGCCGAGGATCGCGGTCACGCCGGTGAGCGCGGTGCCGTCCTGGTAGCTCTGGGTGGCCAGCTGCGCGATCCCGGCGCGCTGGTCCGCGACGTGCGCGAGCGCGTCGGCCATCGCCGCCTTCGCGTCGGCGGTCGCCTTCTGGGCCTGCTGCAGGCGCCACATCACGCCGTTGTAGGCCTCGGCCGCGACCTCGGCCCGGTCAGCGGCCGCCCGGAGCCGGGAGTTGGCCACGGCGAGGGAGGCCTGGAGCGCGGCGACGTCGCCGGCCTTCTGGGCCGCGACTGCCTGGGCGTGAGAGACCTGCGCCTTGGTGGGGATCGGCTTGTGCTTGTCGGCCTGGGCCGACGTGCCGAGGCCGAGCACGACGACCGCCGCGAGGACGGTCGACAGAACTCCCCTGGTCCTGGTGCGCACCCGCAGGTCCCTTTCGTTGCGTTCGCGCGCCTTCCCCCTGTGTCGGCGCGCGCCACGCGCAACGGTAGGCGTCAGGAGTCACAGCCGGTACCGAATCCGGATAGATAGTCCTTTTGGGCGGTGTGGCGGCTTGACAGATGACAGCGATGTAACTCGCGGCTCTACTCGTCGGGCTCGATCGGGACGTCGCTCGTCGACGTCGTCGGGTGCGAATGTCGCAAGCCCCGATCGAACTTCTGGCCGGTGCCCAGCGCGGCGAGGTAGACCGCGACCAGGGCGATCACCAGGCCCGCGATGTCGTCGGCGATGTAGTGCCAGCCGAAGTACGTCGTCGAGATGGTCACCAGCACGACGTACGACCAGAGCACGATCCGCAGGACCCGCGTGCGCAGGGTGTACTGCGCCGACGAGCGCGAGGCTGACGGTGATGGCGACGTGCAGGGAGGCGAAGCCGGCGGTCGACTGGACACCGTCGGCGAACGGGTTGAACAAGATGTTCGTGCGCGCGTAGAACAGCGAGTCCTGCAGCTTCGCGACACCGGTGTCGGGCAGGTCGGAGTAGAGCCACGGGAAGAAGAAGTTCGGCCCGAGGGTCGGGATCGCGTAGTAGCTCGCCGTACCGAGCGCCCAGCAGATGCACTGGGCGGTGATGAACCAGTAGCCGAAGCTCACGTTGCGCGACCAGACCGCCCAGATCACGACCGAGACCGGCACCATCGGCAGGAAGATCAGGTAGACCCACGACAGCACGTACGCCGAGATGCCGGTCCCGAGCCACTGGTGCAGGAGGCTCGACGGGTCGTGCCCGAACAGCAGCCAGTGGTCGAAGCGGTGCAGCGCGTAGTCGTACTTGGTCGGCGGGCCGTCGCCGTCGCGCATGATGAACGGCAGGAAGTTCTTGATGTTGCGGTAGCTGACGTAGGTGACGTAGAAGCTGACGATGCCGACGATGACCAGGATGATCCGCTCCCTGGTCCAGTGCTCGCGGATCAGCAGCGCAGCCTCGGTCTTCAGCCTGCCCGGGTTGCCGCGCGCCCGGAACAGCGTGCGCGGCAGCACGTCGGCGACGAACGCGCCGGCCACCAGCAGTGGCAGCCGGATCCAGGCCGGGCCGAGGAAGCCGTCGGGGTCTCGCAACGGGTAGCCCAGGGCCAGGCTGCAGATGATCGCCAGCGCCCCCATGATCAGGGCCACCGTCACCAACATCGCGTACGCGCGCCGCTGGGGTCGGCTCGGCGGCCGGTGCGACGACGTCATCGCCGCGGCCGGCGGCGTGATGTCGGTGGTCTTCACAAGGGGTGAGTCTAGAAGGGTGCCCTCAGGAGCTCGCGGGCAGCGCCGCCACCCGGTCAGGTACGACGCGTGCCCGGACCGTCTCCCCCACGGCCACGACCTGCCCCGGCTCGGCCACCGCGCCGAGCCGGCCGACCCCGTCGACGTCGAGCTCGAGGCGGAGCTGCTCGGGGGTGACCAGCGCCGAGACGACGGTCGCGCTCAACGGACCCGAGGGGTCGAGCCGGATCGCCGAGCGACGCAGCGCGACCTCGGTCCAGTGAGCGTCGGGGTCGAGCAGCGCCCGGAGCGCCACCGCCGCCTGGCCGTCGAGCACCGTGGAGTAGCCGAGGAACCGGGCGGTCCAGGCGTCGGCGGGTTCGCGCCACACGTCGGCGACCGTCCCCGCCTGGACCACGCGACCGGACCGCATCACCGCCATCCGGTCCGCGATCGCGAACGCCTCCTCCTGGTCGTGGGTGACCAGCAGGGCGGTCGTGCCCGCGCGACGCAGGATGTCGTGCAGCTCACCGGCCAGGCGCTCGCGCAGGCCGCGGTCCAGGGCACTCAACGGCTCGTCGAGGAGCAGCATCCGCGGCTCCACGGCCAGCGACCGGGCGAGGGCGACCCGCTGGCGCTCTCCTCCGGACAGGGTCGCCGGCATCCGGTCCTCGTAACCGGACAGCCCGACCAGGTCGAGCAGCTCGGCGACGCGTTCTGCATCCGTTGGTCGAGCCTGTCGAGACCGCGAGTGGTGTCGCAGCCGCAACGAGTAGCCGACGTTGCGGCCGACGCTCTGGTGGGAGAACAGCTGACCGTCCTGGAACATCAGTGCGAAGCCACGTTTGTGGGTCGGCACCCGGGCGAGGTCGCGGCCGGCGTACGCGATCGCCCCGGAGGCGGGAGTCTCGAGGCCGGCGATCGCCCGGAGCAAGGTGGACTTGCCCGAGCCCGACGGACCGAGCACGGCGGTGACCGAGCCGACCGGCACGTCGAGGTCGACGTCGTCGACCGCCCTGGTCGCGTCGAACCGGACGGTGAGTCCGCGCACCTCCAGGCCGTCGGGCATCTCAGAAGGCTCCCACGGAGCCGATCCGGAGCCGCTCGACGAGCAGCATCACCGCCGCGGTGGCTCCGGCGAGCACGACCGAGGCGGCCATCGCCATCGCGAAGTTCGTCTCCCCGGGGTGGCTTATCAGCTGGTAGATCACCACCGGCAGCGTCGGGTTGTCGTCGCGGGCGAGGAAGCTGGTGGCCCCGAACTCGCCCAGCGACACCGCGAACGCGAATCCGGTCGCGGCGAGCAGGGCACGCCAGGCCACTGGTAGGTCGACGGCGAGCAGCACCCGCGCCGGGCCCGCACCCAGCGATGCGGCTGCCTCGCGCTGGCGCTCGTCGATGGAGCTCAGCACCGGCGCGACCGTGCGCACGACCAGCGGAAGAGCGACCATCGCCTGGGCGATCGGGATCAGCAACGGCGACGTCCGCAGGTCGACGGGTGGATGGTCCAGGGTGATCAGGAAGCCGAAGCCCAGGGTCACCGCGGAGACGCCGAGCGGAAGCATGAAGGCGCCGTCGAAGACGCCGCTCGACCGCCGGCCCCACCGGGTCCGGCGCCTGCGGGACACCAGGAACGCGACGAGGCACCCGAGGACGAGCGCGAGTGCGGCGGCCACCACCGAGATCCTCAGCGACGTCCACAGCGCGTCGGTCACCGGCACCAGCAGCGCGTTGCCGTCACCCGTGCCCTGGAGCTCCCGGTAGTGGCCCAGGGTCCACCCGTCACCGTCTCGCACCGACGCCAGCACGAGCGAGGCCATCGGCGCGAGCAGGAATGCGACCACGGCTGCGGACCAGACCAGGAGCAGCGCGTCGCGACGCCGTGGGCGGCGGGCGAGGGCGGAGGCTCGCGCAGGCGCCGGCGAGCGACGGGCGCGCGCACTCATCGACAGCAGCACCACGATCACGACCAGCTGCAGGATCGACAGCGCCGCAGCCCCCGAGAGGTCGAGCTCCTGGGTGGTGAGCAGGTAGATCTCGGTCTCCACGTTGGCGTAGCGCAACCCGCCCATCGTGAGCACGACACCGAACGCGGTCGAGCAGAACAGGAACACCACGCTCGCCGCCGACGCGATGCCCGGCAGGAGCCCGGGCAGCGTCACGGTGGCGAAGACCCGGAGCGGGGTGGCTCCCAACGTGGCCGCTGCCTCCTCGGTCCGCCGGTCGAGGCCCTCCCAGAACGCCCCGACGGTGCGGACGACGACGCTGACGTTGAAGAACACCAGCGCCGCGATGATCGCGGCAGCAGTGCCGTCGAGATGCAGGGCACGCCAAGGGCCCGGACGCCGCGATCAGGTGCCGGAACGCGACACCGACGACGACGGTGGGCAGCACGAAGGGCAGCACTACGAGCGTCCGCAGCAGTCCGATCCCCGGGAACCGCAACCGGTGCAGCACGAACGCGGTCGGCACCCCGAGCAGCACCGACAGCACCGTCGCGAGCCCGGCCGACCACACGGTGAACCAGACCACCCGGTGCACCCGGGGCCGGCCGAGCACCGAGAGCACCGCACCCGGGTCGAACCGGCCATCGGTCCAGAAGCCGCGGCCGACCATGCCGCTGACGGGGTAGAGGAAGAAGACCGCGAGCACGGCGATGGGAGCCGCGGCGAGCGCCGCGACGCCGAGTCGTGCACGCCAGGTGGTCACCGGCTGGTGATGTCCCGCCAGTCGCGCAGCCACTCCGCACGGTGCTCGGTGATGTCGGCTGCGGACACCTCGACAGGGTCCGGAGAGGTCGGCGCCCACCTGGCCCAGTCGGCCGGCAGGTCGACCGACTCGTCCACCGGGTAGACGTACATGTTCTCCGGCAGCGCGGCCTGGAACTGCTTGCCGAGCATGAAGTCGATGAACTCCTGCGCGCCCTTGGGGTTGTCGGAGCCGGCCAGCACGCCGGCGTACTCGACCTGGCGGAAGCAGGTGTCCAGCAGCGCGCTGGTGGTCGGCTTGTCACTCCCCTTGGGGACCGTGAACGGCGGCGAGGACGAGTACGACACGACGATCGGCCGGTCGCCGTTGCCGCCACCCGCGGTGAAGTCGACCTCGTAGGCGTCGGTCCACCCGGCGTCGATCCGGATGCCGTTGTCGACCAGCTTGTGCCAGTAGTCCAACCAGGCGTCGCCGTAGGTGCCGATGGTGGCGACCAGGAAGGCGAGCCCGGGCGATGAGGTGGTGGCGCCGGGTGCGACCAGCAGGTCCTTGTACGCCGGGTCGGCGAGGTCGGCGAACGTCTTCGGCGGAGCCACGTGGTGCTTGGCGAACCAGGTGTCGTCGATGTTGATGCAGACGTCGCCGTAGTCGATCGGCGTCAGGTAGTGGCTCGCGTCGCCGTCGAGCGCGAAGCTCGCGGCCGAGGCCGGCTGGTGCGCGTCGTACTTCTCCAGCACGCCCTCGTCGACGGCCCGGCTCGCGAAGGTGTTGTCGATGCCGAAGACGCCGTCGGCGAGCGGGTTGTCCTTGGTCAGGACCAGCTTGTTGGTGAGCTCACCGGCGTCGCCGTGCGGCTGGATCTTCACCGTGATGCCGGTCTTCTGGGTGAACTCCGCCAGCACGCTCTTCGACATCGCCCACGAGTCGTGGGTCGCGATCGTGACGACCTTGCCGGCCTTCGCGTTGCCGGACGCATCACTGCCCTGGTCCGAGCTGCCGCAGCCGGCCAGACCGAGCGCCGACCCGAGCGCGAGGACCGCGAGCAGAGCGGTTGAACGAGTGCGCATGACTCTCCTTCGACTTCCTTCGCCGGTGCTAACCGGAGCAGGTTCAAGGGTCTGCGGCTGTTCCGCACTCTCAGCCCCCGGCATCGCTGCCGACGGGCTCCCCTGTCGTGTGGGGCCAATCTAGCCGACGGGTACGGCGTACGTGCCGCTCGGTCCCCGTCGTCGGTGCGGACCAGGTCGCCTCGCAGGACCAGCAGGTCCAGGTGAGCCAGGGCCTCGAAGGCGGCGAGCACTGCGTCGAACGGACCGAGCTCGTCGCGGTGGCGCCCGTGACGGGTCCAGCCGCATCTCCCCGGCGACCTCCCAGGCCGTGCGCGCGCCGTCGGCGACAGCAGCGCGACACTGCGCGAGCCGCTCGGCGTGGTGCGCCAGGAGCTCGTCCACGCGCGTGTGCACGCTCGGGGCGACCGGACCGTGGGCGGGCAGCAGCATCAGGTCGGGCAGCGCCCGCACCTTTGCCAGCGAGTCGAGGAAGTCGAGCAACGGCTGCTCGACCCAGCGGGGCTCGAAGCCGACCGACGGGGTGATCGTCGGCAGCACGTGGTCGCCGGCGAAGAGCAGGCCGTGACCGGTGTCGGCGAAGACGTAGTGCCCCTGGGTGTGCCCGGGCGTGGCAATCGCGTCGACCCGGCGACCGCCGAGTCGAGGGTGAGGTCCCGGTCCAGCCACACGTCAGGCATCCCGTAGACGTCCAGCGAGGGCCGCTCCGAGCGTGGCATCATCGCCGCGCCAGCCGTCGGCCAGCGTGACCGCGCCGGCGGCTTCGAGGCGCTCAGGTTGGGGTCGACGCAGCGTCGTCTCGTCGTACATCAGGTCCATCGATGCCTTGTCGCCCAGCCCGAGGCTCACCTCGGCGCCGACCTCGTTGCCCGACGACGAAGGCCTGGGTGTAGTGGTCGCGGTGCATGTGGGTGACCAGGAAGCGCCGGATGTCGGAGAGCGCGTAGCCGGCGGCCTTCATCGAGGTCTCGAACACCGCCCGCGACTCCGGGATCGCCCAGCCGCCGTCGATGAGCACCAGGCCGCCGTCGGTCTCGATCACGTAGACGTTGACCGCGCGCAGCCCGTCCATCGGCAGCGGCAGCGGGATCCGGAGCACGCCGGGCGCGACCGGCCATGCCCCGGGCTCGGTCCAGAGCGAGTCCTGAGTCGGGACTGATCCGGGAGGTCGGTCTGCTGCGTCATGCAGCCATCATCGACGCACGAGCCCGTGACCGGTGATCAAGGGGCAGGTCCTTGGCCAGCACCAGGCCGGGAGCGGCGGCACAGACTGCGTGCACGGAGTTCACCAGCCGCATGGCCGTGGTGACCATCCCGGAGACGTTGTGGTCGCCGTCCTCGCCGTGGTGCATGAAGTCGACCACCATCATCGGCTCGCCCTCGATCTCGACCCGGTAGCAGCCACCGCCCTCGGGGGGCTGCGGCCACTGCGGCATCTGGTCGACCGACGTACGGGTCACGTGGTCGAGGATCACCCGGGGTACGCCGCCGACCTTGCCGACCACCTGGAACCGGACCGCCCCCATCGTGCCCGCGGCGATGTCGACGCTCGCAGTGCTGAGATCGACCTCAGACGGCACCCGCTCGACGATCTCCTCCAGCTCCGGGTCGAGCTCGACGTCGAGCCCGGCGGCGATGTGCCGGACCACCGGACCCCACGCGGTCGTCAGGATCCCTGGCTGCCACAGCATCGCACTCTGCGCACCGCCGGGGGCGTCCATCGGCTTGCCGAAGCCGTAGAGGTCCCGCATCACGACCGGCTGGTAGTACGTCGAGTAGTCGGCGATCTCGCTGACCCGGACCTGGTCGATGCGCTGCGACAGGCTGCTCATGACCAGGGGCAGCACGTCGTTGGCGAAGCCGGGGTCGATGCCGTTGACGTGCAGGCTGGCGCCGGTCTCGGCGCCGGCCTTGTCGATCCGCTCGACGTAGGAATCCAGGCCGAGGCCGGCCGGGAAGGTCAGCAGCACGGGACCGCTGGAGATCACGTTGATGCCCTGCTCGACCATCTCGACAGAGGTCCTCGAGCGCGTCGAAGATCCGGTCGTCGGTCATCGCGGTGTGCACGATCGCGTCCGGCTCCAGCGCGTAGAGCTCGTCCTTGTCGTTCGTGGCGAGCACCCCGAGGTCGCGGTCGAGGCCGGCCAGCCGACCCGCGTCCTGACCGACCTTGTCGGGGTTGGAGACCCAGAGCCCGACCAGCTCGAGGTCGGGCCGCGCGTCGATGCCGGCGATCGCGTGCCGCCCGACGGTGCCGGTCGACCAGGCGACGACCCGCTTGGCGGTCATGCCGTGCGCCCCGAGGTCGGGCAGGCGCAGTCGAGGTTCGGGATGTCCAGGCCGCCGTCGGCCTCGATCACCTTGCCGGTGAGGTAGGCGCCCGCCGGACTGGCCAGGTAGACCACGGCCGCCGCGATGTCCTCGACCTCGCCGACGCGCTGCATCGTGGTCTTCTCCGCCATCTCCTTCATCACCGCCTCGTCACTCGCGACGTAGTCCAGGGCACTGGTCATCACCGAGCCGACGCCGATCGCGTTGACCCGGATGAGCGGCGCGAGGTCCTTCGAGGCGAGCCGGGTCCAGTGCGTGAGCGCGGCCTTGCGCGGTGCCGTACGCGAGGTAGCCGCGGCCGGCCGCCCGGCCCATCACCGAGGAGATGTTGACGACCGCACCCGCCGGGGTCGTCGCCGGTGCAGCATCAGCGGGACCGCCGCGCGGGTGAGCGCGTGCGCGGTCGACACGTTGAAGCGGAACGCCTCCTCGAGGTAGTCCGTGTCGGTGTCGAGGAACGGCGTTCGGGATCGTGCCGCCGACGTTGTTGACCACGATGTCGAGGCGGCCGAACTCGTCGTACGCCGCCTGCGCCAGCGCTGCGACCTGGTCGAGGTCGGAGAGGTCGGCCTTCACCACCAGTGCCCGTCGCCCGGCGGCCTCGACCTGCGCCGCGACCTCGGCGAGCTGCGACGAGTGCCGCGCGGAGATGACGACGTCGGCGCCGGCCTCGGCGAGAGCGACCGCGGAGCCGGCCCCGATGCCTCGGCCTGCGCCGGTGATGACGGCGACCTGGCCGTCGACCTTGAACCGGTCCAGAATCATTCCAGAACTATAACCGGTTCTAGTTTTTGGCGTAAGGGCCTGTCTGTCAGTCGCGCTTCCGCGTCGCCGCCACGGTGCCGCCGCCCGCGAGCAGCAGGACGAGGGCCGCGACCAGGATCCAGAAGGCAGGACCACCGGTGCTGGGCAGGTGCCCGCCGCCACCGGGTCCCGCGACCGCGCCGGCGAGCACGGTGATGTCGAAGTGGTGCACGCACGGCCCCTGCGGGGTCTCCGCGCGCACCGTGAGCCGGATGGTGCGGGTGTGCGTGACCTGCGGAGCGGTGAAGGTGGCGTGCACCGGCGACCCGGTGCGCTCCTTGGTGATGCCGTTCCAGCTGAAGGTCCACTGGATGTTCGAGGGATCGACGACGTTGCCCTGGTCGTCGACCGCGGTCGCGGTGCCGGTCGCGGTGAAGGTGTCCCCCGGGTCGAGGACCTGGCGGTCGACGGTGACGTTGCAGGTCACTTCGGGGTACGCCGAGGCGCTGGACGTGGTGCCGAGAACGAGCAGCGCCGCCCCCAGAGCCGCGATGCAGAGAAGTGCGAGCTTCTTCATGTACCTGTCTCCCATGTTGCCGTTCCCGAGCGCCCGTCTCCCGTCCCATGACAGGTCCGCCTACGGAGACAACGACCGCGGCCAGCTTCCGTTACGGCCGCTGGCGAGCGCGGATCCCGCCTCCGAGAAAACGACTTGACCGGTACAGAAGGATCGGCTACTTTACCGGTAAAGGAAAGGAGCTCGACATGCTTGACCTCTTCGTCGCCACCGACCTCGCCCTGAAGGGCACCCGTGCGGAAGCCCGGAGCGCCCGCCCGGACGCGCCCGTGGTCGCACCCCGCCCGGCTCGCGAACGACTTCGGCTCCGTGCTCGCGCGGGGCTTGCAGCCCGACTGCACCGGGCCGCGACCGCCCTCGAGCCGCGTCAGCGCGCCGAGCGGACCAGCGCGGTCTGCTCCTGAGCACCGGGCACCCGGCGCGGTGGATACTGGACGCCCCATGGCAAAGGTGACGCTGCAGTCGATCGCCGACGCGGTCGGTGTCAGCCGGATGACGGTGTCGAACGCGTTCTCCCGTCCCGACCAGCTGTCCGCCGACCTGCGCACCCGCATCCTCGAGGCCGCCGGCAGGCTCGGCTACGTCGGTCCCGACCCGGCCGCCCGCGCGCTCGCGCGGGGTCGGGTCGGATCCGTCGGCCTGCTGCTCAACGGTGCCCTGAGCGAGGCCTTCGAGGACCAGGTGTCCGCGGAGTTCGTGGCCGCCGTCGCCGACGAGCTCATCCAGCGCGGCCTGGCCCTGACCGTGCTGACTCCACCGAAGGGTGCGGACTTCGTGCCTGCTCGCGACGTCGCGATCGACGGTGCGCTCGTCTACACCTGCGAGCCGCAGTCCGCAGGCGTCGAGTGGCTCAGCCGCCGGGCACTCCCGGTCGTGGCCGTCGACCAGGACCTCGGCCGGGACGTCCCCGGTGTCCGTGTCGACGACCGCAGTGGCGCCCGCCAGGGTGCCCGCCACCTGCTCGAGCTCGGGCACCGCAGGATCGGGATCCTCGCCCTCGGCAACCGCGAGGCCGACGGCGCCCTTGCCGAGTCCAGCAGCTACCCGTCGCGGGAGCGGATGGCCGGCTGGACCGAGACCCTCGCCGCCGCCGGAGTAGAGCCCGTGGTGGTGCGCACGCCGTACGAGCCACGCGCCGCCGCGGAGGACGCGGCCCGAGAGCTCCTCGGGACCGGTGACATCACCGGCGTCCTGTGCTTCTCCGACGTCTTCGCCCAGGCCGTCGTGCGCATCGCCGAGCGGGAGGGACGACGGGTCCCCCAGGACCTCTCCGTGGTCGGGTACGACGACAGCCCGCTGGCGTCGACCAGCCGCCCGAGCCTCACCACGGTGCAGCAGGACGTCAACGCCAAGGGTCACCTCGCAGCCGCGATGCTCGCCGACGTCCTCGAGGGGCGGCCGGCGGAGTCGCGGCTGCTGCCGGCCACGCTGGTGGCGCGCGAGAGCACCGGCCCGGCCCCGGTCAACCGGGGGGCAGGGTCCTGAGGTCGGGCCCCATCCGGGTCATGCTCGCCCCGACCCGAGCACGGCGTGGGTCCCCATCGCGCGCGCCACGACGACACCGCCCTGGGTGAGCTCGGCCTCGGTCGACCCGATCCGGCCGCCGACTCCGATGCACCGACCCCGGCACACCAGGGTCACCCCGGGGACGGCGGCCCGGACGTACTGGACGCTCAGGTGCACGTGCGGTGCGGCCACTCCGTCGGGCACCCGGGCGTGGACCGCCCAGCCGGTGGTGGTGTCGAGGATCGAGGCGAGGAACCCTCCGTGCACGATCCCGCCGCCGTTGCAGTGCTCGGGGCCGGGGTCGGCCTCGACCACCGCCTCGGTGTCGTCGACACTGACGTAGCGGAAGCCGAGCAGAGCGGAGAACGGGCCCGGTGTCGGCCCGTCGGCGTGGGGATCACGGGGCAGGTGGTGCGGCTCGGCCATGGGCAGACGGTAGCGGCACCGTGACGCCTCAGGTCCTGGCGCCCGCCACCGGGTCCTCGACGAACGAGAGGACCAGGGTGGCGACCTCGCGTGCCGCCGTGTCGTTGAGATGGATGTTGTCGGTGAGCACGACCCGGCCGGCGCGCGCGGAGATCTTGTCCCAGCGCCGCCGGAGCGCCATCCGCTGGAACATCGCCGAACGGATCTCCTTCAGGGTGCCGTCGAAAGGCTCAGCGCTCGAGGACTCCGTGATCAGCTCCGCCAGCCGGGCGTTGAGCGGCAGCACGTCGACTCCATGGCCGGCCGCCACCTCGCGAAGCACCTGGTTGAAGGCGTCGACGCGCTGGTTGAAGACGCTGGTCAGGTCCTCGCTGATCGGCGGGATGTCGATGAGCGCGAGCCGGGCCGAGGTCTCCGCACGCAGCCGGCGCACGATCTCCTCGAGCCAGGCGCGGTAGGTCTCGATGGTCGGAGTCTCCGGTGGTTCCTGCCTCTTGTAGGAGTTCCGCCATCCGTCGCTGATCGTGGCCATGACGTCGTTGGTCCCGATCATGACCGTGAGGACGTCCGGCCGGGAGGCGATGACCGCGTCGAGCTCGCGCAGCAGGCTGCAGGAGAGATAGCCGCTCCATCCGGCGTTGACGATCACGTCACCGCGCGGCCGCAGCTCCACGTCGAGCAGCCGGAGCCAGTTCGCGCTCGCCACGCCGAGGGTGATGCTGTCGCCGGTGCACACCACCACACGCCGGGTGTCGGCGGACCGGCCCTGGTCGAGGAACTTCTCCAGCGGGAGGACACCCATGCGCTCACCTTCCCCTCGGAGTCGCGCCGGTGCGTGACGGCCGGGTGCCGACCGTCACGGATGTCAGGGTAAGCGGCGAGGACCCTGATGTCTGCGGGTTGTCCGGTCAGCCGCACACGGGTGCGCCCTTGGCGGTCAGCACGTGGCCGGCCGCCTCGCGCAGGCGGGCGATCGGCAGGGCACCGGACCGCACGGCGCGGACGACCGCTCGTGCGACGCGGTCGGTCGTCGCGCCGACGTCGGCCGGCACTGCGTTGAACAGCACGAGGTCGGCGCCGACCTCGAGCGCGCGCACCGCGGCCCGGCGTACGGAGAAGCCGGCACCGCTTACCGCGCCGCCCGACAGCGAGTCGGTGACGACCAGGCCGTCGAACCCGAGCTGGTCTCTGAGCACGCCCTGGACCGCGCGCCGCGACAGCGCGGCGGGTTTGCGGCCGGTCAGGCCAGGCACCCGGGCGGTGGTGATCATGACGGCGGGCAACCCCGCGCGGACCGCTGCCCGGAACGGCCGCAAGCCCCTTCCGCGGAGGGCCGACCACGGCCGCGTCGACGCGGGCGCGACATCGGTGTTCGTGGTCGCGTGACCCAGCCCCGGAAAGTGCTTCACGACCGGCACCACGCCGCCCGCACGCATGCCGTCTGCAAAGGCGAGGCCGTAGGCCCGGGCAACCGCCGGGTCATTGCTGAAGGAGCGGGTGCCATCGGGGTTGGTGGCGCTCGGGCCCGGCCGATCGTCGAGGTCCAGGACCGGGGCGAGATTCATCGTGACCCGCTGCGCAGCCATCCTCGTCGCGACGCGGTGGGCGAGGGACCGCACCCGCGCCGGCGTCCTTCTGCGTGCCATCCGCCTCGCCGAAGGCATGTCCCCCACGAGGTTTGCCATCCGCTGGACGGCGCCGCCCTCCTCATCGGTCATCACGATCGGTACGACGCCTCCGGGAGCCTTGCGGAGGAGCCTGCCGAGGTGGGCTCCGAGGTCGGCCGGCGCCGACCGGCCGAAGAGGATCACCCCGCCGACACCGTCCGCGACCTGCGCCGAGACCCGGCCGACGTGGTGCTCGTCGACCGGCACGACGACGGTCTGTGTCGCGAGCCGACGCACGGACCAGGCGGCGACGACCTGCGCGACCGAGCACGTCGCGGTCGAGCGCTGCCGTGCACCTGCGTCCGCCGGCTCGTCGACCGCAGAGGGGAGCAGGACCAGCACGCTCGCGACCGCGAGCGTGCGGCAACTGCGCCCGAGGTTCCTCACTGCCGCACCTCCCGGCTGGATGGAGCCGCCTGTCGGAATCGAAACGACGACCTGTTCTTCGCTTGCCCGAGGAAGCTCGATCGCGACCAAGCCTGTCACGAACCTGGCACCGCGTTCGCTCGTGTTCGCAAACCGGGAGCAGGTCCCTGGTCCGCCACTCGACGTCGAGATCATCCCCAGGGTTGCCCGGGATCCGGCCCAGTACCCGGGGGCTTTCCCGTTCCGGAGAGGCGCCACTTGCCACGAGTGGCGTGGGAGTCGACAGGTCCCCGATGACCTGCGCGAATGCCGTCATCCGTTTGGCGTAGGGGAACTCGTCCTCACTCGGGAGGTCGCCGGCGCCAGGTGATGTCAACGTCTCCGAAGGCCACCGTTCTAGGGGGATACCGTGCAGACTCGAAACCACATCGACGCGATCTGGCTCACCACGCAGTGGGCACGTCGCACCGTCACGTCGGCCGTACTGGTGGCGATGATCGCCGCGATGCTCGCCCTGGCCGCCGGCCCGGTCCGTGCTGCGGCGACGACGCTCGTCGTGCAGCAGGGTGGCTCATGCCTCGACACCGGGCCCGGCACGACAAGCACACCGTTCTGCACGATCTCCGCGGCCGCTGCGAAGGCCATCGCCGGAGACACGGTGAAGGTCGGGGCCGGTACGTACCGTGAGCAGGTCACAGTGCCGTCCGGCGTCACGTTCCGGGCGACGACGACCAACGCCGTCGTCCTGGGCACCGACGACTTCACAGGCGCGTCGTGGACGGCGACCGGCGCGGGCACATGGAGCACGACCGTGCCGGGCGCGGTGACGCCGAGCCGGGTCTTCCTCGGCGGGAGCGTGCTCACCGAGGTGACCGGCCCCCCGACCACGGTCGACACCTGGTCGTGGGACCCCGGCACGCGCGTGCTGAGCGTCTCGACCGGCGGGTCCGCCCCGGCAGGCATCGACGTGACCACGCGTCAGTACGGCTTCGTGCTCGGCAGCCCGACGACCGGCATCACGGGCGCGACGGTCGAAGGCTTCACGCTCGGCCGCCAGGGAGGTGCAGGCGTCTTCCTCAGGTCCGGGACGAGCGGCGCCAGGATCCAGGGAGTCACGGTGACCGAGTCGGCAAGCTACGGCATCCGCGACGACGACGGCAGCGGCAACACCGTCACCGGAGTGCACACCTATGCCAACGCCTCCGTCGGCATCCGTCTCTCCAACACCACGGGCGACCTCGTCGCGTCCTCGACGAGCGACGGCAACGGCTTCCACGGAATCAGCGTCCAGGGAGGGACCGGCAACACCGTCCGCGCGGTCGTGGCATCGGCGAACAAGAAGCCCGGGACCCGGGTCGCGGCCGGTATCGACGTGAGCCAGGGCTCGGTGGCGGCGGTCGTCGAAGCAAGTGTCGCCTACGGGAACGACGACTCGGGCATCGAGATCTACACCGGGTCGAGCGGTGCCGTCGTGCGTCGCAACATCACCTACTCCAACGGCGACCACGGGATCGACATCTCCCGTGCGCCGAACTCGACCGTGATCTCGAACACGGTCGTGGACAACCAGACGTCCGGGATCAACGTCGAGGGCCTCTCGACGGGGGCGACGCTGCGCAACAACATCGCCGCCGACAACACGCAGGACGGCTCCAGGAGCGTCGGCGACATCCGAGTCGAGAGCGGTTCCGAACCGGGCACAACGCTCGATCGCGACATCGTCAGCGAGTCCTCCGGCGCCGGCGTCGTCGTCGAATGGCAGGGTGTCAACTACACGAGCGCGACCTTCGCCACCTTCAGGTCGACCAGTGGCCAGGAGGCGACGGGCCTCGCCGCAGACCCGAGGTTCGTCGGGCGAGCAACCCACGACCTGCGGCTTCAAGGCTCCTCACCCGCCATCGATCGAGCGGACACCACCGCTGCCGGATGGCGAGCCGCGGACCAGGAGGGGCGCGGTCCCGTGGACGATCCCAAGGTCGCGAACTTCGGTGCCGGAACAACCGCAGACCTCGGCGCCCTCGAGTTCCACGGCGCGGTGGCGATGGCGCCGATCGCGGACCCGGCAAGCACGGACGGGCTGAGCTACATGGTCGATGCGAGCAACAGTGGGACGCTCGGCGAGACGACGACCGCCTTCACCGTCGACTGCGGGACTGGCACGGGCGCCGTCAACGGCACCGCGCACGTCCGGTGCACCTACCCCGCCGACGGCACCTACACGATCCGGGTCAGCGTCACCGGAGCATCCGTCCGGGGATCGTCCTACTCCGACACCGCGACGATCCCGATCACGGCGCGGGAGAACCCTGTTCCCACGCCCGTGCTCAGGTTGTCGGCCAGCCGGGTCCGGCAGGGTGGAACGGTGTGGGCGGACGCCTCCAGTTCGACCGACGCAGCGTCGTACAGGTTCGACTGCGGCCGAGGGCTCGGCGCGGCACAGTCGACGCCGCGGTACCCCTGCGGTTACTGGACAACGGGCACCTACACCGTCACGGTCGTCGTGGCCAGCTCCAACGGCATCACCGCGACGACCAGCCAGACAGTCACCGTTGTCGCGGGCCTCGCCCCCACCGCGCGGCTCAAGCTCTCACGGCACCATGTCCGACGGGGCCAGCGCGTCCGGGCGAGCGCGCGCCATTCCTACGGCGGTCCGGGCACCCTGATTCGGGCCTTCAAGTTCTCCTGCGGCAACGGAAAGCGGTCGAAGTGGATCACGTCATCCCGGATCGTCTGCCGCTACCACAACGCCGGTCGCCACAAGATCCGCGTCCGGGTGCTCAACAGCATCGGGCTCGTCGACATCGCCACCAGGATCGTCCATGTGCGCCGCTAGGTGCACCGGTCACGAAGTTGGTGGCAGCCGCGCATTGACCTGACGAGGGCCCCTCAGAGGGGTGTGCCCAGCTGAAGGGCCATCACTCCACCCAGGTGGCCGTCGCGTCCGAGCACTCCCTGGTCGACGATCATCACGACGAGAGGGACAGCCAACACCTGGGCTACCGCTGGTCCCGGCGGAAGCTGTTCGCCGCCCACGTCGTGAAGCAGGTGTTCATCCGGGTATCGGGCGGTCTGGACCGGTCCGTCCGTTCCCGGCAACCTATGTCCCTGAATCGCACACCTTCGGACCGCACCGCTGGCGGCCTTCGACCGCCGTGATCATGATGACCTCCTCTCACGGACCGCCTCGGGTCGGTTCGCTGCAGGGGGAGTCAGCTGACACCGGCGTTGCTGCTCGGAAGGGGGAGCGCATCGGGGCCGCATCTGCGAGGCCGCAGAACGCCCACGCCGTGTGTGAGGCAACGGGAGGGTGACATGCAGACACGAGGGAACACACCAGCGACCGATGACGGAGTCGAGGCAGCGAGGCTCTGCCACGATCTTCGCCAGTACGTCGCGTCCGGCCTGATGCTGGCCGGCATGCGGGGCGTGGACGGGCTGGACACGGACGCAGGCCGGCGGCTGGCCTCCATCGCGACCGTGTTCGAGCGGATCGACGACCTCCTGGAGCAGCAAGCCAGGGGCGACCGACGGGCGCGGCGAGTCGACCTCACAAAGGTCGCCCAGGAATGCATCGAATTCACCGAGCTCACGTCCACGGTGCCGATCGACGCCGTCCTGCTACCCCGCGACTGGAGGTCATGGCGAACGAGCCACTCCTGCGTCGTGCAGTCCTGAACGTGCTGAACAACGGCGCGCGGGCAGCCGGAGTCGGCGGGCGGGTCCGTGTCGAGGTCGGCCGTCACGGCAACGACGCCTGGTTGGAGGTCAGCGACGACGGGGCCGGGTTCGGCCGGATTCCGGCAGTCAGTGGCATCGGCATGGGCGTCATCGAGGCAGCGGCCCGCTCCGCGGGCGGGAGTCTGGAGATCTACAGCGGGCCGACCCCCGGAACGCGGGTGCGCCTGCGACTTCCTCGAGCCTGCCCGGGGGAGATCCGACGATGAGAGCAGTCAGTGTCCTGATCTTCGACGACCACCGGATGTTCTGCTCGGCCCTGGCCCGCACGCTGGACGACGAGGCACACCGGGTGCAGGCGGTGCTGGAGGCCGGCGAGCGAGTCGTCGCCGAGGTGCAACTCGCGCAGCCCGACGTCTGTGTCATCGACGTCTCCGCCCGCGAGGACGAGGGAGTCGGGCCTGTTCGCCGCCGTGAAGGCCGTGTGTCCGGGGGCGCGCGTCCTGGTGCTCACCCGCAGAGAGGACGAGGATCTCTGGCGGGCCTACGACGACGGGCTCGTCGATGCCGTCGTGAGCAAGACCCACGGGCTCGACACGGTCCGAACCGCCATCGACCGGGTCGCGCTCGGCGAGCGGTTCACGCTCTCGGCAGGGCGCCCGGCCGCGCCGCCCAGAGCAACGCCGATGAGCCTGACCGAGCGGGAGCGGGAGATCCTCCGGCTGCTGGTGCATGGCGCCACCACTCGCCAGATCATGGACGCACTCGCGATCAGCCAGAACACCGTCCGGTCCCACATCCAGCACCTGCTCGACAAGCTCCACGCCCACACCCGTGCGCAGGCGGTCCAGATCGCGCTGACCACGCACCTACTCCTCGACCTGGAAACGGTGCTGGTGTGATCGAGAGACCGCATCCTTCACCCCTCGCGGGCCGCACCGTACTGATCGTCGACGACCACCGGATCTTCGCCGAGGTCATCGCGAGCCACCTGGAAGCGGTCGCACCGCAGGTCACGCTCCATCTCGCCAGCTCCCTCAGCGAGGCGCGCGCGCTCACGCGAGCGACCCGTCCAGACGTCGCGATCCTCGACTACGATCTCGCGGGCGAATGCGGGCTCGACCTGGTGCCTGAGCTCGCCGCGCTCGGTCTCGACGCCGACGTGATCGTGGTCAGCGCCAGCCGCGATCCCAACCAGATCATCGATGCATTCGATCGCGGCGCGCAGGCCTGGGTGGACAAGACCGGGCGCGTCGAGGAGCTGCTCGATGCGGTGGCGGCGGTGCACCACGGCGACATGTACCTGTCGGCCGCGAGCGTCCGGCCGGTCATGAGTTCCCGGCTCGAGGCAGCCCGAACAGCAGCCTCGGCCACCGAGTTCGCAGCAGACCTCACCGAGCGCGAGCTGGAAGTGCTTCAGCACCTCATGGCCGGGATGACCCGTCCGGAGGTGGCCGAGGCGCTGGGCGTGTCGACCAACACGGTCCGGACCCATGTCCAGAACCTCTTGCGAACCGTCGGTGTGCACTCCACGCTCGCCATGCTCGCCGAGGCGCGGAAGGCCGGAATCCGGCCCGCAGGGACCCCCGCTCCGCGGGTGGTCCGTTCGACGTAGGCATTCTCACCCGCACGGCGGATTCTGCACCTCGGGAACCTCCTTAGCGTTGCCGGCATGATCACCGCAGGCAACCGGATGACGACCCATGGCGTCGACACAGAGGCGACGACGCTCACCGCGCGGCGGGTGCCGCGACAGGCCGGCGCCCCGGCGCCGGACGTGGTGCCGGTCCCCTTCGCCGCGTGCCGGATGTCCTCCGAGGCGCGGAAGGCGGCGGATCGGGTTCTGGAGTCAGGATGGGTGACGACCGGTTCGGAAGTGGCCGCGTTCGAGGCCGAGTTCGCCGCGGCAACCGGTGCCCGACACGGCGTCGCCGTGGCCTCGTGCACGGCGGCCCTCGAGCTGTCACTTCGCGCACTTCAGCTTCCCGAGAAGGCGCCGGTGCTGGTCCCGACGCTGACCTTCTGCGGCGCCGTCCACGCTGTTCTGCACGCGGGCCTCACGCCGGTGCTGGTCGATGTCGATCCGGTGACCGGGATGCCTGACGCTGAGTCAGTCCGACGCGCGGCGACGGCGTGCGGTCGGCCGGCGGCGATGGTGGCCCTGCACTGGGCCGGAGATCCTGTCGACGTGGCGGCCCTGGCCGAGTCCGCCGAGGTGCCACTGACGCACGTCGTCGTGGACGCGGCTCACGCTCTCGGTACGTCCTGGCGCGGTCGCCCGGTGGGCTCCGGCGCAGCCGTCTGCTTCAGCTTCTATGCGACCAAGAACCTGCCCATCGGCGAAGGCGGGATGATCACCACCGATGACCCGGACCGCGCCGCGTGGCTCCGGCGGGCGCGGCTGCACGGACTCTCCTCGGATGCCTGGCGTCGCTACCTCCCAGGCGGCTCGTGGCGGTACGACGTCGCCGAAGCCGGACTGAAGGCGAACATGACCGACCTCCAGGCTGCCATCGGCCGTGCCCAGCTGGGTCACCTGCCGGACTGGCAGGAGCGCCGCGCCCGGATCGCGTCGTGGTACGACGACGGGTTGCGCGGCCTGCCCGGGCTCGCGCTCCCCCATCGCCCCGAGGCAGGGACCGGCCGGCACGCCTGGCATCTGTACCCGGTTCGGATCCTGCCCGAGTTCGGCCTCGCCCGCGACCGGGTGAGCGAGCTGTTGAGGGACCTCGGCATCGGCACGTCCGTGCACTTCATCCCGGTCCACCAGCTCGCCTACTTCCGCCGCGTGTGCACGATGCCGTCGGGAGGCCTGCCCGGCGCCGACCGACTCTTCGAGCAGGTGCTCTCACTGCCGATGCACCCGCACCTCGACCACGCCCAGGTGCGCCGCGTGTGCCAGGCGCTCGAAGACCTTTCCGACTACCAGATGAGGAGCGCCGGATGAGCATCGCCGAAGCAGCCCCACGCGGACTGCCCACCCTCGTGGTCGGTGCCGGAGAAGCAGGCCAGGCACTGGCGCGCGACCTGAGCCGCGTCATCTCCTTCGGACTCGAGCCGATCGGGTTCCTCGACGACGACCAGGGCCTGGTCGGGACCGTCGTGGACGGGTGGCCGTGCCTGGGTTCGACAGCCGAACTCGAGCGTGTCATCGACAACACCGACGCCGAGGTCGTGGTGATCGCGATTCCCTCGATGTCCCACGCCCAGGTGCACGCCCTCGGCGCGAGGGCCGCGGCAATGGGAGTGACGGTGCACCACCTGCCACCGTTCCTCGCCGCCTTGCAGCGCGAGGTCGCAGGCACCGACATGCGGACCCTGGCGCTGGGCTCCCTGATCGGTCGTCCGGAGAGACATGTCGTGAGCCGCGCAGCGAGTGCGGTGCTGACCGGCAAGCGGGTTCTCGTGACGGGAGCCGGCGGATCCATCGGCAGCGAGCTGTGCCGTCAGATCGCTGCGTTCGGACCCGCCTCACTGATCATGCTGGACCACGACGAGTCGAACCTGCACCGACTGCAGCTGGAGGTGTGGGGCGAGGCGCAGCTGGACAACAAGGACGTCGTCGTCGCTGACATCCGCGACCGGCAGCGGATCCACCAGATCTTCCGCGACCACCGGCCCCAGATCGTCTTCCACGCCGCCGCCCTCAAGCACCTGCCCGTGCTGGAGCAGCACCCCTGCGAGGGCGTGAAGTCCAACGTGGCCGGGACCGAGAACCTGGTCGAGGCGGCCACCACGTACGACGTCGAGCGCTTCGTGCTGATCTCCACCGACAAGGCTGCCAACCCGGCCTCCGTGCTCGGGGCGACGAAGCGACTGGCGGAACTGCTGCTGGAGACGTACCGCGGGTCGTCCACCAAGCTGGTCGCCGTCCGCTTCGGCAACGTCCTGGGCAGCCGCGGATCGCTGCTCCACGTGCTCCGCGAACAGCTGGCCGCCGGCACCGGGGTCACCGTGACGCATCCAGAGGTCAGCCGGTACTTCATGACCATCGAGGAGGCCGTCGGGCTCGTCCTGGAAGCCGCCCGCATGGCGGAGGCGTCCGGGACGTTCGTGCTCGACATGGGCGAGCCCGTCCGGATCCTCGATCTCGTCGAGAAGTTCGCGGCCCAGCTGAGCATCCCCGACTTCGACGTCAGGTTCACCGGGCTGCGACCCGGCGAGAAGCTGCACGAGGAGCTCTTCGCCACGGGCGAGACGCGACTGCCGACCGACCATCCCCGGATCTCCCGCACGGCGGCGACCGTGCCGGCACCCGGCTTCCGGGCCGGCCTGGGCGAGCTGTACGACTCCGCCCGCCACAACCGCCCGGACGAGGTGTTCGCTCACCTGCGCGAGCTCGTCCCCGAGTACACGCCCACCTTGGCACCGGTGCCGACAGCCACCGCTGCACCGTACGCAGACGACTACTGAGCAGCAAGGAGACAGAACGACATGGCCCACGTTGGCGAGGGGGAGCGCGTCCGCGTCCTCGGCCGCACCGAAACCCCCCTAACGGTGTACGACGACCAGCACTTGCTGCCGGCAGACCCGACTGCCCTCGCAGCGGTTGGCCGTCAGGTCGGGGGCGCGGACCTCGCAAGTCCTCCGGTGGTTCTGCCCGACTTTCACCACAAGTCGAAGATGGAGCTGCCATCCAGCGTCGCGGTCGCGACCACGGACACCGTGCGCCCCGACCTGACTGGGTCCTCGGTCAACTGCGGCATGGCACTGATCGCAGTCGACTCCGAGGCGCCGTCGGAGCGAGCGATCGACTCCTTCATGCGGGCGGTCCGCGAGCGCTACCCGTATCCGACGCGCGGTGCGAAGGAGCTGACGTTCCGGGAGGTCTGGCAGGCCGCGGAGAGCGGCGCCGAGTTCGGGGTCGAGCGATGGGACGCTCCCGACGACGACCTGGAACGGATCGAGGAGGGCGGTCGGATCGACCTCGAGCAGTACGGCGGCCGAGCGCAGCTCGAACGGGAGCTCCCAGGCATGGCCGTGCAGCTGGCTCGGTTCCGGTTCGGCACCGTCGGGCCGTCCAACCACTTCGTCGAGCTTCAGCGGGTCGAGGAGATCCTCGATCCCGAGCGGGCGCGGCTCCTCGGCGTCTCCGAGGGGCAGCTCACGGTGCAGTACCACGGCGGCGGCGGAGTGCTGACCGGCGAGCTCGGCCGGCTGTTCTTCCGGCGCAAGGACTACCCCCGGCAGATCCGGGCGGTCAACGCCGCGCTCAAGCCGTGGTTCCACCTGCGCTCGGCGCGGTCCTTCGCGCAGCTCCGGGAGCGGCTCTCCCTGTACTTCACCGATGGCTGCGCGCCGCTCAGCCTGTCGAGCCCCGAAGGCCGGCGGCTGATGCTCGCCAACGCCGCGGCGATGAACTACGGCTTCGCCTTCCGCGTCGCGACCTACGCCGCTCTCCGCCGCATTGCCGCGGACTCCTTCGGCGGCGCGAACGGACGACTGGTGGTCGACTCCCCGCACAACAGCATCTACGAGGAGCCGCACGGCGACGGCACCGCGGTCGTGCACCGGCACAACGCCTGCCGCGCCTTCCCTGCGGAGCTGATGGCTCCCGGGACGACGTTCGCCACGACCGGTCAAGCCGTGCTGCTCCCGGGGACGCATCGCACGTCCAGCTACCTCGCGGTCGCCGGGCCGTCGTCCTCGACCAGCCTGCACTCGGCCTGCCACGGTGCGGGCACCGTGGTGTCCGACATGGCCCGGCGCGGGCTCTCCCTCGAGGACCCGTACCACCGGTACACGCGCCGCTATCGCTACTCCGACGCCGCCCCGACCACGGCGTCGCACTACGACGACAACGGCGTCAACGCCGCCCTCGACGTCCTGGTCCGCAACGGGTTGGTGACGCCAGTGGCCCGGATGCGTCCTATCGCTGTCCTCCACTGACCACCTGACCACGACCGTGCAAGACCGGCACCGATCCGAGGCCCAGACATGACCACTGCTTCCCACCGCATCGCTCGGGTCGGCGCACTCGTCCTCATCGTTGCCGGACTCACGGCCGGGATCTCCGGCACCGCCGAGGCAGCAGGCGCCGCCTACTGGGTCGCCGCGTCGAGCCCGGCCTGCAGCGATCTCGGCGGCGGCAGCCAGGCGGTTCCGTTCTGCACCATCTCCGCCGGGGCGAAGCAGGCCACCCTCCCCGGCGACTCGGTGCATGTCGCGCCGGGCACCTACCGCGAGCAGGTCACCGTTGCCGGCTCAGGTACGGCCGCCGATCCGATCCGCTTCGTCGCCCAAGCACCCGGGGTGGTGTTGCTCGGCACCCGGGACCTTTCCGGCGCGACCTGGATGGCGACCGGTACCAACGCATGGTCTACGAGCTACGCCCCACCCTCGGCACCACGACAGGTGTTCCTCGACGGGAGCCGGCTCGCGCAGGCCCCTTCGGCCACGACCACCACCAGTGGATCATGGTTCTACGACTCCACCGGCAAGGTGCTCTACGTCGACACCGGCGGCGCGAACCCCGCCACCGGCCACCAGGTCGAGGCCGGCGCGCAGTCCTTCGGCGTCACCGCGACCTCCAGGTCCGGTGTCGTGGTCAGCGGCTTCACCGCCCGCTGGCAGAACTTCGCAGGGTTCCGCGCACTCGGGTCGTCGACGGTCACCTTCGACCAGGTCACCGCGATCGGCTCGGCCGTCAACGGCGTGCTCGTCGACGGATGCACCACCGGCGTGGTGATCTCCGACGCCTCGGTGAGCGAGTCGCTCTCGACCGGGATCAAGCTCAACAACACCACCGGGGCGGTGGTCTCGGGATCGACGAGCCACCACAACGCCCTGCACGGCATCGGTCTTGCGACCTCACCGAACAACCTCGTCTCCGCGAACACCACCTACGAGAACGCTTCGACCGGGGGCACGGCGACCGCGGTCGGCATCGACATCGACACCGGCTCTCCGGACAACAGCGTCATCGCGAACACGAGCTACGGCAACCAGGACTCCGGCATCCAGGTGTACGCCGGCTCGCACGGCGCACTCGTGGCGCGCAACATCGTCCACGACAACGGCGACCACGGTCTGGACACGCTGAACTCCACCGGCGTGCGGTACCTGAACAACACGTCCTACCGCAACCACCGCGACGGCCTGTCGATCGAGGGCACCTCTGCGGGCGCCACCAGCGCCAACAACATCCTGGTCGACAACGGCGTCGACACCAACGAGTTCGACCTGTACGTCGACCCGGGGATCGGTGAGCGGTTTCACCGGCGACCACGACCTGGTCTACAACCACGCGACCCAACCGACCACGAAGGTCGGCGGGACCACCTACGCGCACCTCGCCGACTACGCGGCGGCAACCGGCCAGGAGACGCACGGCCTCGGGCAGGCGCCGTCGTTCGTCGACCCGGGCGCTGCGGACTTCCACCTCCGCGGGGGGTCCCCGGCGGTCGACTCGGCCGACTCCGCCGTGGCCGGGTTCGCCGCGACGGACCCCGAGGGCCATGCCCCGACCGACGACCCGATAGTCCCCGACACCGGGACCGGGAGCCCGGCCTATGCCGACCGCGGCGCGCTGGAGTTCCAGCCCACCGGCAACGCCACCAACTACGACCCGCACGCCGCGCTCGTCGTGGACCCGGCTGCGGTGCAGATTCCACCTGCCCAGACGGTGACCGCCGACGGCACCGGCTCCGCAGACGCGGACGTGCACCCGATCGCGACGTACTCCTTCGACTTCGGCGACGGCAGCGAGCCGACCGTCCAGTCGACGCCGGTCGCGACGCACGCCTACGGCACCGCCGGCACGTTCACGGTCACGCTCACCGTGCGCGACGACGCGGGAAGCGCCGACCGCGCGCATGCCGACGTCGTCGTCACGGCACGTCCGGTGCAGACCTACCGGGTGGAGCAGACGTCGACGTCCTGCTCCGACAGCGGCCAGGGCACGACCGCAGCCCCGTTCTGCAGCATCGGGGCTGCCCTCCGCAAGGCCGTGTCCGGTGACACGGTGCTGATCGGCCCCGGGCAGTATCGCGAGCAGGTCACGCCCACCGGCCTCAGCGACTCCGGCGCGCCGTTGACCCTGCAGGGATCGACCGGCGCGGCGATCGTCGGCGCAGATGACCTCAGTGACGCCGGCGGCTGGTCCGCGACTGCCGGCACTGCATGGGTCCGGGAGTTCGCGCCCTCCGCCGCGCCGACCCAGGTGTGGGTCGACGACGCCCTCCTGGTCCAAGCAGCCTCAGCGACCACCACCACGGCCGGCACCTGGTACCACGACGCGGCCACCGGCAAGCTCTACGTCGACATGGGCGGGGCCAACCCAGCCCTCGGCCACTCGGTCGCTGCGGGTGCGCGCAACTTCGGTCTGCTCGTGCGCGGGCAGAGCGGCCTCGCGGTCTCGGGGCTGGCAGTCCGGCAGACCAACCTGACCGGCGTGCTCGTCGACAGCAGTGACCACGTGTCGCTCACCAGCCTGTCCGTGTCCCGGGCCGGCTCGCACGGTGTGTCGATCGAGAAGTCCTCGGGCGTCGAAGCCAGCGACCTGACCGCCACCGGCAACGCCTCGATCGGGGTCCGGTTCAGCGGCTCCTCGGCGTCGACCCTCACCCACGCCAGCACCCACGACAACCTGTTCCACGGGGTCAGCGTCCAGAGCAGCCGGCAGATCGTGGTGTCCGACGTGACCTCGTTCGGCAACGCCCGCCCCGGCACGCGGGTCGCGGCCGGGATCGACGTCAGCCTCGGCTCGGTGGACTGCATCGTCCAGGACAGCACGGCCCACAACAACGACGACTCCGGTCTCGAGGCCTACTCCGGCAGCACCGGCACGATCTTCCGGCGCAACGTCAGCTACGACAACGGCGACCACGGCATCGACAACTTCAATGCGACCGGCTCGGTGGTGGTCGCCAACACGGTCGTAGGCAACGCGACCGCGGGCATCAACTTCGAGGGCGGCTCGACGAACGCGACTTCACGGGACAACATCGCCAGCGACAACGCCGTCGGCAGCACTCGCACGATCGGAGAGATCCGGGTCGACGAGAGCTCGCAGCCGGGGGTCTCGCTCAACCGTGACCTGGTCTTCCACGCCGGCGCCGGGCCGCTCTTCGAATGGAGGTCACAGCCCTACTCGGCCATGGCCGCGTTCCAGACCGCGACCGGCCAGGAGCCGAACGGCCTCTCCGGGCCACCAGGCTTCGTCGACGTCACCGGGCGGGATCTGCACCTGACCTCGGCCTCACCGGCGATCGACGCGGCGTTCACGGGCCTTGCTGCCTGGAAGTCGCCCGACCACGACCAGAACCAGCCGATCGACGACCCGACCCGCGCCGACACCGGCAGCGGACCGGACAGCTTCGCAGACCTCGGCGCCTTCGAGTACGGCGGCCCGGCGGCGCAGGGCACGGTCAGCCCCACCAGCGGGTTCGCCCCGATGTCGACGCACGTCGACGGTACGGCGAGCGTGGGGCTGACCGCGCCGATCGCGTCGTACCGATGGAGCTGCGGCAACGGCAGTACGCTGACGACGGCGGCCGGTACCTGCACCTACTCGACGAGCGGCACCTTCACAGCGGTGCTGGCGGTGACCGACACCACCGGTCGCAGCGACACCTGGTCGACCACGGTCACCGTCCTCACCGATGCGCCTCCCCTCGCCACGCTCACGGCGACGCCGTCCTCGGGATACGCACCGCAGACCGTCGTGCTCGACGCGTCCGGGTCGACCGACACCGACGGCACGCCGATCGCGAGCTACACGTTCGGCTGCGGCGCCGGGCAGCCGAGCTCGACCCAAACCGGATCCACCTTCACCTGCACCTACACGAGTCCGGGCAGCTACACCGGGAGCGTCGTGGTGCGTGACACCGCGGGCCTGGCCGCCAGCCGCTCGGTGCGCGTGAGGATCAAGGCAGACGCACCGCCGAAGGCCGCGCTGAGCGTCTCGTCGAAGTCCATCAGACGCGGCCAGGCTGTGATCGCGGACGGCTCGGCGTCCGTCGACGTGGACAACACCCCGATCGCGACCTACCGGTTCGACTGCGGCAACGGCGTCCAGGTGCCCGCGCAGACGAGCCCACGAGGCACCTGCACCTATCCGACCTCCGGGAAGTTCACCATCCGCATGTGGGTCACCGACACCGCGGGACTGACTGGTTCGACCACGAAGTCGGTGCGCGTGCGATGACTCCCAGCTGCACCATTTCTATCGAAGGGCGAATGCCATGACACTCGACGAGCTCCTCCGCAGGATCGTGCGCGGGCACTGGTTCGTGATCACCGTCTGCCTACTCGTCCCGGTCGCCGCGACCCTGCTCCTGCAGACGCGAGCACAGCCGGACTATGTCGCCACGGTCCGGTTGCAGGTGAGTGCGTCTGCGCCGATGTCGACCATCGAGGCCGACGCGCTGGGGTCGCGCGTGCTGGCACTCGCCTCGACGCCGAGCCTGGTGCGCACGGCCCTGGACGAGGCCGGACTCGACCCGACCGACGCGAAGGTCGTCGCCCGGGACGCCGTGTCGACCCGCCGGCTCGGACAGTCATCCGTCGTCGAGCTGTCGGTCTCCCGGCCCAGCCGTCGGGAGGCCGTCGTCCTCGTCGGCGCCTTGGCGACCGAGGTGACGACCTTCATGAACGACGCCAACCGGGGCAAGTTCGAGAAGACCCTCGCCGCGGTGGACAAGGATCTGGCAGCTGCCAATGCCCGACTGAGCAAGGTCACCCAACGGCTTGCCCGGGCCCGAGACCCGCTGGCACCACGTCCGGACCTCGAGGCCGCGGCCGGGGCTGCGCAGGCTGCGGTGGATCAGCTCGCCGACACGAAGGCGTCGATGACTGTTGCCGACGCCAGCCGGGACCGGGTCGTGGTGGTGGACGGAGGTGACCCGGAGGTCGCACCGGCGCCCTCCGCCCTGCTCCCCCGTACGGCGCTGGCCCTTCTCCTGGGCCTGCTGGTGGGACTCGGCCTCGCGGTGACCCTGGAGACACTGCGTCCACGGCTCGCCGGGCTCCGGGCGCTGGCCCGACGGTTCGACGCCCCAGTCCTTGGTAATGCCGAACAGCGTCCCGCCGCCCTGGCCAACGCGATCACGATGGCCGCCCGGCGACAAGGCGTCGAGACAGTGGTGATGCTCGGTGTCGACGACACCGACGACGCCACCGCCCACCGCCTGCTCGCAGGCTTCGAAACGCGGTCACGCCGCCCGGCCGCAGTCGGCAAGACGCTCCAGAGCCAGGTGCACGGCAGCCGGCCACCGCGGCCCCTCGACGCAGACGGCAACGGCTCGGCACTCCCGAGGATCCCGGACCGGGTGCGGTTCACCCACCTCGCGGGCGTCGGTCCTGCCGACGAGCGTACGGCCGGCGTCGTCCTGGTCTCCTCCGACGCGCCGCTCCAACGCGATGTGGACACCGTCGACGACATCCTGCGCACCACGCGCTGGCCGGTCCTCGGCGTGATCGGCGCGCACCCTTCGGAGCCGCCGCGGGTGGGATCATGAAGACGCGCGACGTGCGGACGTTCGCGGTCCGCTCCGCAGGGCAGTCGGTCGTGGTGCACAGTGAGGGTCGCGCCATGCACCACGATCTTCTGTCCGCTGCCGGAACGCCCGACCAGGTCGCCTCGCCCGGGAGACCGCGACGCCCCGATGTCGAGATCTGGGTCGAGCGCGAACGCCGCGACTTCGACGGGGACTTCGACACCGTCGTGACGCGCGGCGTGCAGGTGGAAACCGGGGCCGGCGGGGTCCTCGTCCGCAGCGCCGGAGGGTCGGGGCACACGCAGTGGTGGTCGGCCGGCGAGCACCTGCGGGTCTGCTCCCGATGGCGGCCGTCCGCACCCGAACGAGCCGCCGCGGCCGTCCTGCCCAGCCGACGTCGTGCACTGCAGGCCCAGGTCCTGCTGCACTACCCGACGCTGTGGTGGGCGGGCGTCCGTGGCATGGCACCGCTGCACGCGGCCGTGGTCGCGCTGGACGGTGTCGTGGTGATGCTCGCCGGCCCGGGCGGAGTCGGGAAGTCCACGCTGCTCGCCCCGGTGCTCGCCGAGGGCAGCACCGCCATGTGCGACAACCTCGCGGTCTCGGACGGCCTCTGTGCCCACGGGCTCGCGGAGCCGATGCGGCTCGAGGCCACCCAGTCGTCGCGCGCCCACTGGGCCGGCCCAGTGGGCGCGCGCACCACTCATGGCCGCCGCGACCACGCCTGGGGTGAGCGCCCTCACACCCTGGCGCCCGACCTCGTTGTCGCGGTCCGGCGCGGAGCCGGACGCCAGACCGAGGTCCGTGCCGCGCCCCCGGCCAACGTGGCGCGCGCCCTGGTCGCCGGCACGTTCGGAGCCGGCGAGCTCCGCCGTTACTGGCCGCTGTGCGCGACCCTCGCGCTGGCGACGGGACTCGGCCCCGAAGTCCCGCCGGTCGTCGACGTGGCCCGACGACTGACCGAGCGAGTGCCCTGTCTGGATCTGGCACTCGGCGGCCAACCGGGGGAGTCCTTGCGCGACGTGCTGGCTGGTCCGCTGGCCGAGATCCGTCGTCAGGGGGTTCCGTCATGAGCGACGCCGACCGCATCCACGTGGCGCAGATCGTCACCCGATGCATCGCCGGGGCCGGTGGCGTGGCGGTCCGGGGCGCGATCAACCTGGACGCTGAGCGGTACCGGGTCACCCTGATCACGGGCGAGGGTGGCGCCCTCACCGCTCGCGCCGCCGCGGCCGGCATCAACGTAGTCCTCGAACCATCCCTCGTCTCGCCGATCGCTCCACGCGAAGACGCCCGCGCCTTCCGGCAGCTCCAGCGACTGTGCGCGGACGAGGCCTTCGACGTGGTCCACACCCACAGCGCCAAGGCCGGCGTCCTCGGCCGGCTGGCGGCCCACCGGGCCGGCGTACCTGCGATCGTGCACACTTATCACGGCTTCCCGTTCCACGAGTTCCAGAGCCCGTGGCGCCGCAACGGATACGTCGGCATCGAACGCCGGGTCGCCCGCATCACCGACACGGTCCTTGCCGTCGGCTCGGGGGTGGCGACCGAGGCACTTCGCCGCGGCCTGGCCCGCCCTTCGACACTGCGGACCGTCGCACCGGTCGTCGAGGACGGCACCATTCCCCGCGACGCCCACAGCCGCGCAGCCGCGCGCCAGCTGCTCAGGCTCGACGACGCGGTGCCGGTCGTCGGCACCGTCGGTCGGCTCGACTACCAGAAGGCACCCGAGCACCTCGTCGCGGCTGCCGCACGGATGCACCACACCGACGCGCACTTCGTCTGGGTCGGCTCCGGCCCGAGCTGGAGGCAACTCGGGCGCTGGTCCAGGCTCGAGGTCTGGCCAACCGCTTCCACCTGCTCGGCGAACGCGACGACGTGGCGGACCTGCTGCCGGCCTTCGACGTCTTCGCGATGTCCAGCCGCTACGAGGGACTCCCGTGCGCGGTGGTCGAAGCGATGCGGTGCGGGCTTCCGGTGGTGGCAACGGCGGTGAACTCGATGCCGGACCTCGTCATCCCCGGTGAGTCAGGGATGCTGGTGCCGCCTGCGGTCCCCCACCTGATGGCCGAGGCCCTGGACACGGTGCTGGCCGATCCGGCGCTCGCCGATCGCCTGGCGCGGCGCGGCCAGGCCCTCGCCGGCCGGCCGTTCGATGCAGCAGGTCTCGCCGCGGTGCTCGACGAGGTGTACGTCGGGGCGCTCACCGCCACCGCGTTGTCGCGGGCGGGGTGAGGGCATGCAGTCGACTTCGCTGATGAGCCAGCTGCTCCTCCCACTGCTGCGGGTGGTCGCTCCACCGGCCTCGGACGCACAGCTGCTGGCAGGTGCGCCGTGGCGCGCACTGGGACCACGTGATGCGGTCGAGCTCCGCAACCCTCGACGCAGGCAGCTGATGGCACTCGCTCCGGGCACCCGGGTGTGCCTGGTGCAGGACGGGCCGTTCGTGCGGCGAAGCTTGCGCGCGGCGTGCCGGCGTGCCGGCATCGTCGTCGACCGCGAGCTGCTCGCGGTGCCGTCCACACGACGTCCGATCGTGCTCGTCGACGACAAGGAGCCCGCGGTCCACGACTTCTGGGACTCGGTTGTCACCGTTCCTCCCGGCATCACGCGCGGCTGGCTGCCCGCCACCGTGCTGATCCGGGTCTGCGGACGGCTGCCCTGGACCTGGACGGGCGCGGTCGCGCCGGGCCGGGTCGTGCTCGGGACACGACGATGAGCGACGGCCGGCCAGCACTCCTGGCGACCGACGTGCTCGAGGCGCTCGGTCGTCCGGGTGTCCTCCTCTGCGCGTCGCGGGATCCCGATGCCAAGCTCACCTTCGTCCTCAGCTCCGGCGCCGGTGCACGACCCGGGGACAAGTGGGCCGTGAAGATCCCCACGACTGGCGGCGCCGAAAGGTCGGTCGAGGCCGAGGGTCGCGCGCTGGTGACGCTCCGCCGCCTCGATCTCGGCGCTCTCACCGACACGGTCCCGCGGTACGTCCGTTCACCTGTCCTGGATGGCCGGAAGGTCCTGGTGTCGACCGGGCTTCCCGGGGTCCCGATGACGGTGCGCTACCACGCATGGCGGCACACGGCGAGGCGGCGGCGTGTGGCCGAGGACCTCGCGATGGTGTCGGCCTGGCTCGGCGCTTTCCAGTCGGCGACGACGTCGGGCACTGCCGATCTCACCTGGGCCTCGGACACGGGCCGCGCCCTGGAGGAGCGGTGGTGCGATCACCCCGCGCTGGCGGCGGCGGCCCTGCGCATCGCCGTCGCTGAGGACCACCTGGCGGGCCGATCGACCTCCCTGACCTTCGTGCACGGCGACTTCTGGTTCGGCAACGTGCTGGTGGGCGACGGAGCGGTGACTGGTTGCGTGGACTGGGAGGCCGCCCTTCCTCAGGGCCCTCCCCTGCGCGACCTCGCCAGGTTCGCGATCAGCTACGCCCTCTACCTCGACCGGCACGCCCGGGTCGGCCGTCCGGTGCCCGGCCACCGCGGATTGCGCCGCGACGGGTTCGGAGCCGGGGTCCGCCACGCGCTGCTCGCGGACACCTGGGTGGCGAGGTACCTGCGCGCCTTCCTCGGCGACGGCCTCGAGCGCGTCGGGCTGCCGCGGTGGCTGTGGTACGACGTGGCGCTGGTCGGCCTCGCCGAGGTCGCCGTGACAGCGAACGACGCGACCTTCGCGCGAGCGCACCTGGAGCTGCTGGCGTCCCTGCCCTGCCGACCACGACGACGGACAGCCCGATGACCGCGGCAGCCGGCGGTCCGATCGCCACCCGGGCCGCACCGGCGGGACACTCGGGACCCTCCGCACCGGCCGGCGGCTCCACCCTGCCGGTGCTCGTCGCAGTCACCGTGTGCCTGCTGCCGTTCCTCGTGCCCGCGGCTCCCGGCAACGTCGTGGCAGCCGACCTGGGCATCGTCAGCTGTGTGACGGTCGCCCTGTTGTGGACCAGTCGGCAGCACCATCCCGTCCAGTGGCCCTACGCCGTCGCGGTGCTGCTGATGATGGTCGGCGGCGCGCTCGCCGCCACGCTGGCCCAGGCGACGCTCTCCGCCGCGTTGGTGCTGGTCCAGGACCTGCTGCTGCTGCTCTGGGCGGTCACCTTGGCACTCGGGCGCCTCGATCCGACGATCGTCCGCGCCGCCGCCTTTGCGTGGTGCCGGTTCGCGGCCGTGTACGCGACGGCGGCCGTCGGCGCCTACCTGATCGGGTTCAGCCCGCTCAGCGGGGTCAGCAGCAAGGACGGCGTGCGGGCGTCGTACACCTTCGGCGACCCGAACCTGGCCGCCAACTACCTCGTGGTGTCCCTCTTCGTGATCGCCGCCTGCCGGGTTCCGCGATCCGACTCGCTCAGGCGACTGGCCTACCTGATGCTCGTGTTGGCGATCGCGTTCACCGCCTCGAACGGCGCGGCGCTCACCCTGGCGATCGGGCTCGCACTGGTCGTCGCGTTGTCCCAGCTGCGTGCGCACGGTCCGCTGGCCGGCGTGCGCGCTCTGGTCCTGGTCGTGCTCGCGATGCTCGCGGTGTCGACCCTGGTGCTTCCCCGGGTCGACCTCGGAGCCGTGCGCGAGCGCGCCTCCGAGAGCATCCCGCTGCTGCGGGACTCGGTGGGCCGCAGCAACGCCTCGGCCAGCGAGCGGGCGACACTGCTGGGAGAGGGCTACGACCTCTACCTCTCCGGCGACGCCACCGGGTATGGCCCGGCCAGGACCAAGGCGACGCTGGAGGCGACCCAGGCGCCGTACGTCAAGGAGGCTCACAACGACTACCTCGCCACGCTCCTCGAGCGCGGCCTGGTCGGCTGCCTGGGACTGCTCGTCCTCGGCTGGGCGATCGGCCGCCGGTGCCTGCTGCTGGTGCTCGGCCCGGTTCCCCGCGCTCTCGAGGACGTGGTGCCGCGCGCGTGGGTGTTGGCGGTGATCCTGCCGGTGATGGCGGTGGCAGCGGGGTTCTACGAGGTGCTGCACTTCCGGCACCTCTGGACCTGGATGGGCCTGGTGGCGGCGATCGTCGCCATCTCGTCGGACGAGCGGCGGGCGGAGTCGTGAGCGCGGTCGGCGCCGCGATCACGAGCGACGTCGCGCGCCGGGTCGCGGCGAACTTCTCGGCCCGCGTCGTCGCCCTGGCCGGCCTGGCGGCGGCAACGGTCCTGGTGGCCCGCGTCGGCGGGCCCTCCGACGTCGGCGTCTACGCACTGCTGCGGATGCTCCCAGGGATGGTCGGCGTGCTGGCCGTGGCCGGTCTGCCCGGAGCGTTGGCCTTCTTCCTTGCGGCGTCGCGGCGCGACCGGCCGGCCTTGTGGCCCACCATCCTCGCGATCGCCACCTCCGGAGCCGTGCTCGGCGTGGTCGCCTGGAGCGCCGCGGCCGTACCGCTGCAGCACCTGTTCTTCCCCGACGACCGGACCGCCACCATCGCGCTCGCTGGCGGGACCGTGGCCACCCAGCTCTACCTGACCGTCGCAAAGACGGCCCTGCAGGGGCTGGAGGACCGCGCCGGCGCCGACCTGGTGATCGCCGCTGAGGAGATCGCCTTCCTGCCCTGTTACCTGATCATGCTGGTCGCCGGGCTCGACGGCACGTTCGCCCTCCTGGGCGGGCTCGCCACGGCCGACATCGCTGTCGGCGTGCTGGCCTGGCGGCGAGTACGGCGAGCACAGGGGGGCCGCCGGCTCCTCGGCCGTCCGGACGCCCGCCTCGCCCGCGAGATCGTCTCCTACGGCAGCCGTGGCCAGGTGGGTGGCCTGATCATGTTGCTGAACCTGCGGCTGGACTTCGCCTTCCTCGGAGCGATGGCCGGGCCGGCCGTGCTGGGGACGTACTCGGTGGCCTCCAAGTTCGCCGAGCTGCTGCGCCTGCCGGGCACGGCTCTCACCTGGGTCTGCTACCCCCAGCTGGCCGGTGCCTCCGCGGATGCGGCCTCCTCCCGGGCGCGGCGTTACCTACGGCCCGCTCTGCTCACCGTCGGACTCGCCGTGCCGCCGGCGTTCGTCCTCAGCGGCCCGGTGATCTCACTGCTCTACGGCGCCAGGTTCGCCGACGCGGTCCCGCAGGCGCACGTCCTGCTGGCCGGAATGCTCCTGGGCGGGGCCTCCGGAGTGGCGTCCGCCTACCTCTACGCCCGCGGACGGCCCGGCACGAACTCGCTGGCGCTGGGTATCGGGCTGGTGCTGACCGTCGTCCTCGACCTGGTGCTGATCCCCAGGCACGGGGCCATGGGGGCCGCGTGGGCGTCGACGATCGCCTACCTGCTGACCGACGCCGCGCTGATCGGCACCGTGCTCCGGCTGACCCACGGCGGTGTCACCCAACCGTTGGACACGAGCAAGACCGGGGCGCCGACGTGAGGGCCCGAGCCGTCGCCGGCCTCGTCATGCTCGCCCTCGTCGCTGCGTGCTCGGCGAACGGCTCTCCCAAGGGCGGTTCGGAGACGTCCGCCTCGACGGGACCCAGCGGCGCCGTGGCCGTGAGCCGGCCGAGCCTGATCCCAGCGACCGGGCCCGACAAGTACGTCGCGCTCGCCCGGACTCTCCGACGCGCGGACGTCGAGGTCTGGTTCGAGGCCGACCTGGTCAAGGCGTGGCTCGCTGGACCGCAGCCCTTCGGCACCGCTGTTCGCCGGCTGGGCGACCTGGCTTCGCAGGTGGACGTGGCCGGATTCAAGGTCGCCGACGAGATCGGCTACCACGACGGCCTCACCTCCGCGGCGAAGGTCACCGCGTTCCTTCGAGACGTGCGCACCGAGCTGGGTCGGGCCGCTCCCGGGAGCCCCGTGCTGGTCGACGCCGTCGTACTGGACCTCGGTTGCCTGCCATGGCGCGACGACGCGGGCCGCGAATGCGCCGCGCGCGCGCGCAGCCGCTACCCTGCGGCGACCTTCGACGCGCTGACCGGGTATCTGAGCGCCGGTCTGGTCGACCGGCTGGACCTGAGCACCGGCTTGCTCGACGAGGCCGCGTACGAGCACCGCGGAACAACTCGGGCGGACGCGCAGGAGCAGGCCTGGCAGCACGTCCTCGACGCCGGCTGGGACAAGCTGACCGTGCTGCAGTCGCGCAAGGCGCTCGCCGCCAGTGGCGGCTACCGTGGCGACGCGGCCCAGGCCGCCGACGACCTCAGCGTCTACGTCGACCTCCCTCTCGCCGGTGGCGCCAGCGCAGTCGACGTGTGGACCTGGCGGCAGGACTATCGCGACGAACGGGTCTCGCTGCTCGGCCCGCACCTGGAGATCAACCCGCTCTGGACGGGACTGCGGACACGCAACGAGCAAGGCGCCCAGCTGTTCACGCACATGACCCCGTCCAACCTGCCCGCCGACGCGACCGGGATGGCACACGAGTGCAGCGTCGTCGCCGAGGTGTTCGATGCCGTGTTCGTCGCTGCCGGAACCGGCTAGGAGAAAGGTGTCCCGTCATGACCACCCAGGACCGCCCCAGTGCAACGGTGCTCACCGGACTGAGCGGTTGGCGCCGCGCCCTGGACATCGTCGTCGCCGGCGTGCTGCTGGTGCTCACCATGCCCCTGATGCTGGCTGCCGCAGCGCTCGTGCTGCTCACCAGCGGTCGCCCGGTCCTGTTCCACCAGGTGCGGGTCGGCGAGGCGGGTGAGCCGTTCCGGATGACCAAGCTGCGCACGATGCGTCCGGGCACCGGAGCCGCCGTGACCACGTGCCGTGACGCCCGGGTGACCCGGGTGGGCCGGTTCCTGCGGCGTACGTCGATCGACGAGCTGCCCCAGCTGTGGGCGGTCCTGTCCGGCCGGATGACCCTCGTCGGGCCACGGCCCGAGTCGCAGGACCTGGCGGACCGCTACCCCGTCTCCGCCCGGCCGGTGCTCCAGGCCCGCCCGGGCCTGACGGGACCGGCGCAGCTCGCGTTCCGCGAGCAGGCCGCCACCCCGCCGCCCGGCGTCGACGCCGAGAGCTGGTACCTGGACACGCTGGTGCCGATGCGCACCCGGGCCGACCTCGAGTACCTGCGCCGTCCGACCGCGCCGGCGACGCTGCGTCACCTGGCCCGCACGGCGCTCTTCGTCGTGGGCCTGGGCAACTACGAGGTCACTGTCGCTGACTCGACCGAGCGGACGGTCAACGGGTCGCAGCGGGCATTGATGCACTCGCCGGTGGCGAGGTCGAACTCGAAGTTGTGACCGAGGCAGCGCAGCTTGTCCCCGACCACGACTCCGGTCTCGGCGAGATCCTCGCCCGAGTGCGGGCAGAACCGTCCGATCTCGAGTTGTCGCCCGTCCACCGAGAGCGGCATCGTCTCCTCCGGGTCCCTGGCCTCCTCGTAGGCCTCGACCGCACGTAGCGCCGCGAGGTCGGCATGCTTGAGCAGCCCGACCAGGTAGTCGTTGTATCGATCCGGCTCGCGGCGCGCCGAGAAGCGCAGCGACAACAGCAGCTCCTCCCATCGGGTGCGCCCGTCGACGACACCGGCGAGCCAGCGGGACTCCAGGCGCAGGCGGTAGTCGCACGGCCCGTCGCCGCCATCGAGGTCGACCTCGGTGCGGTCCGGTCCGAGGTGCACGTCCCAGGTCCCCCCGGCAGGTCCGAGCACTTCGAAGCGCATCGTCAGGCCGATCCGTGCCAGGAAGTACGAAGACAGGGTGCCGAGCGAGGCGATGTGGTCGGAGAATCGTGACCCGAGGTCGGATCCCGCGGCGGGCGTCGGGTTCTCGGCCCAGACCTGGCGCAACACCGGCGCCCGGCGCTCGGCGTACTCGGCCAGGTAGCTGCGGCGCTCGGACGGCGAGGCGGCCAGGGAGAAGCCCGACCAGTGCGGATCCCGGACGATTCCCAGCACGCCAGTGTCCAGCGAGTCCCCCGGAAGCAGGTAGTCGCTGGGCTGGTCCGGGAGGTGGTCACGGAGCCAGCCGACCGCCTCGTCCTGATCAGGAAAGATCCCAGGACCGTGCAGTCGACCGTTGTGCTCGAAGAGGTCCTCGTCGAGGAAGCACGGGGGCCCCGCGTAGGGCAGCACCATGCGCGGGCGAACCATCCGCACCATCCGGGTGACTGCCTTGAACTTCGCCGTCCGCTTCAGGTCGTCGATCCGGCGGCGCTCCTCCTCCGGGTACTCATAACAGACCGGATGCCAGCTGGCCCCCGACATCTGCACCCCCATCACGTCGATCGGGCCGCCGACCTCGGCCATCGCCCGGCGCACCTGCGCCACCGAGATCCGGGCGTCGTTGGTGTGCAGGATCGTGGTGCCGCCCAGGTGCACCAGCACCGCGGCGTCGTGACTCATCGGGCACTGCTCGGGGATGACCGTGAGCCACCCGCCGGGCAGCGGGTACCGCTCCCAGGCATCGAGGACCACCATGTGCTCACGACCGGCGGCACGGAGCCGCCGCTGCATGATCGAGGACGGGTACCGCGGGACCACCACCGGGACCTCGGCGGGCAGTCCGGCGAGGAACGGCAGGTCCAGGTGGTCGAGGTGCTCGTGGGAGACGACGGCCACATCGGCCGAGTGAAGGTCCGAGGTGTACAGGTGGCTGTTGTCGGGGAACGGGAACCACGAACCCAGGAACGCACCGGATGGAGACAGCCAGGGGTCAGCCAGGAGCCGGACGCCCGGGCCGTCGATCCGCAGGCCCGCGTGTCCTAGGGCGGTGACGATCGGCGCATCCACCCGCCCACTGTCGCTGGCCGGTGGGCGGGCTCGGATCACGCAATCGACGGAGACCGGCTACGCCGCCTGCACCGTGTCGTCGGTGGGCGTGCTCAGTGGTTCGCGAACCACTTCTTCAACACCCTCTGCAGTCCGCGCGAGTCGCTCAGGGTCGGGTTGGCCGACGACTGGTGCCGCCAGCCGTAGGTGTAGTCCATCACCGGGTTGGGGACGACCCTGGCCCAGGCGGCCAGAATGCGCCGCTCCTGTCGGCGGGTGGGCATGGTGTAGTAGGTGTCCGCGGCGTGTTCCTGACCGAACGCCTGGTAGACCGGGACGATCCGGGACAGCGAGATGCCGGCGGCGCGGGCCATCCGCACCTTCTCGGGGATCTTGCTGTAGCGACAGCCGTTCACCGAGCACGGATAGGAGTCGACCCCGACCAGGCTCACGCCGGTGACTCCTGGCCGGAAGGACTGGTAGTCCTCGTGCTCGAGAACGATGAACGACAGCTGCCGCCCCGCACTCACCTCCCGGATGTACGCCGTGCGAGTGGCCAGAGCCGCCGGGCCGTGGGGGCAGTCAGCCACGTGCGGCTCGTCTGAGAGGAAGTAGCCGAACACCCGGCGCTTGCCCGCGAGGCGACTGACCGTGCGCTTGAACGCCAGGTCAGCAGGCGTCGGGCACTTCTGGCCGAGCCAGACCAGGGCCTTGACACCATGGGGCATCGCCGCGATGTCGGCGCGCGACGAGCCGGTGTCGAAGATGTCGTAGCCCAGCCGGTGCGGACGCGTCGCGCCACCGAGATTGGCGATGAAGTGGTGCGTCGTCCGGCCGGAATCGGCCGACACTTGCGGCGGTGCCGCCGCGGTCGCGACCCCCAGGGCGAGCAGGACCAATCCGAGGAGTCTCACTGCGGTGTCTCCCAGCTGCTTCCCGACCTGCCCCGCCACACCCTACGGCACGCCACGGCCGGGTCCCCTCATCGGTTCAGGGTCTCGCTGGGCAGGACGCCGTAGCACTCGCGGTAGGCGGCCGCGAAGCGACCGGGATGCAACCACCCCCATCGGGCCGCGATGTCCGCGACGCCCGCGCCGCTGGTGGGGTCCGCTGCCTTCAGGTCGCGGTGGATTGCGGCCAGCCGGGCACGGCGCAGGTACGCCGTCGGAGAGGTGCCGAGGTGGCGACGGAAAGCCGCGTGCGTCCCGCGAATGCTCAGGCGCGCGACCCGGGCGATGTCGGCCACAGCGAGGTTCTTGTCCGCATTGGCCTCGATGAACTCGACCGCTCGACGGATCGTGGCGGGTGTTGACTTCTGCGTCCGGGTCTCGTCGACGGTGAAGCCCGGTTGTCGGAATGCCTCCAAGGCGGTGGTCGCGAGCAGGCGGAAGCACTCCCGCCGTGCGAGCTCGCCGCTCATTGCCACCGGGTTGTCGAGCACCCCCCGCACGACATACCGCACGGCCGCCGACCATTGCTGGGTGCGCTCGGAGGACGGCGCGCGCCCGAGCCCGAGCCGCACGGCCTGTCGGTTCGACGCCGTTCAGCTCGGCCGCGAGCCGACGCACCTCGAACGCATCGAGGCGGACGGCGACCATCTGGAGATGGCTCCAGGTCATCTGGCGCGGCTCGCCGACCGACGACATCACGGCAGTGCCGGGCTGCAGACAGACCATGCCGTCTGCGGTGTCCACGCGCAGCCGGCCATTCATGACCTCGGCCATGTAGAGGAAGTCACTGGAGCCGCCGGTCAGGTGGATCTCGCCGGTGTGCCGCAGGAAGTCCACGCCGAACAGCTCGTGGTGCTGGTACCGCGCGGCGAACTCGAACCGGTCCGGGTCAGCGTCGATCCTCGCGTTGCTGACCTGGTAGGTCGCGGTGACGAAGTCCCGGGCCTCAGCCAGGTCGCGGGTCCGGAACCTGTCCCACGCCGCGTCCGACGACGCATGCGCCGGTGCTGCGGTGATGGGAACCGGGCTCGGCCAGATCCAGTCATCCGGTTCCGGCAGCCGCCGGGCGGTCATGATCGGCACGTCCCCGAACAACGGCCCCCGAGATTCACTGGATGACCCCCTGCACACCTGTGTCGCTGAACCAGGGTCCGGGGTTCCTACGTGCCGACAATATCCACGGTCTCAGGGCAGTCGCGTCCGCAAAATTGGTGGAAAAGCGGTCGCACGCTCCCCTCCAGCCCCATCGGTCGCGCCCCGGGACGCGGCGCCGCCGATCGGGTGGGTCTCGCCGGAGCTTCCTTCCTCCGAACCGCCCACCGTACGTAGCTGCCTACGTTGAACGGCTGATGTGCAGGCGCACCCTGGCGGCTAGCGTGAGGCGACTTTGTACATGAGGAGTGGCCATGTGGACGTCCACGACCAGGCTCGCCACAGCAGCTCTCGCGTCACAGGTGGCCAGTTCCGCGCTGGTCGCAGCCGCTCTGGTGGCGGCCCCCCCGGCGGACGCGGCGACGACCACCCTGTACGTCAGAGGCGACTCCTGCTCGGCCGGCGGAGCCGGCACGCAGGCCCATCCGTTCTGCACCATCTCCGAGGCCGCATCCGTCGCAGCAGCAGGCCAGACCGTCGAGGTCGCATCCGGAACCTACCGTGAGTCCGTGACCGTGCGTCACTCCGGTACTGCCACCAGCCCGCTCGTCTTCACCGCTGCTCCGGGGGCGAGCGTCACACTCACCGGCGGCAGCTTCGGGTTCTACCTCGCCGGCACGAGCTACGTGGTGATCAACCGATTCCACGTCACGAGCACCAACTACTACGGCATCTACCTCCAAGGCTCCAGCCACATCACGGTCTCCGAGAACACGGTCACCTTTGCCGGACAACCGATGAAAGGCAAGAAGGCCGCAGGGATCATGGTGAGCGGTACGACGAGTTCGACTCTCACCGGCAACACCTCCGATCACAACAGTGACCACGGGTTCTACGTGCAGGGCGGGTCGTCGGGCAACGTGCTGAGCCACAACGAGGCCAGCTGGAACGCCGAGGGATACCAGCGCAACGCCAACGGCATCGACGTGATCAGCCCGGGAAACAGCGTGATCGGCAACGTGCTGCACGACAACGAGGACTCCGGTCTGCAGTTCTACTCCGGTGGCGACGACAACCTGGCAGCCCTGAACGTGTCGTACAACAACGGTGACCACGGCATCGACAACCTCAATGTCACCGGGGGCCGGCTGGTCGGCAACACCGTCTTCCACAACTGCACCAGCGGGATCAACGTCGAGGGCACTTCGGGCCACTACGTCGTCGAGAACAACATCGCCGTCGACAATGCCGTCTACCCGGCCTACCAGGGGATCTCCTGCTCACGTCGAGGCGGCAACATCGGCATCTGGGACTCGGCACCGTCGACAACGACCGTCGACCACAACCTGGTGCACCTGTCCACCGGCAAGACGATGTACGTCTTCGGGTCGTCGTTCAACTCGCTGGCTGCGATGCGGGCCGCTACCGGACAGGAGCAACATGGCATCCAGGCCGACCCGGGCTTCGCGCACCCTGCGAGCGGCGACCTCAGCCTGACAGAGGGGTCACCTGGCATCGATGCTGCGGACTCCGCGGCCCCGGGTGCGCAGGCCAGCGACATCCTGGGCCACGCGCGGACCGACGACCCGCTGGTGGCCAACCGCGGCCGGGGGCCGCGGGCATTCGACGACATCGGCGCCTACGAGTTCATCTCGTCGGGATCGGGTACCACCCAGCCTCCCTCGGCGGCGCTGTCGGTGTCCCCGACCTCCGGGACAGCACCCCTACCGGTGACCGCGAACGCGGGCGGGTCCACCGACCCGCAGGGCCAGGCCCTGACCTACACCTTCGACTTCGGCGACGGCACAGTGCTCGGCCCCCAGCCAGGCCCGACGGCTTCGCACACCTTCCCGACCCCGGGCACCTACCCGGTCGCCGTGACCGTCCGCGACGAATCCGGCCTGACCGACACCACCCAGCACAACGTGGTCGTCTCGGGTGCCGCACAGCCTCCCTCGGCGGCGCTGTCGGTGTCCCCGACCTCCGGGACAGCACCCCTACCGGTGACCGCGAACGCGGGCGGGTCCACCGACCCGCAGGGCCAGGCCCTGACCTACACCTTCGACTTCGGTGACGGCACAGTGCTCGGCCCCCAGCCAGGCCCGACGGCTTCGCACACCTTCCCGACCCCGGGCACCTACCCGGTCGCCGTGACCGTCCGCGACGAATCCGGCCTGACCGACACCACCCAGCACAACGTGGTCGTCTCGGGTGCCGCACAGCCTCCCTCGGCGGCGCTGTCGGTGTCCCCGACCTCCGGGACAGCACCCCTACCGGTGACCGCGAACGCGGGCGGGTCCACCGACCCGCAGGGCCAGGCCCTGACCTACACCTTCGACTTCGGCGACGGCACAGTGCTCGGCCCCCAGCCAGGCCCGACGGCTTCGCACACCTTCCCGACCCCGGGCACCTACCCGGTCGCCGTGACCGTCCGCGACGAATCCGGCCTGTCCGACACCACCCAGCACAACGTGGTCGTCTCGAGCCCGGCGGCGAACAACCCCGCGTTCGTCTCCCAGATCGCCACCAACTACTCCACCAAGGGTCACTCCTCGGGTTACATCACCGTCTGGCGGAACGAAGGCGTCTCCGCCGGGGACGTCGAGGTCGTGACGGTGAGGCTCACCGGGACGGGAACGACCGGCACGTTCTCCGGGACTGACCAGGCAGGCAACACGCTCACGCTCGCACGCGACGTCTCGGACGGGAATGGCAACCGGCTCGCCGTCCTCTACGGCGTCGTTCACAACCCGCTCGCCGCGGGCCAGCAGATCATCGTGAACTTCCCGGGCACGGCGAGCACGTACCGGATCATCGGAGACGAAATATCCGGGGTCACCGGCGTCGACCGGTCGGCGGCGGCGACAGGGACCTCGGCGTCGTTCTCCTCCGGCCCCACGGCGACCACGTCGACACCCGATGAGTTCGTCTTCGCCACCGTGGGCATCTCCGGTGGGTCTCCATCCTGGGTCAACGGCTGGACCCCCGAGAGCAGCTATGCCGTCGGGACCGACAACACGGGGCGCGCCTACCAGGTGGTGCACTCGGCAGGCAGCTATGCGGCCAGCGGCACCACCTCCGGTGCATGGGGAGCGATCTGTGTGACGTTCCGTTGACCCACGCCTGGACATCTGATGCGAACACGACACCGGCCCTCGGAGGTCACCGTTTCCCATGTCACGATGACCTGGGCCGCGCATGGAGCCGCGCACGCGCATGGAGCCGCATGGAGCCGCCTGTCGGAATCGAACCGACGACCTATTCATTACGAGCGGCCGCGAGGGATCGTTGGATGCGTTGGTGCGCGCGGATCAAGCGATGAAGTCGTTGGTAACGCCGCACTGATTGCGCCTTCGGGGGCCGCCGGGGGGACAGGTGACGACCAGACATGAATGCCGAAGGTAACGTGCCCCCGCCGATCGGTGAGATCTCTGTCGTCAGAGCTGCTCGGGCAGCAAGGTGAAGGTATCGACGTGGCGCGGACGGACGGCCGCGAAGTGCCGGCGGTCGATGGTCGCGATCTCGGTGACACCCAGGCGCTCGGCCACCGCGATCACCGAAGCGTCCGTCGTGCCGAGGTCCATGTCGGCGTACTGCTGAACGAGCTCAGCCATCCGCGCATAGTCGGCCAGTGTCAGGTCGACCGGGTCGAAAGCGCCTTCCGACACCCCTGCCAGGAATCCCGCCTCGCGCTCCGGCCCACCGAGTCTGTCGATGAGGTAGCCGGCTTCGGCTGACACCGTCGCTGGAAGCAGGAGTCGGCGTCCGGCGAGACGGAGACCGGCAAAGAGCTCGGTGCACGCCTCGTAGTAGTCCTCGGTGGTGAATGCTGCAGCGACGATAGGACCGGTGTCGAACAGGATCACGATCAGTTACGGCCGAAGCCCTCGGCCAGCAGCTCGTCAACTCGCGAGGCGTTGTCACTGCGACCGTTGTTGGCGGGGCCTGCACCAATCCATGCGAATGCCCTGTCCGACGGTGCAGACCGCGGAGCAGTACGCCGGCGCACGTCCGCCAACACCTGCTCGACCTGCTCATCAGGCAGGGAGTCGATCAGGTGGTGCAACTCGTCGCGCCGCTCGGACATGGCATCAGTCTACGGGCGAGATACGACAAGACCGCGGAGGACTGCGGCCCGCGGCTGAGTCGCTGCCGAGGATCACTCACCATTCCATGAGTCATTCACTCGGTGAACGACGTCGGCGGAGACGGAGGCCACGAGTGTGAACATGGTCGCGCCGTCGGATTCCGGCTGATCCGCATTCGCGCAGGTCAGCGCGGTATCGGGCGTGGAGCCGCCTGTCGGAATCGAACCGACGACCTATTCATTACGAGTGAATCGCTCTACCGACTGAGCTAAGGCGGCGCAGTACCCGACCGTTCAGCCGGGCACGCCGGACGAGTATAGGGGCGGGCGCAGCCGGGGAAGAAACCGGGCGACCCAGGTCAGCAGTGCAGGTCGGCCTTGGGCACGGCGCCCCTGATCAGCCAGCGTTCGACGGCGTCGTCGACGCAGCTGTTGCCGCGCTGGAAGCCGGTGTGGCCGTCACCGTCCCGGGTGATCAGTCGACCGGACTCGAGCTCCTTGGCCAGCGCCTGCGCCCAGCGCAGCGGCGTCGCGGGGTCGCGGGTGGTGCCGACCACGACGATCGGCGGTGCGCCGGCGGCGTGCACGGCGACGGTGTGCTGCCCACTTCGGACCGGCCAGCTCGCGCAGGTCGACAGTCCGTACGCGAACGCCCGACCGAAGGTCGGCGACGCCTTCTCGAACTCGGCGAAGTGCGAGGGGACCTGTGAGGTCGGGACGTAGTCGTCGTGGTCGAGGCAATTGACGGCGTACAGCGCCTCCATGGAGTTGTCGGTGTATCCCGACGGGCCACGCGAGGTGTAGAGGTCGGCGAGACCCAGCAGCGTCGAGCCGGAGCCTGCCTCCATCGCCTGCTTCAGGCCCTGCGACAGCTGGGGCCAGTACTCCTTGACGTACAGCGGCATCCAGACGCCGAGCATCCCGAGGCCCTCGGTGAGCTGACGGGACTCGCCCGTTGGCAGCGGGCTCTGGTCGAGGCCGACGAGGAAGGTGTGGATCTTCAGGATCCCGGCGTCCACCGAGCTGCCGAGGAAGCAGTCGCCCTGGTCGACACAGTCCTTGACGTAGGCACGCAGCGCCGTCTCGAACCCATGGGCCTGCTCCAGCGAGAGCCGCTCGTTGGACATCGCCGGGTCGATCGCGCCGTCGAGCACGAAGCGGCCGACATGGGTCGGGAAGAGGTTGGCGTAGGTCGCTCCGATGAAGGTGCCGTACGACGCGCCGAGGTAGTCGAGCTTCGCCTCGCCCAGCGCCGCCCGCAGGACGTCCATGTCGCGGGCAACCTCCTGGGTGGACATGTGCCGCGCCAGCTCGCCGCTCTCATCGAGGCAGCCCTGGCCGAAGCCGCCGATCAACCGATCCATCTGGTTGCGCTCGGCCTGCGTGTCCGGGTCGGGATCGAAGGCGACCAGCGCGTCGAGCTGCCTGGTGTCGATGCACTTCAGCGGGTCGCTCTGGCCGACGCCGCGCGGGTCGAACCCGACGATGTCGTAGGCATCGGAGAGCGCCGAGCCGAACTGGAGAGATCCGGCCGCGGCGTAGCTGACCCCGGAGCCGCCCGGGCCTCCCGGGTTGACCACCAGGGAGCCGATGCGGTGGCCCTGGGCCGGGACCTTGAGGACCGCGAGCCTGATGACGGTGCCGTGCGGGTGCGAGTAGTCGAGCGGGACGCTCAGCGTGGCGCACTGGTCGCGGCCGCAGTCGTGCCACGACAGCTTCTGGTCGTAGAAGCGGGCCAGCCGCTTGTCGGTGCCAGGCAGGGCCTGGGTCGGGCTCGGGGAGCTCGGCGCCGCCGAGGTCGGTGAGGGAGACGGGTCCGCGGTGACTACCTTGTCGTCGCCGCGGGTCGCCGCCAGGGCCCCCGCTGCGGCGAGTGCCAGCACGACCACGGCGACCACGACCAGGAGCACCCTGCGGCTGCCGTGGCCAGACGGCGGAAGCGCTGGACCGGGCTCCGGTGTGGCGCCGGGCTCGCCCAGCCCGGTCGGCGGCTCAGGGGGGTACGACATGGTCAGAGCCTAGGTGCTGCCAGGTGACCCGCGCGGCGGACCCTCCACAGGGTCTCGGCCGATCCCTCGCTGCGCTCACGCTCCGTGCGTCGAGCCCGGTCGAGACCACCAACAGGGGTCAGTCATCGACCTTCAGGGCCACCATCAGCGACTCCAGCGCCAGCATCGGCGGGACGTTGAACTCGAGCATCTGCTCGCGCGCCTCGAAGACCGCGTCGATGCGGCGCAGGTTGTCCTCGGCCGTGGTCTCACGAGCGAGTCGGTCGACCTCGCGTCGGATGTCCTCGTTGACCACCTCGGACCGCGCACCCAGCTGCAGGGTGAGGGCGTCGCGGTAGACCGAGACGAGGTCCATCAGGCCGCGGTCGACCACGTCGAGGTGGCGACGCTTCGCGCGAGTCTTCTGGGACTTCTCGAGGTCGCGGAGCGCCGGGGCGTACTCGCGCGGTCGGCGCCCACGGTCGACGACGCCGTACATCCGGTCGAGGTCCTCCTTCTCACGCGCATCGTGCACGCCGGTGATCGCGTCGGCCTCCTCCTTGGCGACGTCGTGGAGCCGGGCGGCGGCGTACATGCAGGCACCGAGGGAGGTCAGCCCGGTCGGGATCTGGACCACCTCATGGCGACGCGCGCGGGTCTCCTCGTCACGGGCTAGGGCGCGGGCTCGGCCGATGTGGCCCTGGCTGGCGCGCGCTGCGTGCATCGCGATGTCCGCCGGCACCTCGTCGCGCACGCGCAGGAACTCCGCGACCTCCTCGGTGCTCGGTGTCGCGAGCACGACGAGTCGGGTGCGGGAGCGAATCGTGGGCAGGACGTCCTCGACCGTCGGGGCGCAGAGCAGCCAGATCGTGCGGGCGTTCGGCTCCTCGATCGCCTTGAGCAGGGCGTTGGCGGCGTGCTCGGTCAGCCGGTCGGCGTCCTCGATCACCATCACCTGGTAGCTCCGGCCGACCGGTGCCAGCGCCGACGTGCGGACCAGCTCGCGGACGTCGTCGACGCCGATGGAGAGCTTCTCGGTGCGGGTGACGCGTACGTCGGGATGCGACCCGATCGCCACGCTGTGACAGGCGTGGCACTGGCCGCAGCCTCCCTGCTCGCACTGGAGGGCCGCGGCGAACGCGACCGCGGCGTTCGACCGACCGGAGCCGGGTGGGCCGGTGAACAGCCAGGCGTGGCTCATGTCGCCGGCGACCGCCTGCTTGAGACGGGCGATCACCGGCCCCTGTCCGACGAGGTCGTCCCAGACGGTCACCGCAGCAGTCCCTCCACCCGGTCGCGGATCGACGCCGCGATCTCGTCACGGTCGGCGCGGGCGTCGAGCACGAGGTAGTGGTCAGGGTTGGCCGCGGCGAGCGCGAGGAACCCGTCGCGGGCGCGCTGGTGGAAGTCGAGTCCCTCGGCCTCGATGCGGTCACGCTCCTCGAACCGGCCCAGCCCGGCACTCGGCTCGACGTCGAGGAGGACGGTCAGGTGCGGGCGCAGGTCGCCGGTCGCCCATCGGAGCACGTGCTCGAGCTCGCCGGCGTCGATGGCGCGGCCGGTGCCCTGGTAGGCCAGCGAGCTGTCGACGTAGCGGTCGGTGATCACCACGGTGCCCTGCCGGAGCGCCGGGAGCACGACCTTCTCGACGTGCTCGGCCTTGTCGGCGGCGTAGAGCAGCGCCTCGGTGCGGTCGGCGAGGTGCCCGGTCGCCGGGTCGAGCACGATCCGGCGGATGTCGCGGCCGACGTGGGTGTCGCCGGGCTCGAAGGTCAGCAGCACGTCGTGGCCGCGGGCGACCAGCCAGTCGTTGAGCAGTGCCGACTGCGTGGACTTGCCAGCACCTTCGCCGCCCTCGAAGCAGAGGAACAGGCCGGTGTCGGCGTACATGCCCTGCCCGGTCGCGACCACGAGCACACCCTAGACGGCGGCACCCCCGGTGGTTGAGCCTGTCGAAACCACGCCGGCGTCTCGACAGGCTCGACGTCCGGGGGTCAGGACTTCTTCGCCGCGGCCTTCTTGGTGGTCTTCTTCGCGGTCTTCCGCGCCGACTTCTGCGCCGTCTTCTGCGCCGTCTTCTGCGCCGTCTTCTGCGCCGTCTTCCGGGCCGACTTCTTGGCCGCCTTCTTGGCCGGGCCCTTGGCGCGGCGCTCGGCCAGCAGCTCGGCGGCCCGCGCGAGGGTGATCTCCTCCACCGAGTCTTCCTTGCGGAGCGTCGCGTTGAACTCGCCGTCGGTCACGTACTCGCCGAACCGGCCGGCCTTCACCACGACGGGCTTGCCGGAGACCGGGTCAGCACCCAGCTCCTTCAACGGCGGAGCCGCGGCGGCACGGCCGCGGGCCTTGGGCTGGGCATAGATCGCGAGCGCCTGCTCGAGGGTGATGTCGAACAGCTGCTGCTCGGTCTCGAGCGAGCGGGAGTCGGTGCCCTTCTTGAGGTAGGGACCGTAGCGACCGTTCTGGGCGGTGATCTCCTCGCCGCTCTCCGGATCCTTGCCGACGACTCGTGGCAACGACAGCAGCCGGAGCGCCTGCTCGAGCGTGACCGTGTCGAGCGACATGTCCTTGAACAGGGAGCCGGTGCGGGCCCTCTGCTTCTTCGGAGCGTCCTCGGGGAGCACCTCGGTGACGTACGGGCCGTAGCGGCCGTTCTTCGCGACGATCATCAGCCCGGTCTCGGGATCCTTGCCGAGCTCCTTCTCTGCTCCCGCCGGGTTGGCCAGCAGCTCGCGAGCCTTCTCCTCGGTGAGCTCGTCGGGCGGAAGGTCCTCGGGCACGTTGGCCCGCTGCCTGGCGCCGTCGGCGTCACCCTCGTCGGGCGGGCCCTCGACGTACGGGCCGTAGCGGCCGACCCGCAGGTCGATGCCGCTCGGAGACCCGTCGGGCTTGTGCACCGGGAAGGTGGCCAGCTCCTTCGCGTCGATCTCACCGAGCTCGGTGACCAGCTTCTTGAGTCCCTCGACGTTGCCGCCGCCGAAGTAGAACTCGGCGAGCTCGGTCTGGAGGTCCTTGCGGCCGCCGGCGATGTCGTCGAGAACGTCCTCCATCCGGGCGGTGAACTCGTAGGAGACCAGCCGGGCGAAGTGCTCCTCGAGGAGCCGGATCACCGAGAACGCCAGCCACGCCGGCACCAGTGCGGTGCCCTTCTTGTAGACGTAGCCGCGGTTGAGGATGGTGCCGATGATCGAGGCGTACGTCGACGGCCGGCCGATCTCGCGCTTCTCGAGCTCGCTGATCAGCGAGGCCTCGGTGTAGCGCGCGGGCGGCTTGGTCTCGTGTCCGCTCGCCCGGAGGCTGGCGGCGGAGACGGCGGCGCCCTCGGTGAGGTTCGGCAGCCGGGTCTCCTGGTCGTCGCGGGCGTCATCGGAGTCGTCGGTGCTCTCGACGTAGGCCCTCAGGAAGCCGTGGAAGGTGATCGTCCGGCCGCTCGCGGAGAAGACGACGTCCTCGCCGGTCGCCGCCGGGCCGCCGAGCCTGATCGTCACCGTGTTGCCCTTGGCGTCCTTCATCTGCGAGGCGATCGTGCGCATCCAGATCAGCTCGTAGAGCCGGAACTCGTCACCGGACAGGCCGGTCTGGGCCGGGGTACGGAAGGAGTCGCCGGCGGGCCGGATCGCCTCGTGCGCCTCCTGGGCGTTCTTCACCTTGTTGGCGTAGGTGCGCGGGGAGTCGGGGAGGTACTCCGCGCCGTACAGCTCCCGGGCCTGCTGGCGCGCCGCCGAGATCGCGGTGTCGGAGAGCGTGGTCGAGTCGGTGCGCATGTAGGTGATGTAGCCGTTCTCGTACAGCCGCTGGGCAACCGACATCGCTCGCGAGGCGCTGAAGCCGAGCTTGCGGCTGGCTTCCTGCTGCATCGTGGTCGTGCGGAACGGCGCGTACGGCGAGCGGGTGTACGGCTTGGACTCCACCGAGCGGACCGTGAAGGCGGTGTCGCGCAGCGCCTCGACGAGCGCCTCGGCCCGACTCTGGTTCAGGTGGACGACGCGGGCGTTCGGCTTCAGCTGCCCGGAGTCCTCGAAGTCCGAGCCCCGGGCGACCCGGACGTCGTCGACGGAGTGCAGCTTGGCGGGGAACATCCGCTGCTCGTGGTCGGCGCCGGCGTCGAAGGTGCCCTCGAGGTCCCAGTACGACGCCACCTTGAACGCGATCCGCTCGCGCTCCCGGTCGACGACCAGCCGGGTCGCCACCGACTGCACCCGACCGGCGGAGAGGCCGGACATGACCTTCTTCCACAGCACCGGGGAGACCTCGTAGCCGTAGAGCCGGTCGAGGATCCGGCGCGCCTCCTGGGCCTCGACGAGGTCCATGTCGATCTCGCGCGGGTTCTCCACCGCGGCCTGGATCGCCTGCGGGGTGATCTCGTGGAAGACCATCCGCTTGCACCGGCAGGTTCGGGCTCGGCTTCAGCTCGTCGAGCAGGTGCCAGGCGATCGCCTCGCCCTCACGGTCCTCGTCGGTGGCGAGGTAGAGCTCGTCGGCATCCTTCAGGAGCGCCTTCAGCTTGCTGATGTGGGCCTTCTTGTCGCGCGAGACGACGTAGACCGGCTTGAAGCCCTCGTCGACGTTGACCCCCAGGCGGGCCCACGGCTCACCCTTGATCTTCGCCGGGATGTCCGCAGCAGTCTGCGGCAGGTCGCGGATGTGTCCGATGGAGGACTCCACGACGTAGCCCCGGCCGAGGTAGCCCTCGATGGTGCGGGCCTTGGCCGGTGACTCGACGATGACGAGCTTGTGTGCCACTTCTGCTGTGGGTCCTTCGGTGTCTGCGGCGGGTTGCCGGCACACAAGGTAGCGCGCGGATCCACCGGACCAGTCAGCCTGTCCAGCCGCCCACCACCCCGGCCCTTCGGGCCGAAGCGGGACGAACTGGTCTACCCGAGCTCGAGGAACCCCTCCACGAGCAGGTCCCGTACGCCGTCGAGCCGGCCCTCCCCGACGACGTCAGCGCCGACGATCTGCTCCAGCGCGGCGAGGATCTGGGCCGACCGTGAGGTCGCCGTCGCTCGCGCCCGCGAGCGCCGCCTCGACGGTGTCGACCTGCCGCGCGCGGCGCATGCCACGCTGCTGGCGGAGCACGATGGTCGCGGGATCCTCGGCACCGACCGGGCCGTGCGTCTCCTGGACGACGTCCCCGCGCAGTCGCGGCCGGACGGTGCGCAGCGCCTCGTCGGCCAGCGCACCCACCGCCGCCACCCGAGCGAAGTGCGCGGCGACCTCCGGCCCGAGCGGCTGCTCCACCTCCCAGCGCCACTCCTCGAATCTCGACTGGGCTCGATCACCGGGAACCTGGGCTCGATCACCGGGAACCTGGGCTCGATCACCCTCGGCGGTCGAGCCCAGTCGAGCTGAAGGTTGATCCAGCCGAACCCGACTCCCTCCACGCCCTGCTCCTCGAACCAGGACAGCCAGGTGTCGTAGCGGGCCAGGTAGTCCCCGGCGCCGTGCAGACCGGCGTCCTTGAGCCAGAGCTCGACGTACTCGGCCGGGTCGAGGACCTCCCGCTGGACCACCCAGACGTCGCAGCCGGGCTTCCCTCGTGCCTTCGGCGGGGTCGGTCCAGTCCGCGAGCCGCGCGTCCCAGGGCCGGTCTCGCAGGATCGCCCAGTTCGCCAGCACCTGACCGAGGCCGCCGGGCGACAGGTGTCGCGGGCAGGGTGCGGACGATGTGCTCGACGGCACGGTCACCCGGCAGCCCGGAGTCGCGGTACACCAGGCGCTCGCCGGTCGCCGGCGAGATCACGAACGGCGGGTTGGTCACCACCAGGTCGAAGCGCTCGTCGGCCACGGGCTCGAAGAAGCTGCCCTCGCGGAGGTCGATCCCGGTGGTCGAGCCTGTCGAGACCCCGTTGAGCTCGGCGTTGAGCCCGGTGATCCACAGCGCGCGGGTGTTCACGTCGGTGGCCACGATGCGCCGCGCGTGCGCGGCGAGGTGCAGCGACTGGACGCCGCAGCCGGTGCCCAGGTCGAGCGCGGAGTCGACCGGGTCGCGCACGGTCAGCTGCGCGAGCGATGTCGCGGCGGGGCTGATCCCGAGCACGTGGTCCGGACCGACCCGGTTCGGACCGCCGTCGAGCCCGGGGGTGAGGTCGCCGAGCACCCAGAGGTCGCGGTCGTCGGCGGCGTACGGACGCAGGTCGACGCGGGCCGCGACCTCGCCGACCGATCGCTCCAGGATGCCGGCGACGCAGAGCTCGTCGACGAGCCCGGGCAGCGCGCGCTCGACGTCGGCCAGCGGCGCGGTGGCCTGCAGCAGCCACAGCCGGGTCAGCGTCTCCCGGGGCGATCCCCCGGTCGTCCGCCGCAGGCCGGGGGTGGTCTCGTTGCGGCCCAGCGCCGCGTGCGCCGTCGTACCGAGCAGGTCGCTGACGCCGTCGAAGGTGTAGTCGGCGGCTACCAGCTCTGCGCGCAGGCGCGAGGTCCAGTCGGGCACGCTCCGACCCTAGGGCGTGCCCGTCAGTAGCGACCCGTCAGTAGCGACCCTTCAGCGGTACGTCGAGCGCGTTGGGCAGCCCGAGCCGGTAGAGCACGCCATCCGCTGCCTGGAGGGGCGCGAGTGCCGGGTTGCGCCACAGGGTGTACGTCGGGGCAGGGGCGGCCTTCGAGCCGGCACTGACCAGGATCGCGTTCGCCGCCTTCCGGCCGGACTCGTTGGCGCCCTCCATCGTGGCCAGGTCGATGTCGGTCTGCACGAAGTCGCCGGCCAGGAACAGGTTCGGGATCTTCGTCCGGACGCCCGGGCCGGTTGTTCCACGAGCCCGCGGTGTTGACCAGCAGTGGCGTCTGGTTGCTGTTGCGCCGGCCGGCGCCGTCCCACTGGATGCCGGGGTCGAGGAACCACGAGTGCACGATGCCCTCCGGCAGCACGTCGCCTGCAGTGTGGTGGTAGCGGATCTGCGCAAGCACCTCGCGGGCGACCTCGTCCGGGGAGCACTCCTTCGCAGGCTTGCCGAAGAGCATCCCGGGCGCGTCCCAGTTGGAGATGTCGACGCTGAGCGAGTCGACCGCGGTGCCGTCGCCGTAGTCGGCGGGGAAGTCGCGGTCGCTCCAGAACTGCCCCTGGGTCAGCGCCGTGAGCGCCCACGGCGAGTCGATGAAGGTGATGTGCCCGCGGACGATGTCGACCCGCTTCGCGCAGGTAGAACTGGATGCCGGCCATCCAGTCGGTCTGCAACCGGTCGAGGCGGGCGAGCGCGGGATCGAGCGACCGCATCGTGGGCGTGAAGAAGGTGCGGGCCCGCTCGACCGGCATCGCGCTGACGAACCAGTCCGCCTCGTGGCGGGAGCGGTTGCCCGCGGAGTCCTCCAGCCACACCGCCGAGACCCGCCCGCCACTCATCTCGTACGACGCCAGGCCGTACCCGCTGACGAACCGCACCCCCAGTCCGCGCAGCGTGGAGACCCACGGGTCGATCCAGGCCTCGTTGGTCGGCAGGTCGAGCACCCGGTCCAGGGCGCCGTCGTTGCCCTGGCCCATCATGTTGTAGACGAACGCCTCGCCCATGTGGCCGATCGTCCGGGTGCTCGCGACGGTCTCCTTGGCGGCGACGAGGTTGCGGGTCAGCCCGGCGGCGATGACGTGCTGGTAGTCCGGCGACCGGGTCGCCGCGCCGACGAAGTCCCACCAGCTGACGTTCTCCCACTGCCCGAACCGGCGGGCGTCGCTGCTGGTCAGGAACACCAGCAGCCGGGTGACGAAGTAGGCCAGCTCGTCGGGCGGGACGTCCTGGCCCGGAGCGACTCCGTCAGGTACCTGCGGATGCCGTCGAGCGACAACAGGGCCTGGGGATCCGGGCCGATGCCGAAGATGAACGCGTCCAGCCGGTCACCTCCGCGCAGGAACTTGCCCTCCGGCGCGGCCACGAGGTTGTCCCACACCCCGTTCTCGTTGCTCTCGAACGGGGTGCGCCGCATCGAGTCCGGCACGTGGTGGTAGAAGCCCGGGAAGAACCGGAAGCCGTGCTCTCCCGGGAGGTCCTCGCGACCACCGGCGGCCGTGCCGGCCACCGGGATGCTGCGCGCCTTCCCGCCCCAGGCCGTCGGCTCGAAGACGGTGACGTCGAACCCGCGCTCGGCCAGCTCGTGGGCGGTGGCCAGGCCGGCCATCCCGCCGCCGAGGACCGCGACCCGGCGGCCCGGCGTACTGGCGAAGGCGGGCGCCGCTCCGGCGGCGGTGAGCAGCGACGCCGCGCCGAGCGCGACCCCGCCGCGCAGGACGGTGCGCCGGTCGAGCGCTGCTCGGTCGGGAGGGGTGTCGGTTCCCACGATGGCTCCTCGGGAGCGCCCCGGGTGCAACGGGGCGGCTGGGCAGGGACGAGCCTGACAGTGTCACTGTGCCACCACTACCGTCAACGATCCGCCGAGCGGGCGCTCGCGTGCGCCGGAAAGACAGCGACCGGGCAGTGACGTCCGCTTGTGCGAACGCAACTGCCCGGTCGGCGTTGTCAGCGCGAGCGCAATTGCCCGCTCGGCGTACTCAGCTGGGGTTCTTGGCGAACGCCGAGGAGCCGGTGTCGTCGTGATCGTCGCTGATCGCGACCTCGCGCTGCTTGGAGATGTACACCGCGACGGCGATGATCGCGACCGCGACCAGCGCGATGACGATGCGCAGACCGTCGTGCTGGTCCTTGCCGACGCTCATCGACACCACGGCGCTGGCGATCAGCAGCGAGACCAGGTTCATCACCTTGATCAGCGGGTTGATCGCCGGGCCGGCGGTGTCCTTGAACGGGTCGCCGACGGTGTCACCGATGATCGGTGGCCTCGTGGGCCGGTGACCCCTTGCCGCCGTGGTGACCGTCCTCGACCAGCTTCTTGGCGTTGTCCCAGGCGCCACCGGAGTTGGCCAGGAAGACCGCCATCAGCGTGCCGGTACCGATGGCGCCGGCCAGGAATCCGGCCAGAGCGCCGCACGCCGAGGCCGAAGCCGACCGCGATCGGGGCAAGCACGGCCAGCAGTCCCGGCGTGACCAGCTCGCGCAGCGAGTCCTTGGTGACGATGTCGACGACCTTGCCGTACTCCGGCCGGCCGGTGCCCTCCATGATCCCGGGGATCTCGCGGAACTGGCGACGGACCTCGAAGACCACCGCGCCGGCGGCGCGGCCGACCGCGTTGATCGCGAGCCCGGAGAACAGGAACACCACGGCCGCACCGAGCAGGAGCCCGACGAGCACGCCGGGGTTGAAGACCTCGAAGCTCAGCAGGTGGAGCTCCTTGTCGTTCGGCCTCGCCTTGATGACTGCCTCGGCGACCGACGTGGAGTACGAGCCGAACAGCGCGGTCGCCGCGAGCACGGCCGTGGCGATCGCGATGCCCTTGGTGATCGCCTTGGTGGTGTTGCCGACCGCGTCGAGCTCGGTGAGGATCTGCGCGCCCGCCGGGCTGACGTCGCCGGACATCTCCGCGATGCCCTGCGCGTTGTCGGAGACCGGGCCGAAGGTGTCCATCGCGACGATCACGCCGACGGTGGTCAGCAGACCACAGCCCGCGAGCGACGACCGCGAACAGAGAAACCGTCACGGTCACGCCGCCGAGCAGGAACGCGCCGAACACTGCCGCGCCGATCACCAGGGTCGTGTAGACGGCGGACTCGAAGCCGACCGAGAGCCCGGACAGGATCACCGTGGCCGCACCGGTCAGCGACGTCTTGCCGACGTCCTTGACCGGCTTGTACTCGGTGCCGGTGAAGTAGCCGGTCAGCGCGAGGATGCCGGCCGCCATCACGATGCCGATGACGACGGCCACCGAGGCGATCACGCGCGGGTCACCGTCGGCACCGGTCATGTCGAGACCGGTGACGTTGTCGAAGTCGGCGAAGCTGCCGGGCAGGTAGGCGAACGCCAGCACGATCGAGGCCACCGCCCCGACCGCGGCCGAGATGTAGAACGCCCGGTTGATGGTCTTCAGGCCGTTCTCGCCGGCACGCGGCACGGTGAGGTAGACGCCGAGGACCGCGGTGAGTGCGCCGATCGCCGGGATCAGCAGCGGGAAGACCAGGCCCTTGTCGCCGAAGGCCTGCGAGCCGAGGATCAGCGCGGCGACCAGCGTCACGGCGTACGACTCGAAGAGGTCGGCAGCCATACCGGCGCAGTCGCCGACGTTGTCGCCGACGTTGTCGGCGATCGTCGCGGCGTTGCGCGGGTCGTCCTCGGGGATGTTCTGCTCGACCTTGCCGACCAGGTCGGCACCGACATCAGCCGCCTTGGTGAAGATGCCGCCGCCGACACGCATGAACATGGCGAGCAGGGCGGCGCCGAAGCCGAAGCCCTCGAGCACGTGCGGCGCCTTGTCCTTGAAGATGATCACCACGATGCTGGCGCCGAGCAGGCCCAGGCCGACGGTGAGCATGCCGACCGTGGCGCCGGTGCGGAAGCCGATCTTCATCGCCGGGTCACGGCCGGTCTCGTTCGCGGCAGCGGCGACCCGCAGGTTCGCCTTCACGGCCAGCGACATCCCCAGGTAGCCGACGGAAGCGGAGAACCCGGCACCGACCAGGAAGAACAGCGAGCGGCCGATGCGCACCCCCCAGTCGTCTGCGGGCAGGGCCAGCAGCGCCACGAACGCGATCGCGGCGAAGACGCGCGAGTGTGCGGAACTGACGGGTGAGGTAGGCGTTCGCACCCTCCTGCACCGCGTGGGCGATGTTCTTCATGTTGTCGGTGCCTTCGCCGGCAGCCAGGACCTCGTTGCGGAACATCGCTGCCATGGCGAGCGCGCCGAGCGCGATCACCCCGACGATGAAAACAAGGACGAGGTTGGAGCCTTCGAGCTGCACGACGTCGGGAATGAGCCCGGTCATGATTCTCCTCGGTGTGGTTCGGCTTACACAGACCGCGGCGGAGTCTACGCAGGTGTGTGCGCCATCACGACCGCGGGGTGAGTCAGATCACGCCCGGGGGCGGAGATCAGGCGTCGAGCGCCGCTGCCTCGGAGTCGTGGATCGTGAAGACCTTGGCCAGCCCGGTGATCCGGAAGATCTTCAGTAGCCGGTCCTGGCTGCAGATCAGCTCCATCGAGCCGTCCTGGGCGCGCACCTTCTTCAATCCCCCGACGAGCACACCGAGGCCGGTCGAGTCGAGGAACTCCACCTTCTCCAGATCGACCAGGAGGTCGTGATGACCGGTGTTGACCAGCTCGGTGATCCGGTCGCGCAGCTTCGGGGCGGTGTAGACGTCGATCTCTCCTCCGACGGCGATGACCGTGCGGTCGCCCACCTGACGGGTCTCGAGCGAAAGGTCCACAGTCTCTCCCAAGCGTGATGCGGGCAAGCGTGATGCGGGCGTGGTCCGCCTCGGCCTCAGGCCGCGGGGGGGTGCTCCGTCATTGAATCACGAGTGCGATCCGCGGGCGTGTCCCTGGTCGGCGGCCGCTGCCAGACTCGGGGACGTGACCGCCATCCCGCTGGAGACCCTGGTCGAACGGCTCACGGCCGCTCACGGGCGCGGCGGGCGGCTCACCCACCTCGAGGTGCTCCCTCCCCGGACGGCGCGGACCTGTCCCTGGCCGGCCTGGGCACACCCGTCGGTCGTCGATGCCTGGCAGCGGGTCGGCGTACCCCTGCCCTGGGAGCACCAGGCACACGCAGCGTCCCTCGCCCACGGTGGCACGCACACGGTCCTGTCGACGGGAACTGCCTCCGGCAAGTCGCTCGGCTACCTCCTGCCCGCGCTCTCCGACATCGAGGCCAGCCGGGGACCGAAGGGTCAGCGAGGCGCCGCGGTCCTCTATCTCTCACCGACCAAGGCGCTCGCCCAGGACCAGCTCGCCGCACTGCGGAGCCTCGCGATCCCCGGCCTGCGCGCGGCGACCCACGACGGCGACTCGGCACCGGAGGAGCGCGAGTGGACCCGCGACCACGCGGAGTACGTGCTCACCAACCCCGACATGCTGCACCGGTCGCTGCTGCCCGGCCACGAGCGCTGGTCGCGGTTCTTCGGAGCGCTGAGGTACGTCGTCATCGACGAGTGCCACCACTACCGCGGCGTCTTCGGCGCACACGTCGCCCAGATCGTGCGCCGACTGCGGAGGGTGGCCGCGCTCTACGGCGCGGATCCGACCTTCGTGCTGGCCTCGGCGACGGTCGCGGAGCCTGCGGTCGCGGCGGGACGGCTGACCGGCCTGCCGGTCGTCGCGGTCACCGACGACGCCTCGCCGCGGGGACGCGTCGCACTTGCACTGTGGGAGCCACCCTTCGTGTCGCACGCCGGGGAGCACGGTGCACCGGTGCGCCGATCGGTCACCGCCGAGCTCGCCGACCTCCTGACCGACCTCGTCGTCCAGCGGGTGCGGACGCTGGCGTTCGTGCGTTCGCGGAAGGGTGCCGAGGCGGTCGCCCTCGGTGCCAGGCGTCTCCTGGCGGAGGTCGACCCGACGCTCGCGGACGACGTCGCGGCCTACCGCGGTGGTTACCTGCCCGAGGAGCGCCGGGCCCTGGAGCAGGCACTGCGCAGCGGTCGGCTGGTCGGACTCGCGGCGACCAACGCGCTCGAGCTCGGCATCGACGTCTCGGGTCTCGACGCCGTGCTGCTCGGCGGTTTCCCGGGCACTCGGGCGGCGCTGTGGCAGCAGCTGGGGCGGGCAGGCCGCACAGGTGGCGACGCGCTCGGGGTGATGGTCGCGCGAGACGACCCGCTCGACACCTACCTGGTCAACCACCCCGAGAGCCTCGTCGGCCGGCCCGTCGAGGCCACGGTCTTCGACCCGGACAACCCATATGTGCTCGGCCCGCACCTGTGTGCGGCGGCCGCAGAGTCGCCGCTGACCGAGGAGGGCCTCGGGCTCTTCGGTCCCGCAGCCCGCGACGCCGTCGACGCCCTCACCGCGGCCGGCCTGCTCCGGCGACGGACCCACGGCTGGTACTGGACCGACCGGCGACGCGCCTGCGACCTCGCCGACATCCGCTCCTCGGGCGGAGCCCCGGTGCGACTGGTCGAGGAGCAGACCGGCAGGGTGCTCGGCACCGTCGACCACGCGTCGTCCCACGGCACGGCCCACGTCGGTGCCGTCTACCTGCACCAGGGTGAGAGCTACCTGGTGCTCGATCTCGACCTGGAGGAGTCGGTCGCCGTCGTGGCGCGGGCCGACGTCGACTACTCGACGTCGGCTCGGGAGATCACCGACATCACCATCATCTCCGAGCGGCACCACGAGGCCTGGGGCCGGGCACGGCTGTCGTTCGGCTCGGTGCGGGTCACCCACCAGGTCGTGTCGTTCCTCAAGCGGAAGGTGCCCAGCGGCGAAGTGATCGGGGAGCAACCGCTCGACCTGCCCGAGCGCACGCTGGAGACCGCCGCCGTCTGGTGGACCCTGCCCGACGACGTGCTCGACGGTTGCGGAGTCGACCCCGAGGACCTGCCCGGCGCCGCGCACGCGGCCGAGCACGCCTCCATCGGACTGCTGCCGCTGTTCGCGACCTGCGACCGCTGGGACATCGGCGGTGTCTCCACCGCCCGGCACGCCGACACCGGTCAGCTCACCGTCTTCGTCCACGACGGCCACCCCGGTGGTGCCGGCTTCTCCGAACGCGGCTTCCACACCGCCGCGGACTGGCTCGGGGCCACCCGAGACGCCATCGACTCGTGTGCCTGCGCCGAGGGCTGCCCGTCGTGCGTGCAGTCGCCGAAGTGCGGCAACCAGAACAATCCGCTCGACAAGGCCGGCGCGGTGCGTCTGCTCGACCTGCTGCTCAGCGCAGTGCCACGGGAGTAGGGCCGGCCCGAGACCGGGCCGGGACCGCGCGGCCGCCCAGCTCAGGTGCCAGTCGTACCTCGGTGGTGACGACCACGGTGCGCCCGTCGACGACGCATCGTGTGACCGCGGCACCCTGCCGTACTGCGATCTGCGCGGCAGCGGCGCACGGGTCTGCTCCGGACTGCAGCGCTCCGGCTCCGGCGAGCGAAGCGAGGTCTGCGACGACCTGGGCTCGGCGGTGCGCGAGAACGATCGCGATCGTGCCTGTCGAGACCGCGGCCACCAGGACCAGCACGGCGACGAGGCCGAGCACCAGGACCGTGGCAGCACCTCGCTCGTCGCGGGCGCGACGGGCGGTCACGAGCCGGGCTCCCGAGCGGCGACCGCCCGCGCTGTCACCCGATAGGTCGGCAGGAACCCGAAGATGCCACCCGGCCCCCGCACCGGTGAGTCGACGGTGACCTCGATCGTCTCGCCGTCGCGCCGTACGACGATCCGCGAGCCCGGCGTGGCCACCCGCGCACCGAGCGCCACGCTCGAGGGCGCGTCGTCGCCCCGGGCCGCGGCACGCGCGGTCTCGCGGGCTGCGTCGAGGGCACGCACCTGCGTCGCGCCCAGCGTGACCAGCCAGGCCAGCCCGAGTGCGAAGAGCACGAGCACCGGTAGTGACACCGCTGCCTCGGCCGTCACCGCACCGGTCTCGTCCCGACGTCGCGTCATCTGTCCTCCTCCCAGTGTTGTGCCGGCGGTCGGTGGGGAGCCGATGCCCTGCGCGCTCCCCACCGACCGGTCCCGATTGCTCAGAACGGAAGGATCTTCACGACGTGGTCGAACACGGTCTTGATGAGGTGCTGACCGGGATCGCTGGTGAGGAACTTGAACAGCAGCCCCGCGAACCCGACGCCCGCGCCGGTGCAGACGGCGTACTCGGCGGTGGTCGCACCTGCCTCGTCCTTGGTGATCTTGCCCATGACTTCTCCTGACATCTCCTGCCACCGGTGTGTGGCGCTTTCCCTTGCAGGGCTGAGGTTTCTCGCCCTGGCCGCGGGCCGCGACCGAGGAATCCGAAGCGGTGCACAACTGGGCCCGCGAGCCCGATGTGGACGATCGACGGTCAGCCGAACAGGTTCATCGCGGCGAAGACGCCGACGACCATCGGCACGACTCCGAGGAGGACGAAGGCCGGCAGGAAGCAGGCGCCGAGAGGTGCCGCGGCGCGGACCTCCACGGTGCGCGCGAGCTCATCGGTGCGCGCGCGTGACTGAGCAGCCAGCTCCGCCGCGAGGGACTCGACCGTCGCCGCGACCGAGGCGCCCGACCGATGGGCGCGGGCCATCGCCATTCCTAGCGACCGCAGCTGCGGGTGCTCGGCCACGTCGCGCCACACGGCGAGTGGGTCGACGCCGAGCTCGAGTCGGCGACGGATCAGGGACAGCTCCTCGGCGACTGCTCCCGGCAGCGCATCGGCGACGTCTGCGAGCGCCCGCGCCGTCGCGGCTCCGGCCGCGAGACATGCCCCGAGAAGGTGCACGGCGGCCGGGAGGTCCCGCTCGAGCTCGGCGCGCCGCCGCTTCGCTGTCGGGCTCTCCGCGTGGCCGAGCACGCGCCACGCGACCAGCGCGGCGGCCGCGGCAGCGACGAGGCCGACGGGTCCGCCCACGAACGCCCACGCGGCTGCGCCGGCGAGAGTGGCGAGGACCGGCCGCAGCCGGAGCAGGGGAGCCTGTTGCGCGGGCGGGTCAGGACTGAGTGGCTCCCGACGAACGCGGCCGGCCGGGGAAGCGAGCAGCAAGGTCGTCGCCGTCGCGGCAAGGAGCACAGCCTCGACCCCGACGACGCTCATGGCTCCCGACGATCGACTATCCCGTCGGCGATCCGGGCGAGCCAGCACAGGCCGGCGTACTCGAGCGCCAGCCCGGCAGTCAGGCACACCAGTCCTGGAGCGGTGTCCAGCAGGAAGCCGACCGGCTCGCCACCGAGCCCATTGCCGAGCAGGAGCACGGCCAGCGGCAGGGCAGCGAGCATCCGCGCCGTCGCCCTGGCCGCAGCCAACTCGGCCGCCACGACGCGTGTGGTCGCGCGATCGGCCCGGAGCTGGTCGGACGCCATCGCGAGTGTGCGCGCCAGCCCGGCCCCCGAGCGGTGTCCGACCTGCCAGGCCGCCGCGACGATCCGCACCTGACCGGCTCCGGGCTGCCGCGCGAGGACGCGGAGCGAGGCCGGTACGTCGGCCCCCAGCTCTGCCGCCGCCGCGACCGGCCCGAGCTCCGGCCAGTCCGCCGCCGCGGCGGCCAGAGCCGTGACCGGGGGCTGACCCGCGCGCAGGTCGGCGGCCAGGGCGTCACACGTCGCGAGGACCTGGTCGGCCCGGCGGTCAGCCTGGACCGTGCGCCGCCGCCGGTGGAGCTCACGCACGGTCGCACCCACGACCCCGGCGGCGATCACGGCGATCGCGAGGTGAGCGCCGTCGACGATGCCGAGAGGTGCGGCCAGGCCCACGACGCCGGCGGCCGCCACCGCGTACCGCCTCCAGGCGACCGCTGCCTCCGCTGTCGGTGGCAGCCGGCCACCGCTGAACAGAAGGTGCGCTGCTGTGCCGGCACAGAGTCCTGCAAGTACACCGCTGAGGGAGCCGATCATCGTGAGAGCAGCTCCTCGAGGCGATCGAAGCCAGGGCCTGGACGTGCCTGGAGATCCGCCCCGAACGTGACCGCGGGTGCGACCGCGACCTCGGCACCGGAGCCGACGAGGACACCGATGTCACGCAGTCGACGAGCCGGCGCGCGCGGCCGGTGGAGATGGACGACCAGGTCGACCGCCGATCCGAGCTGGCTGAGGGCGGCGCCGCGTGCCATGCCCGCCGCCATCGCCAGGCTGGCAACACGGTTGGGCACGTCGGCCGCAGAGTTGGCGTGCAGGGTGCCGCAGCCACCCTCGTGACCGGTGTTCAGGGCCGCGAGCAGGTCGACCACTTCGGCGCCGCGCACCTCGCCGACGACGAGGCGGTCCGGCCGCATCCGGAGCGCCTGTCGCACCAGCGTCGTGAGCGTGACCTCGCCGGATCCCTCGATGTTCGCGGGCCGGGCCTCGAGCGCGACCACGTGCGGGTGCTCGGGCCGCAGCTCGCTCGAGTCCTCGACCAGGACCAGCCGCTCTGCCGGGTCACAGAGGGTCAGCAAGGCGTTGAGCAGGGTGGTCTTGCCCGAACCGGTGCCGCCACTGACCAGGAACGCCAGCCTGCTCTCGACGACCTTGCGCAGCAGCGACGCTCCCTCCGCTCCGAGGGCGCCGGCGGCCTGCAGGTCGTCGAGGGTGAACACCCGTCGTCGCGGCACGCGCAGGGACAGCACCGTGCCGGGGCGCGCGATCGGTGCCAGCACCGCGTGAAAACGGGTGCCGTCGGCAAGGCGCAGGTCGACGTACGGCGACGCGTCGTCCAGCCGCCGTCCGCCTGCCGCCGCCAACCGCTGAGCCAACCGCCTCACGGCCTCGTCGTCGGGAAAGAAGAGATCGGTGAGCTCGAGGCCCTCGCCCCGGTCGAGCCAGACCTGCTGTGCTCCGTTGACCAGGACGTCGGTCACGCCGGGAAGAGCCAGCAGCGGGTCGAGCGGACCGGCGCCGTGCACCTCGCGCAGCAGCGCGTCGTGGACCGCGAGCACTGTCGCGTCGCCGACCGGTCGCCCGTGCTCACGCAGGGCCTGGGCGACCCGTTGCGGCGTCAGTCCGGCGCCGGCCCGCGCGAGGTGGTCACGGACCGCCACCAGGACGTCGTCCGGGACCGGCTGCGGCCGGTGCACCGTCGCGCTCATGCCGCAGGGCGTTGTCGGCCCCGGACCGCTTCGGCGGCCTGTCGCGCCGCACGCGCCAGGGCACCTCGCCCGGAACGCAGCGGTCCCACGCCGAGGCTGATCGCCTCGTCGAGGCCGCGCTGGTCGCCCATCGTGGCCACGACGGGGAGGTCGAGCAGCCGCTCCACCTCTCGTGGAGCGACGCCGGCGGCGCCACCGCGGAGCACCAGGCCGGCACCCGCGGCGCGCGGCAGCCGGCGCGCGACGCGAGCCGCTGCGGTCACCGCTGGAACGGTCAGCGTCGAGACCAGCAGCAGGTGGTCGCAGCGGGCGAGGACCTCGTCGACGACCGGGTCGGGGTGCCGGGGCAGGTCGACCACCACCGTGTCGAACCCCCGTTGTCCGGCCGACAGGGCCTCGCGCACCGCGAACGCCTGCAGGCTCGGCGTCCGGTCGACCGGCCAGGTCAGCACCGACAGCCGCTCGCGACCGGGAAGGGCCTCGCGCAGGGACCGCGCGCTGAGCCGACCGGTGGCCTGCATCAGTGCGTCCCACCGGGTGCCCTCGACGTCCTCGAGGCCGAGCACGCGGTCGATGCCCGCGCCGAGGACGTCGACGTCGACGACCAGGGTGCTGCCGGTGCCGGCGCACACCTGCGCGAGCGCTGCGGCGAACACCGTCGCGCCGACCCCGCCCGCGCCGCCGACGACCCCGATCGTCACCCCGGTCGACGCGCGGCCGTCGCCGGCGTCGGTGAGCATCTCGACCAGCCACGACTCCGAGGTCGGCAGCCCGGCCACGGACTCGGCGCCGAGCGCCAACGCGTCGCGGAACAGCTCGTCGGGGAGAGCGCCCCGGCCCACGACGTGCACCCGGGGGCGACGTGGCGGCCTACTGCGCGCCAGGTCCGGCGCCCGGTCGGCGCCGACGAGGACGAGTGGGGCCGAGGTCCACGACTGCAGTGCAGGAGCGCTCGCGCGGGCGACCTCGGGGGTGACACCGGCGGCTGCCGCGAGCCGGACCAGGTCGGCGAGGAGGAGCTCGTCGTCGGTGACGATCATCGGAGCAGGGACGGCGTCGTTCATGCCCGCAGGCTCGCCGGTCACCTGCCGGCAGCACGACCGCCGGCTGCCGCTCTGTGCACGAAACCCATCTCCACAAGGGCTGTGCAGCTCAGGTGTTCATCCGTGGCCGAGGACGCTGTCTCCGTACACTTCCAGCCATGAGCCCCGTTGCTCGGCCCACCGCGGCTTTCTTCGACCTCGACAAGACCATCATCGCGCGGTCGAGCACGTTCGCCTTCTCCCGGGAGTTCCAGGCCAGCGGGCTCATCTCCCGGGGGGCCGTGCTGCGCAGCGCGTACGCACAGTTCGTCTACCTCGTCGGCGGTGCCGACCACGACCAGATGGAGAAGATGCGGCAGTTCATGTCGCAGCTCGTCTCCGGCTGGGACGTGCAGACCGTGCGCGACATCGTCGCCGACACGCTGCACAACATCGTCGAGCCGCTCGTGTACGACGAGGCGGTCGACCTCATCGAGGAGCACCACGCCGCCGGCCGGGACGTGATCATCGTGTCGACCAGCGGCACCGAGATGGTCGAGCCGATCGGCGAGATGCTCGGCGCCGATCACGTGGTCGCGACCCGGATGGAGGTCGCCGACGGGAAGTACACCGGCAACATCCGCTTCTACGCCTACGCCGAGAACAAGGCCAAGGCGATCACCGACCTCGCCCGCAAGCGTGGCTACGACCTCGACCGCTGCTACGCCTACAGCGACTCGGTCACCGACGTGCACATGCTCGAGGTCGTCGGCCATCCCTACGCGGTGAACCCGGACAAGGACCTGCGCAAGATCGCCAAGGAGCGCGGCTGGCCGGTGCTCGTCTTCGAGCGTCCGGTCGCGCTCGTGAGCCGGGTCAGGCTGCCCCCCGCGAAGCCGACGCTGGCGGCGCTCGCGATCGCCGGAGTCGCCGGCGTCGGGGCCGCCGTGTGGATCAACACGCGACGCGGACGGCGCGGCCCGCTGGGGTTCTGAGTGCGTCGCGCAGGGCCTGCAAAAGTCAACCCGCGAAGGTCCTTGAATGTGCCGAGAGAGCAGGCGTAGACAGGGATCAAGCAGGACGAGGAACAACTCAAGACCAGCACATGGATGCGGTACCCACGCTCCGACCTACCCTTCCTACAGGGCGCTAGCGATCGGGAACTTCCCGGAGCAGCAGTTAGGACACCGTGCAGCTTGGTAGCCGGATCACATGTGTTCGAGCGGCATCGAAGGCGACTTCGGTGCCGCTCATTTGTCAGGGGTTTCGAGGCTCGCTGGCGCTCGCACCTCAACCACCGGACAACGGTGAGGCCTCGACGCCTGCGGTGATCGCCTCGGCGTCGTACAGCAACCACGACTGCAGGCCGGGCGTGCCGCCGTCGCGGTAGCCGCGCAGGTTCGACTCGTACGCCGCCCGCACCGCCAGGTGCCCGGCCTCCGGTACGACGACCGAAGCCGGGTCCACGCCGCGGGCGACCATGACCAGCCGCTCGGCGGCGCGTCCGACGATGCCGTTGTGGGAGGCGAACGGCGCGACCGTGACGACCTCCGCGTGCACCAGCGCCCCGACCACCAGGGCAGGCACCGATGTCGTGAGCAGGGTCGTGGCGAGAGCGTTGAGCCGGGCCGCCGCCTCGCCCGACACCGGCCGTCCGAGCAGGTCGTCGTCGACCTCGCCCTTGCCGGCGAGCGCGTGCAGCCGGGCGAACGCCTGCAGCGGTGACGAGCCGAGCACCGGCACCAGGCCGAGCACGCCCGCGCTCACCCGCACCGCCGCCTGGGCGATGCCGTCCCCGGTGCCGGTCCGGACCTCCTCCAGGGTCGAGACCGAGCCCTCGAGCACCGCGGAGGCGTGTGCGCCACGGAGCAGCGACTCGGTGGTCTGCTCCGGGCTCGTTCGGCGCAGCCCCCGGTCACGGAGCAGCGCGTCGATGCCGTCGCGAGCCGCGGCGAACGCCGACGGCACCCCCTCGAGCCCGGTCAGCCAGGCCAGCGGGTCGGGCGCGGGATCAGGCACACGGGGAAGGCTATCGGGTAGTTTTGCAAGGCAATGAGCGACGGGATGCGTGACCACGCCCTCTCCTTCGCCACGGTGGCCGAGGCGTACGACCGAGCGCGCCCGTCGTACCCCGCCGAGGCCGCTGCCTGGCTGGTCGGCAACCACCACTCGACCGTCGTCGAGCTCGGTGCCGGCACCGGCAAGCTCACCGAGCTGCTCGTCGCCGCCGGCCACGACGTGATCGCCACCGACCCGCTGCCGGAGATGCTGACCCGGCTGCGATCCCGGGTGCCCGGAGCCAGGACTGCCGTCGCCACTGCCGAGCAGATCCCGGTCGCCTCCTTCTCGGCCGACGTCGTCGTCTGCGCGCAGGCGTTCCACTGGTTCGACCACGACACCGCGCTCCCCGAGATCGCGCGCGTGCTCCGGCCCGGCGGTGTCCTCGCCCTGGTCTGGAACGCCCGCGACGAGGCCATCCCGTGGGTGCGCAAGCTCGGTGCGATCATCGGCAGCGCCGACAACCGCACCGATCTCGCCGAGCCGGCGGAGACCTCGGAGGACTTCGGGGCCACGGAGCACCAGGAGTTCCGGTTCTGGCAGGCGCTGCGTCGCGACGACCTCTTCGACCTGGTCCGCTCGCGCTCGTACGTCGCGCTCCTCGCCGACGGCGAGCGTGAGGACCTGCTGTCCCGGGTCGGTGCGCTGTACGACGACTACGGCCGCGGTCCCGACGGCATGAAGCTGCCCTACCTCACCCGCTGCTACCGCACCGTCGTACGACACCGGATGCCACCGCCGACGCCGTCGGCCCTCGATCCCGACGCCACCCAGGCCATCGGCCGGATCCCGCACCAGTCGGCGCCACCCGACGACCCCGGCACCCTGCTGATCGACTTCAGCTAGGTGTGACGCGGGCGGCGAGGTCCTACTGTGAGCGCATGGCACCGTGGCGCTGGCGCCGGCCCGGCCACCTCGGAAGCGAGGCAGACCGGGCGACGTTCCGCACCCTGCACACGGCATCGCTGATGACCAGCACCTTGCGTGGCGGACTGACGACCGACTCGGCGGAGCGGTCGGTGCGTCACCTCCGCGCCTTGCTTTCCGCGCGCGCGGTCGCGCTCACCGACCGGGAACGGCTGCTCGCGTGGGACGGCGTCGGCGAGGTGCACCGCAAGGACGCCGACGCGCTGGCCCACCGCGGACTGGCCGACGGAGGCACGATCGTGCAGCGCCACCGCGACTTCGGCTGCGGCGACGTGTCCTGCCCGATCCGCTCGGTCGTGGTCAGACCCCTGATCGTCGAAGGGGGCCTGGTCGGCACGCTGCAGGTCTTCGCCGGGTCGGTTCCGGCCGGGTTGGTCCGCGCCACGACGGAGCTGGCCGGCTGGGTGTCCGGCCAGCTCGAGCTCGCCGAGCTCGGCGACTCGCGCACCCGGCTCGCCGAGGCCGAGGTCCGGGCCCTGCGGGCCCAGATCTCGCCGCACTTCGTCTACAACGCCCTCAACGCGATCGCGTCCTTCGTCCGCACCGACCCCGACCGGGCCCGCGACCTGCTGGTCGACTTCGCCGACTTCACCCGGTACTCCTTCCGCCGGCACGGGGAGTACACGACCCTCGAGGAGGAGCTGCGCTCGATCGAGCGCTACCTCGTGCTCGAGCAGGCACGGTTCGGCGACCGTCTCGGCGTGACGCTCCGGATCGCCCCCGAGGTGCTCTCCGTCGCGGTTCCGGTGCTCAGCCTCCAGCCGCTGATCGAGAACGCCGTGCGGCACGGCCTGGCCGACAAGCCCGGCGGTGGCCGGATCACGATCCTGGCCGAGGACCTCGATCGCGAGGCGGTGATCTCCATCGAGGACGACGGCGTCGGCGAGGATCCCGAGCGCGTGCGCAGGGCTCTCGCCGGTGACCTGTCGATGGACTCGATCGGCCTGGGGAACGTCGACGAGCGGCTGCGGTCGGCGTACGGCGACGACTACGGCCTGGTCGTCGAGACCGCGCCCGGCGCGGGCACCCGGGTCGTCGTCCGGGTGCCGAAATTCGCCGCCGGAGTGCGCCCGTGAGCGACCTCCTCACCGTGCTCGTCGTCGACGACGAGCGACCCGCGCTCGACGAGCTCGCGTTCCTGCTCGGCCGTGACGACCGAGTCGGCGCGGTGACGACCTGCGACTCCGCCTCGGAGGCACTGCGGGTGCTCGGTGACGGCGACGGCGTCGACGCGGTGTTCCTCGACGTCGAGATGCCCGGACTGAGCGGCCTCGAGCTGGCGTCCGTGCTCGGCAGGTTCCAGCAGCCCCCGAGGGTGGTGTTCGTGACCGCGCACATGGAGCACGCCGTCGAGGCCTTCGAGCTCCGCGCGGTGGACTACCTGCTCAAGCCGGTGCGTGAGGACCGGCTCCGGGAGGCCGTCCGCAGGATCACCGACGAGGGCGCAGCGGCGCCCGACGACGAGTCGCTGCCGGTGGAGCTGGGCGGGGTGACGAGGTTCGTCCCGCGTTCCGAGGTCCGGTACGTCGAGGCGCACGGCGACTACGTGCGGCTGCACACCGCTTCTGCGAGCCACCTTCTCCGGCTGCCACTGGGCACCCTCGAGGAGCGATGGGGCGACGCCGGCTTCCTGCGCATCCACCGCTCGCTGCTGGTCTCCTTGGCACACGTCGACGAGATCCGGGTCGACGGTGGGCGCTGCTCGGTCCTGGTCGGCGAGACCGAGCTCCAGGTCAGCCGGCGGCACACGCCCGCGCTGCGGGAGCGACTGCGACGTGTGCGCCAGGGTCCCGGATGACAGAGATCCGGCCGTCGCGCGTCCGGGTGACCGGGCCGCGCCTGAACCGTCCGCGGACCGCCTCGGTGGCTTCGGAGATCGACGCCCAGAGCGAGGTCGGCGAGATCTACATGCGCTCGCTGATGCGCAGCCAGCTGCGCCTCGCCCTCGGCGTCGTTCTCGTGCTGCTGGGCTCGGTCGGCTCCCTGCCGCTGGTCTTCGACGCCGTGCCGGGCGTCCGCCGGGCCCAGCTGCTCGGCGTCCCGGTCCCCTGGTTGGTGCTCGGCTTCGCCGTCTACCCGGTGCTGATCGCCCTCGCGTGGTTCTACGTGCGCCGCGCCGAGCGCAACGAGGCGGCGTTCTACGACATGGTCGGGGGCGGTGAGCGGTGAGGACGCTGACCGTGGCGGCGGTCCTCGTCGTCTCGCTGGCGACACTGGCTGTCGGCGCCGTCGGACTGCGCTTCTCGCGCACCACCAGCGACTTCTACGTCGCCTCACGCGCGGTCGGACCCGGCCTGAACGCGTCGGCGATCAGCGGTGAGTACCTCTCGGCCGCGTCCTTCCTCGGCGTCGCCGGACTGGTGCTGGTGCGCGGTGCAGACATGCTCTGGTACCCGGTCGGCTGGACGGCCGGCTACCTCATGCTGCTGCTCTTCGTCGCCGCTCCCCTGCGTCGTTCACGTGCCTACACGCTGCCCGACTTCGCCGAGCTGCGCGTCGAGTCGCTCATGGCGCGCCGAGTGTCGAGCGGGCTCGTCGTGCTGATCGGGGTGCTCTACCTGGTGCCGCAGTTCCAGGGCGCCGGGTTGACCCTCCGGACACTCACCGGCGCGCCCACGTGGGTCGGAGCAGTCGTGGTGGCGCTGGTGGTGCTCGCCAACGTCGTCTCCGGCGGGATGCGCAGCATCACCATCGCGCAAGCGTTCCAGTACTGGCTCAAGCTCGTCGCACTGCTCCTCCCGCTGGCGTTCCTGCTGACCCGCTGGCATCGGGACGGCGCGCCGTCGGGCCGGCTGCACGCCGAGGCGTGGGTCGAGCCGATGCAGGGGCCGCACGCGACGTACCTGGTGTACTCGCTGATCCTGGCGACCTTCCTCGGCACGATGGGCCTTCCGCACGTCGTCGTCCGCTTCTACACCAACCGCGACGGCGGAGCGGCGCGCCGGACGACGCTGGTGGTGCTGGCCATGCTGAGCGTCTTCTACCTGCTTCCCACCCTGTACGGCGTGCTCGGGCGGGTCTACGCCTCGGACCTCATCGCCGGCGGACGCGCCGATGCCGTCGTGCTCGAGCTGCCGCAGCGGGTGTTCGGCGACCAGGTCGGCGACCTGCTCACGGCATTGTTGTGCGCCGGCGCGTTCGCGGCGTTCCTGTCCACCTCGTCGGGCCTGGTCGTCTCCGTAGGCGGCGTTCTCGGCCAGGACCTGCTCGGCCGTCGGTTCGACGGCGTCACCGCGTTCCGCCTGGCCGGCGTGCTCGCAGCCCTCGCCACGCTGGTGCTGACGCTGCTCTCCTCCGGCCTCGCGGTCGCCCATGCCGTCGAGCTCGCCTTCGCGGTCGCCGCCTCCACGTTCTGCCCGCTGCTGCTGCTCGGCATCTGGTGGCGAGGACTGACCGCGGTGGGGGCTGTGTCCGGGCTGCTGGCCGGCGGGCTGACCTCGGTCGCTGCCGTGGTCACCGTGATGGTCGGCGGCTCAACGGGAGGGTGGCTCGGCGCTGTCGTCAGCCAGCCGGCGCTGTGCACGGTGCCCTTGTCCTTCGCCACGATGGTGGCGGTGTCCCTGGCGACGCGGGACCGCTTGCCCGCCCACCTGGGCCGGACGATGGTGCGCCTGCACACGCCCGAGGAGCTGGAGCTCGACCGCGGCAGCTACCACCCCGAAGCCGGCCGGCGCTGAGCACGGCCCTCCCGCTCGTCGCACCGATCCGACCGCTCGTCGCAGTGTGACGCCGCACACATCGACGTCTCCGCCCCGCTCACCGATGACGCCTCGCGGACCCCTGTCGGCCGACGGGCGCGGGTTTCTAATCTGCCACCGACAACCCCGCTCGACGAGGAGATGGCATGTCCGAAACCCCGCTTCCGAAGGCTGCACCCGGGTCCTTCATCGCCGATCCGGCACCGCTCGGCCTCGGCGCTTTCGCGCTCACGACGTTCGTGCTCAGCGTCATCAACACCGACATGGTGAAGGCGGAGCCGGTCGTCTTCGGCCTTGCCCTCGCGTACGGCGGCATCGCCCAGTTCGCCGCCGGCATGTGGGAGTTCGCCAAGGGAAACACGTTCGGCGGGACGGCGTTCACGTCGTACGGCGCCTTCTGGATCTCGTTCTGGTACCTCACCGGGCACACCGACATGACCGGGATCAAGGCCGGCGACGCCGCCAACGGCGTCGGCCTCTACCTGCTCGCCTGGGGCATCTTCACGCTCTACATGACGGTGGGGGCGACCAGGGTCAGTGGCGCCGTGCTCGCGGTGTTCGTGCTGCTGACCATCACGTTCTTCATCCTCGCGTGGGGTGAGTTCGCGACCTCGACCGGAATCCACAAGACCGGCGGCTGGTTCGGCATCGCCACGGCGCTCGCCGCCTGGTACGCGTCGTTCGGCGGAGTCACGGCGTTCACGCACAAGAACTCGATCGTGCCGCTGGCACCACGCTGAGGATGCGTGGCGACCGGCCGATGCAACCCGGTCGCAACCCTCCGCCCTGTTGCATCCTCCCGGCGACCCTCGTCGCCGGGAGGATGCGCGCCTAGGCTGACCACGAGGCCAGGTCAGCCCCATCCCTGACTGACCCGCTAGAGGAGTCCAAGTGAGCGAGCAAGCCGAGACCCTGTCCAACCTGATGCACGAGGAGCGGAGCTTCGAGCCCCCTGCCGACCTCGCCGCGAACGCGAACGTCAAGGCCGACGCCTACGAGGAGGCGAACGCCGACAGACTCGCCTTCTGGGCCAAGGCCGCGGAGCGTCTCGACTGGGACACCAAGTGGGAGGAGGTCCTCGACTGGAGCAACGCACCGTTCGCCAAGTGGTTCGTCGGCGGCAAGATCAACGCGGCGTACAACTGCCTCGACCGGCACGTCGAGGCCGGCCGCGGCGACAAGGTCGCCTACCACTGGGTCGGGGAGCCTGAGAACGACACCCGCGACATCACCTACGCCGAGCTCAAGGACGAGGTCTGCCGGGCTGCGAACACCCTGGTCGACCTCGGGGTGAAGACCGGCGACCGGGTCGCGATCTACCTGCCGATGATCCCCGAAACGGTGGTCGCGATGCTCGCCTGCGCCCGGATCGGCGCACCGCACACCGTGGTGTTCGGCGGCTTCTCCTCCCAGGCGCTGGTCGACCGGATCCAGGACTGCCAGGCCCAGGTCGTGATCACCGCTGACGGCGGCTACCGGCGCGGCGCGCCGGCAGCGCTCAAGCCCGCGGTCGACGAGGCGCTCGAGCGCTGCCCCGACGTGCGCAACGTCCTGGTCGTGCGGCGCACCGGCCAGGACGTGGCGTGGGACGACTCGCGCGACGTCTGGTGGCACGAAACCGTCGACAAGGCCAGCGCCGAGCACACCGCCGAGGCTTTCGACGCCGAGCACCCGCTCTACGTCATGTACACCTCCGGCACGACCGGCAAGCCGAAGGGCATCCTGCACACGACGGGTGGCTACCTCGTCGGCACGTCGTACACGCACTGGGCGGTGTTCGACCTCAAGGCCGACACGGACGTCTTCTGGACGGCGGCCGACATCGGCTGGGTCACCGGGCACAGCTACATCGTGTACGGGCCGCTCGCCAACGGAGCGACGTCGGTGATGTACGAGGGCACCCCGGACACCCCGCACAAGGGGCGGTGGTGGGAGATCATCGAGAAGTACAAGGTGAACATCCTGTACTGCGCGCCGACCGCGATCCGCACGTTCATGAAGTGGGGCGCCGACATCCCGGCGAAGTTCGACATGTCGTCGCTGCGGCTGATCGGATCGGTCGGCGAACCGATCAACCCCGAGGCCTACATCTGGTACCGCGAGACCATCGGCGGCAGCCACTGCCCGGTGGTCGACACCTGGTGGCAGACCGAGACCGGCCAGATCATGATCAGCCCGCTGCCCGGCGTCACCGCCGGCAAGCCGGGCTCGGCGATGACGCCGCTGCCCGGCGTCTCTGCCGAGGTGGTCACCGAGGACGGCCAGATCGTGCCCAACGGGTCGGGCGGCTACCTCGTCCTCACCGAGCCGTGGCCGGCGATGCTGCGCACCATCTGGGGCGACGACGACCGTTACCGGGACACCTACTGGTCCCGGTACGCCGACCACGGCTGGTACTTCGCCGGCGACGGCGCCAAGAAGGACGACGACGGTGACATCTGGCTGCTCGGCCGGGTCGACGACGTCATGAACGTCTCCGGCCACCGGCTCTCGACGACCGAGATCGAGTCGGCGCTGGTGTCGCATCCCATGGTGGCCGAGGCCGCCGTGGTCGGGGCCTCCGACGCCACCACCGGCCAGTCGCCGGTGGCGTTCGTGATCCTGCGTGAGTCCGCCGGCGACGGCGGCGAGGACATCGTGGCCGACCTGCGCAACCATGTGGCAAAGGAGATCGGCGCGATCGCCAAGCCCCGCCAGATCATGGTCGTGGCCGAGCTGCCCAAGACCCGTTCGGGCAAGATCATGCGCCGACTTCTCCGCGACGTCGCGGAGAAGCGCGAGGTCGGCGACGTCACCACGCTTGCCGACTCGACGGTGATGGACCTGATCTCCACCGGCCTGGAGCAGGGCTCGGCGAGCGAGGAGTAGGCCCTAGCCCTGGCAGAAGACTTCGGCGTAAGGACCCTTGGCCTGCTGGCGCTCGGTGACCTTGCCGTCGACGGTCACGGTGCACCAGGTGTTGCGCGAGGTCGGTCCGCCGTACGCGAGGATCCGGGCGAGGTCGGAGTCGCCGTAGGTGTGGTCGGCGTGCTGGTAGGTGCGGCCCGGGCTCTTCTTGCCGCCCTTGCGCTCACCGTCGGCGAACGGGATCCACCATCCGGCGGCCATCAGGGGTCCGTCGGACCCGGCCTTGACCACCACATGGTGGCTGGTCAGGCTCTTCGAGCTGCCGTTGGCGCCGAAGGACGACGTGAACGAGCCGTTGCCGCTGCCGTCGAGGCCCTGGAGGACGCTTCCGACGCTGGTCGGCACCGCCGACGGGGTCGGCAGCACGGTCAGCTGGTGCGTGGGAGTGGCGGTCGGGGTGGCCAGCGGAGGTCCGCCCAGGGTCGAGCCCCTCGGGTCGGACCCTCCGGACATGCCCCAGACGAGCACGACCACGACCAGGACCGCGAGCGCGGACAGGCCGACGGTCTTCTTCGGGTTGCGTTGGATCCACTCCATGGTCAGGTCAACGACCAAGGCCACCTGCGGTTAGGGCGTTTGGTCCGAAAACTCCCGAGTCTCGCATCACACTCTTCGCTTGCGCCCGGGGCCTGCCGTCAATGGCCGCGCGGGCCGGTGACGTCGTCGCGTGCGGCGGCATCCATCCGCCGGGAGGCGGTCAGGCTGACCACCGTGGTCACGACCAGCGTGCCGAGGATCACCAGCAACGAGGACCAGATCGGGATGTCGGGCGCCCAGTCGACGTGCTCGCCGCCGTTGACGAGCCCCAGCTCGTTGTTGTGCAGCGCGTGCAGGACCAGCTTCACGCCGATGAAGCCCAGCAGGAACGCCAGGCCGTAGGAGAGGTACACCAGGCGCTCGAGCAGGCCGCCGAGCAGGAAGTAGAGCTGACGCAGGCCCATCAGCGCGAAGATGTTCGCCGTCATCACCAGGTACGGCTCGTCGGTGAGACCGTAGATGGCCGGGATCGAGTCCAGGGCGAACAGCAGGTCCGTCGTACCGAGCGCGAGCACGACCAGGAACATCGGGGTGATCATCGGCTTGCCGGCGACCTTCACGAACGACTTGGTGCCGTGCCACTCCGACGTTGCCGGGAGGTGGCTCTCGACCCACCTGATGAGCCGGCTCTCCTCGTACTCGTCCTCGTTCCCGGCGCCCTCACGGGCCAGCTTCACCGCGGCGTACACGAGGAACAGGCCGAAGAGATAGAAGATCCAGCTGAAGTTGTCGATCGCAGCCGCGCCGGCCGCGATGAAGATGCCGCGCATCACGAGCGCGATCACGATCCCGATCAGCAATGCGGTCTGCTGGTAGGCACGCGGCACGCCGAACTTGCCCATGATCACCAGGAAGATGAACAGGTTGTCCACCGACAGCGAGTACTCCGTCAGCCATCCGGCGAAGAACTCGGTGCCGTACCTGCTGCCCGAGAGGACGAAGACGCCGACACCGAACGCGACCGCCAGGCCGATGAACGAGGCCAGCGCGATGCTCACCTCACGGCGGCTCGGCTCGTGCGGCCGGCGGCCGATGACGACGACGTCGACGAGCAGCAGCACCGTGGTGATGCCGATGGTCAGCCACCAGACGAGGGGCGAGACGTGCACTGGGCTACCTCCGGACGCCAACGGACTCTGCGTAGAACGCATGAACACGGTCCGGAGGTCTCTTCCGTCCATGCGGACCGGCGACCCCGGGGCGCCGGATGCTGCTCGGTCGCCCGTGATGACGAGGTCGTCGCGAAGGAATACTCCCCTCCAACGCCGCCGATTCTTCCACACGCCCAAGGACGCCGGTGCCGGTAGGGTCGCCCCGGCGTGAGGTCTCGACGTGACGATAGGGTGCCCACAGTCGGGTAACTGAGTCGGGAACTGACCGCCGAAGCGGCGTCACGAGGGCATGAAGGGATTTCCGCGCATGGCACACCGCGAGCCGCTCGACCAGCAGGAGCCGACGATCGGCAAGCTCGTCGTCGATGCCTTCGACGACATCGGCACGCTCGTCCGGCACATCATCGAGCTGGCCAAGTCCGAGCTCCGGATCAGCGTGCGCGCCGGCGGCATGGCGGTCGTGCTGTTCCTCCTGGCCGGGTTCATCTCGCTGCTGGCGATCATCATGGCGTCGATCGCGATCGCGTTCTTCATCCACATGGCCGACCTCGACCTGGCCTGGTGCTTCCTGATCGTGTTCGGCGGCTACCTCCTGCTCGCCGCTCTCCTCGGCCTGATCGGCTACCGCAAGGTCCGCAAGGTGAAGGCCCCGGAGCGCACCATCGCGGAGATGCAGGAGACGCCTCGGGCGCTGAAGCGCGGCTGAGCCGGGCTGCGGTTTCACAACTTCAGTTGTGAATTCGACCCTTCCCGAATGAAATTTCGTTCGGGAAGCGCATGTTTCACAACATCAGTTGTGAAACTGCACCGGGGCCTCACGCGCAGTTCCCGCTGGACACCTTGTCGGTCGCGCTGAGACCCCGGGTGGCGGCGTCGGCGACCTGGTCGGCGGTGAGGGCGTAGCCGGTCTGCTTGTCGCTGACGGAGGCCGCGAAGATGACGCCGATGACCTGACCGGAGCGGGACACCAGCGGGCCACCGGAGTTGCCGGGCCGGACCAGGCCGCGCACCGAGAAGACTTCGCGGGTCACGGTGCCGCGGCCGTAGATGTCCGGGGACCGGAGCCGCTGCTCTGAGCGGATGCGCGCCGGCTGGGCGTTGAACGGCCCGTCGTTGGGGTAGCCGAGGATGACCGCCGGCTCCTTGGCCTTGCCGCCGCGGTCGAAGTGGACCACCGGCCCGTCGATGGCGACGTCGAGCACGGCGACGTCGATGTCGGAGTCGTAGTACACGACGGTCGCGTCGACGTCGCGGGTGCCGACGCGCACCTTCGGCTCGGTGACACCGGCGACCACGTGGGCGTTCGTCATCAGCCGGTGCGGTGAGTACAGGAAGCCGCTGCCCTCGATGCCGTCGCCGCAGCGATTGTTGCCGCGGATCTTGAAGACGCTCAGCTCGGCCCGCTGCACCTCGGGGTCGCGTACGACGCTGCCCGGCGCCGGGCTGACCTCGACGATGCGCTCCGGTGCGAACGGCTCGAGGTAGCGCGGGAAGAAGCTCGAGCCGACGACCCGGTCGAACTGCCGCAGGACGCCCTGGGCCTGAGCGGGCATGGCGTCGTTGACGGTGGTGAGCACCGCCGAGCCGCGCACCATCGGCCCGATGCCGGGGATGCGCGAGCCGCTGACCGCGACGCCGAGCATCCAGGTGACGATCAGCACGGCGACGACGCTGAGCACCGCGCCGCCGACCGCGTCGAGGGCGCGGACCGGCTGCCAGGTGATCTGCTCACGGACCCGCGTGCCGGCGTACTGGAGCGCGGCCTGGCCGAACGACGCGCAGACCAGCACCACGAACAGCGCCGCCAGCGACACCCACAGCGAAGGGTCGGCGTTCCCGAGCAGGTGCGGCGCCAGCCAGATGCCGAGCAGGCCGCCGACCAGCAGCCCGACGGTCGCGAACGCACCGGTGATGAAGCCCTGCCAGTAGCCCGACAGCGCGTAGGCGACGACGATGAGCACGAGGCACCAGTCGAGGAAGTTCATCGTCACCTTCGCTTGTCGCCGTGGTTGCGGCTCTCCGAACCCGCCGGGGGTGAATCCGGGTCAATCCTGACGTATCCCCAGCATGTAGTCGGGCAACGCCTGGGTGACCGACGTGTCCCACTCCCTGGTCAGGCCGACGTAGTCGAAGAGCTTGTTGATCAGTCCCGCGGTGAATCCCCAGAGGATGAGGTCCTTGCCCTCGCCGATCAGGAAGCCTGGGCTGGAGTAGCCGACCGGGTGCGTCACAGTGACCCGGTGGGCCGGGTCGAGCAGCTCGTCGAGGGGAACGCGGAGCACCGCGTGCACCTCGGCCGGGTCGACCACGCCGATCGGTGACTCCTCGCGCCACCAGCCGAGCACGGGCGTCACAGCGAAGTTGCTCGGCGGCAGCCAGAGCTCGGGGAGGGTCGCGAGCACTTCGACCCCGGCGGGGTCGAGGCCGACCTCCTCCTCGGCCTCCCGGAGCGCCGCAGCGGTCGGAGACTCGTCGGTGTCGTCGACCTTGCCGCCGGGGAACGACACCTGCCCGGGATGGGAGCGCATGTCGTGTGCCCGCTCGGTGAGCAGCAGGTCGGGCCCGCGGTCGCCTTCGCCGAACAGCATGAGTACGGCGCCCGGCCGGGCACCGGCGTCCTCGGGTGGGAGGAAGCTGGTGAGGTCGGCGCCGGTGATCCTCAGCGCTGCGTCGCGGATGGTCGCCAGCCAGTCGGGGACGTCGGTCACAGAGTGATCCCCAGGTGCTTCTCGACCAGGCCCTCGAGCTGGCCGAGCGACTTGATCTCCACGTACTCCTGGAAGGCGATCCTGCCGTCGGCGTCGACGAGCACCAGCCGCGGCAGGAAGCGTGCCCGGAACGCCGGCTCGCTGTCGACCACCAGCGGGTAGGTGACCCCGGACCTCGACGCGAGCGCCCGCGCCTTGTCGGCCTGGGTGTCCTGCCAGTCGACGCCGAGCACGTCGACCTCGCTGCCGTGGCGGCCGTAGAACTGCTGGTAGATCGGCAATTCGCGCTTGCACGGCACGCACCACTGTGCCCAAAGGTTCACCACCGCTGGCCCCCGGATGGACCGGAGGTCGACCGACGGACCTCCGGTGAGGCTCCGCAGCGAGACGTCGGGGAGCCGGTCGGACGGGCCCGGGGTCGGCGTACCGGCATCGCTGGAGCAGCCGGTCAGCACGCCGACGAGCATGAGCCCGGCGACCAGTCCGACGACGGCCCTCCTCACGCCGGCCCCTGCGTCCTCACCAGCTTCGCCGCCACCTCCGGGTCGGTCGGGCCCTCGCCGAAGGACGGGCACCAGCGCGCGACGCTGCACGCACCGCACGCGGGCTTCTTGGCGTGGCAGACCCGGCGGCCGTGCCAGATCAGGTGGTGGCTGAGCATCGTCCAGTCCCGCTTCGGGAAGAGCGCGCCGATCTCGTGCTCGACCTTCACCGGGTCGGTCTCCTCGGTCCAGCCGAGGCGGCGGACGAGCCGGCCGAAGTGGGTGTCGACGGTGATGCCCGGGACGTCGAAGCCGTTGCCGAGCACGACGTTGGCGGTCTTGCGGCCGACACCGGGGAGCGTGACCAGGTCCTCGAGGCGCGAGGGCACCTGGCCGTCGTACCGCTCGACGATGGCGGCGGACAGCTTCAGCAGCGCGTCGGTCTTGGCGCGGAAGAAGCCAAGCGGGCCGATGATCCGCTCGAGGTCCTCGCGAGGTGCGGCGGCCATCGCCTTCGGGTCGGGGTACGCCGCGAACAGGGTCGGGCGCACGGCGTTGACCCGGCGGTCGGTCGTCTGCGCGCTCAGCACCGTGACCACCAGGAGCTGGAAGGGATCGTCGAATTCCAGCTCGATCGTCGCCTCGGGATAGGTCTCGGCGAGGACCCGGTCGACCTTCCGGGCACGGCGTACCAGCGCGGTGTCGGGGGCTGCCGGCGGGGCCGCGGCGGTCGTCTTCGGCACGAGGAGAAGAGTACGCGGGCGAGCACAAGGCCCTCGGCCGAGCGCCCACCTGCGGAGGGTGCCGTGACGTGGGATGTGCTGATGGGACAGACTGTGACCTGAAACACTGGGGCCGCCCGTCGTCCGGGCAGCCCCGATCATTTGGAAGGATTGGCCGTGGAGAACGACGTACTGCGTCAGGCCCCGCTGTTCGGCGCACTCGACGACGAAGCGGCGATGGCGCTGCGCGGGTCGATGACCGAGGCGCGGCTCCGCCGCGGCGAGGTGCTGTTCCACGAGGGTGACTCCGGCGACAAGCTCTACATTGTCACCGACGGCAAGGTGAAGCTCGGCCGGACCTCCTCCGACGGCCGCGAGAACCTCCTGGCGATCCTCGGCCCCGGCCAGATGTTCGGTGAGCTGTCCCTGTTCGACCCGGGCCCACGATCCGCGACCGTGACCGCCGTGACCGAGACCAGCCTGCTCTCGCTCTCGCACGACGACCTGATGCGCTGGCTCGAGGGTCGACCCGCCGTTGCGCTGGGCCTGCTGTCCCAGATCGCCGGCCGGCTGCGCAAGGCCAACGACGTCAACGCCGACCTGGTGTTCTCCGACGTCCCCGGCCGGGTGGCCAAGGCGCTGCTCGACCTGGCCGACCGCTTCGGCCGCACCGCCGACGACGGTGTCCACGTGCACCACGACCTCACCCAGGAGGAGCTGGCCCAGCTCGTCGGCGCCTCCCGCGAGACGGTCAACAAGGCGCTCGCCGACTTCGCCTCCCGCGGCTGGCTCCGCCTCGAGCCCCGGTCCGTCGTGATCATGGACGTCGAGCGGATGAAGCGCCGCGCTCGTTGAGTTGGGAGAGACGCACCTGCGAGTTGGGCGATGTGTCCCGTCGAGTTGGGTGAGACGCACTCACCAGCGACGGTTGGAGTACGCGGGTCGCAGCGCCGCGCGCAACTCTCCGAGCCAACGGTCCAGGCCCGAGCCCGTGAAATCGCCGTTGCGCACGACGACCACCGTCCAGCCGTTCTTCTCCAGCCACTCGCGTCTCTCGGAGTCGTGCCTCTTCTGGTCACTGGTCCGGTGGAACTCTTCCCCGTCGTACTCCACCACGACGCGCAGACGCGGGTAGGCCAGGTCGACCCGGTACGTCGGAACGCCGTCGACCTCGATCCACAACTGCGGCTCGGGGCACGGAAGGCCGGCGTCGACGATCTCGATCCGGGTCCATGATTCCCGTGGCGACTCGGCGCGACGATCCGCAAGTGGAATCAGCTGCCGCAGCTGCACGACGCCACGACGGCGGAAGAAGCGGATTGCACCTCGATGAAGCTGCTCTCGTGTGATCCGGTGCAACCTCATGAACTGATCCAACGCAGCCAGCGCGTCTCGCCGGCGGAGGTTGCAGCCGAGGTCCAGAGCGGTGCGCAAGGGCGTCGTCACGAGCAGTCCATGCATCGCCATGACGTCGTCCTGCGACAGGTCGCGTGTGCCCCCGTCGATGCCGGACCGATCCGTCGGCGCGCGGAATCTTGCGACGCAGGTCTCCAACGGGGGCAGGAGATCGTGCTCGGCGTAGGTGAAGACGTCGACGCCGTGCACCCAGGCCGCAGTGCGGTCGCGCAGCACCGAGCCGGGAGCGACGACCAGAGCGGCACAGGCAGCACGCGCCTCAACAGTGTCGGGCTGGTCGGCGCGAAGATAGACCCCGTGCAGGACCCGCCGAATCAGCTGATCCCGAAGAGCCATGTGCAGGCGCTTTCGGCTGATCCCGGCTGCACGCGCCCCAGCTGTCGTGAATGGTTCGCAGGGGAAATCCTCGATGCCCATGGACGGAGGACATCGTTGCCTCCACGTGCACCGACAGAGACTCGCGGCAACGTGCGGACAACTCGGTCGGCGTACGACCTGGGGACGGGAGCTGCACACCCAGTTCGCGGGTGCACTTCACCCAACTGGCGGGTGCTTATCACCCAACTCGTGGGTGCGTCTTCCCCAACTCAACGAGCTTGCAGGTAGGCCAGCTGGGCCCGCACCGAGAGCTCGGCGGCGCCCCAGAGGACCGGGTCGACGTCGGTGTACACGATCTCCACGACCTTGCGCGGGAGCTCGTCGGCGGCGATCCCCTCGGGATGCGGCTCGGCGGCCAGCTCGTCGAGCGCGGCCCGCACCTGGTCGAGGCGCTGCCCCGCGGTGCGCGATGTAGTAGTCCAGGACGCCGAGCGCGTCGCCGATCACCGGACCGTGGCCGGGCCAGATCGACGCGACCTCGTGGCTCTCTGCGAGGGCGTGCAACCGGTCGAGGGAGTCCAGGTATGCCCCGAGCTGGCCGTCCGGGTGCGCGACGACGGTCGTCCCGCGGCCGAGCACGGTGTCGCCGGTGAGGACGGCGCGCTCCGCGGGCAGCAGGAAGGACAGCGAGTCGGCGGTGTGCCCCGGTGTGCCGACCACCCGGATCTCGAGGCCGTCGACCTCGACGACGTCGCCGTCGCCGAGCCCCTCCTCACCCAGCCGGTACGCCGGGTCGAGCGCCCGCACGCCGCAGCCCCAGTCGCGCGGCGAACTCCTTCGCGGACTCGGAGTGGTCGAGGTGGTGGTGGGTCAGCAGCACGACGCCGACCCGACCCGCGCCCATCTCCTCGGACGCCGCCTCGATCGCCGCCAGGTGGGCGGCGTCCGGCGGGCCCGGGTCGATCACGACCGACCGGCGGGCACCGGGCTCGCGCAGCACCCAGGTGTTGGTGCCGTCGAGGGTCATGATGTTCGCGTTCGGCGCGAGCACGCACGCGACCGCGCTCGCCGAAGGAGCCGCCCGCTCCAGCTCATCCGCAGCGAGCCCCAGGTGGCGTTGCCGCTCCCGTCGGCCTCCAGCAGGGCGTCGGCGTGCGGCGGCCGGGTGAGGGTGAACCCCTCACCCTCGGCCTCCTCGACCGCCGGGCAGAACATCTCGACCCGGCGCTCGGCGGCCGCGGCGATGACGGCCTGCGGGTCGGCGTACTCGGCGACGTCGAGGCTGGTGATGTAGGTCGGCGGCAGCATCAGGATCTCGCGTGCCTCGGCCTGCTCGACCGCCCGCGACGCGGGCAGCCAGACGACGTGGTCGGACTCGGTGGAGACGTCCCGCGTGCGCTGGCCCTCGGGCAGCTCGGCGACGAAGAACCAGGTCCGGTAGCGCTTCGGCTCGAAGACCGGGGTGAGCCAGCCCGACCACGCTCCGAGCAGGTCGGTGCGCAGCACCAGCCCGCGGCGGGCGAGGAACTCGGTCATCGGCAGCTCGCGCTTCTCCAGCGCGACCCGGTCGGCCTCCCAGTCCGGCGCCGGTCGTGTCCGCGACCACCGAGTCCGCGGACTCCCCGGCGAGCAGCACGCCGGACTCCTCGAACGTCTCCCGCACGGCGGCACAGACCAGCGCGCGCGCCTTCGCCTCGTCGGTGCCCAGGCGCTCCGCCCACTCACGCCGGCGACGGCCCCGCCCAGGCGACGTGTGCGTCGAAGTCCCGCGGGTCGACGCCGCCGCCGGGGAAGACGCACATGCCGCCGGCGAACTCCATCGAGACCTGCCGGCGCAGCAGGTAGAGCTCCGGCACCGGCGCTGCCCGGGCGCAGCAGCACCACGGTCGCCGCGTCGCGCGGCTCGGCGGGCGTCCGGGTCCCGTCGGCGAACGCCGCTGCCTGCTCGGCGAATGCTCGGCAGGACAGCGAGATCAGACCTGCCACTCAGACCTCCACGACCAGCTCGACCTCGACCGGCGCGTCGAGCGGCAGCACCGGGTACGCCGACCGCCGACCGGGCGTGCTCGACCGGCGTCGCCGAAGACCTCGCCGAGCAGCTCGGAGACGCCGTTGGCGACCAGCGGCTGCCCGGTGAAGTCCGGGCGTCGAGGCGACGAAGGCAGACCACCTTGACGACCCGCGTGATCGCGGACAGCGTCGCCGATCTCGGCGCGGATCGCGGCGAGCGCGTTCAGTCGCGCACTGCTGGCACACTCGACCGCCTCCTCCTGGCTGACCTCGCCGCCGACCTTGCCGGTGGACATCAGCTGGCCGTCACGCATCGGCAGCTGGCCCGAGGTGAAGACGTGGTTGCCGCTGCGCACCGCCGGGATGTACGCCGCCACCGGCTTGGCGACCTCCGGCACGGCTGAGACCCAGTGCCGCCGAGGCGCTCCTCGGGCGTGCTCATCAGCCGGCCTGCGGCGCTTGAGGAAGGCGACCAGGTTCTCCGGGTTCGTTCCCGCACGACCTGGACCAGCTCCCAGCCGTCGGCGCCGAAGTTGTCGAGGATCAATGTCTCGTTGCGTGCACCGGCATGGGTGCGTCATGGTACTCCCACGTGGTCATGAAGCCGACTCTAGTCGACCGGTGGTTAGCATGACGCCCGTGGACCTGCCTCGCCCGACCTCCCCGACGCCGTCCTGCGGTACGCCGACCACCAGGACGCCGTTCTCGACCTGCACCTGCCGGCGCGTCCCGAACGGACTCTCGTCTGCTGCTGCTGCACGGCGGCTTCTGGAAGGACCGCTGGGACCGCTTGCACACTCGGGACTGGCAGTCGCCGCTCGCCGCCGAGCCGGCTACCTGGTCGCCACCCCGGAGTACCGCCGCGTCGGGTCGGCGGAGCCGGCGGCTGGCCACGCACCGGCGCCGACGTACGGCGTGCCGCCACCCGGCTGCCCGGCTCCTGGCCGGGACTCGGCCAGGGGTCGGCACCCTGCGCGTCTGACCGGCCACTCCGCCGGTGGCCACCTCGCGCTCTGGCTGGCTGACGAGCGCCGTCCCCGCGCGACCGGGTCGTCGCGCTCGCCCCGGTCTGCGACCTGGCGCGGGCCGATCAGGCTCGGCCTCGGCAGCGACGCGGCGCGGGCCTTCCTGGGGGAGATCGAGCCGGACGAGGCCGACCCGATGTACCTGCTCGACCAGCGACCCGACGCGGAGATCCGGATCGTGCACGGCGTGGACGACGACGTCGTACCGGTCGGTCTCGCCCGCAACCTCGTCGCCCGGCATCCGTGGATCACGCTGGACGAGGTTCCCGGCGGGCACTACGAGGTGATCGAGCCCGGCTCGGTGGCCTGGCCCGCGGTGGTCCGCGCGCTGACCGACGTCAGCTGAGGTCGGGCTCGGTCTTCTCGCGGACCTCGTCCTCGGTGACGCCGGGCGCGAGCTCGACGAGCTTGAGACCGCCGCCCTCGGGGCGGTGACGTCGAGCACGCACAGATCGGTGATGATCCGCTCGACGACCGCCCGACCGGTGTAGGGCAGCGAGCACTCGTGGACGATCTTGTACGCGCCGTCGCTTGCGCGACGTGCTCCATCAGCACGATCACCCGCTTCGCGCCGTGGACCAGGTCCATCGCGCCGCCCATGCCCTTGACCATCTTGCCGGGGATCATCCAGTTGGCGATGTCGCCGGCCGCCGACACCTGCATCGCACCGAGGATCGCGGCGTCGATCTTGCCGCCGCGGATCATCCCGAAGCTGGTCGCGGAGTCGAAGAACGAGGCGCCGCGGCGCAGCGTGACCGTCTCCTTGCCGGCGTTGATCAGGTCGGCGTCCTCCTCGCCCGGCGTACGGGTAGGGGCCGACGCCGAGGATGCCGTTCTCGCGACTGCAGCACCAGCTCGACGTCGTCGGCGACGTAGTTCGGGACCAGCGTCGGCAGCCCGATCCCGAGGTTGACGTACGACTCCGTCGGTCAGCTCCGAGGCCGCCCGCGCCGCCATCTGCTCACGGCTCCAGGCCACGTCAGTTCCCTCCCTGCGTCTCGACGGCCTCGACGTCCGGGCGAGGTCTCACCGTGCGCTTCTCGATCCGCTTGTCCGCGGCCTGCTCCGGCGTCAGCGCGACCACGCGCTGCACGAACACCCCGGGGGTGTGCACCTCGTTCGGGTCGATCTCGCCGGGCTCCACGAGATGCTCGACCTCGGCGATCGTCAACCGGCCGCACATCGCCGCCAGCGGGTTGAAGTTGCGCGCGGAGTCGCGGTAGACGAGGTTGCCGTGCCGGTCGCCCTTCCAGGCCCGCACCAGCGCGAAGTCGGCCACGATCGCCTCCTCCAGCACGAACTCCTTCGGCCCGTCCTTCGTCTCGAAGGTCCGGGTGTCCTTGGGCGGGCTGGACACGATCACGTCGCCGTCGGCGTCGTACTTCCACGGCAGCCCGCCCTCCGCCACCTGGGTGCCGCCTCCGGTGGCGGTGAAGAACGCCGCGATCCCCGACCCTCCGGCCCGCATCCGCTCGGCGAGCGTGCCCTGCGGGTTCAGCTCCACCTCGAGCTCGCCGTGGAGGTACTGGCGGGCGAACTCCTTGTTCTCCCCCACGTAGGACGACACCATCCGCCGCAACCGCTTCTCGAACAGCAACCGGCCCAGGCCCCACTCGTCGACGCCGCAGTTGTTGGACACCGCCTCGAGGTCGGTCACCTCCGTCTGCAGCAGCGCGTCGATCAGCACCGACGGAATGCCACACAGCCCGAAGCCCCCGACCGCAGAGTCGCGCCACTCGCTGGATGTCGGCAACCGCGTCGGCCGCGCTCGCGACGACCTTGTCCACGCCACTCCACCTCCCGATCGTCCGGCGAGGGCCGGATCACCCGTGATCCTAATCACGGCTCCTGCGGAGCAGGCCGGGCCCCGACCGGGCCAGAAGTTCTAGGCTGCGGTCCATGGCTTCGGCAACCTCCGACTTCCCCGACGTGCAGCTGCACGTGGTCACCGGCAAGGGCGGCACCGGGAAGTCGACCGTCGCCGCCAGCCTTGCCCTGGCGCTGGCCTCGCGCGGCAAGACGGTGCTGCTCTGCGAGGTGGAGGGTCGCCAGGGCATCGCGCAGATGTTCGACGTCTCGCCGCTGCCCTACGAGGAGCGGCTGCGTCGTCCGGGCCACCGAGCACGGGCACGGCGACGTCTACGCGCTCGCGATCGACGCCGAGGAAGCGCTGCTGGAGTACCTCGCGATGTACTACCGCCTCGGTCGCGCCGGCAAGGCGCTCGACCGGTTCGGCGTGATCGACTTCGCGACGACGATCGCGCCCGGCGTGCGCGACGTGCTGCTGACCGGCAAGGTCTACGAGGCCGCGATCCGCAACTCACGCAACAAGGGCGCCCGCACGTACGACGCCATCGTGCTGGACGCGCCGCCGACGGGCCGCATCGCCCAGTTCCTCAACGTCAACAGCGAGCTCGCCGGGCTGGCCAAGGATGGGCCCGATCAAGTCCCAGGCCGACACCGTCATGACGTTGCTGCACTCCAAGCGCACTGCGGTGCACCTGGTCACCGTGCTGGAGGAGATGCCGGTGCAGGAGACCATCGACGGCGTCGCCGAGCTGCGCAAGGCCGACCTGCCGGTCGGAGGCGTGATCGTGAACCTGGTCCGGCCCCAGGACCTCGACGAGCGTTGCCCGGGAGGCGTTGCTTGCCGGCTCGGTCGACGAGACGTCCCTGGCCAAGGCGCTCGGCTCGGCCGGCGTCGACGTCACCCCGGAGCTGGTGCACAGCCTGGTCGCCGAGGGCCGCGACCACGCAGAGCGCCGCCGCCTGGAGGACAGCCAGCGCGCCCTGGTCGAGCAGATCGGCATCCCGACGTACGAGCTGGCCCAGCTGGCCGGGCGGGGTCGACATGGCCGGGCTCTACGAGCTGGCCCAGTCGCTGATGCGAGCAGGGGATCGCCTGATGCCGGCCAGACGACCTCGCGGACGGGTCCGATGACCGCGTCGCACGCGCCCGTGCCGGAGCTCGACGTCGACGCGCTGCTCGACGACCCGAAGCAGCGCATCATCGTCTGCTGCGGCTCCGGCGGCGTCGGCAAGACCACCACCGCGGCCTCCCTCGCGCTCCGCGCCGCCGAGCGCGGGCGCAAGGTCGTCGTGCTCACCATCGACCCGGCTCGCAGGCTCGCGCAGTCGATGGGCATCGAGGCGCTCGACAACACGCCGCGACCGGTCCCCGGAGTCTCCGAGGAACCGGGAGCCGGCTCCCTCGACGCGATGATGCTCGACATGAAGCGCACCTTCGACGAGGTGGTCGAGAGCCAGGCCAGCCCGGAGAAGGCGCAGCAGATCCTGAACAACCCGTTCTACGTCGCCGTCTCGAGCTCGTTCGCGGGCACGCAGGAGTACATGGCGATGGAGAAGCTCGGCCAGCTCGACAAGGACGCCCGCGCGTCTGGGTCGCTGGGACCTGATCGTCGTCGACACCCCGCCGTCGCGCAGCGCGCTGGACTTCCTCGACGCCCCCGAGCGACTGTCGAGCTTCCTCGACGGCAGGTTCATGAAGCTGCTGCTCGCACCCGGCCCGCGGTCCGGCACGGCTGATGACCGCCGGCTTCGGCATGGTCACCAAGGCGGTCACCACGATCATCGGCGGCCAGGTGCTCAGCGACATGCAGGCGTTCGTCGTCGGCCTTCGACACGCTGTTCGGCGGGTTCCGCCAGCGGGCCCAGCGGACCTTCGAGCTGCTCCAGGCCGCCGGGACGTCGTTCCTGGTGGTCGCGGCTCCGGAGCCGGACGCGCTGCGCGAGGCGGCGTACTTCGTCGAGCGGCTCAGCGCCGAGCAGATGCCGCTCGCCGGACTGGTGGTCAACCGCGCGAGCATCGATGCCGGACGGTCGACCTCAGTGCGGCGGCGGCGATGTCGGGCTACGAGAAGCTGCGCGACGTCACCCGACGACGCGAGCCGGATGGCGGCGGGCCTGCTACGGCTGCACGCGGACCGCAAGCTGATCGTCGAGCGCGAGACCAGGCTGCGGCGGACGGTTCGCGACGGCGCACCCCGGCGTGGCGACCGTCGTACTGCCTGCGCTGCCGACCGACGTGCACGACCTCGACGGCCTGCGCACGATCGGCGACGCTGCTCGGCGGCGACGCAGCCTAGCCCAGCAGCCGGGCGCGCCGGCCCCCAGGATGGATCAGCGCCGACTCAGGCAGTGGCGGAGAGGTGCGCTTCCTTGGCCGTGGCCAGGAGCGCACGCCACGAGGTCACGTTCGGACGCTTGCGCAGCACCGCACGGCGCTCGCGCTCGGTCATGCCACCCCAGACGCCCCACTCGATGCGGTTGTCCAGCGCCTCGGCGAGGCACTCGGCCCGCACCGGGCAACGCGGCGCAGACGACCTTGGCCTTGTGCTGCTCGGCCCCCCGGACGAACAGCTCGTCGGGACGGGACTGCTGACAGGTGGCTGCTGCAGCCCACTCTTCGTTCCAGCTCATTGACGACCCCCAAAGAAACCCGTGGTGCTGGTCCTCTAGACCAGCTCCCCCCACATAACGAAACTTAAGGTTCTTGACCGTCTCGTTTACAGGGCCTTATGTACTGAATCGGAATGGCTCGAAATGACTAGGCCGATGGCCTGTTCGGGTGAGAGCGACCTCGCGACCTACAATCGCGTGCATGCCGAGACAGCGTCCGTCCGAGCGTTCTTCCACGCCCAGATCCGGGCCGACGTACGTCTCGGTGACCTCGCAGCTCGGCGTCATGGTAACGCTGTCGGTGCTGATGGGTGTGCTGGTTGCCGGACTTGCCATCCCTTTCGCCGGCGCCCTCGGCATCGGCACGAAGGCGTGTCGAAGTCGATGAAGGACTTCCCGATCGCGATCTCAGACGAGCCGCTGGCGCAACGCTCGCGCGTGCTCGACGCCCAGGGAAATGTGATCGCGACCTTCTACGACCAGAACCGCGTCAACGTCCCGCTCGCGCAGATCGCGCCGGTCATGCAGCAGGCGATCATCGCGATCGAGGACTCCCGGTTCTACGAGCACGGCGCCATCGACGTGAAGGGCACCATCCGGGCCTTCGTCACCAACCAGGCCAACGACGGCGTCACCCAGGGCGGGTCCTCGATCACCCAGCAGATCGCCAAGATGACCCTGCTGAACCAGGCGAAGACCAAGGACGAGCGGGAGGCCGCGACCGCCGACACCTACCAGCGCAAGCTCCAGGAGCTGCGTCTATGCCATCGGCATTCGAGAAGAAGCTACTCCAAGGACTGGATCCTCGAGCGCTACCTCAACATCGCCTACTTCGGCGACGGCGCCTACGGCATCCAGTCGGCGGCCCGGCACTACTTCAGCAAGGACGCCAAGCGAGCTGAACGGTCAAGCAGGCGGCGCATGCTCGCGGGCCTGGTGAAGAACCCTGTCGGCTACGACCCGACCACCTTCCCGCGACCGCGCGCTCGCCCGACGCAACACGGTGCTGCGCCGGATGGCGGCGCTCGGCGACATCCCGCAGAGCGAGGCCGACGAGCTCGCCGCCAAGAAGCTCGGCCTCAAGGTCAGCCCGGCCCGCAACGGCTGCCTGGGGTCGAAGGCGGCGTTCTTCTGCGACTACGTCCGCCGCTACCTGCTCGCCGACCCGTCACTCGGCAAGACCGTCGACGACCGCCAGCAGCTGCTGAACTCCGGCGGCCTGACGATCAAGACCACCGTCGACCTGCGCAACCAGCGCGCGGCCGACCGCGCGACGTCGTCCCACGTGAAGGCGACCGACAACGCGATCGGTGCGCTGGCCGATGGTCGAGCCGGGCAGCGGCGACGTCCAGGCGATCAGCCAGTCCCGACCGATGGGCCGGAAGAAGAAGAAGGGCGAGACCTTCCTCAACTACGTCGTCGACAGCAAGTACGGCGACTCCAACGGCTTCCAGGCCGGCTCGACGTTCAAGCTCTTCGCCCTCGCCGCCGCCCTCGAGCAGGGGCTGCCGACCGGCGACGAAATTCCACTCGCCCAACACCCTGAGCATCCCGCAGAACGACTTCCAGAACTGCGACGGCCCCTACGCGGTCTACAGCCCGTGGGTGGTCCACAACTCCACGGGCCAGGGCACCTTCGACATGTACAAGGGCACCCAGCTCTCGGTGAACACCTACTTCGCGCAGCTGGAGAAGAAGACCGGACTCTGCAAGCCCTACGCACTGGCGCGGTCGATGGGCGTCGACCTCGCCGACCCGGACCACGAGCGGGTGCCGTCCTTCACCCTCGGCATCGCCGACGTCAGCCCGCTGGAGATGGCCGGCGCCTACGCCACGGTCGCCGCGCGGGGGCTGCACTGTGACAGCCGGCCGGTGACCCGGATCCTCAACAGCGAGGGCAGGATCTTCAAGGACCTACCCGAAGAAGTGCCAGCAGGTGATGCACGAGAACACCGCCGACACCATCAACGACATCCTCCGCGGCGTGATGCAGCGGGGGGGCTTCGGCTCGGCGCTGGCCCTCGACAAGCCCTCGGCCGGCAAGACGGGCACGATCTCGGACAACATGGCGGTCTGGTTCGACGGCTACACCCCGGCGCTCGCGACCGCCTCGATGATCGCGGGCGCGAACTCCGAGGGCCAGCTGAGTCACCCTCAACGGCCAGACGATCGGCGGCCAGTACGTCGCCACCGCCCACGGCTCGACCAACGCGGGCCCGATGTGGGCCGATGCGATGCGGGCGATCCAGGACAACCTCCCCGACGTCGACTTCGTCAAGCCGATCAAGACGCAGCGATCCTCCGACCTGACGATCGTGCCGAACGTCATCGGGATGACGGCCGGCGACGCGCGGACGACGCTCGAGGGCCTCGGCTTCGTCGTCAATGTCGCGGGCCAGATCTCCTCCACCCTCCCGGGCGGACTGGTCGCCCAGACCAGCCCGGCGGCGGGCTCGACGATGTACACCGGCTCGACGGTCCTGCTGTACACCTCCACGGGCACGGCTGCGCCGTCGACCCCGTCCCCGACCGGACCGACCGGGGGCGGCAACGGCCCACCGACATTCGGACCGTCACCGACGAGCGGCCCGACCTGCCACGGTCACCACTGCCACTGACCGAACTCGGTGGTCGTCTCGACCGAGCTCGACGAAAGGAGAGGGCGAGCGCCTCAGCCGAGCTGCTTGCGCACCTCCGCGGCGACGGCGCCACCGTCGGCCCGGCCCTTCACCTTCGACTGCAGGGCGCCCATGACCTTGCCCATCGCTCGGATGCCCTCCTCGCGGGCGCCGGTGGCTTCGATCGCCTCGGTCACCAGTGCGGCGATCTCGTCGTCGCCGAGCTGCTCGGGCAGGTAGTCCGACAGCACGTCGAACTCGGCTCGCTCCTTCGCGGCCTGCTCGGCGCGTCCGGCCTGCTCGAACGCATCGGCCGCCTCGCGGCGCTTCTTGCCCTCGCTGGTCAGCACGCCGAGCACGTCCTCGTCGGTCAGCTCGCGGGCCTCCTTGCCGGCGACCTCCGCGTTCGTGATCGCGGTCAGCACCATCCGCAGCGTCGAGGACCGCAGCTCGTCACGCGCCTTGATCGAGGTGGTGAGATCGGCGCGCAGACGGTCCTTCAAGTCACCCACGTGCGTCCTCGCTTCGCTGCGGGCGCACGCGGGGCCCGATGCACACGGTGTCGTTGATCCGCTCGCTGCGCTCGCTCATGCAACTCATTGTGGCAGCCTTGGCGAATGGCTTCCTCCGCGCTGGCGCGACTCCTCGGGCTCGGTGTCGTCGCCGGCGTCGCCGGTCTCGGGTACGCCGCGGGCGTCGAGGTCCGCACGTTCACGGTGCGGCGGGTCGACGTACCCGTGCTGCCGCCGGGGAGCCGTCCGATCCGGGTGCTGCACGTCAGCGACCTGCACCTGACCCCGAACCAGGCGACACAAGCTGGCGTGGATCGAGTCGCTCGCCCGGCTCGAGCCGGACCTGGTGGTGAACACCGGCGACAACCTCGCCCACGAGGACAGCGTCCAGCCGCTGCTGGAGGCCTTCGGCCCGCTGCGCGAAGTCCCCGGAGTCTTCGTGCTTCGGCTCGAACGACTACTTCGCACCGAAGCTGCGCAACCCGGTGTGGTACCTGCTGCCCGACGACGGGCGAGCGCAACGTCCACAGTCCGCAGCTGCCGTGGAAGGACCTGCGGGCCGAGCTCGCCGAGCCGGCTGGCTCGACCTCACCAACGCCTCCGGCCAGCTCGACGTGTGCGGCAGCGACCTCGCCTTCGCCGGCGTCGACGACCCGCACCTCGACTACGACGACCTCGCCGCCGTCGCCGGCCCGGCACCGGCGGACGCCGACCTGCGGATCGGCGTCGACCCACGCGCCGTACCTGCGCGTGCTCGACCAGTTCGCCGCAGACGGGTACGACGTCACGTTCGCCGGGCCACACTCACGGCGGCCAGCTGTGCCTGCCGTTCAAGGGCGCCCTGGTCACCAACTGCGACCTCGAGCCGGCCCGCGCCAAGGGCCTGCACCGCCATCCCGCCTCCTCGAGGCCGGGTGATCCGGGCTCGTCCTGGCTGCACGTCTCGGCGGGCGCGGGCACCTCGCCGTACGCCCAGGTGCGGTTCTGCTGCCGGCCCGAAGCGACCCTGCTCACCCTGGCTCCTCGCGCTGCCTCGAACCGATTTCTTCCGGCCCTGACCCACCCGCTAGACTCGCGCAGGTTGCAGCGGGCTGTGGCGCAGTTTGGTAGCGCGCTTCGTTCGGGACGAAGAGGCCGCAGGTTCAAATCCTGTCAGCCCGACCAGTGTGATGTCTCAAGACATCGGCGACACCCGGACCTGCGAGTGCAGGTCCGGGTGTTGTTCATTTCGGTGGCCTCCGGGCGGGGCCTTTGGGTGCGCCGGTGGGCTGGTAGTCGCGGTTCGGGTCGAGGATGAGTTCTCGTAGGAGTTCGCCGGTGGCGGCGTTGACGATCCTGATCTGGAGGTCCTGGATGAGCAGGATGACGCAGGTTCCGGCGTGGGTTCGCCCGACGCCGATGTGGTGCAGTCGGCTGTTGTGCCGCAGGGTGACCGAGCCGGCCTTGTCGACGCGGTCGTGCCGGATCCGCTCGTGGGTCTCGGGGTCCGTGGCCGGCCCCGGCAGCGCCTTGGGCATCGAGTCGTAGAGCGTCGCCGGGGTCGCCCGGTGGGGCAACGACCGGTGTGGTCTTCGGTGGTTGTACTCGTGAGCGAAGAGATTGAGGAGTGCCTGCAGTTCGGCGACCGTACTCGGCTGGACCGGTTGGGCGCGCAGCCACTTCTTCATCGTCTGCTGGAATCGTTCGGCCTTGCCGCAGGTGGTGGGGTGGTTGGGTCGGCTGTTCTTCTGGACGACGTTCCAGTCGCGGAGTTGTTGCTCGAACCCGTTGCGGCCGCCTTGGCGTCCGAAGCCGGCCAGGCGGACGGTGTAGACCATGCCGTTGTCGGTCAGTGTCGATGCGGGGATGCCGTGCTGGGCTGCGGTTTCTCGGAAGGTGGCCTTCACGATCGGGGTGGTGATCCGGGTGTGCGCGGTGACGTGCAGGGCGTAGCGGGTGCAGTCGTCGAGCCAGCTGATGATCTCTACGTCTGCGCCGGGCCGGCCGTCGGGGCGGGTGAGTCGGTAGTGGGTGAAGTCGGATTGCCAGGTCTCGTTGGGCATCGAGGCCTGGAACCGGATGTAGGAGGACTTGGGTCGTTTCTTCGGCTCGGGGGTGACCAGCCCGGCCGCGGTGAGGTGACGGCTGACCGTTGATCTGGCCACCCGGTGTCCGTGGTGGTGCTCGAGGTGCCAGGTGATGGTCTCCGGCCCGGCGTCCAGGCCCGAGTCGGTGAGTTCTTTGCGAATCCGCACGATCAGGTCGACCACCTCGGCCGATAGGGCGGCCGGAGAGGTCTTGGGGCGTCGCGACCGAGGCTCCAGTGCGGTCTCGCCCTCGGCTTCGTAGCGGGCCTTGAGCTTGTAGACCCAGGTGCGGTGGATGCCGTAGCGGGCGGCGACCTCGGCCGGGGTCTGGTGGTCGACGAACAGGGCTGTGATGACCAGGCGGGCTTTCGATGTGGGCGGCATGGCCGAGCATCGAGCCCGGAGCGGTTGTCGCCGATGACCTGCGACATGTGTCGCCTATGTCTTGAGACATGTGTCGCCGATGTCCTGAACCAGAACACTGTCAGCCCGACCAGGTGCCGGGAGGCACTGACACGGTCCGGATCGGGTACCACCGATCCGGGCCGTAATCCTTTCCCGCGGTCTCAGGAGTGGCAGAATCCGCGACATGCCCACCGAGCCCGACTCATCCGGCAAGGAGCCCAACCTCGAGCTGAGCCTCGGGTTCGGGCGCAAGAAGAAGCGCGGCAAGAAGGCCTCGGACAGCTCGCCGCAGTCCGACACCGCCACGCCGACGGGGACTTCCGAGGGCTCACCCGCATCCGAGCCGGCTGCGCAGGCGCCGTCCGCGCCGCCCCCTGCCGCTCGGGCACCCGGTGCAACACCGGTGCCGCCGCGTCCTGCAGCCCGCCCGCCGGCGCGGCCGCCTTCACGTCCCGCGACATCTCCCGCCACGACGAGCGTCTCCACGGGCCACCCGGTGCCGCCTCGGCCGGCCGGAGCCAGACCGCCGACGCCGAGCGTGCACCCCCCGACCCCGCCGGCCGGATCGACACCGACACCGACACCGACGGCGTCACCACGAGGCCGGTACGACGACATCGCGCCCGAGCACCTCGACGCACCGCACCGCGAGCCGGCGGTTCATCCGCTCGACGAGCTCGCCGGAGCACTCGACAAAGGTCCGACGCGCAGCTCACCACGCAAGGAAGCCCGCTCCGGGGCCAGGGCGCGACGACGGGCAGAGAAGCAGGCGGCCAAGGAGACCAAGCGGCTGGCCCGCGAGCAGGCCGAGGCGGAGGCGATCGCCGAGCGGGCCGCGGCCGACGCAGCGGCGGAGGACACCGCCGTCCTGCCCTCCACCGCCGACCCGTTGGCCGCCGTGATCGAGCGGGCGCCGGAGCCGGAGGCAGCTCCAGAGCCCGAGCCGGCGAACGAGACCGGTGCGAAGACGGACACGGACGACGACGACGAGGACGAGGGTCGCGCGCTCGCGGTCGCCGACGCACTCGTCGCGAGGCTGCCCGCGATCCCCGCACCGGCCGCTGCGATCATCTCCGGAGCCTTGGCGGGCCTGGCCGCAGTCGGCCTGGCCTTCGGCGCGGCCAGCGGGTGCGACTCGGTGCGCGGCACCGAGAGCTGCGGTGGCGGCATCGGCCTGCTGGCGATCGTGGCGATCCTCGCGATCGAGGTGGCGATCGGTGCCAACCTGCTCAAGGCCTGGCAGATCTCCGACCCGTTCAGCACGAGCTTCCTCGGCGTCGGGCTGGTGGCCACGCTGGCGATGCTGATCTTCCTCGACGAGCTGGACTCGTCGTGGATGCTGCTGGTCATCCCGCTGATGACCGCGGTCGCCTTCGTGCTGTCGTGGTGGGTCACCGTGCGCTTCATCGACGAGCACGAGATGGCCAGCGAGATCGACTCCGAGCGCGGTGAGCCCGACTTCCCGGGCGACCACGGACCGGTGCCGCGCCAGCACGAGACCCAGGGCCGGGACCCGAGCGCCTGACGCAGTCCGTGCGGTTCAGAGGCGGGCCGCGACCAGCTCGGCGATCTGGATCGTGTTGAGGGCGGCGCCCTTGCGCAGGTTGTCGTTGCTGATGAACAGCGCAAGACCGCGGTTGTCCGGGACGCCCGGGTCGTGGCGGAGCCGACCGACGTACGACGGGTCCTGCCCGGCTGCCTGGAGCGGGGTCGGGATGTCGCTGAGCTCCACGCCGGGGGCCTCGGCCAGGATCTCGCGTGCGCGATCGGGGGTCATCGGCCGGGAGAACTCGGCGTTGATCGCCAGCGAGTGACCGGTGAAGACCGGCACGCGCACGCAGAGGCCGGAGACCAGCAGGTCGGGGATGCCGAGGATCTTGCGCGACTCGTGGCGCAGCTTCTGCTCCTCGTCGGTCTCGTTGAGCCCGTCGTCGACGATCGATCCGGCCAGGGGCAGCACGTTGTAGGCGATCGTGCGCTCGTACTTCACCGGCGCCGGGAACGTCACCGCACTGCCGTCGTAGGCGAGCTCGCGCGCCTTGTCGCCGGCCGCCTCGACCTGGGTCGCCAGCTCGTCGACACCGGCGACGCCGGAGCCCGAGACGGCCTGGTACGTCGAGGCGATCAGCCGGACCAGCCCGGCCTCGTCGTGGAGCGGCTTGAGCACCGGCATCGCGGCCATGGTGGTGCAGTTCGGGTTGGCGATGATGCCGCGGCGGGCAGCGATCACCGGCTCGAGCGCCTCAGGGTTGACCTCGGAGACGACCAGCGGGATGGCGGGGTCCTTGCGAAAGGCCGAGGAGTTGTCGACGACGATCACGCCGGCGTCGACGAACCTCGGCACGACGGCGCGGGACGTCGTGGCGCCGGCGGAGAACAGCGCGATGTCGAGCCCGGTCGGGTCGGCGGTCTCGGCGTCCTCGACGACGACGCTGCGTCCACCGTTGTTGGGGTCGCCGAACGGCAGCACCTTGCCGGCGGAGCGGGCCGAGGCGAAGAAGCGGACCTCGTCGGCCGGAAAGCTCCGCTCGAGGAGGATCTGCCGCATCGCGACGCCCACCTGCCCGGTAGCGCCTACCACACCGATGTTCACCATGACGTGACCTACCTGCCCGTCCCGCCGTAGACGACCGCCTCGACCTCGTGGGCGTCGAGCTCGAACGCCGTGTGGGTGGCGCTCACCGCCTCGTCGACCTGCGCCTCGTCGACGACCACCGAGATCCGGATCTCCGAGGTGGAGATCATCTCGATGTTCACCCCGGCGCTGGCCAGGGCGGAGAAGAACTTGGCGGTGATGCCGGGGTGCGAGCGCATGCCGGCGCCGATCAGCGAGACCTTGCCGATCTGGTCGTCGTAGATCAGCGAGTCGAAACCGACCTCGTCCTTGACCCGCCCGAGCGCGGCCATCGCGGTCTGCCCGTCGCTGCGCGGCAGCGTGAAGGAGATGTCGGTGAGGTTCGTCGCGGCTGCCGAGATGTTCTGCACGATCATGTCGAGGTTGATCTGGGCGCCGGAGAGCGCCTCGAAGATGCGGGCCGCCTCGCCCACCTTGTCGGGTACGCCGACCACGGTGATCTTGGCCTCGCTGCGGTCGTGCGCGACGCCGGCGATGATCGCCTGCTCCATCGGGTCCACCTCACTCTCGTTCACGATCCAGGTGCCGTCCTTCTGGCTGAACGAGGACCGCACGTGGATCGGCATGTCGTAGCGGCGGGCGTACTCGACGCACCGCAGGTGCAGGATCTTGGCGCCGCACGCCGCCATCTCGAGCATCTCCTCATAGGAGATCCGGTCTCGCTTGCGGGCCGCCGGGACGATCCGCGGGTCGGCGGTGAAGACGCCGTCGACGTCGGTGTAGATCTCGCAGACGTCGGCCCTGAGGGCTGCGGCCAGCGCGACAGCTGTGGTGTCGGACCCGCCCCGGCCCAGGGTGGTGATGTCCTTGCTGCCCTGGCTGACGCCCTGGAAGCCTGCGACGATCGCGATCGCGCCGGACTCGAGCGCCTGCTCGATCCGCCCCGGGGTGACGTCGATGATCTTGGCCTTGCCATGGGAGCCGTCGGTGATCACACCGGCCTGGCTGCCGGTGAAGGACCGGGCGTCGTGGCCGAGGTTGCCGATCGCCATCGCGAGCAGCGCCATCGAGATCCGCTCGCCGGCGGTGAGCAGCATGTCGAGCTCGCGGCCCGCAGGAGTGGGCGAGACCTGGTTGGCCAGGTCGATCAGCTCGTCGGTGGTGTCGCCCATGGCCGAGACGACCACGACGACGTCGTTACCGGCCTTCTTGGTCTCCACGATCCTCCGGGCGACCCGCTTGACGCCTCTCGGCGTCGGCAACCGAGGAGCCGCCGTACTTCTGCACGACAATGCCCACGGCTGCTCTCCTCGTCGCTCCTCGGGCGGGTCCAGGGGCCGGTCGACGGCCCCGGGTGGGAGCCCACGCCCTGATCGTCCCGCGGGTCGGGACGCCTGCGCCAACGAGATTCTACCGACTAGGGCAGTCCGTCCCCGGCCGCGTCCAACACAGCCGCGGCTGCTTCGATCTGCTCGGTCTCGCCCTCGACGTCACGGTCGAGGCGGTCGTGGGCCACGACCGAGTGCAACGCAGCGAGCACGCCGCACGCGTTGTTGCCCCAGGACGCCAGGTAGGAGTACTGCCACCACCACAGCGCCTCCTCGATGTTACCGGCCCGGAAGTGCCGCAGGCCGTTGGCGATGTCGGTGGCGATCAGGGTGAGGTCGTCGGAGATGAGCGACGGCGACCGTCTCGAGGTCGTAGGGCTCGAAGTTGTGGGCGTAGGTGTCGAGCTCGCCGAGCTTGTCGGCGAGCCGCAGCCGCATCGCGTCCAGGTCGGCGTCCGGCCCCACGTCGGGCTGGTACTCGGCTCTCGGGCTCGAAGTCGCGCTGAGCGCCGAGCCGAGCACCGGCCAGCAGCAGCTGGCTGACCTCGAGCAGCAGCAGCGGCACGGCGGCGCCGCCGTCGTCCTCGCTCGCGAGATCGCCCGGAGACCGAGCAGGAACGCCTCGCTCGCGTCGGCGATCTGCTGGCCGAAGTCCTCCAGCTCGGAATCCGTCATCTGCTTCTCCCCACCCAGTCGTCACTCACCGGCGCTGCGCCTTCCGGCGAACGCTCTCCCGAGGGTGACCTCGTCGGCGTACTCGAGGTCGCCACCCACCGGTAGTCCACTCGCCAATCGCGTCACCTGCAAGCCCATGGGCCGCAACATCCGGGTGAGGTACGCCGCAGTGGCGTCGCCCTCGATGTTCGGGTCGGTGGCCAGGATGATCTCGGTGACGACGCCGTCCCCGAGCCGGGCGAGCAGCTCGCGGATGCGCAGCTGGTCGGGTCCGATGCCCTCGAGGGGCGAGATCGCGCCGCCGAGCACGTGGTAGCGGCCGCGGAACTCGCGGGTGCGCTCGATCGCGACCACGTCCTTGGGCTCCTCGACCACGCAGATCAGGGCGGGGTCGCGGCGGGTGTCGCGACAGATCCGGCACTGCTCCTCCTCGGCGACGTTGCCGCAGATCGCGCAGAAGCGAGCCTTGGCCTTGACCTCGAGGAGCACCTCGGCGAGCCGGCGGACGTCGACGGGCTCTGCGGCGAGCAGGTGGAAGGCGATCCGCTGAGCGCCCTTCGGCCCCACGCCCGGGCAGTCGCCCGAGCTCGTCGATCAGGTCCTGGAGGACGCCCTCGTACACCGGGTGAGCCGCCCATCAGGCCGCCCATGTCGCCGCCCAGCTCCGCCACCCAGTCCTCCCGCGAGCGGCCCGAGCGCCTGCGAGGCGAGCGCGTCGGCCTTCGCCTTGGCGTCACGGAACGCCGCGACCACGAGGTCACCGAGGTCGGCGAGCGACTCCTCGTCGGCGCCGTCGAACGCGCCCGGCGTCGACGCGTACGCCGACCAGCTCACCGACGCCGGACAGCTGTCACCTGCACCGCTCCGGCGCTGCCGTCGACGGTCTGCTCTGCGAGCTCGGCCTGGGCGCTCATCAGCTGGGCCTGCATCGCCTGGGCCTGCTCGAGCATCGCGCCGAGGTCGAATCCGCCCATCGGGTTGTCCTGGGTCATCGGTTGCTCCTTCACTCGTGGGGGATCTCGTCGATCACGGTGGCGCCGAGCTCGCGCGCAGCAGCTCGGCACCGTCGATGCCGTTGTCGTCGACGTCGGGGTCGTCGGGGTGGGCGTCGGCGTCCGGGTCGTCGGTGCGGCCGACCGGCTGGTCGCTGGTGCGGGTGGCGGCGATGTTGTTGCGGGCCGAGGCGATCGTGTCCGGGCGGTGCGCCCGAGGCGACGCGGGCGGTGCGGTCGCTGCTGCGGGCTGGTCTGCTGTGTCGGCCGCAGGCTCCGCGGCCGGCTTCGTCACCACCGGCGCCGTCCCGGCGCCGGGATCCGCGGACGGGTCGACGATCGCCTCGACCCTCCAGTCGGCGCCGATCACGTCGATCGCGGCCTGCCGCAGGATCTCCTCGCTGCCGCCGCCGAGGAACGAGTCACGCGCACCGGCATTCTTGAAGCCGACGGTGAGCACGCTGCCCTCGAGCGCCGATCACCTGGGCGTTCTGGCTCAGCAGGATCCAGGTGAAGCGCCGCATCTCGCTTGACCCGTCGAGCAGGTCGGGCCAGACCCGGCGTACGTCGACGAGCCCGAGGTCGCAGCGGGGGCGGCGGATGGCGCAGCCTCGGCTGCCGGCGGGTCGGCTGCGCGGGTGCAGCTTCGACGGGTGGCTCAGGGGCCGGCGACGGCGCAGACGCTGCCTGGCTGGGCGATGCGGGCGGCTCGGCCCGAGCGGGTGCCTGGGCCACCGGTTCGACGGGTGCGGGTGGGCGGGTGGGTGAAGACACCTCGCCAAGGCCCTCGCCAAGGCCGGGCTCGTCAGACGGCGTGACGGCGGGCGCGGTCTCCGGGGAGGCTGGGACGGAGCGTGGATGGGACTGGCCCCCCTGGAGCGGGGAACGACCGGAAGGGGTGGTTGCGACCGAGTGGTCTTCCCCGAGGCCCTGCCCTCCGGTGCCCGGCGACTCCGCTGATCCTGCCGCCATGCTCCATCCGGCGCTCCAGCCGGTCGAGGCGAGCCGTCAGGCCGTCGGTGGAGTGGTCGGCGCCGGGCAGCAGCACCCGGGCGCAGATCAGCTCGAGCAGCAGCCGCGGGGTGGTCGCTCCGCGCATCTCGGTCAGGCCGGCCGCGACGCAGTCGGCCGCGCGGACCAGCTCGGCCTTGCCGAACCGGGCAGCCTGGGCGACCAGCCGCTCGGCCTGGTCGCCCGGCGCGTCGATCAGCCCGGTGGCCGGCGCGTCGGGGACCGCGGCGACGATCACCAGGTCGCGCAGCCGGCGGAGCAGGTCCTCGGTGAAGCGGCGCGGGTCCTGCCCGGTCTCGATCACCTTGTCGACCGACGGCGAAGACCGTGGCACCGTCGCCGGCGGCGAACGCGTCGACGACCTCGTCGAGCAGTGTGTCGGGGGTGTAGCCGAGCAGGCTGGTGGCGATCTCGTAGGTGACGCCCTCGGGCCCGCGCCGCCGAGCAGCTGGTCGAGCACCGACAGCGAGTCGCGGGCCGAACCGGCGCCGGCGCGGACGACGAGCGGCAGCGCAGCCGGCTCGATGCGCGACGCCCTCGCGCGTCGCAGATCTCGGCGAGGTAGTCCGAGAGCACCCGCGGCGGGATCAGCCGGAACGGGTAGTGGTGGGTGCGCGAGCGGATGGTCGGGATGACCTTCTCGGGCTCGGTGGTGGCGAAGATGAACTTGAGGTGCTCCGGCGGCTCCTCGACCAGCTTGAGCAGGGCGTTGAAGCCCTGCGTGGTCACCATGTGCGCCTCGTCGATGATGTAGACCTTGTAGCGGCTGGAGACCGGGGCGAAGAACGCCCGCTCGCGCAGGTCGCGGGCGTCGTCGACGCCACCGTGGCTGGCGGCGTCGATCTCGATCACGTCGATGGAGCCGGACCCTCCGCGCGCCAGGTCGCGGCACGACTGGCACTCGCCGCACGGGTCGGCGATCGGCGCCTTCTCGCAGTTCAGCGCGCGGGCCAGGATCCGGGCGCTGGTGGTCTTGCCGCAGCCGCGCGGGCCGGAGAACAGGTAGGCGTGGTTGACCCGGTTGTTGGCCAGGGCGGCGCGCAGCGGCTCGGTGACGTGGTCCTGGCCGATCACCTCGGCGAAGGTCTCCGGCCGGTAGCGGCGGTACAGCGCGAGCCGATGGCCGGCGATGCTGGGCTGGGGGCTGGGCTGCACACATGAACCCTAACCAGCCGCGCGGACAACCGGGCGAGTGCAGCGCATCCGGTGTGCGAGGAGGCACCTGCCGCCCCGTCCTGCGCGGTAGCCTTGAAGCGATGCAGACGCCGGCCGGATCCCCCCGCCAGCCTGCGCGTTCGCTTCGCTGGCTGCCCATCAGACTCGCTCCCCGGCACCGACAACCCCTCGTCGCGTTCGTGCTCTGCGTCCTCGCTGCCGCGCTCGTGGCCGCTCCGGTCGCGCTGGAGCGCGCGATCGAGGGGGTCCACTTCCCCGACCAGGTCGGCACCCTTCCGGTCGAGGTGAGCTTGTGCCACGACGGCCGGTCGACGCTCGACACCGGGGTGCTCGGCAAGGTCTTCTGGGACCGGACCGGTGCGTTCGGGTTCGGGGCCTACGCCCGCGCGACCGGACCCCCGGAGGCCGGCGGCAGCCTGGCGTCGTACGTCGACCCGGCGTTCTACCAGGCCAACGTCGACTTCATCCGTCATCCCGACACCGTGGTGGCGACGTACTCGTCGGAGATGCGGGAGTCGCTGTGGCGAGCGGTCATCGGGCAGGAGCTCGTGGCCGCGCTCGTCGGCGGCGCGATCCTGTTCCTGCTGGTGCCTCGCAAGCGGCTTCAAGGGGTGCCCCGCTGGCACGCAGCGGTCGCGGCGTTCCTCCTCGTTGACCTGGCCGTGGGGCTCTCTGCCTTCGCCGCGGTGCGGATGTTCGACAACTGGGACTGCAGCAAGGCGACCGGGGACGTGTACGCCGCGACCGACATCACCAACCCGACCTTCAGCAGCTCGCAGACCAGCGAGGTCGTCTCCCAGGTGCGGCCGTTCATCGAGAAGAACACCCGCCGCATCGATGAGGCGGCCAACAACTACGAGGCGACCGCCACCACCAGCATCGAGACCGCGGTCCAGCAACACGCGCCAGCTCTCGCGCCGCGGGACGGCGAGACGCTGGTGCTCGCGGAGGCCGACACCCAGGGCAGCTTCGTCGGCGTCCACGTGCGGCACACGCTGTACACCGACCTGGCCCGGGCGCTCGGTCCCGATGCGATCTCGTTGCGCACGATCGCCGGCGACGTCACCTCGAACGGCACGGTCGCCGAGTCGGACTACGTGAAGGACGAGGCCGACGTCACGCCCGACGTACCGGTGGCCGCCGTCGGTGGCGACCACGACTCGGTGAAGACCTGGGCGCAGATGAAGAAGGAGGGCTTCGCCCTGCCGGACCTCGCCACGCTCGACGTCGGCGGGCTGAAGGTGACCGGCGCCCACGACCGCGAGCACAAGACGCTCTTCGGCGGGAGCATCACCAACGACAGCGGGATCTCCGAGGAGCAGCTCGGCGCGAAGATCCGCGACAAGGTCGGCGACCAGACCGGGATCGTGCTGATGCACCAGCCCAGCGCCCTGAACGGTTACCTCGGACCCGACGTGCTGACGTCGCTGCACGCGCGGGTCGAGACCGACACGACCCGCACGGTTCCCTACGACGACGGCGTCCCGGACCTGCCGCCGGGGATCGTCGACGTCGGCCACCTGCACGAGGCCGACGGACCGTGGGTGGTGTGGAACACCGACGGCGACACGGTGACCTGGACCGTGGTCGACCAGCTCGGCACGGCCGGCGGCGTGGAGAACGCCCCGACGTTCAGCCGGTTCAGCACCCCCTTCTCCCCGCCGCTCAAGCCGATCATGGTCCGGCTGCAGTACGTCGACGTCGACTCCGGCCTGCAGACCGGCTACGCCACCGCCGAGTGCAACCTCGCCGCCGCCTGCACGATCTCGGCGCGGACGGACGTGGGGTTGCCCGGTGGTCAGCCGGGGACGGTGAGCGGGCCGGGGTCGTAAGTGCGAGTGCGGTGGTCTTGCGCCGGCACGAGCGGGCCGCCATCCACGACGACGGCGGCACGACGACGCGCTGCTCTTGCTCGTCGAGCCCGGATCAGCAGGCGCCACCTCCTCGACGCCGTCCTGCGCGACGTCGAGGAAGGTGCCTGCTCAGCCCTCGAGCACGCGTTCCTCACCCGCGTCGAGCGACCGCACGCGCTTCCCACTGCCGAGCGTCAGGTCAGCGACTCGGCACGCGGACCGATGTACCGCGACGTTCTCTATCCGCACCAGTCTCTGGTCGTCGAGCTCGACGGCCGCCTCTTCCACACCCGGCCCCGGGCGCGCGACCGCGACCTCGAGCGCGACCTGGACGCAGTACTGAGGCAGCTGACCACGGTCAGGCTCGGTTGGGGCCAGGTCGTGGACCGCCCGTGTGCCACGGCAGCGAAGCTGGGGCGCTTGCTCGAGCAGCTCGGATGGAGCGGCTGCCTGAAGGCCTGCCCGGAATGCACAGCGCGGTGATCTTGTCCACCTGGTGACTCAGGATCACCGCACTGTTCTCGCCGGACCCCTCAGTACTGGTGGAACCACGCCCGGAGGTCTTCGACCGCGCCCGGGCAGGTCACGTCGCGATCGCGGCCGTCCTCGACCCACTGCCCGAGCACGGCAGCACCGCCCTGGAAGGACCAGTCCGGGCCGCAGCGGCTGAGCGCCTCGCCGAGACCGCGCTCGCCGGCCGGCCGCCACTCCGGGACGCCGACAACGCGGAACGTGCCGACGACCCGGGTCCACAGTGACCCGATCGAGTAGAAGCCGATCCGGAAGCCTGCGTCCTGGTAGCCGCGCGCCATCCCCTGCACCACCGCTGCGTTCGCCACCACGTCGGGACTCCAGTCGAAATGGACCACGGGTTCGACGTCGATCCAGAGCACCGGCGTCGTCAGCGCGACGCGCTTCATCGTGTCCAGGTTGAACAGCGCCGCCTGGTAGCCGACGTTGCGCAGGCCTCCGAGCCGAGCGGCGCCGTCGTACGGGCCGTTGTCGCGCAGCGACGCCAGCGTGCGGTCGTCGGGGTAGCTCACCACCGAGTACACCGACACCAGCAGGTGCCGGTCCTGCGCCCACCGCAGCTGGCTCTCCAGGCACGGGTTCGCGACGAAGGACGGCCCGTTGGTCAGCCCGAGCACCACGAACCGCGCCGCTGCGGTCGGCATCGGCCGCCCCTCGGAGCGCTTCTCCGGGATGCCCATCCCCTTCGGGCACTGTGGCCAGCTGACGTCCGCGCCGAACACCTGGCCCACACGCTTCTTCGTGGACGGCTCGGCGGTCGGCGACAGCGTCGGCAGGTCCGGCACCAGCGAGCCGTTGCTCTCGGTCGGCGTCGACGTCGGACCCGGCGCCGGCAGGTCGGAGGCGGACGCCGAAGAGTCCGCGGCCGGCGTACCGGCTCGCTGCTGACCGCACCCGGCAGCGAGCACCACGAGCAGTACGGCGCCCAGTGCCATGCTCCCCCGCCCGCTGCCCCGCATGCCGCGATGGTAGGTCGGCGGCGGACGTCCGGGAACGCAAAGGCCCCCCATGCACCCGGAAGAGCCCACCTGCCCTTGCTGCCTTCCGGCCCTGGGGGATTCAGTGAGATACCGCCGCACGGGGGGTTGGCAGGAGTCTAGGTGGCCGATTTCGTCGGGGCGAATCGGGGCGGGTAGCCTCTCCCGCGGAGGATTCGCCTAGTGGCCTATGGCGCTCGCTTGGAAAGCGGGTTGGGTTAACAGCCCTCAGGGGTTCGAATCCCCTATCCTCCGCCAGGTGAATCACCGCCTGACCTGCGAGAACGCCGACCGGCGCCAGAAGCGGCCCCGGTCGGCGTTCGTCGTCCGCGGAGCCTTTAGTCTCAGTTCTAGTCTCAGTTCGTCCAGGCTTGGCCGCCCGCTTACCGATCTCGGGGCCGCGCCTCCAGGTGCCGACCGCCAGTCGTGGCCGGGGCTTCAGGGCAGCCTGGGCTCGGGGTGGTCGCGCGCGAACCCTCGAGCAGCGTCCTCGTCGATCAGGTCCTCATCCGCCAGCCACTGCACCGCTCGCACTCGAGCCCGGGCGTCACGCATGGCCTGCCAGACCGAGATCAGGTCGGGGTGGCGCTCGTACAGCACGTTCCGAAAACGCCGGAAGGCTCCCTTGCCCTGCAGCGCCCGGCCGAGGCGTTGACCGGCGACGCGGTCGCTGATGCCGTCGGCGAAGTCGACCATGTCCTGGTACCAGACGTAGGACGGCAGGGGGTCGATCGCGACCAGCTCCAGCTCGTCGAGGTCGACCGGGTTCTCTCCGTCGATGCCCGTGTCGCTGGTCCAGAAGACCACCTCGCCCGTCCCGGGGTCGATCAGCCATCGGTGGTCGAAGTCGGTCTGGTCCGCCAGAGCGGAGGCGATCTCGTCCACGTCGAAGGCAGCCAGGTCGAGCATCCAGCCAGAGTAGGACTCACGAAGATCGATGCGGGCACAGTCCAGCCTTGGTCTCCGGCGTGCTACTGGCGGAGTGAGGCTGCAGCCGGCGCGACGGTGCGACGCTCGGTCTGCATCAGCCCGGATCGCGGCAATTGAGGGCGGTTGCTGGAGCCTCACTGGCGAGGGCAGGCGTTGACGTTCGTGGCGGCGTCGAGGTGGTCCACCTTGGTCGCTGTGGCCGTGGCGGATGAGCCCTCCGACGTGTACGTGACGCGAACGCAGTCGTTGACCTGAAGACTCTTCGTCACGGCGTCGATGGCGAAGCATTCCCCGCTAGCCGCGGGGCCACCGACGCACACTGTGTGCTGGTTGACGGTCGTGACAGGGCCATCGATCGTCCGGGGGTTCGCGTTGCTCGCTCCGCAACCGGTGACCGCCAAGCATGCTGCGGCGGTCGCCATCAGGGTGGCGCCGCCGGTGCGAAGTGCCTGCATGTGGATGAGACAACACCATTCACGCCAAGGTTGCACCACATCCGCTGATCGGCAGATGAGTGCGCTTGGGCGGTGGTGTGACTGTTGGCCAGATCGCCACCCGCAGCTCGACGAGCGAGCCGATACTTGGCAGGTGCATAGCGAGCATGAGTCGACCTTCGTAGTGATCCCGGTAGGTAACTCTCCAGAGAGCCGGCTCTTCATCGAGTTGTCGAGCTACGGATCAGACCTCGCCGAGGCTCGCGACGCCCTGGATCTGGCGATCCGGGGCGTGGAAGAGGGCTCAGTGCCGGCGCAGGCCAGTCGATACTTGGTGGGACTCGCCGTTGTCGCGTATTGCCGCACGGTGTTGCTATCGAACGTTCGCGGCGCCTGACTGATCACGTCGGGATTCCTGACGAGTACGTCGAGGTGCACGACCAAGTGAAGGCGTACAGGAACGCGACCGTCGCGCACTCGCAGTCGGAGCTCGCGGTCACGTGCGCAGTGGGGGTCTTCGATGCCGAAACCCTCAGAGTCAGAGATATCGCAGGGCCGACGGTCGTGGTTCCCCTTCCAACCCGTGTTGTCCAACAGTTCAGTATCCGCGCGAGCGCCGAGAGAGTCGGCGTGACCTACCACGAGGCCCGTAGCCTCATCCGAGCGTCGGACGTCGCCGATGCTCGGCGGAACCAGGGCGTCGGCGGTCAGGTCTAGCCTGAAGCCATCGAGGATCTCCGACTGGCAACCGTCGTGGGTCCCTGCCCGAGCACTCCGACGCACTAGCGTTTGGCGGGCAATCGAGGAGGTGGATGCGGTGATCGACTACTACTCGAAGCCGATCCTCACTGCGCGGGAGACCGCGCGTTACCTCGGCATGCCCGAGAGCACCCTCGACGTCTGGCTCCTCGACCGCGGAACGGCACCACTCGTCCATGCCGTGACGCCCGAGCGCCGGGGCTGGCCGCGAGTGCCGTTCGTGGGCGTGATCGAGGCCTACGTCCTTCGAGCGCTTCGCGACCTTCGGTTGCCGATGGATGAGATCCGCAAGGCAGCCGAGCTGGTGCGAGAGGAGTTCGACGACCCGTACGCACTGGCCCATCGCCGGATCGTCACCGATGGGGTGGCGCTCTTCGTGAAGATGGCCGACGAGTCCTACGTGCACGCTCGGGATCGTCAGATCGCGATCTCGCACGTTCTCGAGGAGCACCTGAAGCAGATCGACTGGGACTCCGAGGGCAACGCCAGGCGACTGCATCTGCGTGACTTCCCAGCAGCTGCCGACGTGATCATCGACCCGCGCTTCGGCTGGGGCGCTCCCGTACTGGGTCAGTCGAAGGTCAAAGTCGAGGACCTGGTGACACTCTGGCGAAACGGTGAGCGCCTGTCGGCGATCGCCGACGAGTACGGCCTGACCGTCGACGTCGTCGAGGATGTCCTCCGCCGAGCGGCCTGAGCTCTTCCTGGACCGCAGTCTCGGGAGTTGCTGGACGTCCGCCGGCACACGTCCGGCAACGAGCATGGGAGGTTTCGAATTTTTCGAATTGCGCTAGGCTGGGCACATGAGCACGCATGTTGGTGAGGGCAACACCGTTCTGCCTCCTGAGGACCTGGAGGCCATGCTCGACCTGTCCAAGTTCCTCGACCAGATGACCGCGCCGGCGGCTCTCGTGGGACCGGACGGACAGACAGTCCCGCTGCCGTTGGAGGCGTTTCGTGTGCTCCGCCAGGTTGCGCAGGCAATGCGTGTCGGCAAGGCGATCACGGTCGCTCCGATCGACCAACTCCTGACAACCCAGGAGGCGGCCACGTTCCTCGGCATCAGCCGTCCCACCCTGGTCAAGCTGCTCGAGTCCGGAGAGATCGACTTCGAGCGTCCCGGCGCGGGCCGCCATCGGCGGGTGCGCCTTCACGACGTCCTCGACTACCAGCAGCGCAAGCGCGCCGAGCGGCGCGCCGAGCTCGACGAGCTGGCTCGAGAGGCCGCCGAGGCGGGTCTCTACGAGACCTCGGTGGACTACACCGAAGCCCTCAAGCATGCTCGGAAACGGAAGGGGTGACGGGCACTCTTGGCCAGGTTCAGCACGCTGCTGGATGCATGCGTGCTCGTCCCCATCGCGCTGGCCGACACGCTGTTGCGCCTGGCCGAAGCCGATCTCTACCGGCCACTGTGGAGCGAGCTGATTCTCGACGAGATGCTCTCTGCGATCGAGGAGATCCACCCCGACCTGGCTGACGGCCGCGCCCGCGGGCGAGCCGACACGATGGACCGGACCTTCGACGACGCCTGCGTCCGCGGATGGGAACCCCTGGTCGACGGCATCACGCTGCCCGATGAGGACGACCGGCACGTGGTTGCGGCCGCCATACGGGGTCAGGCCGACCTGATCGTGACTGCGAACCTCGGCGACTTCCCAGCCGTCGCGCTCGAGCCCTTGGGGCTCGAGGCGCAGAGCCCGGACGACTTCCTGCTCAACCAGCTCGACCTCGACCCGGACGTCCTCATCCGCGTTCTCCATGCACAAGCCGCCGCCACACAACGTCCTGCCATCACCTTCGACGTCCTGGTGGACCAGTTGGCACGCTGCGGCGTACCCCGGTTTGCGCAGGCGGCAGCGCAGCAGAAGTGGCGAGGACCGTGACCCCACTGGCTCTGCTCAATGAACGCGAAAGGTGCACGCTTTCGCGTGGTTCTCCTTCGAGTTCACAGCGGGTCCACAACTCATGACGACGGACCCGTACCGGGGGCCAAACGACCCTGCGAGAGGGTGGTTGATGCCCAGCGTCTCCAGTCCACGGCCTAGTCTCAGTTGTCCTCGTTCAGACCCGTCCGAAGGGGCCCGCGGGCGTCGGTTTCACGCTCAGCGAAGGCCGGCGGACACCCCGGAACCCCCGATCCCAGAGTTGGAAAGCGGGTTGGGTTAATAGCCCTCAGGGGTTCGAATCCCCTATCCTCCGCCGATTCGGTCGAAACCGGCGAGGCGGGTTGGGTCAACGCACCAACCCGTCTCATGCCGGGTTCGAATCCGGCACCCTCACCGGACCGGAATGAACCGAACGGCATCTGGTCACGGCCTGCCCGGCGGGAGCATAATTCCCCCGCGGGGTAGGGAGGCGGCCGGGGATGCTGGGCGTGCTGGGCATCGAGCCTGAGGTCGAGATCGTCTACCGCGCCCTGCTCCGCACCCCGAACGTGTCGGGCTCGGTGCTCGCGACCGACCTCGACCTGGCGGTCAACGCGATCGACAAGGCGATGGCCACCCTGGTCACCGCGGGCCTCGTGCTCGCGGCGGAGGACGGGACGTTCGCCGCCGCGCCACCGGCCGTCGCACTCGGCGCGATGATCACCACCCAGCGAGACGCGCTGAGGATCGCCGAGCAGGAGCTCCCCGTACTCGCGGAGGCGCACCGCACGGCCGCTCCCGCGACGCGGATCACCGACCTGATCGAGGTCGTGACCGGCGTCGACGCCGTCCGGCACCGCTACCTGCAGGTCCAGCTCTCGGCTCGCGCCGAGCTGCGGCACTTCATCACGGCTCCGTTCGTGGCGGTCCCGCCCGAGGAGAACCCGGCTGAGAAGGCCGCGACCGATCGCGGCGTCCGGGTCCGGGCGATCCTCGAGCACGCCGTGCTCGAGACGCCGGGAGCGGTCGAGGACACCGCCGAGTCGCTGCGCCGCGGCGTCGAGATCCGAGTGGTCGACAGACTGCCGATGAAGCTGCTGCTGGCCGACGCCGAGCTCGCCCTGGTGCCGCTCGCCGCCGACCCCGAAGGCGAGCCCGGTGCGGTGATGCTGCAGCGCAGCGGCCTGGTCACCGCACTGGACGCGTTGTTCGAGACGACGTGGCGGCTGGCCTATCCGCTCAGGCTCGACAGCCTTGCCGTCGCCGCAGGAGAGGCGGCCGGACCGTCCGCGCTCGACCGGCAGATCCTGAGCCTCATGCTCGGCGGTCTCACGGACCAGGCGGTCGCGGGCCAGCTCGACATCTCGCTGCGGACGGTCCAGCGTCGACTGCGGCACCTGCAGGACCTCGCCGGAGTCCGGAGCCGGATGCAGCTGGGCTGGTACGCCGCGCGCAACGACTGGGCCTGATCGGTCAGCTCGACGTCAGCAGGTCGAGCGCGAGCAGGTCGTCGGCGTCGTACGGCATCGAGGTCGTGACGCGGTCGGCCAGGCCGGCGAAGCGCTCACGCACGCCGGCGCCCACGGTGCCGAGCTCGCCGACGACAGCGAAGGTCGCGAGCACCTCGTCGTCGACCAGGTCACCCAGCTCGCTCCAGCGACCGGCCCTGGTCATCGCGTGCGCCTCGGTGTGCAGGTCGGTCCAACCGTGGTGGGCGAGCACCGGCTCGTACGCCGGCGTCGAGGCGTAGAAGCCGATCTGCCTGCGGACCCCGGCGACCGCCTCGTCGAGCGCCTCCTCGTCGCGACCGGTGGCCACCATGCACAGCGTGGAGATCTCGAAGGCAGCCTCGAGGCGGCCGTGCGTCGTGCGACTCTGCTCCACGGCCGGCACGACCACCTCGGCAAGGTATCGGCGCGACAGCAACGGGTGGCAGATCAGGCCGTCGGCCACGGCACCGGCAGCCTCGACCATCCGCGGCCCGACGGCGGCCAGCCACACCCGTGGGCTCGGGTGGTCGAGCGGCCCGGGCGAGAACAGTGGAGGCATCAGCGTGTGCTCGTAGAAGTCGCCGCGGAAGTCCAGGGGGTCGCCGGTCTGCCAGGCGTGCCAGATGGCCCGCAACGCCTCGACGTACTCCTGCATCCGCGCGGCCGGCTGCGACCACGGCATCCCGTAGCGACGGGTGATGTGCGGCTTGATCTGGGAGCCGAGGCCGAGCACGAGTCGTCCGGCCGACATCCGCTGCAGGTCGTACGCCGAGTAGGCCATCGCCATCGGCGTGCGGGCGAACGCGACCGCGATCGACGTACCGACCTCGAGCCGCTCGGTCGCTGTCGCTGCGAGGGCCAGCGCGATGAACGGATCGTGCGCGGCCTCGGCGACGAACAGCCCACCAACTGCGCCGCGCGCCTCGACCTCGCGCGCGAGCGCGGCGATGCGCTCGGGTCCGCCGTGGAAGGCGATGTCGGTCGTGATCGTCATCCGCGGGCGCGCGAGCCGGCGCGAGCCGTGCCGTCGATCCGGGTCTCGAGATAGGACCGGATCCGGTCGGCGACCATCACGGGATCGTTCGCCACCACCCAGTGGCTCCCGGGGACCTGCTCGATCGTCAGGTCCGCGACGAAGGGCACCGGTGACTCGGTCGCCGTCCGCAACCGTGAGTACGGGTCGTCGACCGGCGCGATCAGGTGGACCGGCAGATCCAGCCGGGGCGGACGCGGGCGAAGGACCCTGCCGACCACGTTGGCGCGGTAGAGGTTGATGCCGTTGGTCTTGTCGGCCGCGCTGCGGCGGAAGTGCCGCCCGGCGACCCGCTCGACCGGGACGCGGCGGAGGAGGAGCTCAGGAAGGCCGGGGATCTGGAAGAGGACCATGTAGACCGACGCGACCAGCTGGCGCACGGTGGCCATCCGGTGTCCGCGACTCCGGAACCAGGCCGCGGCGTGGTCGAGGGACGGCCCGGAGATCGAGGTGAAGGTGGCGACCCTGCCCGCGAGCCGCGGCTCGGACAGCGGCTCCCACAGCTGCATCGATCCCCAGTCGTGGCCGAGCAGGTGGACCGGTGCGTCCGGGCTGACCGCGTCGAGCACGGCGACGAGGTCGTCACCGAGCTGGGCGTTGCGGTACGCCGCCCGACCGGTCGGCTTGTCGGACTCCCCGGCCCCGCGGACGTCGTACGCCACGAAGCGGAAGTCCTTCCCGAGCGACGCAGCGACGCCGTCCCAGACGGCGTGGTTGTCGGGGTAGCCGTGGACCGCGACGAGCACCGGACCGTCGGCGTTGCCGGCCTCGTGGACCGCGATGCGGACCCCGTCTGTCGAGGTGACGAATCGGGTCATGCCCTCACAGTCGCCGACCGTTGAACGAGTGTCAACAGTGGCGCCACCGCCTGGATCAGGCGGCGACCTCGGCGGCGGGGGCACCCACGCGCCGCACGTGCCAGGTGGCCATCTCTCCGCAGGAGCAGAGGTAGCGAACGGCGAAGCCGTTGGCAGTCGGGCGCAGGCTGCGGACCTGGTCCGAGAACACGATCTCGCGCTTGCGGCAGGCGGTGCAGACGTTGGCGAACATGGTCGATCTCCTTCTCTCACGTCCATTTTGCGCGGTTCTCTGCAATAGGGGTAGCCTTTCTTTCCTTGGAAAGCCATAGACTATGCCTATGCTTTCACTGCACCAGCTCCGGTGCTTCCTGGCGGTCTACGAGTGCGGCTCCCTCACCGCAGCGGCCGATCAGCTCGGCTACGCGCAGCCGAGCATCTCCGAGCAGATCCGCGGGCTCGAGCGGACTCTCGGCGTCGAGCTGTTCACGCGCGTCGGACGCGGCGTCGTACCGACGACGGCGGGCGAGTCGCTGCGACCGCACGCCGAGCGCACGATCGGCGCTGCCGAGGAGGCCCGGCGTGCCGTCCAGAGCGTGACCGCACTGGAGACCGGGACGGTGCGGTTCGGCATCTTCGGCACCGCCCGCTTCTACGCCGGCGCGGCGCTGGTCGCCGACATGCTGGAAGGACATCCCGGGGTGCGCGTGGAGCTGGTCGGCCAGAACTCCGCCGACGTGCAGGAGCAGCTGCGTCGCGGTTGGATCGAGGCGGCGATGATCGCGGTCACCCAGGTGAGCAGGGAGGGACTCGAGGTCACACCGGTCGCCCGCGACGAGCTCGTCTACATCAGCACAGATCCGCGTCGTCTCAGGTCACCGGTGACTGCCGACCGGCTCTCCCGGGCGTCACTGGTCATGTCCGAGACCACCTGGCGCGCGACCGACTCGACCCGGGTCGTACTGCGGCAGATGCTCCACGAGACCGGCTACAGCCCGACCACGCGCGTCGAGGTCGAGGACGTCGAGACCGCGGTGGAGCTGGTCGGCATGGGCCTGGCCGACTCGGTGGTGCACCGAGGGGTCGCCCGAGAGCTCATCCCCCGGCTGGCACCGAAGGCCGGCCTGGTCTCACTGCGACCGAAGCAGTTCGACATCCTGGCTGTCGTGCACCGCGCGGGCGCGACGCTGTCGCCGGCCGCGCAGCTGATGACCGAGCTGGCGACCCGGCGGATCCAGGCGGTGGCCGAGCCGATCGGGACGCCGGAGTCGTCCCGATCGTGAAGGTGCGTCAGGCCGCCGAGCGGGTCAGAAGCCGTCCTCGGTGTCGAGGACGCGCCAGAACTCCACGGTGGGCGCGCTCGTCACTCCGGCGCCGTCCATGATCCCCTTGATCTCCGGAGTGCCGTCGAAGAAGGCCTGGAACGCCGCCTCGTCGGCCCACTCGTCGATGACCAGGACCTCGGTGTCACTGCCGTAGAAGCGGTGGTGGATCGCGCCCTGGTCGTGGGCGCGGTCGGAGATCGACTTGAGCAGTGCCTGGTCGCCGGCCTCGATGCCCTTCGCGTCTCCCGTTGCACGCAGCGTCATGAGAACACTCATGGTGTCTCCCTCGTTCGACACGCGGAGTCTCCGCGTCCTGCTCATGCAACGCCCATGAGCCGTGGCCGACAAGAGAGAGCCTCGGCCCGGACTAGACGCGGCCGGCCGGGGGGTACAGCGGCCGTGATGGAGACTTCACGGCCGATTTCGTCCGGCGTAACCGGCGCGACATGTGATCTCGGCACATTGGAACGTGCCAATCCGTCGAAAACTCCGAGATGGGGGTCCCTCATGAACCAGCCCGACGTCATCCAGCCCGACTTCGAGAGCCGGCTGCGCTTCGGCCTGAGCGCCGTGCTCAGCGAGCGCCCGGAGCTGCGCGACACGCTGCCGCTCGCCGCGATGATGGACGACGCCGTGCGCTGGTGCGCCTGACCGACCGATCAGCGCAGGTCAGCGCCGGCCGGTCCCGAACACGCCGCGGACGATCTCGCGGGCGGCGGTGCGCATCACCTGGCGGAACGTCGTCGAGGTGACCACTTCCTCCACCATCGACTTCTCCTGCTTGCGGCGGCCGGCCGGCGCCTTCTTCGGCGCGGGCGCGGCCTTGGGGGCGGCCTTGGCCTCGGCCTCTGCCTTGGCGGCGCCCGCCTCGAGCTTGGCTGCGAGGATCTCGCGGGCCGACTCGCGGTCGACCGGCTCGGCGTACTTGGCGAAGAGCGGCGAGGCCTTCACGGTGGCTTCCATCGAGGCGACGTCGGCCGCGGCCATCAACGACTGCGGGGCTCGCAGCCGCGTCCAGGCGACCGGCGTCGGAGCGCCCTTCTCGTTCATCACCGTGACGATCGCCTCGCCGATGCCCAGCGACGTGATCACCTCGCCGAGGTCGGGGTAGGAGCTGGTGGGGTAGGTGTTCACGGTCTGCTTGAGCGCCTTGGCGTCGTTGGGCGTGTGCGCCCGCAGCTGGTGCTGGATCCGCGACCCGAGCTGGGCGAGCACGTCGTCGGGTACGTCGGTCGGCGACTGGGTCACGAAGAACACCCCGACGCCCTTGGACCGGATCAGCCGGACGGTCTGGGCGATCGCGTCGAGGAAGGCGCGCGAGGCGTCCTTGAAGAGCAGGTGTGCCTCGTCGAAGAAGAAGACCAGCTTGGGCTTGTCGATGTCGCCGACCTCAGGCAGGTCGTGGAACAGGTCCGCGAGCAGCCACATGAGGAAGGTCGAGAAGACCGCGGGCCGGTCCTGCAGGTTGGGAAGCTCGACGAGGGAGATCAGCCCCATCCCCGCGGTGGTTGAGCCTGTCGAAACCCGGAGGAAGTCGCTGGTCTCGAACTCCGGCTCGCCGAAGAACGACTCGGCGCCCTGGTCGGAGAACGCGATCAGCTCGCGCAGGATCACGCCGGCGGTCGCGGCGGAGAGGCCGCCGAGGTCCTTGAGCGACGGCTTGCCCTCGTCGGAGGTGAGCCACTTGATCACCTCGCGCAGGTCGGCGAGGTCGAGCAGCGGGAGACCGGCCTTGTCGGCGTAGTGGAAGATCAGCCCGAGCGAGGACTCCTGGGTGTCGTTGAGCCCGAGCACCTTGCTCAGCAGGGTCGGACCGAACGCGCTCATCGTGGCCCGCAGCGGGATGCCGGTGCCCTGGCCGCCGAGGGCGAAGAACTCGACGGGGAACGCGATCGGCTTCCAGTCCTGGCCGACGGACGCCGCCCGCGCACGGATCTTCTCGTTGTCCGCGCCGGCCACGGAAAGGCCGGCCAGGTCTCCCTTGATGTCGGCCGCGAAGACCGGTACGCCGGCCGCGGACAGCTGCTCGGCCATCAGCTGCAGTGTCTTGGTCTTGCCGGTGCCGGTCGCGCCCGCCACCAGGCCGTGCCGGTTGAGCATCGCCAGGGGGATCTTCACGTGCACGTCGCTGAGGTCGGTGGCGTTCAGCATCAGCCCGCCGAGCTCGAGTGTGGCTCCCTCGAACTGGTACCCCGGCGCGACCTCCGAGCTGATGGCGTCGTTGCTCATGGCAGGAGCCTAGGCCGTGCCTGCCGGTTCACCGGGACCGGCAGACACGGCCTTGGTGCTCCCGTCGAGACGCTCGACGGGGGCCGCGGGGGCTCTTTCCTATGATGACGGGGTGATCTTCAAGCGCGTCGGCGACGGGAGGCCGTATCCCGAACACGGCCTCGGGCCCCGTGACTGGGCTGCGCTCCCCCCGCGGCCGGTGCGCCTCGACGAGCTCGTGACCACCAAGGACACCCTGCAGCTGGCCGCCCTCCTCGACGAGGACTCCACCTTCTTCGGCGACCTGTTCGCCCACGTCGTGCTCTGGCAGGACGATCTGTACCTCGAGGACGGCCTGCACCGGGCCCTGCGCGCGGCGCTGCAGCAGCGGCACGTCGTGCACGCCCGTGTGTACGAGGCCACCTGATGACAGCACGGGCGCTGACCACCGGCGCAACCCTGGTGGTCGCCGCCGTGCTGCTCGTGATCATGGCCGTGTGGGGCATCAAGGCGGCCACCTCGCCACTTCCCGGTGACAAGACCAGCTCGTCGGGGGCGACCTGTGCTCCGCAGGACCAGACGGTCACCAAGTACGTTCGCCGTGCCGACGTCACCGTGAGCGTCTACAACGCCGGCAAGCGGTCGGGGAGCGCGCAGGCCACCGCCGACCTGCTGGAGGCCGCCGGCTTCAAGCCGGGTGAGGTGGGCAACGCTCCCGCCGGCATCACGGTGAAGCGTGCGGCGGTGTACACCACCGAGGGCGACGACCCCGCCGCCCAGCTCGTCGCACGCTCGCTCGGGCACAACACCCAGGTGATCCGCACCGACGAGGAGTACGGACCCGGGGTCGACGTCTTCGTCGGTGACAAGTTCAAGCAGCAGCTCGATCCGACCGCTCCGCGGCGCCTGCCGCTACCGGCGCCGGTCACCGGCTGCAGCTGAGCCGCGGCTCGGCGGTCGATCCGGCCGCGGAAAGGACTTCTCGCAGAGCGGCTCGACCTCGGGGTTTCGGCACCACGACGCGGTTCAGCGGCCGCGGTCGCTGCCCAGCCACTGCGCCAGCCGGCCGCCGAGGGACACCGCCCGCAACCGCTGCTCGGTCTGGTCCCGCAGCCGCCGGGGCGTGACCACCAGGAGCTCGTCGCCGTGGCGGAGCACCGTGCGCGGCTGGGGGACGAAGGTGCTCCCGTCGCGCACGACCAACGACACCGAGGCACCTACCGGGAGCCGCAGCTCGCCCACCTCGACACCGTGCATCAGCGACTTCGGCGAGATCGTCACCATCAGCAGGTCCGCGGCGATCCGTTCGAGCGGGGCGGCCTCGACCTCCAGGTCGCGCGGTTCGCTACGCCGGGCGACCTTCAGGACCCGCGCGACCGTCGGCAAGGTGGGCGCGGTGAGGAGCGTGTAGATCACCACCATCACGAACACGATGTCGAAGAGCCGGGTGGCGTCGGTGACTCCCTCGGAGAGGGGGATCGTCGCGAGCACGATCGGCACCGCTCCACGCAGACCCGCCCAGCTGACGAAGGCGAGCTCGCGCAACGGGATCGGCTGGACGACGGCAGCGACGAGCACCGACAGCGGCCGGGCGACGTAGGTCAGCACCAGTCCCGCGGCGACCGCGAGGCCGACGTGCTCCCAGGTGATCCGGCTCGGCGAGACCAGCAGGCCGAGCATCACGAACAGGCCGATCTGGGCCAACCACGCCATCCCCTCGGCAAACGAACGGGTGGCGGCGCGGTGCGGCAGCTCGGAGTTGCCCAGGATCAGCGCAGCGACGTACACGCTGGCGAAGCCGGACCCGTGCATCAGCGCGCTCGACGCGTAGGCGAACACGGTCAGCGACAGCACTGCCAGCGGGTAGAGGCCCGACGCCGGCAACGCCGCCCTCCGCATGATCCACGCGCCGGCGAAGCCGACCGCGACGCCGACGAGGAGGCCGATCGCGAGCTCGAGCACGACCTCCCCTGCGAAGCCGAGTACGCCGTGATGACCGCCTGCGCTGACCAGGGTCACCAGCACGACCGTCGGCGCGTCGTTGAGACCGGACTCGGCCTCGAGCGTCGAGGTGAGCCGGCGGGGCAGCGGCACCCGGCGGAGCACCGAGAACACCGCTGCCGCGTCCGTCGGCGAGGCCACCGCCCCGAGCAGGACGGCGAGCTCCCAGCTCATCCCGAACGCGAAGTGCGCGACGAGCGTCATCACACCGACGCTCACCGCGACCCCGATCGTCGCCAGCGAGGCTCCCAGGCGGACCACGGGTCTCATCTCGTGCCAGCTCGTGGTCAGGCCGCCCTCGGCGAGGATCACGACCAGCGCCGCGAAACCCAGGGCGTTGGCGAGCTCGGCGTCGGTGAAGTGGACCCCGAGGCCCGCGTCACCGAGCACGACGCCGATCAGCAGGTAGAGCAGGAGGCTCGGCATGCCGACCCGGACCGAGCCGCGGATCGCGAGGATCGCGACCAGCAGGACACCGCAACCCGCCAGGAGAGCCTGGTTCAGGGTGTGGACGTCGAGTGTCATGCGGCACCTCGGCGATCGGCGGTGTGGCCGAGTCTAGTGGGGCTGGTGGCCGCCACCGCCGCTCTGGGTCTCGACAGGCTCGCCGTCCGAGGGTGGGTAGAACTCGTTCTAGTTTCCGCCTACCCTGTGACCCATGAGCGAGCGGAGCGAGCGATCAATCCAGCACAGCCGCCCCGGTGGTCATCTGGCGTCCGACGCGAAGCGAGGACATTCATGACCACCGACCAACCCGTCGTCGTCGACGCTGCCACGCTGCCCGACGACGTCGAGACCGCCGACGTCGTCGTGCTCGGCTTCGGCATCGCCGGCGGCTGCGCCGCGCTGGAGGCCGCGCGCGCGGGCGCGAGGGTCGTGCTGCTGGAGCGCGCGGCGACCTACGGCGGCACCAGCGCGATGTCCGGCGGGCACTTCTACCTCGGCGGCGGCACCGCCGTGCAGCAGGCGACCGGTCACGAGGACAGCGCCGAGGAGATGTACAAGTACCTGCTGGCCGTCAGCCGCGATCCCGAGCCGGAGAAGATCCGGGCGTTCTGCGACGACAGCGTCGAGCACTTCGACTGGATCGAGGCGCTGGGCTTCGAGTTCGAGCGGTCCTACTTCCCCGGCAAGGCCGTGATCCAGCCGAACACCGAGGGTCTGATGTTCACCGGCAACGAGAAGGTGCACCCGTTCCGCGATCTGGCCGTGCCTGCGCCACGCGGGCACAAGGTGCCGGTGCCGGGCGACACCGGTGGCACCCAGATGGTGATGGACCTGCTGTCCAAGCGCGTCGAGGAGGCCGGGGTCGACGTGCGCTACGAGACCGGCGTGACGAACCTCGTGGTCGAATCCTCGGAGGTTGAGCCTGGCGAAACCCGGGTCGTCGGCGTGGCGTGGAAGAAGTTCAAGGAGACCGGCTTCCTCCGGGCCAAGGCGGTCATCGTCGCGGCCGGCGGCTTCGTGATGAATCCCGAGATGGTCGCGGCGTTCACCCCCGCGCTCGGGGAGAAGCTCTTCGTCCTCGGCAGCACCTACGACGACGGACTGGGCATCCGGCTCGGGGAGTCGGTCGGCGCCGAGCTGAGATTCATGGACCAGCCGTTCATCACCGCGCCGTTCTACCCGCCGTCGCAGCTGGTCACCGGCATCGTGGTGAACAAGAACGGTGACCGCTTCGTGGCCGAGGACAGCTACCACGCGCGCACCTCGGGCTTCGTGATGGACCAGCCCGACCAGGCGGCGTACCTGATCGTCGACTCGGCGCACATCGAGCACCCGTCGATGCCACTGTGCCCCTTCATCGACGGCTGGGAGACGGTCGCGGAGATGGAGCAGGCGCTGGGCATCCCGGAGGGTCGGCTCGGGGCGACGCTCTCGCGCTACAACGAGCACGCGCGCCGCAACCAGGACCCCGACTTCCACAAGGCGCCGGAGTGGATCGAGCCGCAGGACCAGGGCCCGTGGGGTGCCTACGACCTGACCCTCGGCAAGGCGCTGTACGCCGGCTTCACCCTCGGCGGCATGCGCACCACCGTCGACGGCGAGGTGGTCGCGGAGGACGGGCACGTGATCGAAGGCCTGTACGCCGCCGGAGCTTGCGCGGCGAACATCGCCCAGGACGGCAAGGGCTACTCCTCGGGCACCCAGCTCGCCGAGGGGTCCTACTTCGGGCGCCGGGCGGGCCGGCGGGCGGCCCGCGCGGGAGCCTGAACCGCCGGCACTAACGTGGCCCCGTGACCCCACGTCTCCAGGTGGCCCAGCGGGCGAACGTGCCCCCGTTCCACGTCATGGACCTGCTGGCCGGTGCCCGGGCCCGGCAGGCGAGCCACGGCGACCTGGTCAACCTCGCCCCCGGCCAGCCGTCGACCGGCGCGCCGGAGGCGGTCCGCGAGGAGGCCAGGCGGCTGCTCGACACGGACCTGCTCGGCTACACCGTCGCGACCGGCGTACCGGAGCTGCGGGAGGCGATCGCGGCCCACCACCGACGTACCTCGGGGATCGAGGTGGGCGCCGACGACGTCGTGGTGACCACCGGGTCGTCGGGGGGCTTCCTGCTCGCGTTCCTCGCTGCCTTCGAGGCCGGCGACCGGGTGGTGATGGCGCGACCCGGCTACCCCTGCTACCGCAACGTGCTCACCGCGCTCGGCTGCGAGGTCGTCGAGGTCGACTGCGGACCGGAGACCCGGTTCCAGCCGACGGTCGAGCTGCTCGAGGGCGTCGCGGGTCCGATCGCGGGGGTCGTGGTCGCCTCGCCGGCCAACCCGACCGGCACGATGATCCCGGCCACCGAGCTCGCTGCGATCGCGGCCTGGTGCGAGGAGCGCGGGGTCCGGCTGATCTCCGACGAGATCTACCACGGCATCACGTACGGGGTCTCGACAGGCTCGACCACCGGGGGGACCTCCTCGGCCTGGCAGACCTCGCGGACCGGGGTGATCTTCGGATCGTTCTCGAAGTACTTCTCGATGACCGGGTGGCGGCTGGGCTGGATGGTCGTGCCCGAGGACCTGCGCCGGCCCGTCGACGTGCTCACCGGCAACTTCACGATCTGTCCGCCGGTGCTCTCCCAGTACGCCGCGATCGCCGCGTTCACGCCCGAGTCGTACGCCGAGCTCGACGGCCACGTCGCCCGGTACGCCGTCAACCGGCAGGTCCTCCTCGACGGGCTGCCGGGCCTGGGCATCGACAAGCTCGCTCCCGCCGACGGTGCGTTCTACGTCTACGCCGACGTCGGCCACCTGACCGACGACTCCTACGCGTGGTGCCTCCGGGTGCTCGAGGAGACCGGCGTCGCGATGGCCCCGGGGATCGACTTCGACACTCGCCGCGGGAACCAGTTCGTCCGGCTGTCCTTCGCCGGGGTCCGACACGGAGATCCACGAAGGTCTCGACCGGCTCGGGAGGTGGCTCGGCCGGTGACCGTCGTGCTGCGCGGCATCGCCGTCCACCCCGTGAAGAGCACCGCGATCCGGCAGGTCGACGCCGCGGACGTCAGACCGTGGGGCCTGGTCGGTGACCGGAGGTGGATGGTCGTCGACGGGGACGGCACGCTCGTCACCGCCCGCGAGCTGCACGAGCTGTTCCGGATCACCGCCGACACCCCCGCGACCGACCCGTCGGTGCGGCGCGCGCTTCGTCTCTCCACAGCCGGCCACGACCCGATCGAGGTCGACGAGCCGAACGCCGAGGCCGTACCGGTCCGCCTGCACCGCCACGACCTGGTGGCCAGGCCCGCCGACGGCGCCGCGAGCGCCTGGATCCGCGACGTGCTCGGTCGCGACGACCTGGCCCTGGTCTGGTGCGACGACCCGGCCCGGCGTGCGCTGAACCCCGCCCACAGCCAGCCGGGCGAGCACACCGCGTTCGCGGACGGCTATCCGGTCACGCTGGCATCGCTCGACTCGATGGCCCGGCTCAACGACTGGATCGTCGAGGAGGCGCTGTCTCGCGGCGAGGACCCGCCGGCGCGGCTCCCGATCGAGCGGTTCCGGCCCAACCTCGTCGTCGACGGCGCCGAGCCCTTCGCCGAGGACGGCTGGCAGACGCATCCGGATCGGCGCGGTCACGTTCCGCAAGGCCAAGCTCGTCGACCGGTGCGTGATGACGATGATCTCGCCCGACGACCTCTCGACCGGCAAGGAGCCGATCCGCACGCTCGCACGGCACCGGCAGTGGGACGGCGAGACCTGGTTCGCGATCCAGTTGATCCCCGAGACCACGGGCACGATCGCCGTCGGCGACCCGGTGCTGGTCGACTAGGTCGTCGCTCCGGCGCTGTCCGGCACGGTGCCGAACGGGGTGTCCACGACCGCCCTGCCCGGCTCGGCAGCGACCGCCGCCGGTGCAGTCGTGGGAGCCGCGGGGTCAGCGGCGGCTGGAGGCGAAAGCACGTGCCCGTGCGGCCCGAGGCCACCGAAGCAGTACCCGCGCTGCCGGGCCTGCCGGATCACCCTCGGCACGGCCGCAACCGACGCCGGGGAGTTCCTGACGCCATCGTGCTGCAGCACGATGTTGTCCCGGTGCCGCACGAGCTGGCGCAGGATCGAGTCCGCGATCTGGCGAGAGCCGCCGCCACGCCAGTCCTCGGAGTCGACGTTCCACAGCACCGGCACGAGGCCGAGCGCCCGCACATCTGCCCGGACACGCGCGTCGATGGCGCCGTACGGCGGCCGCATCAGCCTGCTCCGGGGCACCCCGACGTGCCGGAGCTCCCGCGCGGTGCTCCGGATCTGCTGCCTGATCGCCCGGTCCGAGAGGAGTGTCAGCTCGGGATGGGACCAGGTGTGGTTGCCGATCGTGAAGCCGGCCCGCGCCACCAGCCGGGCGGCCGCCGGGGCCGACTCGGCCCGGCCGCCGACCATGAAGAACGTCGCGGGGACGTGGTGGTCCTGCAGGATCCCGACCAGCTTCCGCGTCAGGTGGCGTGCCGGCCCGTCGTCGAAGGTGAGCGCGACCAGGCCGGCCGGGCAGCTCTTCTCGGCCTTCTGCCGGGCGACAGTGCCCTCCGCCGCCGCCCGCGGCAGCGTGCCCCTCACCGGCGCCGCGGCGGCCTGTGCCGTCGTACCGACCGACGCGGCCGCCGACGAGGTCGCCGACGCGCTGAACGGACCGGCCTGGATCCCCAGGACGAGCGCAACCAGCGCGAGGGAGCGTCTCACGCCTGAATGGTCGGCGGATCGCGCTCGCTGTTCGCGCACCGACACGCGCAATGGCCGAAGGTGTCACTCGTCTCACGCTCGGGTTCGCGAGTTCTCCTCGGTGTCACCCCGTCATCGCGGCAACGAGCATCGCGGTGAGGTTGTCGACGTAACGGTCGTGCCCCAGCGGTTGCCGACGGCCGGCGTCGAGGGCGCGCGCCCGCTCGGCGAGGCTGCCCGTGAGGAAGGTGACCAGCGCGGCGACGCGTTCCCTGGCAATGACCGTCGGGAGCGCCTCGCGCAGGAGCTGCTCGAGGCGCGCGAGCTGAGCGGCGATCGCGGTGCCCCGGATGGCCAGGGCGGGGCGGCCCACGCGCACCCCGGCCCAGCCGGCCAGCTGCTCGGCGATTTGCAGGAAGTCGCGTCCCTCCTCGGTGCGCAACAGCTCGGCGGTCGGGAGGACGATCGCCCGCACCACGTCGGCGACGGTCGCGTCGTCGAGGGAGGACAGCGAGACCTGGCGCACCGTCTCCATCGTGTCCAGGTGCCGCTCGATGATCGCCTCGAGCAAGCCCTGTCGTGACCCGAAGTGGTAGCCGACCGCGGAGTCGTTGCCCTGGCCCGCGTCACGCACGATGTCGGCAAGGCGAGCGCCTGCGACGCCGTCCCTAGCCAGGCGACGCTCACCGGCGCGGATCAACCGGGCCCGGGTGAGGGTTGCGTCGCGCGCCATGGTCCCGGATACTAACAAAGTCCGTTAGATCGGCCCCGGGGGTTGCAGTGAGCATCGCGTACGACCCGCTCGACCCCCGCGTTCCTCGCCGATCCCTACCCGGCGTTCGCCTGGCTGCGGGAGAACGACCCGGTGCACCACCACCCAGGTGACCACCGCGCGCCGGCGTTCTGGGCGCTCTCCCGGTTCGACGACGTGTGGGACGCGGTGCGGCGGCCCGAGGTGTTCTCCTCGGCGAGCGGCCTGACCTTCTTCCACGACGAGATCGGTCAGCTCGGCATCCCCCCGACGATCGTGATGCTCGACCCGCCCCTCCAGCCACGGCTGAGGGCGTTGATCGGCCGCGGGTTCACCCCGAAGCGGGTCACCGCGCTCGAGGCCGGCATCCGCACGTTCGTCCGGGCCAGGCTCGGCGAGATGGCAGCGCGCCATGCCGACGGCGACACCGTGGACTTCCACGCCGACTTCGCCAGCACGATCCCGACCTTCGTGCTGGCCGAGCTGTTCGGCGTACCGGAGAGTGACCGGGCGCGGTTCGCGCCCTGGGTGCACGCGCTCACCCAGCTGCAGAACGACGGCTTCGACGCCGCGGCGCTCACCGGGAGCCGCGCTTCGGCCGAGTCCCTCCAGGCAATGGCCGAGATGATGGAGTACTTCTCGGCGCAGATCGCTGCACGACGGGCGACACCGAGCGACGACATGCTCGGCGCGCTGGTCGGAGCGGAGCTGGACAACCCGGACGGATCCACGCAACGGCTCTCCGACTGGGACATCCTCGGGTTCTGCTTCGTCGTGGTCGCCGGCGGGAGCGACACCACCGCCAGCCTGATCTCGCACGCGGTCACCCTCCTGGGCGACGCTCCGGAGCAGAGGAAGCTCCTGCTCGACGACCCCGGCCTGTTGTCCCCCGCGCTGCTGGAGTTCCTCCGCCTCGAGTCGTCGGTGCAGGGCCTGGCCCGGACCACCACGACCGACGTGGAGGTCGACGGCACCACGATCCCGGCCGGTGAGAAGGTGATGATGCTGTACGCCGCGGCCAACCGGGACCCACGGGAGTTCGGCGCGACCGCCGACCTGCTCGACGTACGCCGCGAGATCCCCCGGCACCTGTCGTTCAGCAGCGGACCACACTTCTGCGTGGGCAGTCACCTCGCTCGCCTGCAGGCGCGGGTCGCCCTCGAGGAGCTGCTCGGCGCCCATCCCTGGGTGACCGTCGACGAGCATGCCGGCCGTCGCCACGAGTCGGCCTTCGTCCGCGGCTGGATCTCCTTGCCCGTCGCCGACTTCTGACCCGCACGGCCCGGGATGCGGCCGTCGTGGGCCGGTCTCCCCTACGCTTCCCGCTGTGGGTAGGGAGGCCCACCCCTCGGGAGGTGGCATGAGGCTGGTCCGACGTGGCCTGACCGTGGTGGCGGTCGCTGCGCTCGTGATGGTGCCGGGCGCGGCCGGCGCCGAGCGCCGCGGCGACCACGACGCCCTCGCCGACATGTGGTCGAGCCCGGTGGGCGCGACGTCGTACAAGCCGGCGTCCAGGCACGTGGAGGGCGACATCATCGCGACGCGGGTCATCCACGCGCCGAGGTCGGTCCGGATCCGGGTCCGGCTGCGCGAGCTCACCACCGGCTCGAACGGCGACTTCCACCGGATCGCGATCAAGTCGGACCGGCGCTACCGGTTCGTCGAGATCGACGCGCTCCCGGGCCGCTGGGACGGCTCCGCGTGGATGACCGGCTCTGCCGGACGGCCGGTGCCGTGTGCCCTGCACTTCCGGATCGACTACGACCTCAACCAGGTCCACCTCAAGGTCCCCCGGACGTGCCTGGGCAAGCCGGCCTGGGTACGCGTCGGCGTCCGGTCCACCGTGGCCGGCACTCTCCGGGTCTACGCCGACGACGCGCACTCGACCGGCGTACCGGCAAGGATCGCGCTCGGTCCCCGGGTGCTGCACTAGGACATTTCGGCAATGTCCAGCGCGCCGCCGCCGGACCTGCCTATCCTGCCGACGCCTGCGGTCATCGGGACCGCCTACTCGGGAGGTCCCCCGTGAATCTCGTTCGTTCCGCGATCGTCGCGACTGCGGCTACTGCCGTGGCACTCGTTCCGACCGCCGCCAACGCCGACACCAAGAGCCACCGCGACGCCGGCGGTGACGTGCACTCGGTCGCCTACGACCCGATCACCCACAACACCGTCAACACTCCGTCGACGGCCGAGCCGGCAGCCAAGCTGGGCGACATCACCAAGATCAAGGTCTCCCACACCTCGAGCACCCTGAAGTTCGTCGTGCACTACCGCGACCTGTTCAAGGGCGGTTCGGAGCAGATCCACGAGTTCGCGATCGCGACTCCGAACCGGGTTCGGTACGCGTTCGTCGACGCTGCGCCGGGACGCTGGAAGGGCCGCACGGTGATGACGAAGGCGAACCTGAAGACACGGGTGAGGTGCTCGATCGGCCGCCACATCGACTACCGCCACAACACGATCACCGTGAAGGTGCCCAGCTCCTGCCTGGGTCACCCGAAGGTCGTCCGGGTCGGCGTCGAGACGTTCATCGCCTACGGCTCGAAGATGTTCTACGACCAGGCATACGCCGTCGGCGGCAACTACCGCGACCTGCTCACGCCGAGCCCCAAGATCCACCGCTGAGCGAAGTCACGACTTCCGGCTGAGGAAGGCGAGCATCGCCTCTCGCGCCTCGTCGGAACCGAAGAGGCGGGCGCTGAGGGCCACCATGTCCTCCGCGCCCGCCTCCAGGTTCGCCAGGATCGGGCGCGCCAGCAGCGCCTTGGTCTCCCGGAGTCCCTGGGGGTGCGCCTTCGCCAACGCAGTGCACACCTCGGCGACGGTCTCGTCGAGATGTGCGTCGGGCACCGACCGGGTCACGAGTCCCATCGCAGCGGCCTCGGCGGCGTCGAAGGTGCGGCCGGTCAGGAACGTGTCGTACGCCGCCCGGCTGGTCAGCCGCGGCAGCACGCTCAGCGAGATCACCGCCGGCGCCAGCGCCAGGCGCGACTCGGTGAACGCGAAGGTGACCTCCTCGCTGCAGACCACGAGGTCACTGGCAGCGACGATGCCGAGACCGCCGGCGCGCACCGGCCCGGCCAACCGGGTCACCACGGGAAGCGGATGGCTGAGGATCCGGCGCTGCAGGTCGACGATCGCCCGGGCGCCCTCCTCCATCGACCCGGTCGCCGCCTCGCTCAGGTCGGCGCCGGAGCAGAACACCCGGTCGGCCGACCGGAGCACCACGACCTTCGCGGCCTCGTCGGCTGCTGCCCGGTCCAGCCTGTCGAACAGCTCACCGACCAGCTGCCGCGACAGTGCGTTCCGGTTCGCCGGGGAGTCCAGCGTGATCGTCGCGATCCCGTCGGCGACCTCGTAGTGCACCAGCTCTGTCATCGGGCTCCTCGTTGAGTTGGGGTAGATGCGCCGTCGAGTTGGGGGAGACGCACGTCGGACCGGTGCCCGGGTCCGCGTCGTACGGACATCTGGCCCGACTCAAGGGGGCATTTCCCCCAACTCAACATCATCAGTAGGACTTCGGGAGGCCCAGGGAGTGCATGCCGACGAAGTTCAGGATCATCTCGCGGCTGACCGGGGCGATCCGGCCGACGCGGGCCGCGAGGATCAGGCCGCCGACGCCGTACTCCTGGGTGATGCCGTTGCCGCCGTGGGCCTGCACGGCCCGGTCGGCGGCGTCGCAGGCGGCCTCGGCGGCGGCGTACTTCGCCATGTTGGCGGCCTCGCCCGCGCCCATGTCGTCGCCGACGTCGTAGAGCGCCGCCGCCTTCTGGGTCATCAGCCGGGCCAGCTCGATCTCGATCTTCGATTGCGCCAGCGGGTGCGCGATGCCCTGGTGGGCGCCGATCGGCTCGCCCCAGACCTGCCGGTCCTTGACGTACGCCGTGGCGCGATCGAGCGCGTGCCGGGCGATGCCCGTCGAGAACGACGCGGCCATGATCCGCTCGGGGTTCAGACCGGCGAAGAGCTGGATCAACCCGGCGTCCTCGTCGCCGACCAGCGCGTCGGCCGGCAGCCGGACGTCGTCGATGAACACCTGGAACTGCCACTCCGGGCTGGTGAACTCCATCGGGATCTGCTGGTAGGTCAGGCCCTTCGCATCGGTGGGGACCACGAACAGGCAGGGCTTGAGCTTGCCGGTCTTCGCGTCCTCGGTGCGCGCCACGACCAGCACGTTCTCGGCCTCGTCCATCCCGGAGATGAAGACCTTCTGGCCCTTGAGCAGCCACTCGTCGCCGTCACGGCGCCCCGTGGTGGTGATCCGGTGCGAGTTCGACCCGGCGTCGGGCTCGGTGATCGCGAACGCCATCGTGCCGGTGCCGTCGCAGATCCCCGGCAGCCACTTCTGCTTCTGGGCCTCGGTGCCGAAGCGGGAGATGACGGTGCCGCAGATCGCGGGCGAGACGACCATCATCAGGAGCGGGCAGCCCTGCGCCGCGAGCTCCTCGCAGACGGCCGCGACGTCGCCGATGCCGCCGCCTCCGCCGCCGTACTCCTCGGGGAGGTTCACCCCGAGGTAGCCGGCCTTGCCGACGGCCGCCATCAGCTCGGTGGTCTTCTCGCCCTTGCGCGCCTTGTCGGTGAAGTACTCGCGACCGAACGTCGCGGCAAGCTTGGCGACCTGGCGGCGCAGCTCCTGGCGCTCCTCGGACTCGGTGAACGCGTTGCTCATTGGTCTGTCTCCTCGGTGGTTGAGCCTGTCGAAACCACAGCGAGCACGTCGCCCGCCGAAACCTGCTGACCCACCTGGACCGCGACCTCGAGGAGTCCGGCGCCGGGTGCGCTGATCGTGTGCTGCATCTTCATCGCCTCGAGCACGAGGAGGGTCTGGCCCGCCTCGACCTCGGCGCCCGACTCGGCGTGCACGGCGATCACCGTGCCCGGCATCGGCGCCAGCAGGGAGCCGGCGCTCACCTGCTCCGCCGGGTCGACGAACCGCGGCACGCGGCCGAGAGCGAGGTGCCCGGCGGCCGACTCGACATCGACACGGCGGTCGGTGACGAAGACGTCGTACGGCGCACGCAGGCCGTCGTGCTCGACCACGACCCGGAAGCCGCTGGGGATCTGCTCAACCCGGTCGAGACGGATCCCGGAGGCATCGCCGTACAGGTCGACGAGCTCGAGACCTGCCTGGGTACGACGCCAGCCGACCCTGATCTCCTCACCCGCGAGGTCGAAGGTCTCGACCTGCGGCGCGGAGTAGACGTTGCGCCAACCCGACGGAATGCCCGCCTGGACCGTGCGGTCCAACCGGTACTGCTCCACGAGTGCCATCGCCGCGGCGAAGCACGCCCGGGCCTGGTCGGCCGGCTCGCCGGGTACCAGCCCGGTCGACGTCGAGACCAGGTCCTCCTCGGCCAGGAACGCAGTCGACATCTGCTCGTCGACGAAGACCGGGTGCTCCAGCAGCTCGATGAGCTGGTCGCGGTTCGTTCGCAAGCCGTGGACCTGCGAGCGCCGGAGCAGGCCGGAGAGCTGGCGCAGCGCGAGCTCACGTGTCGGCGCCCATGCGATCACCTTGGCGAGCATGGCGTCGTAGTGCGTGCCCACCTCGCTCCCGGAGACGAAGCCGGAGTCCAGCCGCGTGCCGAAAGTCGCGAACTGCGCGAACTCCAGGTCGGCAGGCACTTCGAACCGGTCGAGCACTCCGCTCTGGGGTTGGTAGTCCGCGGCCGGGTCCTCGGCGTACAGCCGGACCTCGACGGCGTGGCCGCGCGGGTCGGTCGGCGCGTGCGGGACCGGTGCTCCCTCGGCCACCCGGATCTGCTGCTCGACCAGGTCGACGCCGAAAACGGCTTCGGTGACCGGGTGCTCGACCTGGAGGCGGGTGTTCATCTCCAGGAACGAGACCTTCTCGCCAGCGACCATGAACTCGACGGTCCCGGCGCCGACGTACGAGATCGCCTCGGCGGCCAGCCGGGCGCCCTCGTGCAGGCGCTCGCGTACGCCGTGCGGGAGTCCCGGCGCCGGCGCCTCCTCGATCACCTTCTGGTGGCGACGCTGGATCGAGCAGTCGCGGTCGCCGAGGACCAGCACCTGGCCGTGCAGGTCACCGAGCACCTGCACCTCGACGTGCCGGCCGTGCTCGAGATAGGGCTCGCAGAACACCGTCGGGTCGCCGAACGCCGACTCGGCCTCCGCCGACGCCAGGGCCACCTGCTCGGGCAGGGCCTCGAGGGTGCGCACGATCCGCATGCCGCGGCCGCCGCCGCCGGCGGACGCCTTCACGAGCAGGGGCAGGTCGTCCTCGGTCGCTGCCGCCGGGTCGACCTCGCCGAAGACAGGTACGCCGGCCTCGACCATGAGCTTCTTCGCGGCCATCTTCGAGCCCATCGACTCGATCGACTCCCAGGTGGGCCCGATCCAGGTCAAGCCCGCCTCGGCCACACCGCGCGCGAAGGCGGCGTTCTCCGAGAGGAAGCCGTAACCCGGGTGGATCGCGTCGGCGCCGGCCCTCCGCGCGGCTTCGATGACCAGGTCGCCGCGCAGGTAGGTCTCCGCCGGAGTGCTACCCGGAAGACGCACGGCGACGTCGGCCGCACCCACGAACGGCAGGTCGGCGTCCGCGTCGGAGAAGACCGCGACCGTGCCGATGCCGAGCCGACGGCAGGTGGCGAACACCCGCCGCGCGATCTCCCCGCGGTTGGCGACCAACACACGTCTGATCGGAGTCGTCATGTACTCGCTCACATCCTGAAGACGCCGAAGCGGTCGGTGCCCTCGATCGGGGCGTTGGCGATCACGGACAGGCAGATGCCGAGCACGGTGCGGGTGTCGCGGGGGTCGATGACGCCGTCGTCGTAGACCATCCCGGACAGGAAGAACGGCAGGCTCTGCTCCTCGACCGAGGCCTCGATGAAGGCGCGCATCCCGGCGTCGGCCTCCTCGTCGTACGGCTTGCCCTTCGCCTCGGACGCCGCGCGGGCGACGATGCTCAGGACGCCCGCGAGCTGGGCCGGTCCCATCACCGCGGACTTCGCGCTGGGCCAGGTGAACAGGAACCGCGGGTCGTAGGCGCGGCCGTTCATGCCGTAGTTGCCGGCGCCGTACGACGCGCCCATGATCACCGACAGGTGCGGCACCTTGGAGTTGCTGACCGCGTTGATCATCTGAGCGCCGTGCTTGATGATTCCCCCCTGCTCGTACTCCGCGCCGACCATGTAGCCGGTGGTGTTGTGCAGGAACAGCAGGGGTACGTCGATCTGGTTGGCCAGCTGGATGAACTGGGTGGCCTTCTGCGCCTCCTCGGAGAACAGCACGCCCTGCGCATTGGCGAGGATGCCGATCTGGTGGCCGTGCAGCTTCGCCCAGCCGGTGACCAGCGAGCTCCCGTAGAGCGGCTTGAACTCGTCGAACACGGCGCCGTTGGTCGCGCTGCGCCCGTCGCAGATCCGCGCGATCACCTCGCGCGGGTCGAACGGCTCCTTGAGGTCGGTCGGGATCAGGTCGAGCAGCTCGTCGGGGTCGTGCTCGGGCTCGGCGTACGCCGGTGCCCCACCAGCCCCAAGTTTCACAACTTCTGTTGTGAAACTTGCCGTCTTCCGCCAGTTCAGCCGGGCGACGATCCGCCGCCCGATCCGGATCGCGTCGTGCTCGTCGACGGCGAGGTAGTCGGCCAGCCCCGAAACCCGCGCGTGCATCTCTGCGCCGCCGAGCGACTCGTCGTCGGACTCCTCGCCGGTCGCCATCTTCACCAGCGGTGGACCGCCGAGGAACACCTTGGCCTGCTCCTTGACCATGACGGTGTAGTCGCTCATCCCGGGGATGTAGGCGCCGCCGGCGGTGGAGTTGCCGAAGACCAGCGCCACCGTCGGCTGCTTGGCCGCCGACGACCTGGTGATGTCGCGGAACATCTTGCCGCCGGGGATGAAGATGTCCTTCTGCGTGGGGAGGTCGGCCCCGCCGGACTCGACGAGCGCGACCGTCGGGAGGTCGTTCTCCTCGGCGATCTGCGAGGCGCGGAAGCCCTTCTTCAGGGTCCACGGGTTCGACGCCCCGCCCTTGACGGTGGGGTCGTTCGCGGTGATCAGGCACTCGACGCCCTCGATCACGCCGATGCCGGTGATCACGCTCGCGCCCACGGTGAAGTCCGAGCCCCAGCCGGCCAGCGGCGACAGCTCCAGGAACGCCGAGCCGGGGTCGACGAGCAGCTCGATCCGCTCGCGGGCGGTGAGCTTGCCGCGCGCGCGGTGGCGCTCGACGTACCGCTCGCCGCCGCCGGCGACCGCGAGGGCATGCTGCTCGTCGAGGTCGGCGATCTTGGCGAGCATCGCCTCGCGGTTGGTCGCCGGCGTCTCGACGGGCTCGACGTCCGTCTCGGCGCCAGCTTCCACGGTCATGACGCGTACCCCAGCAGTCGGGCCGCGAGGTCGGTGAGCACTTCGGTGGCTCCTCCTCCGATGGGCAGGATCCGGGAGTCGCGGTAGTGCCGCTCCACCTCGGTCCCGTGCATGTAGCCGGCACCGCCGTGGATCTGGACGGCCTCGTCGACAACGGCCTCGCACGCCTCGACAGCGGTCTGCTTGGCCAGGCAGGCCTCGGCGATGAGTTTCTCCCCCGCGACGTGCCGGGCAACCACCTCGCGGGTGTAGGTCTTCGCCACCTCGACCAGGCGGTGCATCTCGACCAGCTTGTGCCGGACGACCTGGTTGGCGATCAGCGGCTTGCCGAAGGTCTCCCGGTCGCGGGCGTACTGCGCGGTGAGGGCCAGCGCGCGTCCGGCGATGCCGTAGCCGTGCACGGCGAGGCCGATCCGCTCGACGACGAACTGCTCGGCGATCTGGTAGAAGCCGGAGTTCTCCTCACCGACGAGCTGGGTCGCGGGGACGCGCACGTCGACGTAGGCGAGCTCGGCAGTGTCGGAGCAGTGCCAGCCCATCTTGCGCAGCGACCGGTCGACGGTGAAGCCGGGCGTGCCCTTGTCGACGACGATCAACGAGATGCCCGCGTGCCCGGCCCCTCCGGTGCGCACTGCCGTGGTGACGTAGTCGGCGCGGACGCCGCTGGTGATGAACGTCTTGGCGCCGTTGATCACGTAGTGGTCGCCGTCTCGTACGGCGGTCGTGCGGATCCCTGCGACGTCCGACCCGCCTCCGGCTCGGTCACCGCCAGCGAACCGATCAGGTCGCCGGCCAGCGTCGGACGGGCGTACCGGTCGACCAGCTCGTCGCTGCCGTTGGCGACCAGGTGCGGCAGAGCGATGCCGTGCGTGAAGAGACCCGCGGCGAGACCGGAGGAGCCGCCGGCTGCGAAGAACGCCTCCTGCATCGCGGTCGCGTCGAGCAGGTCACCGCCGTCGCCGCCGGCCTCCTCGGGAAAGCCGAGCGCGAGGATCCCGGCCTTCGCTGCGGCCTGGTGCAGCGAACGCGGGATCTCACCGGCGTCCTCCCACTCCTGCAGGTGCGGCGTCACCTCGCGCTCGACGAAGGTGCGGGTGCTCGCCTGGAGGGCGCTGCGCTCCTCGGTCAGGAACGTCATCGTCGCCGCCTCGCTTCCCGAACAGAACTTGCGCTTCCCGAATCGAAATTGCGTTCGGGAAGCGGATGTTTCACAACAGAAGTTGTGAAACCGCGTCGACGTCACACCAACTCCTCGGGGATGTGCACGAGCCGGGACCGCAGCCACTCGCCGACGGCCTTGGCCTGCGGGTCGAACCGGGTGCTGGCCGCGACGCCGTCGCCGAGCAGGCCGCGGATCAGCACGTTGACGCCGCCGAGGTTCGGCAGCGGGTAGACCTCGACGTCGAGGTCGTCCGCCTCCGGGATCATCCGGCGCACATGGTCGGGCGTGACCAGGTGCAGCAACCAGCCGATCCGCCGGTCGCGCAGCCGCGTCGCGGGCGCCACCGACCCAGAGGCCGACGTTGGCGTCGCCGCCCTTGTCGCCGCTGCGGGCGTGCACGAAGGTGCCCAGCGGGTGCAGCGCGTCGGTGCGTCCTCGGCCACGCGCGGGCTGCGGCCGCGGCGCAGGCTCGGGTCGTCGCGGCGGATCGCCGACCTCCGGCGGCGGGTCGATCACCAGCTCGCGGCCGTCCCAGAGGTGCACGGTCTCGGTGACCTCGGCTCGCGGTCGACGTACGCCGGCCGGTAGATGCCGTACGGCGACCCGCGTCCCGGCGGCGCGGTCAGCGTGAAGCCCGGGTAGGACGCGAGCGCGAGCTCGACCGCGGCCGCGCGTGAACGCCTTGCCGACGACGTCGGCCGACGGGTCCTTCACGGTCACCCGCAGCAGGCAGGAGGCGGCCTCCTCGGTGTCCGCGTCGGCGAGCGGACGGGCACCGAGCGACCAGGTGACGCTCTGCGGCGGCGCCTCGGCGAGCCGGGCGTCGAGCTGGGCGCGGATCCAGGCCGCCTTCGCGTCGATGTCGAGGCCGGTGAGCACGAACTCCATCTGGTTGCGGAAGCCGCCGAGCTCGTTGACGCAGACCTTGAGCTGTCGCGGCGGCGCGAGTGCCGCGGACGCCGCTGACCCGCACGCGGTCGGCACCGTCGTCGGCCAGCCGTGATCGAGGCGAGGTCGGTGGTCACGTCCGGGCCCGAGGTAGAGGGTCGACTGCACCTCGTAGACGCAGCTGCGCGGTCACGGTGTCGACGCGAGACCCGCCCGCCGGTGCCGTCGTGCTTGGTGACCACGAACGACCCGTCCGCGGCGACCTCCGCGAGCGGGAAGCCCAGCGGAGTGGCGTCGCGGGCGAGGTCGAGGAAGCCGGAGAAGTTGCCGCCGGTCGCCTGGGTGCCGCACTCGATGACGTGTCCGGCGACCACGGCGCCGGCCAGCTCGTCGTACGACGTCCGCGACCAGCCGTGGTGCGCGATCGCCGGACCGACGACCACCGAGGCGTCGGTGACCCGGCCGGTCACGACGATGTCGGCGCCCTCCTCGAGGGCTCGCGCGATGCCGAAGGCGCCGAGGTAGGCGTTCGCGGTCAGCGCGTTCGCCGAGGCCGAGCTCGGCGGCCCGCGGCGCGAGGTTGTCGCCGTCGACCCAGGCGATCTTCGGCTCCAGGCCGAGGCCGTCGGCGACCTCGCTGGAGCTTGGCGGCGAGGCCGGCGGGGTTGAGCCCGCCTGCGTTCGCGACGATGCGCACGCCCCGCTCCAGCGCGAGGCCCAGCATGTCGGTCGACCTGGGCGAGGAACGTGCGCGCGTAGCCGAGCGACCGGGTCCTTGCAGCTGGTCCTTGCCGAGGATCAGCATGGTCAGCTCGGCGAGGTAGTCGCCGGTCAGGTAGTCCAGCTCGCCGCCCTCGAGCATCTCGCGCATCGCGGAGAGCCGGTCGCCGTAGAAGCCGGAGCAGTTGCCGATCCTCACGGGACGGTGGTCGAGCTCAGCCACGGCTCGCCTCCCGTCCCGCGCCGGACGGACCGGCGAAGGCCTGCGCGATGTCGAGCCAGCGGTCGGCGTCGGCACCGGTGGCGACCAGGTCGAGGTCGTCGCGGTGGCGGCGCTGGGTGACCAGCAGGCAGAAGTCGTACGCCGACCCGGTCAGCGTCTGGGCCGCGTCCTCGGGTCCCTAGGTCCAGACCTCGCCCGACGGCGCGACCAGGTCGACCCGGAACTCCTCGGCCGGCGGCTCGAGACTCGTGCACCCCGAAGGAGAAGTCGCGGGTCCGCACCCCCAGGTGCGCGATGTGCCTGATCCGGTCGGTGGGCTCGTAGGGAGACCCCGAGGGCGTCGTACACGTCGAGCGCGTGCGCCCAGGTCTCCATGAACCGCGCGGTGCCCATCGAGGTCGGGCTCATCGGCGGGCCGAACCAGGGCAGCTTCTGCCCGTCGGGGTAGCTCCCGCAGCATCGTGACCAGCGCCGGGCGTCCGACCCGCCACCGGGCCAGGATCTCGGCTCCGCAGGCGCCTTCGCGCCGTCGAACGCCTCGGCGTCGACGAAGCCCGTCCGGGTCGGCGATCGCGCGCAGCACCAGGGCGTCCCACGCCTCCTTGTCGGTGCCGGCCGCGATCGCGCACTCGTCGGTCCAGGCGAGGTGCACGATCGTGGTGGCGATGTCCCAGCCCTCGGCAGGCACCGGCGTGCGCCAGCCCGCTCGTCGAGCGGTGCGACGGCCTCTTCGAGCGCATCACCCTCGGCAGTCAGGTCGGCGAGCACCTGGTCGAGGACGGGGTTCGATGCCTGCGGTCATCGGTCTCTCCTCGGGAGCTCGTCGTCGAGCACGTCGGCCCAGCGGTCGAGGATCTGCTTGCGACGGGCCCGGTCGTTGCTGATCGTGTTGGCCAGCCCGAGCCCGCGGATCAGGTCGAGGGTCGCCTGCACCAGCTCGCGTGCTCCTGGCTTCGACTCGTCGACGTCGAGCATCTCGACGGTCAGCCGGTGCGTCTCGCGGCCGGTCTGGCGCTCGAGCGGCTCGACGGCGGCGAGCAGCTGCGGGGTCGGTGCGGGCAGCGACCCAGAGCTCGAGCGCGGCCGCGAAGACGTCGGCGGTGAAGTGCTCCCCGAGCATCTCGCAGCACCTCGCGGGTGCGCCGCTGGCCGCGGGGCAGGGCCGCCGCGGCCTGCGGCCAGCTCGTCGCGCCGTACCGTCGCGATGTGTCTCGACGGCGGCGACGACCAGGTCGTTCTTGGTCGGGAAGTGGTGCAGCTGCGCCCCGCGACTGACGCCGGCGCGCTGGGAGACCAGCGTGGTCGAGGTGCCGCTCCAGCCGTGCTCGACCAGGCACTGCACGGTCGCCTCGAGGAGCCGCTGGCGCATGGCGCGCGTGCGCTCCTCCTGGGACACCCGGGTGGTGGTCACCGGCTCATCCTGTCCGCCGGGCAACAAACAGTCAAGACTGACTTTTAGTTGTCCGACAATACCGGGACGAGCGGCCGGCGCGCACCTAGGCTCAGCGGACCGTCATTCTCGAGGAGACCACCAGCATGAGCGACCACTTCCCGCCGGCACCGGCCCCGACGCGCGAGATCCCCGGGCAGCGGGCGCCGCTCGACCACCCGATGCGGCCCGACCTGCCAGTGCGAGCCGTCGACGCGGAACAGGAGCTCCCGGCCGCGGCCGCCGAGACGGTCGACGAGGACTACGCGCGCTGGAGCTTCCGGGTCGCCGCGGTCCTGATCGACACCCTGCTCCAGGTGCCGTTCGTGGTCGCGCAGGTCGTCGGGTACGTCGTCGCGTTCGACGGGGGCGGCCTCGAGCGTCTCCCACGGCCGGGGCTCGGCGTCCTGAACGACTCGATCCACCTGAGCGGCGCACAGATGACCGCCAGCACCTGGGTCGGGTTGGCGATCGCCAACCTCGCCTGGTTGAGCCTGATCGTCTTCACGTTCTGGAACACCGTCGTGCGCCAGGGCCGGCGCGGAGCGTCGCTCGGCAAGCAGAGCATGCACCTGATGGTCGTCTCCGAGACCGACGGCCGACCGATCGGCGTCCTCCTCACCTTCCTGCGGAGCTGGCTGCACCTGATCGACCTGCTGATTCTGGGGCTCGGCTACCTGTGGCCGCTGTGGGACCGCAAGCGGCAGACCTTCACCGACATGATCATGGGCACGGCGGTGCTGCACCTGCCGCCGCTCCCGCTGCCACCCGCACCGCACCTGCCGTCCCAGGGGACCTACGCCCGAGGCTGGTAGCCCGCATCCGCGTGAAACCGTGGTGAAGGCGGCGTGAAACCGGGGCAGGTCACTGTCTGGACATGACCACTCACGCAGTCCAGGCGACCGGCCTGGTGAAGAGCTTCGGCAGCTTCAGGGCCGTCGACGGCATCGATCTCGAGGTTCGGCGCGGCGAGATCTTCGGTGTGCTCGGCCCCAACGGAGCCGGCAAGACCACCATGCTCAGCATGCTCGCCACCCTGCTCTCCATCGACGAGGGCCAGGCCGAGATCTTCGGAGTCGACGTACGCACGAGAGCCGCACCGGATCCGGCAGCTGCTCGGCGTCACCGGGCAGTACGCCTCGGTCGACGAGAACCTGACCGCCAGCGAGAACCTCTGGCTCTTCGCCCGGCTCCAGGGAGTCGCTTCCCGCGAGGCCAGGGCGACCGCGGAGCGGCTGCTCCGCCGGTTCGCCCTCGAAGAGGCAGCGGACAAGCCGATCTCCCAGTTCTCCGGCGGCATGCGCCGTCGGCTCGACCTGGCAGCCAGCCTGATCACTCGGCCGCCCCTGATCTTCCTCGACGAGCCGACGACCGGTCTCGACCCGCGCACCCGCGGTCAGATGTGGGACACGATCCGCGGCCTGGTGGCCGACGGCAGCACCATCTTGCTGACCACGCAGTACCTCGACGAGGCCGACCAGCTCGCCGACCGGATCGCGGTGATCGACCGCGGCCGCAAGGTCGCCGAAGGTACGCCGGAGGAGCTGAAGAGCTCGGTCGGCGACTCGACCCTCCAGCTGCAGCTGAGCGACGGCGCCGATCAGGCGCTGGCGATCGAAGTGGTCCGCCGGGTCCTCGGCGAGGAGCCGGTGCTGACCCCCGAGTCCGCCCGGATGAACGTCGCCCTCGACGACCCCAACCGCGCCGCCGACGTCCTGATCGGGCTGCGCCAGGCCGACATCGGCATCAGCTCGGTCAGCGTCGACAAGCCCACCCTCGACGAGGTCTTCCTCGCCCTGACCGGCCACGACACCGGCGAGACGTCCGAGTCCACCGACGACCGTGACCTGGAGGTAGCCCGATGAGCACGACCACCACAGCACCCACCGAGACCCTGGCAGCCGTCCGAGGGTCGGCCCCTCACCGTCGAGGACATCGTCGCCCGCACGAGCGCGCACAACAGCCTGCGCGACACCATGAGCCAGACGATGACGATGGCGTGGCGGTCGCTGCAGAAGATGCGCCGCAACCCGGAGCAGTTCTTCGACGTGATCATCCAGCCACTGCTGTTCACCGCGATGTTCACCTACATCTTCGGTGGCGCGATCTCGGGCAGCGTGGCCAGCTACATGCCGATCATCATCCCGGGCATCCTCGCCCAGACCGCCCTCACCGCCTGCATGGCGATGGGCACCCAGCTGCGCGAGGACATGGACAAGGGCGTCTTCGACCGCTTCAAGTCCTTGCCGATCGCCCGGATCGCGCCGCTCGCGGGCCCGGCGCTGGCCGACGTGATCCGCTACGTCATCGCAGCGACGCTGACCATCCTGGTCGGTCTGGCGATGGGCTACCGGCCCGGCGGTGGTTTCCTCGGGAGCCTCGGCGGCTGGGCCCTGACCATCGTCGCGGCCTGGTCGCTGGCCTGGATCTTCACCTGGCTCGGCACCATCGCCCGCTCGGCGCAGGCGGTGCAGGGCATCTCGATGATGATCATGTTCCCGCTGTCGTTCATGTCCAACGCCTTCGTGCAGGAGGACACCATGCCGAACTGGCTGCAGGCCTTCGTGAAGGTCAACCCGGTCTCGCACGTGGTCTCCGCGGTCCGCGACCTGATGAACGAGGGCAAGCTCACCGCCGACGTCGGATGGGCGCTCTTCGGCTGCGCCCTGGTGGTCGCGATCTTCGCGCCGCTCTCGGTGCGGAGCTACAAGAGGCACTTGTGAGCCGCCGGCCTTCGAGGCGCGAGCAGGGCTCGACGCGAACAGCTTGAGCGAGCCCGCGGGTCGGGTTGCGAGCGCGCGACGGCGTGTCGAAACCTGGTCCGGAGATCACAGCCTCGCCACGACGGCCCTTGCCTCCTCGAGGAGGCCGGGGCCTCGTCGTTCGCCGTACTCGGCCTCGATGTCGGCGCGCAGGCCCGGCGCACGCTCGTCGACACACGCGACCGCCCGGTCCCACGAGAGCGTCGGCACGCTGCGGTTGTAGGCGAACCGGTCGGCGAGCACAACCAGCCGGACCGCATCGCGCTCCGGGACCGCGTCGCGACGGAGCCCCCACAGTCCGAGGGCGAGGAGGACGACCCCGCACACGGGGTAGTCGAGATACGGGTAGTCCGGATCGAGGACGTCGCGGACACGGCCGCGCACGGCGTCGAACAGACTCGGACCGACCTGGTCGTCCGGCGGAGCGTGGTAGGCGTACACCGCCAGCGCGGTCGCTTCGGCGAAGAGCACCCAAGGCTCCAAACCGCTGGCGTCGAGCCCGGGGAACCTCAGGTCCCGCACGCGTACGACGGCGGAATCGTAGGCGGCGAGCCCTGCCCCCACCTCGTCCCGGGCGAGCGCGAGCTCCGCGACGCTGAGATAGCCGACCAACCGACCACCGAAGACGGAGTCGATGTCGCGCAGCTCGTTGAGCAGGTCGATCTCGCGGTCGGCGCGGTCGAGATCGCCGGCCCAGATCGCCGCGAGCACGATCAGCGACCGCAGCTGGAGTGCGTCGTCGGTGGCCCCGAGCCGCTCCAGCACGGGCAGCGCGGCCCGGGCGTGCAGGACCGCCTCCTCGACCTGCCCGAGCTGCATCGCGAGCTGGCCGGCCTGGGTGTGCAGGATCGCCCGCGACCAAGGACCATCCGCGGGATCGGCCCGCAGCAACGCCTTCTCGACGGCCACCATCGCCCCGGAGGGGTCGCCCATGTTCTCCAGGCCGAACCCGAGCCAGAGCAGCGCGGACAGCGCCAGGTGGTGGTCCTCGCTGTCGGCGTGGTCGCGCAGCCGTTCGACGAATCCCTCGCTGTCTGTGGGCTCGAAGTCCTGCATGATCACGACCTGCGCCGCGATCCGTGGATCACTGTCCCCCGGCCCGAGTCGGCGCAGCACTGCACGGAGCATCTCGGCATGAGCGGTGTCACCGATCATCGCGTTGTTGATCGTCACCGCCACCGCCACTCGCGTAGGGTCGGCGAGCTCGTTCGGCGGGTCCCACGGACCGACGACCTCGGAGACCACTTCGGTCAGCACGAAGATGCGGGCGTGGTCGCCGAGGATCATCCAGTAGGTGCCGAGGGTCGCGAGCACCTGCACGGTGGTCGCGGGGTCTCCGGAGGCCAGCGCCTGACGGAGCACGTCGGCCAGGTTGTTCTCCTCGGCGCGGACAGCGTCGACGGCCTCGAACTGCTCGGGCCCGAAGAGCCCCGGCCCGTGGCGCCGGGCGTACGCGATCGCCCAGCCGCGCTGGGCGTCGAGCGCCGCAGCGTCCTCATCGGCGTCGACGAGCTGCATCCGGCCGAACTCACGGACGGTCTCGAGCATGCGGTAGCGGACTCCCACACCGGACTCGACGACGGAGAGCAGGCTCTGGTTGGCAAGGTTCTGCACCGCGTCGAGCGCACCCGGGCCGAGCACGTGCTCGGCCGCCGCGAGCGTGAACCCGTCGTGGAAGACCGACAGCCATCGCAGTGCGCGCTTCTCCACGTCGCCGAGCAGGTCCCAGGACCAATCGATGACGGCAAGGAGGGTCTGGTGCCGGTCGGGCGCGCTCCGGTCACCTCCACGGAGCAGCGAGAAGCGGTTCTCCAGGCGACGGGCGATGTCGGCAGCCGACATCACCCGCACCTTCGCAGCAGCGAGCTCGATCGCGAGCGGGAGTCCGTCGAGCCGCTCGACGACGTCGGCGACCGCCACCTCGTCCAGGACGACGTCCGGGCGCGCGGCCACCGCACGCTGGACGAACAGCTCGGCGGCGTCCTCGGTGCCCAGCTGGCTCAGCGCGTAGACCCGCTCGGCGGCGATCGCCAGCGGAGCCCGGGTGGTGGTGAGCACGCGCAGCTCCCGGCTGGTGGCGACCAGGTAGGCGACCAGGTCGGCGACCGCGCCGACGATGTGCTCGCAATTGTCCAGGATCAGCAGGCTCGGAGCCTGGTCGAGGTGCTGCGCGATCCGGGCGCGTACGTCGGCCCGCTGCTGGGGGGTCAGCGCGCGCCGACCACTGACCGAGTCGCGCACGCCCAGGGCTGAGCCGACCTCCCCGACGAGGTCCTCCGGGACAGTCACCCCGACGAGCTCGACGAAGTGCACCACGGGCTGCGGCGCCGTCCGGCCGAGCACGTGTGCGAGCCGGGTCTTGCCCAGCCCCCCGGCACCCACGACGGAGACGACCCGCGACGCGACCAGCGCCGCGCGGAGCCGTCGGAGGTCGTCGCCGCGTCCGAGCAGGGCGGTCGTCTCGTAGTGCACGCCGTCGCGCACCGGGCTGTCGAGCGAGAGCAGCTCCTGATGCACCCGCCGCAGCTCCGGCCCCGGGTCCGCGCCGAGCCGGTCGCGCAGGTCGGACCGGAACGCCTCGAACCGGTCCAGCGCCGCGCCGGTGCCGCGGACCGCGGCAACGCTGCGCAGCAGGTCGGCCAGGAGGCCCTCGTCGTCGGGCTGGATCGCCACCGCCTCGTCGAGGAGCGGCAGCGCCGTCTCGTGGGAGCCGGCCCTGCTCGACGCCTGGGCGAGCACGCGCCGGGCGGCTCGAAGAGTGCGGGCAGCGTCCCGGCGTACCTCGGCGAGCGGCCCTGGCTCTTCCTCGGGACCCGGGCCGTCGACCAGAGCGCGCCCGAGCGCGAGCGCGCTCCCGGCGAGCTCGACCGCGGCCGCTGGGTCGGAGGCCAGGGCCGCGCGAGCGGCCGCCGTACGCTCCCGGACGACCTGGCTGTCGACCTCGTCAGGAGCCAGGCCGAGACGGTACCCGTCACCGGCGCGCGCCACCGCGTCCGCTCCGCACGCCGCGCGGGTGCGCGAGACCAGCACCTGCAGCGCCTTCGCGGGGTTCGCCGGCACGTCGTCGGCCCAGACCCGGTCGACCAGCTGCTCGGCGCGCACGGCCCGGCCGTCGGCGAGCGCGGCCAGGAGGGCCTGCGGGCGCTCGCCCACCACGGGCTCGCCCTGCCAGCGGACCTCGTCGAGCAGCGTCAGGACGATCGGCACCCGGTCAGTGTAGGGAGGGTCGTCGATTCGGCCGGGGTGCATTTTCCCCGTAGATTCTGCTCGGTGGTGACGATGGCGCGAGAGCAGAGCGAGGTGGACGGCGTGACGGTCGCGCAGCAGCGAACCGACGCGTCCGAGCGCCGACTGTTCGTGCTCGCCGTCGTCGGGTTCGCCGTGCTGTTCACCGCGGTCGGCCGGATCTACGGCGAGGACATCGCCCTGCAGCTGCAGAAGACCCCGACGACGACGCTCGGCTGGCGGTTCATCGGCTGGCTGGTGTCCGCTCCGCCGGTGGTGCTCACGATGATCACCTGGCACGAGCGGCGTCGGCTACGGCGCGAGCAGCGCCGCAACCGCGGCCTCGCGCTCGCCGGCTGGATCGGGCTGAGCATGTTCATCCTCCCGGCGCGCACCACCAGCATCGACAGCCAGTTCGGCACCGGCGCCCTGGTCGGCGACCCGCTCAGCTCGGGCTGGGCCTGGGGTGCACTGGCCACCCTCGTCGGCCTGGCCTTCACCGGCCTGGTCCTGCTCGTGCTCCATCGCAGCGTCGACCGCCCGACCCGCGAACAGCGCGACCTCACCATCCGCTTCCTCGAGCGGGCCTGGCTGGTGCTGCTGGTCGTCTCGCTCGGCTTCGCCCTGTACGGCGCCCGCACTGGGGTCTTCCATGGGGGCAGCTAGCGGACGCGGTGACTCAGACCCGCCGTCCCGCCCGCTTCCGCTCCCTCGCGATCTCGGCCCGGTAGGCGTGGAAGTCGACCTCGATGGTGTGTCGCTTCGAGGCCACGAAGCGCTTGCGCAGCCTGGCGTCGTACGTCGCGATCTCGCGCTTCATCTCAGACTTCGACGGCAGCGCCCCGACGCCGGTGACGAGGTCGGCGACCCAGTGGGCCTGCGCCTCGGCCAGCGGCATGATCGCGCCGAGCGGCTGGATCAGGCCGACGAAGTACAGCCCCGGGTGATCGGGGTCCACGACGCGGCGATACAGGTCGATGTGATTGTCCTCGGCACGCACCACGGTCGCGTCGAGGAACGGGAAGCTCACCTTGTAGCCGGTGCAGTAGACGACCACGTCGTACTCACCGGCCGAGCCGTCGGTGAAGAAGATCTTCGAGCCCTCGAACCGGTCGATGTTCGGACGCACGGTGATGTCACCGTGGCCGAGCCGGTTGAGGAGGTCCTGGCTGACCGTCGGGTGCGCGTGCAGCACCGCGTGGTCGGGCTCGGGCAGGCCGTAGTCGGTCACCTTGCCCTGGGTCAGTCGCAGCAGCGCCGCGACCGTCCACTGCTGGAGCTTGAACGGTCCGCGCGCCATCGGCGAGTCGGTGAGCCGGTCGGTCGGTACGCCGAGCAGGTACTTCGGCACGATGTGGGCGCCTCGACGCATCGCGAGGTCGGTCGAGGCCGCGACGCGCGAAGACTCCACTGCGATGTCGCAGGCGGAGTTGCCGATGCCGAGCACGAGTACCCGCTTGCCGACGAGCGGGTCGGGGGTCCGGTAGTAGTGCGCGTGGATCTGCTCGCCGGGGAACGACGCCACACCGGGGAACGCCGGCTCGGGCCAGCGGGGGTCCCAGTGGTGACCGTTGGCGACGACGACGTGCTCGTAGTGCCGCGTCTCCGGCTCGGCGTCCGTCGTCGCACCCGTCGAGACGCTTCGAACGGTCACGTCGTACCCGCCGGCCGGCGCCGGGGCCACCGTCACCACCTCGGTGCGGAAGGTGATCTTGTCGCGGAAGCCGAAGTGGTCGACGAAGGCGTCGAAGTAGGTCGCGATCTGCCGGTGGTTCGGGTAGTCGGGGAGATCGGCGGGCATCGGGAAGGCGGCGTACTCCATCAGCTGACGCGAGGTGTTGATGTGCAAGGACTCGTACGCCGAGGACATCTCGTTGTCGTTGTCGTAGCGCCAGTTGCCGCCGATCTCGCTGCTGACCTCGAAGCAGTCGAACTCGACGCCGCGAGCGTGCAGCACCTGCGCGACCGTGATGCCCGAGGAGCCGGCGCCGATGATGCAGACCCGTCCCGTCATGGTGGATCAACCTACTCCACGGTCACTTGACGCCGTTGGGTGATGGACACGGGCGTTTCCACCCCACACAATCAGGGCAAGGGGGGACCTTCTCGGCCGAGGTGTGGTCGACGCGAGAGGAGTCCTTGCATGCAGGGCAGGCAGTCCGCAGACGAACAGCAGCGGATCGAAGAGCTGGCCAGGGTCAACCGGTTCAACGACTTCAGCGATCAGGAGATCCACGAGGTCGTGGAGGCCGCGACCTACCTCACCGTGCCCGAAGGGTGGGCGCTGATGGTCGAGCAGCAACCGGCTGACAAGGCCTACCTCATCCTGGCCGGCGAGGTCTCGGTACGCCGCCACGCCGAGGAGGTCGCGCGGCTCGGAGCCGGGGAGGTGATCGGCGAGATGGCGCTGATCAACCACAAGCTCCGCTCCGCGACCGTTGTCGCCGACACGCCACTGGAGGTGCTGCACTTCACGACCGAGACCGTGGCCGAGCTGACCGCGAAGATCCCGCACTTCCGAGACGCGCTCATCGGCGCCGTCGAGGAACGGATCGACCGCGACTAGGACAGCTGACCCCAGCTGGACGGCACATCGGCCCAGATGTGGGTGGAGATGAACCCGCCGTACTAGGCGAAGCTGGCCCAGCGCGGGCATCACGGCCCTCGACGGTCAGCTCGCCGGCTCGAGGACCCGGCCCGGCGGTTGTTTTGGACGTCCCGAGCCACTTTCGTTGTCGATATCCGTCCAGAGGCATGCCTACGGTTGCTGCATGACGAGCACCTTCGGCTTCACGCCGGGCCGGCCACCAGAGTGGGACGTCGAGCGCTTCATGCGCGGCGATGAGGTCGACACGGCCGTGATCACCCTGGAACGCAACCGGCGCACGTTCGCGTGGAAGTGTGCCGATGTGGACGCCGAGGGCCTGGGTCTGCGGCTCGGCGCGTCGTCGGTCACGCTGGGGGGCCTGCTCAAACACCTGGCGTGGGTCGAGGAACTCTATTTCCAGCACATGCTCGCCGGTCGCCAGGTCCGGGCGCCCTTCGACCGGCTTGACCTCGAAAGTGACTGGGAAGACTGGGCGTGGAGTACCGCGGGCGACGACACCCCAGCTGCACTGCGTGCGCTCTGGGTCGACACCGTGCATCGCTCCCGCGAAGCCCTGGCCGAGTCGCTGACCCGCGGTGGGCTGGAGCAGACGACCCCAGACGGGATGAGCCTGCGCCGGTTGCTGACGGACATGATCGAGGAGTACGCCCGCCACACAGGGCACGCCGACCTGATCCGCGAGCAAGTCGACGGCGCCACTGGAGAAGGCCCTCCGCAGGACTTCCCGGTCCCCTGAGCTCCACCATCCGGAAACGCCCTGTCACGCCGCCGAGAGCGCGCGACGGAGCGAGGAACGGGCAGATCTGCGCGGACGCATTCGACCTACGTGCCGCTGAGCTCGGCCACGGGACTTCTGCCCGTTGGTGTGCGCTGGACGCGTCCGCTGGATCCGCGGCCCCTCTCAGAGCCGAAGCCGCAGCACGACGCCACCGTGGTCCGAGGGCCACAGCCCGGTGGCCGGGTCGCGGTCGGTCAGGTTGGTGCCGGTCACCTCACCGTGGGCAACCGAGAGCCCGCCTCCCCTCGGCGTCCGCGCGAAGACCATGTCGATGCGGTGGTCGAAGCCTGCGGTCGGGTCGTCGGCCGTATCGGAGAGGCCGGAGGTCCAGCCGTCCTCTGCCGCTGCCCACCGCAGCCACTGGTCGGTGAAGCCGCCCGGTCCGGTGATCAGGTCGTACGGCGCCTTGTGCGGCATCCGGTCGAGCGGGGCGACGGTCGCGTCGAGCGGATCGGAGTTGAAGTCGCCGACGAGCACGGTGGTGCAGTCGCTCGCGGGCGCGTCGCGGAGCAGCTCGCGCGCCTGGGCCAGGGCAAGGTCGGAGCTGTACGCCTCGAGGTGGGTGTTGACGAGCCGGAGCCTGGTCCCGCCGGCGTTCACGTCGACCCACTGGTAACCACGGTCGAACCGCACGGTGATCCCGGGCACCGAGGCTGCCAGGTTGTCGGCGTACACGGTGTCGGCGCTGCCGGCAACGCTCAACGTCTCGTCGACCCGCACCAGGATCACGTCGCGCAGGGTCAGCCGGACGTCCCGGGCGTCCGCGCTCAAGGTGCCGTCGAAGGGGCTCCCGGCGAAGCTCGGCGACTCGACGTCGGCCCGGATGCCGACCTGCGCGGGCGCGTAGTCCAGGCCTCGTGCCGCGAGCTCGTCCAGAAGGATCTGGAGGAAGTCCTGGTCGACCTCGGTCGCGTCCGGTACGCCGACGCGCGTGAGGTCGAGCGGGCCGGACCGCCACAGTGCGACCTCCTGCATCCCGACCAGGTCCGGCCCGGTCCGGGCGATCTCCTCGGCGAGCAGCGGCGCGCGGACGAGGAAGTCGGTCCGCTCGACGATCGCCCGCGTCACCTGCATCGCGTGAGCAAGCGCCACCAGGACCTCCTGCGGGGTGCCGCCCTGCGCCTGCGCCGTGCTCGCCGCGATCACGGCGCGGTTGATGTCCGCCCCGAGGTAGAGGTTGCGGGTCATCACGGTGACCTCGGTCGGCGCGTGCAGGGTCGACCTGGACCCCTCCCCCGCCGGCTGCACACCCGATCGTCGCACGGCGACGATGCCGCAACCGAGTGTCTTCCGGCCCTACTCGAGCGACAGCTCGAAGACGTAGTCGTCCTCGTGGTGGTCGCCCACCCAGAACCGCTTGGCCCCGACCCGCTCGAATCCGGACTTCTCGTAGAACCGCTGGGCCCGGGTGTTGAGCTGGTTCGTGCCGAGCCAGATGCCGGCAGCTCCCACTTCGCGGGCGGCCTCGACAGCCGCTGCGAGGAGCGCCCCGGCCACGACCCCGCCCTGCGCGTCAGGGAGGACGTAGATCTTGCTGAGCTCAGTGGTCGGCACGTGCCTCACCAACGCGCGGACGTCGGCGTCGTACGGCTCGCCGTGCACGAGCATCGCGTAGCCGACGGCGCGGCCGTCGTCCTCGGCCAGAAGCACTGCGCGACCGGCATCGGCGACGTACTCGGCGAAGCGGTCTGCGGTCAGGTTCTCCGCGATGAATGCCCCGACGGAGGCGGCCGGCATCCCCGGCGGGCAGGCGAGGACGAACGTGGCCGCGGCGACGTCCGCCAGTGCGGTGACGTCGCTCGCGGCCGCGTGCCGGACGCTGGGTCCGCTCAGGGCTCAGGCCTCCTGGTCGAGCGCGGCCGCCACCCGGCGGTGCGCCTCCCAGATCTCCTCGGGCATGCCGGGGAACTGCTTGAGGTGCTCCTCGCGGTTGGCCATCTCCTGCTTCCACCGCGGGACGTTGATCGTCAGGATCGTCTCGAGGTCCTTGGGGTCGTTGTCCATGCCCTCGAGGTCGAGCTCGTCCTCGGTGGGAATGATGCCGACCGCGGTCTCGCGGCCCTTCACCTCGCCGTCGCGCAGCTGGAGCAGCCAGAGCAGCGGCCGCAGGTTGTCGCGGTAGCCGTGCCACAGGAAGTGACCGTCCTCCGGGTCACGCTGGAACCAGTTGACGTGCGCGAAGATCGGCTGGTCCGCGGCGGCACCGACGATGTCGAGGTAGTGCCGGGCGTAGTCGCCCTCGCCGTAGGCCATGAACGGGCGGTTCGACATCGGGTCGTAGCGGAGCACGCCCTCCTTGCCCTCGGCGGCCGCGGTCGCCTCGGCGCCCAGGGTCAGCCCGTCGTACACGCCCTCGGCGAGGTCGTTGATCGCGCGGATCAGCGGCTCGCGGTCACGGGTGCGGCCACCGAAGATGATCGCGTCGATCGGCACACCCTTCGGGTCGTCGTAGTCCTTGGCGACATTGGGGACGTTGGCCAGCGTGGTGGTGAACCGGCTGTTCGGGTGCGCCCACGGCTCGTTGGCCTGCTCGGGCGTGCGGTCTGCGATCACGCCGCCCTTCCAGTCCACCCAGCCGGTGACGTCGGCCGGCCGCTCCTTGGTGCGCCCCTCCCACCAGACCTCCTGGGTGTCGGGGTTGTAGGCGACGTTGGTGAAGATCACCCCGCTGCCCTCCCCGATCGAGGCGAGTGCGGTCGGGTTGGTCTCCTCGTTGGTGTCCTTCGCGACCCCGAAGACGCCGTACTCCGGGTTCATCCCGTAGAGCTTGCCGTCCTTCTCGTCGACCCACAGCCACGCGATGTCGTCGCCGTAGAACGACACGTGGTAGCGGTCACCGAGGGCGTCGGGGGCCAGCATCATCGCGAGGTTGGTCTTGCCCGAGGCGCTCGGGAAGCCACCGCAGATGTGGTAGTCCTTGCCGGTCTCCAAGTCATGAATCCCGATCAGCATGTACTGCTCGCCGAGGAACTTCTTCGACGCCCAGCCGTCGTACGCCGCCTGGCGCAGGCCGTGGGCGATCTTGCCCAGCAGCGCGTTGCCGCCGTAGGACGACCCGAAGTGCAGGATCGTCCGCTCGTCGGCGACCGTGACGAAGTAGCGCTTGTCCTCCGGGGTGCCCTGGCCGAGGTTCTCCAGGTCGCCGGTCACGTGGACCGCGCGGACGAACATGTTCGGGTCGTCGAGGTTCTCCAGGTACCTCACGCCGACCCGCGACATCCGGATCATGTGCAGCACGACGGTGCGGGAGTCGGTGACCTGGACGCCGGTCGCCCACGGCGCCAGCGGGGAGCCGACCGGCGCCATCAGGTAGGGGATGACGTACATGGTCTTGCCGACCGACGCGCCTCGCATGCGCTCCTCGAGCAGCGGCTTCATCTCCGAGGCCGGGCGCCAGTTGTTGTAGACGCCCTTGTCCTTCGGGTCGCTGGTGGCCACGATCGTGCGCTCCTCCGAGCGCGCGGTGTCCTTGTAGTAGCTGCGCGAGTAGTAGCGGCCCTCGCCGGCGGGCAGCAGCTCGCCGCCGTCCAGCGCCTCCTTCACCAGGCGGGCGTCGTCGGCTGCGTCGACGACCTCGATGCGCTCGGCGCCGGTCAGGTCGGCCCAGTACGCGACGTACTCGCGCACGTGCGGGTTGGTCACGCCCGCGTCGTCCAGGGCCTTCTCCACGTCTGCCATCGTCGTTAGCGTCCTCTCGGATCCAGTGGTCTGTGAGGTTTGGATCGTCGCGCCGTTGCAGCCGATCAGGGAGCGCCAGATCACGACTATCAGGCGCGACCAGGACGCGCCCGAATCTACCTGCAGGTCCCGGTACCGCCTATTGGATCGATCAAGGGTGGACCGCGTCAGGGCCGTAGTGCCCGATTTCGTGGGCCGTCGGGCCCGCGCTACGATGCTGATCGCTCTTCGGCCCTCACCGTCGAGCGGGCGCTCGTAGCTCAACGGATAGAGCATCTGACTACGGATCAGAAGGTTGGGGGTTCGAATCCCTCCGAGCGCGCCAATGTCAGCCGGTGACCGCTCCGGCACGCGGGTTGACCCGCCTCACGAAGTCGCGCAGCAGAAGATTGACCCTGACCGGGTCACGCGCGTGGACGAAGTGGCCCCCGCCGGCCATGACGACGAGCTCACCACCGAGTGCGGCCGCGAGCTCGCGCCCGGAGTCGAGCGAGGTGATCGCGTCCTGGTCGCCGTGGACCACCAGGGCAGGCTTGCGCACCCGAGCCGCGAGGTTGCGCACCGTCGGCTCGTCGAGGTCGAGGCCGAGGTTCGAGTCGATGAGGGTCTCGGGGTGCACCTCCATCGCCCAACCGATCGCGTCCTCGATGAGCTTGGTCGAGTGGGCTTCCGGGACGCACTGCTCGATGAAGAACCTCACGAACCCCGGGTAGTCGCGCCGCCAGTAGTGCGCGTTGTACTTCGCCCACCCGTCGTCGACCCCGAGCTCCTCCTCGAAGGAGAAGTTCCGGCGCGGCAACGCCGGCGCGAGCGGCAACGTGGGTCCGAGGAGAACGAGGCCGTCGACCCGCTCCGGGTGCTCGGCGGCGAGCACGAGCGCCCGTTGAGCGCCGATCGACAGGGTGACCACGACGGCCCGGTCGGTGCCGGTCGCGTCCAGGACCGCGAGTGCGTCGGCGGCGTACTCCGTCTCGGCGTACGCCGAACTGCCGCGCGGGCGGTCCGATGCGCCGTTCCCGCGCGGATCGAACACGACGACCCGGAAGTGACGGGCCAGGAACGGCACCTGGAACTTCCAGACCCGCGAGTGGACCAGCGACCAGGGCGGCACGAACAGGACGGCCGGGCCCGACTCGCCGTACACCTCGTAGAAGACGCGGATCCGGTCCCGCTCGACGAACCCGGCCATGTCGGGGTAGCGGGCTCGGCTCTGCTCACGCACCGACGAGCCGGCCACGAGCTCCAACCCTCCGGACGAAGTCGCGCACGAGCAGGTTGACCTTGACCGGGTCCCGGGCGTTGGGCAGGTGGCCGGCACCGTCGAGCAACACGTACTCGCCGCCCGTCATTTCCGCGACCATCCTGCCGCGATCCGGGTCCTGGCACTTGTCCTCCGAACCGCTCACCACGAGGACCGGGCAGCGCACCTGTCGGCAAACCTCGCGTGCTCCGTCCTGCACCTGGCGTGGGTCGGCGTCGTCGTCCTCGTCGAGCAGCATCACCTCCGCCGTCGGCTGGGTCGCCCACTCCACGCAGTCCTCGACCTGCTTGGTCGAGTGCGGCTCGGGGAACATCTCCTCGAAGAAGAACCGCGCGAACCCCGGCCAGTCGCGGAGCCAGTAGTGGCGGTTCAGCTTCGCCCAGCCTTCGTCGGTGTCGAGCACCTCGTCGAAGCGAGCCGCGAACTCCGCCTTGTGGGCTCCCATCGGGGTCAGTGCCATCCCGGGGTTGATCGCGACGACGCCGAGCACCCGGTCAGGTCGCTCGGCCGCCATGATCATGGCCTGGGCGGCGCCGGTGCACAGCCCGGCCAGGACGGCCCGGTCCACGCCCAGCGCGTCCAGCACTGCCCAGGCGTCGTCGATCATGCTCTGCAACGACATCTGCGCACCGGTCGGTGGGACGTCGGAGAGGCCGTTGCCGCGCGGGTCGATCACCACCACCTGGAAGGTGCGCGCCAGAAATGGCACCTGACCCTTCCAGGCACGGGACTGCACGATCGTGTCGGGCATCAGCAGGAACAAGGTGGTGTCGCCCTCGCCGTACACCTCGTAGTGGGCGCGAACACCGTCGTGGTCCACGACGTCGCTGACCCTCGGCTCGAGCGCGCGCATCAGAGCAGCTCCGCGAGCATCGCCGCCGCCCGGGCCGCGCCGTCGGTCTCGACGGGCTGGTAGCGCACGTCCCGGGCAAGCTCCTTGACGATCGCCTCGGCGAGCGCCTCCGGGTCGCAGGCCTCCTCGTAGCTGGTGCAGCGCCCTGCGTCGTACCGGTCGAGGCGGTGCCGCACGTGGAGGTTCTGCTCGAAGTGGTTGCGCAACGGCACGTACACGAAGGGGCGTTGCGAAGCCGTCAGCTCCATGCACGTCGTCAGGCCGCCCTGGACGACCGCCACGTCGCACGCGGCGAGCTTGAGGTGGAGGTCGGGGACGAAGCCTCTGACCGTCGCACCACGGCGCCTCGGCAGACCTGACGGATCGATCCGGGGCCCGGTCACCACCAGGAACTTCAGCTCGGGCACCCGGCGGCGAGCCAACGGGACAGCGTCCATCACGCGATGCAGCAGCGAGTCGCCGACACCGGAGCCCCCCACCGTGACGATGCACAGCAGGTCCGTGGGTCCGTAGCCGAGCTCGGCCCGCGTCCGCGCGACGGACTCGGGGTCGGGCGGGGTGAAGCCGGTGACGTAGCCGGCGAACTCGTAGTTCTCCCGCGTCCAGTCACGGATGCCCGGAAGGCCGGGCCCGAACGACTCGTCGACCACGTCGTCGGGGTTGCCGACGAAGATCGACCGGTCGCGCACGCGTCGGTAACGAGCCCGCTGCTCGATCATCTCGGCGTTGTAGTCGGCCGTCAGCCGCTGCTCGGACTCGCCACCGGCGGGCATCGGCAGCCAGCCGACGAAATCGGTCATCCAGGCGAAGGCGAACCGCTTCAGCTCGGGGTTCTCGTGCAGGAAGTAGTCGACGTCCCACGCCTCGTCGCCGATGACCAGGTCGTAGTAGGTGTCCTCGACGACGTCGTTGAACACCATGAAGTTGCTGACGAGGATCTCGTCCATGCGGCGGATCGCCTGGAACGCGTGCAGATCGTGCTCGGCCGACTCGTCCTCGATGTGAGCCGACTCGTTGGCCAGCCATCGCGACCCGGGGTGCACGGTCTCCCCGGCATCCGCGAGCAGCCGCGTCACCGGGTGCTGCGCGAGCCAGTCGATCTGGAGGTCCGGGTGCTGGCTGCGCAGCTCCTGGGCGATGGCGAGGTCGCGACGGGCATGGCCCAGGCCGATCGGCGAGGACAGGTACAGCGCCCGCCTCGGTCGGTTCCTGGCGCGCACCCAGGTGTGCTCCCTGGGTGCGCGCGAGGCGCCGGACGCCGTACCGTCCGGCGTTGCCGCGGAGGTCATGGCCCCAGTGTCCTCTCTTCCGGGCGGATCCGGATCACGGCCGGACTTCGAGGACCCGGTTGAACGGGGTCTCGGCGACGCTGCGGAAGCGGCTGAAGCCACCCGCGCGAGTGACGTCGCGGATGCGTGCCGGACCCGCCTGGGTGCCGAGTGCGAGGCCGACGTCCTGCGAGAGCGACGACGGCGTGCACAGCAGCGTCGAGAAGCCGTAGTACGCCCGCCCCACCGGGTTGAGGTTGTCCTCGACGCGGTCGCCCGCCATCGGCTCGACGACCATCCAGGTGCCGTCGTCGGCAAGTGCGGCGCGAACGCTCCTGGCGGCGCCCACCGGGTCACCCATGTCGTGCAGGCAGTCGAACATCGTCACCAGGTCGTACCCCGAGCCGGCGAGCTCCTGCGCCGGGGCGACCTCGAAGCGAATCCGGTCACCGACTCCCGCCGCGTCCGCACGCGCCCGGGCAGTCTCGATGGAGGCCGGGTGGTAGTCGGACCCGACGAACGTGGAGTTCGGGAACGCCTGCGCCATCAGGATGGTCGACGCGCCGTGACCGCAGCCGACGTCGGCGACGTGCGCCCCGGCGCGCAGCTTGTCCTCGACCCCCTCGAGGGCCGGGAGCCAGGACGAGAGCAGGTTCGCGTGGTAGCTCGGGCGGAAGAACCGCTCACAACCGACGTGCACGTCCGTGTCGTGCTCGTGCCAGCCGAAGCCGGCGCCGCTGCGGGCCGCGTCGACGATGTGGTCGGTGCCGTGCACGGTGCCGAGCGCGATCTGGAAGAACCCCGGGAGGAATGCCGGGCTTTCCGGGTCGGTCATCGCCACCGCGTGCTCGGCCGGCAGCGTGTAGCGACCAGTCGAGGCGTCGTACGAGAGGTAGTCGCCGGCAGCCTGCGCGTTCAACCACTCACGCGCGTAGGGCTCGGCGGTGGCCGTCCGCTCAGCGAGCTCAGCCGGAGTGGTGGGACCGTGTGCGGCGAGGTCGCTGTAGTAGCCGAGCTTGTCGCCCATCACGACGAGTGCGGCGTTCAGCGTCGCGCCGACCTCGTCGACTGCGCGGAACACGAAGGCCATCAGCTTGTCGGTGTCGATCACGGGTTCGGTGGTGGTCATGGCGTCTCCTCGGTTAGTGGGGCCCTGAACGTAGGTCGCCGGCTCGCCCGGCCGCGTCCGGTGACCCCCCTAGTCGTCCCTCGTCGTCGCCGCTCGGCAGGCTCCGACGGCCGTAGACTCGATCGATGCTCGTCGGACGTGCGGAGGAGCGAGAGAGGATCGACCGGCTTCTGGCCAGTGCCCGCCTCGGGAGCTCCGGTGCTCTGGTCGTGCTCGGCGACCCGGGCGTGGGCAAGACGGCACTCATCGACGAGGCACTGTCCGGACAGGAGGGCCTGCGCGTGCTTCGGGCGACCGGCCTGGAGTCCGAGCAGGAGCTGCCGTTCGCAGCCCTGCTCCAGCTGCTGCGCCCGGCGCTGGGGCTGATCGGATCCATTCCACGCGCACAGTCAGACGCCCTGGCCGCGGCGCTCTCGCTCGATTCCGAGCGGCCGGGATCCCGACCTGGAGCTCGCGACCGGTTCGCGATCGGAGCCGCCGTGCTCGCCCTGGTCTGTCGCTACGCCGAGGACGGGCCGGTCGCGCTCGTCGTCGACGACCTGCACCTCGTCGACCGGCCTTCGGCAGACGCCCTGGTCTTCGCCGCACGCCGCCTCGGTGCCGACCCGGTCGCCGTGCTCGCGACGGCGCGGGACCCGGCTGCCGCATCCCTGACCCAGGGGCTGCCGGTGATGCGCCTGCTGGGACTCGACGAGGACGGCGCCCGCGACCTCCTGAGCGGCCATCGGGCCGACCCGCTCACTGCCGAGCAGCTGGCACTGCTGCACCGGGTGACGGGCGGCAACCCGCTCGCACTCCTCGAGCTCGCCTCGACCGACCTGAGCGCGCTCGGGACCGACCTGACGGAGTTACCTCTCCGGGTGCCGGTGGCGGTCACCACCGCGTTCGCCCGTCGCCTTGACCAGCTCGACCCAGGCTGCCTCGCGGGGATGCTGGTCGCCGCTGTGTGCGCGGGCGACCTCCAGGTCACCGCCGAGGCCTGCGCACGGCTCGGGGTGGACGTCGGCCAGCTGGCCGACGCCGAGAGCGCCGAGCTGGTCACCCTGACGGACGGGCGAGTGCGGTTCCGGCACCCCTTGATCCGGGCCGCCGTGTACTCGATCGCGGACACCAGGGAGCGGCGCTCCGCTCACCAGGCGGTCGCCGACGTCCTGCCGACGGGCGACGTGGACCGCCGGGCGTGGCACCTGTCCGAGGCGATCTGGCATCCCGACGCCTCGGTCTCGGCGCTGCTCTCCGAAGCGGCCGGCAACGCGGCTCGTCGGGCCGCCTACTCGGTCGCCAGTACGGCGTACGAACGGGCGGCGCGGCTCTCCCCCGGGGTCGACACCCGCGCAGACCTGTCGCTGCGCGCGGCCGAATCGGCCTGGCTCGCCGGCCTCGGCGACCGCGCACTCGGGCTCCTCGATCGGCACCGCAGCGAGGCGGTCCGCGGCCCGCACGTCCGCGAGCTGGAGCTGAGAGCCGCGATCGCGGCTCGTTCGGGCTCGCTGCGGGAAGCGATGGACCTCCTGCTGGCTGCCGCGGAGGAGGTGGACAGCCCAGACGATGCGGCGGTCCTGGTGGCGGACGCCGTGCATGCGGCCTTCTACCTCGGCGACGCACGGGTCTCCGAAGAGCTGGCGACCCGCCAGGTGGCCCTCCTGCCACGAGTGACGGCTCCTCGCGCGCGGGCGCTCGCACTGATGTCGACCGGGATCGCCCGCGTGCTGGCCGGGCACGGGGGTGTGCAGGAGATCCGCGACGCCGTGCCGATGCTCGAGACCATTCCCGAGCTGCGCGAGGATCCACGGCGCCTTCCGTGGTTGCTGCTGGCGCCGCTGTTCCTGCGCGAGGCGGCCGTGGGTGCCCGGCTCCAGGCGATCGTCGACGAGGTGCGCGAGTCGGCGGGGGTCGGGGCACTGCCCGCCGTGCTCTTCCACCGCGCCCGGGAGCAGGCGACGACGAAGGAGTGGTCCCGGGCCGAGGCGAACTATCTCGAAGCGATCAGGCTCGCCGCCGAGACCGGCCAGGCGACGGAGGAGGCGATGTCGCTCGCCGGTCTCGCATGGCTCGAGTCCCGCCAGGGCAACGAAGTGGGGTGTCGCGAGCACGCCGCCCAGGCGCGCGCACTGTGCGCTGGGCGCGACATGTACCTGTGTGAGGTCTGGGCCGCCTGCGCCGTCGCCGACCTCGACCTGTCGCTGGGTCACGCCGACGCCGCTCTCGAGGAGCTGTGCCACGTGACCGCCGTACTGGACGCCCACGGCCTCCGCGACCCCGACCTGTACCCGGGCCCGGAGCTCGCCGAGGCACTCGTCCGGGCAGGACGAGCAGACGAGGCCGCCGCGATCGCTGAACAGTTCCGGGCACGCGCCGAGGACAAGGGCCAGCCATGGGCTCGCGCACGTGCCGAGCGAGCGATCGCACTCCTGGCGCCCGACGACCAGGTCGATGCTCGCTTCGAGGCCGCCCTTGTCCTGCACGAGGAGACGCTCGACGAGTTCGAGTCGGCGCGCACGCTCCTCGCGTACGGCGAGCGCCTGCGCCGCGGCGCCCGACGCGTCGACGCCCGCGCCCGGCTGCGGGCGGCGCTCGAGACGTTCGAGCGGCTGGGGGCGACACGCTGGGCCGACCGCGCCGCCGCCGAGCTGGAGGCCACCGGCGAGACGCTTCGCCGCACTCGCGGACTCTCCGTCCCGGTCCTGACCCCGCAGGAGCTGCAGGTGAGCCTGCTGCTGGCCGATGGTCGCACCACCCGGGAGGCGGCCGCTGCCCTGTTCCTCAGCCCGAAGACCGTCGAGTACCACCTGCGCAAGGTGTACACGAAGCTCGGCGTCCGCACTCGCGACGGTCTCGCTGCGGCCCTCCGGGACGCCGAGACAACCCCGCCCTGAGCGGCCCCCAGGCGCGCACCTGCACCCGCGCAGACACCACGAAGGACGACTGCGCGGGCTCAACCTCCGGGTACTCGTTGTAGCGCGCGGTCACCGGATCAGGACCACATCGGATCCGCGGCCACCCCGGCAGCACCGTGGAGGCGGCGGACGCGCGTCACACGCGGGCGGGAGCGTGGCCGTTGGCCCGGCACACCCACTTGATCACCTTGTGACCTGGATCCGAGGTCGGCTCGAACATCAGCGGGCAACCCCCGTCGATCACCGTCATCCCGTGCTCCCGGCCGTACCTGGTCGCGTCGTCGGAGACGCTCCCGCCCCCGAACGAGCGGTGCATCCAGACGTCCTTGATACCGAGGTCCTCGCACTCCTCGACCGTCGCACGAGCACGCTCGGGGCGGGTTCCGATGACCACCCACTCGACGCCGCCCGGGATCGCGTGCAGGTCCGGGTAACACCGGTCGCCCTCGATCTCCTCGGCGTTCGGGTTCACCGCGTAGACGTCGTATCCGCGTTCCTTCAGGCGCTGGTAGACGACGTTGCTGCCATGACTCCCCGGTGTCCGGGACACCCCGGTGACGGCCACGCGCTTGTGCGTGAGGAACTCCGCGGCCGCGTTCTTGAGGGACTGCATGGCTGGTCCTCCGATCGGGTCCGCGGCCGGCGAGCACCGCCGGTCATCTCCCACGTTGCTGCGGCGGAGCGAGTGGCGCCACGGTCGAAGGTCCCCGGATGGCACCGCGTCGTCACCCGCGCCACCCCACCCGTCCGGGCGGGTATTTTGTGACCTCCTGGATGGTGTCACCGGTTGCATGTTTGTGAATAATCGGACAGGTGACCCCCACGGAGTACGGCGCCGCCCACCGTCGTCTCCTGCAGACGGATGCAGGCGACCTCTACCAGAAGGTCATCATGGAGGGCGCGATCAGCGCCGACGACGCCCGTGTGGTCGAGGGCGGGCCCCACCACGAGGGGTTCACGTTCCTCGTCGACCTCGGCCTGCTGGCCCTGGACCCGCCGTCGGAGTCCTACCTTCCGGTGGATCCCGCCACCGTCCAGTCGCGCGTGGTCTCGCCGATGGGCCAGCGGGCCGCCGAGCTGCTCGCCGAGTCGACCGACTGGGCGAACACCTTCGCCGAGCTCGGCCTCGCCTACCGCCGCACCGCGCCGGCAGAGCTGCCGATCGTCCAGCTGCGCGGGCTGCCGAACATCAACCGCTTCCTGATCGCCGCCGTCGGCGACGCGGAGTTCGAGCTGCTCACCGCCCAGCCCGACGGCGCGCGTCCCTCGACGATCCTGGCCGAAGCGATCGAGCGCGACAAACGAGCGCTCGAGCGCGGCGTGCGGATGCGCACGCTCTACCAGCACTCCGCGCGGCGCAGCGTCGCCACCCGCGAGTACGTCGAGGAGGTGACGACCCACGGTGCCGAGGTGCGCACCCTCGACGAGTTCTTCAACCGCCTGATCGTCGTCGACCGCCGGCTCGCGATCGTGCCCGGCGCCGAGGGCTACCAGGTCGCGGTCGCGATCCACGAGCCGAGCCTGGTCGCCTACCTGGTCGACATCTTCGAGCGCTACTGGGAACGCGCGCGCGGCTTCACCGATCGCGAGCTGCACACCGAGCGCGAGGTCGCCGACGACGTGCACAACATGACCGTGCGGATGCTGGTCGAGGGACACAGCGACAACGCGAGCGCGAAGCGGATGGGCGTCAGCACCCGGACCTACGCGGGCTACGTCGCCTCGCTGAAGGCGGAGCACGGCGTCGAGACCAGGTTCCAGCTCGGCTATGCGATCGGCCAGCAGGAGGAGAGCGACCAGGCGGACCCGGCGTCGAAGCACACAATCACGAGTGCCGACTGACCCGCTGCACCCGCACGACCCTTCTGCGGAATTGACAAGGGCGGAGAGTGGGGGTCTCTCCGCCCTTCGTCACGAGACGGGCCGGGGGTTGGCAGTGACGGACTGTCTGGGGGTGACGTGCGTCCTCGTCTCGAGTCTTTGGTTGTCCCTCAGGGGCCCCAGCCGGTGTCGAGGAGGTGGACGGCGGGCGTGCCACCGTGCTGGAGCGGCGCTGCGTCGGCAGGCGCGGCAGCACCGGCGAAGATCCCGGTCGCCAGGATCGCGCCGACGGCGACGCGGGCCACACGCTTCAACATGCTCATGGTGGGAGTCCTTCTTCTCTCGACCACGCAGGGGATGCGGTCGGTAGGACCAGTCTCGCCCACCTCGTCTCCACCCACCAACGGAGTCTCGCCCTCATGAACGTGCAGTGCACCTTCCTGCAAGTTCCTGCAACTTCCCGGAGACGTCCAGAAGGCGGTGTCCAGGTCGGCGTACCGGCGGGCGGGCCGGACCCGAGGGCCCGACCCGTCCGTCGATCTTCTTGCGAGATCGCCGCGGAGGTGGCGGGATTTGAACCCGCGAGAGGGGTTTGCCCTCAACCCGCTTAGCAGGCGGGCGCCATAGACCGGACTAGGCGACACCTCCCGACAGCGAGGGACAGGTTACCCACCTGCGCACGGCTGCGGGAAATCGGCCGGGGGCGGTCGGCCGGATCGCCGGATCCGGCTCAGAGGCGCCGGTAGCCGTGGGCGGCATCGAGCCGGCGCTGGAGCTCGTCGACGAAGGCCTCGCGATCGCCCTCCATCAGGTTGACCGGGATCGTCGAGGTGCTGCCGTCACGCAGCCGGAGCAGCACGCACTGGCTGCCTGCGACGACCGCGGTGGTCAGGTCCTCGACCTCGGTCCAGCGCGCCTGCGGTCGCCCGACACCACGGACGAAGCGGACCCGATAGCCGGTGTCATCGAGCCGGACGACGTACCAGCGCCGGCCGAGCACGATGCCGGCCGCTATCGCACCGAGCACGACCACGACGGCCACGGCGACCGCCGCGGCGGCAGCCGGCCGCACGACAGCGAGAACCACCGTCACCACCAGCACCACCAGCCCGAGAGCAACGGCGGCGGACCCCAGCAGCCGCACCCGGACCGCCCGGGCAAGGGGGTACTCGACCGCACCGATCACACTCACGAGGCTCATTGTGCAGTGCCATTTTCAATCGTCGGTCAGGTCTTGTGCGGCGGTTGTGGGCTGGGTCACACTCTAGGTCCCACTTGTGCACGACCGACCCTCGTGAGGTGGCGCTGATGACGCTCGAATCAGCAATCTCGGACCTTCAAGAGGCGCTCTCCAGCGCGCGCGCATCGTCGAACTGGCGCTGGCTCGTGCGCCAGCGGCTCTCGGCGGTTCGCCAGGCCCTCAGCGACGAGAACTTCCAGGCATGGGACGGCTGGCTGGCGCCCCGCACCGGTGCTGCCGACCGTGAGCGGCGCCAGCTGCTCAGCCGGATCACCACGATCGGGTCCGGCCTGCTCGACCGGCTCGAAGCCGATCGCGTCGCCGGCGAGGTACGCCGCCTGCTCAACGACGTCGAGCACTACCGACAGCGCGTGCACGACCTCGTCTACGACTCCGTCGCGATGGAGATCGGCGGCTCGGAGTAGTCGTTCTCGCCCGGTTCGCCGTGTCCTGAGCGAGCTCTGCGCTGAATCAGCAGCCGCCTGAGCAGAGGGGGCGGGATTCGAACCCGCGGCTGACATCTCTGCCAGCGACCGCTTTCAAGGCGGTTCCGATCGGCCACTCCGGCACCCCTCCAGGCAACCGGGGACGTGTCCCCGGTGCCGGGTGGCGAGTCTAGTGGTCGAGCACGACGAGGACGTCGCCCTCCTGGATCACGTCGCCGGCGACGACCCTGACCTCGAGCACCGTGCCCGCGTGCTCCGCGAGCACCGGGATCTCCATCTTCATCGACTCCAGCAGCATCACGGTGTCGCCGACCTCGACGTGTTCGCCCGGAGAGACCGCGACCGTCAGGACGCTGGCCACCATCTCGGCGAGGATGCTCGTCGTACCGGACATGGCGGGGACGCTACCGCGGTCCGGCGGTTACCCGCGCGTTCGCTCCTCGATAGAGGTGGTCTCAGTGCAGCGGCTCGAAGCGACGCGGCTCCGGCCGGTGCGCCTCGGCCTCCTCGTCGCGGCGGGCCCGACGCCCATGGGTCCCCGTGAGCGACTGCTCTCCCCGGATCACGACGTAGCCGATCGCGACTCCCACGACGAGGCTGTAGACCGCACCGAGCACGACGCTGGTCGGGCTGAGCTCCTGGGCCACCAGGCGGGTCGCGGATGGCGACGTCACCGCGACCCCGAACGCGCAGACCCACCAGCCCTGTCGCCGCCGGGCGCGCATGAAGACACCCCACACCAGTGCGGGGTAGCCGAGCAGCGCCATGATCGGGTGCGGCACGGCGTGCAGGGTGTCCTTCATCGAGTCGCGGAAGTCGTCGATCGTCCCGACCAGGTCCCGCGACCCCCACTGCGCGATCGCCTCGCTGTAGGCCAGCGCGATCGCGAGCATCAGGACCGCGCCACCGGCGACCACGTAGCCGCGTCGGCCGAGCCCGTGCAGGCCGGCGCCGAGCCGGTAGACCAGCGCGATCGCACCGACCAACGACAAGGCGAGGACGGCATAGCCGAACCGGACCAGGTCCACGTCGATGCGCGCACGCGGCCCGTAGGCGACGACACCGAGGGCCCCGACCCAGCCGATCGCGGTGGCGACGAACGCCTCCCGGATGGCGCGGACGAAGGTCGCCGCCGGGATCGTGGCCATCACGCCGAGCGTCGCAGCCAGGACACCGGTGCCGACCGCAGCACCGTCCAGGAGTGGCTCCCAGCCGGTGACGAAGGCCGTGGTGGCGGTCGCGGCAGTGAGCACCATCGCCCAGATCGGCCGACCTCCGGTGCGGACGGCGAGCCCGAGCGCGAGGCCGGTCGACAAGATGCCGCCGGCGACCTGGCCGACGAGCTCCGGGACGTCCGAGGAGACCCTGACGGCCACGACAGCAGCGGCGGCGGCGAGCAGCACCAGCACCCACGCGCCCACCAGCGTCCGGGTCAGGGCGAGCCGACCACGACCCGACCCTGCGGCACGCCGGGTCGGAACCGGGCGCGGTCCTTGCCGGGGTCGGTTGCGGTACGGACGGGCGGGGTCGCTGGTCGAAGCTGTCGCCGGCCGATCGGCGACCTCGGAGCCCGCGGGTGCAGCGAGAGCAGGGGGCGTCGCGGCGGGTGCGGGCGACCGGGTGGTCGCCGGCTCGGCCCGTCGGCGAGAGGGATGCGCCGGCGGCCGCTCGCTCGGCGGGAGGTAGGGGGCCGAGGCCGCGGGACGTGCGGCGCGACGGGCCGGCGGGCGACTCGGCGTACCGGGGCGTGCCGGGTCCGGGTCGCCGGGCAGGGCGCGTCGGCGACCGGGGGTGCGGTCAGGACCGGTCACCTGTCCCACCCCTTTCTCCTGGGGTTGACGCCGCTCGGGAGGTTGCCGCCAAGAGCCGCGCTGCCGAGGCCCCGAGAACGGTCCGCAGCGCTCACCTGATCGACCTCGGAGCCTAGCAACCGGCACCCGTGCCCGTGACCGGGACCGGGAGGCTCACATCCGGCGGTTCGCCAGCGACGGGTTCGTGGCGCGGGCGTCGCGCACGGCGTCCAGGGAGAGTACGACGCTGAGGAGCTCCTCGCCCTCGCCGGCCTCGGCGAGGATCTCACCGGTCGGAGAGACCACCATCGAGTGGCCGCAGTAGCGCGGACCCGGCTGGGCAGCTGCGACGACCCAGCACACGTTCTCGATCGCCCGAGCGCGCAGCAGCGTCTGCCACTGCATCACCTTCCCGGGCCCGGCGACCCACGCCGCGGGGACGAGCAGGACGTCGACGCCCTCGGCGGACAGCGCGCGCGCCAGCTCCGGGAAGCGCAGGTCGTAACAGGTCATCAGCCCGAGCCGGAAGTCACCCACCGTTGCCGCGACCGGCTCCGTCGGTCCCGCGGTCAGGCTGTCGGACTCGCGATAGCCGAAGGAGTCGTAGAGGTGGATCTTGCGGTACGTCGTCCGGCGGCCCGGCTCGGCCAGGACGAGCGTGTTGTAGGGGTGCTCGGTCTGCTCCGACCGCTCGAACATCCCGGCGAGCAGAGCGACTCCGTGCATCGACGCGAGCTCGCCGAGGCGGCTGGCGAACCGACCGTCGAGCGGCTCGGCGTACGGGGCCAGGTCGCTGCCGGGTTCGCCGAACTCACGTGCGAACGCTTCTGGGAGCACGATCAGGTCGGCGCCGTCGGCGAGGTCGTCGACCCGGTCCAGCGCTCTCAGATTGACCGTCGGGTCGAGGTCGGAGGCGTGCTGCCACAACGTCACCCGCAGGGTGGAGGGGGCCGGTTCGCCGGCCGCGGCTGCCGTCATGGAGCCAGCGTGCCAGCCCGGGTGACACACTGCGAGTCGTGGCGCCTCCTTCAGCGACCGCCTTCGGCGCGGTCGTGCTCACCGGTGGTGGCGCCGCTCGCCTCGGCGGCGCCGACAAGGCCGGGATCGAGGTCGCCGGCCGCACCTTGCTGGAGCACGCGCTCGAGGCTCTCGTCGATGCCTCGGAGGTCGTGGTGGTGGGTGCCGAGGTCCCCACGAGCAGACCGGCGACGTTCACCCGCGAGGACCCTGCCGGCGGTGGGCCCGCGGCCGCACTCGTAGCCGGGCTGGGCCGCTTCGCGCGCCGGCCGGCTCGGATCGTCGTCCTCGCGGTGGACATGCCGCTGGTCTCACCGGGCACGGTGCGGCGGCTCATGGACGCCGTCGCGGAGCACGACGGTGCGACGCTGGTCGACGCGGACGGGCGGGTCCAATACCTCTGTGCGGCGTACTCGACGGCTGCGCTCGAGCGAGCGCGGGACACGTCCGCGAGCGAGTCGGCCCACGGTCTGGCGATGCGTGAGCTCGTCGCGTCGCTCGACCTCGCCCGCGTTGTCGCGACGGGTGACGAGAGCCATGACCTCGACACGTGGGACGACCTCGCGGAGCTCCGGGAGCGGCTGGACGGGCCCGGCGACGGACCGCCGGGGCGACGAGCCCGTGGGAGCGAGGGCGCGTGATTCGGCGTTCCCCTTGCGTCGCCCGGCTCTGTGGGTAATCGTGGCCGTGTGAACCTGCACGACTGGATCGACGAGCTGTGTGACGCGCTCGATGTCGAGATCGACCTCGACGAGTCACTGATCCTGGACGTTGCCCGCGAGGCGGCCCACAACGTCGAGCGGCCGGCTGCGCCGATCACGGCGTTCCTGCTCGGGTACGCCGCCGCCCGAGCCGATGGCGACGTGGACGAGATCGAGCGCCTTGCCGGTGCGGCAATCGCCCTGGCCGAGCGCTGGGACAAGTCCGCCTACGACGTGGCGCACGAGGACGACGACCCCGAGATCGAGCAAGAGCTGGAGGCGGCCGACGCCTGAGCGCCCGGCCGTTCCTATGCTGGGCACGTGCGTGCTGTCACCGTGCCCACCCCCGGTGGGCCTGAGGCCCTGATCGTCGGAGACGTCCCCGAGCCCCGCCCTGGTGCCGGTGAGGTCGTGGTCGATGTCGTCGCGACCGCTGTGAACCGGGCAGACGTGCTGCAGCGGATGGGCTTCTACCCTCCGCCTCCCGGCGCCAGCGAGATCCTCGGGCTGGAGTGCTCGGGCAGGGTCGGTTCGCTCGGTGACGGCGTCGAGGGCTGGGCGGTCGGCGACGAGGTGTGCGCCGTGCTCTCCGGTGGCGGGTACGCCGAGCGGGTCGTCGTACCTGCCGGCCAGCTGATGCGGGTGCCCGCGGGCGTTCCCCTCGCGTTCGCGGCGGCGTTGCCCGAGGTGGCGTGCACCGTCTGGTCGAACGTCTTCATGCTGGCCCACCTGCAGGCCGGCGAGACCCTCCTGGTGCACGGCGGCGCCGGAGGCATCGGCACGTTCGCGATCCAGCTGGCGCACGCGCTGGGTGTGCGGGTGTTCACCACGGCGGGCTCGGAGGAGAAGCTCGAGCTGTGCCGCGCGCTGGGTGCCGACCGGGCGATCAGCTACCGCGACGAGGCCGCTGCTGGAATTCCACTCTGGGTCGAGGTCGTCCGCGACGCCGGCGGCGCCGACGTGATCCTCGACAACATGGGCGCGGCGTACCTGGACCGCAACGTCGCCGCGCTGGCGCCCGAGGGCAGGCTCGCGATCATCGGGATGCAGGGTGGGGCGAAGGGCGAGCTCGATGTCTCGGCGTTGATGCGCAAGCGCGCCGCGGTCATCGCGACCACGTTGCGAGCGAGGCCGGCCGAGGAGAAGGCGGCCATCTCGCGGGCCGTCGAGGAGCACGTGTGGCCGTGGGTCGAGGCCGGCGACGTGCGGCCGACGGTCGGCGCGGAGATGGCGCTCGACGACGTCGCCGCTGCCCACGCACTGATGGACTCCGGTGGGCACACCGGCAAGATCCTGCTCCGGGTCTAGCCGGCGTCCTTGACGACGTAGGTGATCGTCACGTTGCTCCCGGTGCGTGCGATCGTGACGCCGACGTCGTACCTGTGGTCGGTGAAGTGCAGGATGCTGACGTCTCCCAACGAGGTGCCGGTGCCGTCGCTGCTCTTCCAGGACGCGTAGTCCTTCTGCACCTCGGCGGACAGGTCGTCCACCGAGCGGGAGCTCTGCATCACGACCGACCACGCGAACGGGCCGCCGGGTGCGCCCTGGGTGCCGCTCAGCACGGTCTCGTCGACCAGCGGGATGTCGGCGGACGGGAAGCCGTCGGGGAGATCCTTGCCGATCGTCGCGGTGCCTTCGGTGGTCTCGACGGTGAGCTTGTCGCCGTCGACCTTCACCTTGCTCCCGTTGCCGGAGGCAACGGTCGGGCCGTCGTCACCGCACGCGGCGAGCGTCGCGAGACCCGCGAGCAGCGCCACCGCCCCCACGAGCGCACGGAGTCCGAGGTGCTTCATGACACAAGTCAACCGGACAGGTCCCGGCCGCGCACGGGAACCGTCCGATCCGGCGGGTCGCAGGGGTGGTCCCGAGCAGAGGCGTGGGCGCGTCGCGGGCTAGGGTTGCCGGCATGTCCACCGAACAGCCCGAACAGCCCCAGGACCCACGGATCTTGATCATCGATCCCCGCGGCTCCGAGGTCTCCGGTCAGGCGCCCGCCGACACGGGCGCGGGTGACGAGGACGGCGAGGAGGTCACCGAGCTGGTGGAGGAACCGGCGAAGGTCATGCGCATCGGCAGCATGATCCGGATGCTGCTCGAAGAGGTGAAGGCCGCGCCGGTCGACGAGGCCGGACGGTCCCGGCTCGCCGGCGTGCTGAGGACGTCCATCGGCGAGCTCAAGGAGGGCCTGGCGCCCGAGCTCGGCGACGAGCTGGACCGGCTGATCGACCCGTTCAGCGACGAGACCCCCTCGGAGTCCGAGCTGCGGATCGCCCAGGCCCAACTGGTCGGCTGGCTCGAGGGCCTCTTCCACGGCATCCAGACCGCGATCTACGCCCAGCAGATGGCGGCGCGGGCCCAGCTGGAGCAGATGCGCCGCGCGCTGCCGCCCGGGGCGATGCCGCACGCCGCGCAAGGATCGCTGGGCGACCAGGACGGGGAGCAGGCGCCGGGCGACCACTCCGGCGGCATGTACCTCTGAGTAGCCCGCCGAGGCGTCGCTCTGTTCCTCGTGAGCACTGTCGAGGCGTCATCTCGTACCCGCTGCGGAACCGGTGAGGCGTCGACGTGTCCCCGCTCGTACGGCGCGAAACTGCTCAGTACGGTGACACCGCGGGCACAACGCGACGCCTCAGTGGCCTTGACGCGGGCACAACGCGACGCCTCAGCGGCCTGACGCGGGCACAACGCGACGCCTCGGCGGCCTACCCGCGGCGGGCGACGGCCACGCCGGACCCGAGGCAGAGCAGCAGCACCAGGGCGCCGAGGCCGATGACGAGACCGGTGTGGTCGGCGTTCTCGGGCTGGCCCGTCGCCGCCGGCGCAGCCAGCGGCTTGGCCGGCGGACCGGTGATCGCGGCGACCTGACCGGCGAGCGCGTCGTCGTACGCCGTCGTCCCGCCGCAGAGGTTGATCCCCATGGCGCCCGGGTGCTTGCCCTGGATGAAGAAGAGGTAGCGCTTCCCGGGGGCCAGGTTGCCGACACCACAGGACGCTTCATTCGCACTGGTCCGCAGCTTCTCCGCCGCCGCGGCCGAGCCCTTGTAGACCGCGTCGATCTTGACCTCGTAGGTGCGGGACTGGCCGTCGGTGGCCGTCCACTCGACCGTGCCGGAGGCGACTGTCCCCGCCATCGTGACGTGCTCCTGGGCCCGGGCGCTCGCGCAGCTGCATGCCCACGACGGGCTGGGCGTCAGCACGAGCGCTCCGAACGCCACGACGACCGCCAGCAGCACACGTCCGCGGTGGAGCTGCCTCACGCTCGGCCGTTACTCTCCGGGCTCGTCGATCTGCTGCGCGACGACGCGGTTGACGGCGCCGTCGATCTCCGCGGCGAGCGCGAAGTCCTTGGCTGTCAGACCACCCTCGGAATGCGTGCTCGACGTGAACGTGACCGTGCGCCAGCGGATGTCGATGTCGGGGTGGTGGTCGGCCGCCTCGGCCGCGCGGGCGACGGCGACGACCAGCTCGATCCCGTCGAGGAACGACGGTGCCTCGACCGCGCGCACGATGCTGTCGCCCTCGCGTCGCCAGTGCGGGACGTCCTCGAGTGCCCGGTCGACCTGGTCGCGGTCCATGACTGCCATGTCCTCAGTCTTGCCACCGACCCGCGCGGCTGTCGAGCAGGGACTCCAGCACCCGGGCCACTCCGTCGTCGTCGTTGGAGGGTGCGACGTGGGTGGCCGCGGCGCGCACGAGCGGGTGCCCGTTCGCCATCGCGTACGACGTACCGGCCCAGGTCAGCATCGGGAGGTCGTTCGGCATGTCGCCGAGCGCCACGACCTCGTCGGCGGAGATCCCTCGCTGTCGGCAGAGCAGGTCGAGCGTCGAGGCCTTGGTGACGCCGAGCGCGCTGATCTCCAGCAGCGGGAACGACGAGTGCGTGACGGTGACCAGGTCGCCGACGGCACGCTCGGCGATCTCGACGAGGTCGTCCGGGTCGCGGTCGGGGCACAGGCCGAGCAGCTTCAAGACCGGCTCCGCGGCCAGCTCGGTCATCGGAGCCGTCCGCACCGGCGCGCTGCCCGACCTGTCGTCGGACGGGTGCGCCGCGTAGTCCGGCTCCATCGACCAACCGGTCACGGTCTCGGTCCCGAACCTGATCTCGGGAAGCACGGTCCGGAGCCGGTCGACCACGGCGAGCGTGGCGTCCGGGGCGATCGGTCGCTGCAGACGCGCGGCACCCGCGGCGACGTCCCAGATGAGTGCGCCGTTGGACACGACGGCCAGTCCGTGGCCACCGACGTGGTCGAAGACGTCCGCGGCCCAGCGCAGCGGACGACCGGTCACGAAGACCACCTCGATCCCGGCCTCCTCGGCGGCGACGAGCGCAGCACGGGTGCGGTCGGTGACGGTGCCGTCGGAGTGCACGAGGGTGCCGTCGAGATCGGTCGCCACCAGCCGGATCGCGTTCGTCACGGGAAGACCCTAGGCGGTCGGCATTGTCAACCGATGGGTTCACAAGGGCGTGGGCCCGGGCTGGCCTTTGCGCAACCACTCGGTTGGGGACGGGGCCACGGATGGTCGGCGCGGCAGACGAGCACCGCCAGGTGGCGGCTCACTTCACCGCGCTCGTGCGGGCGGCGCCGGCGGGGTCCTGGGACGACCCGTCCCCGGTGCCGGACTGGCGTGCCTGCGATGTCGTCGCGCACCTCGTCCGAGTGGCTGCGCGACTTCCTCGAGTCGTTCGAGGACGCCATGCGGAAGAGTGGCGAGTACGGTGCGCGGGTGCCGGTGCCCGACGGCGCGCCGGCTCAGGACCGGCTGATCGGCTTCATCGGCCGCGACCCGCGCTGGTCTCGCCCGGTCTGACCGGGAGCGGCCGCGCCATCACGAGGTTGCCCTCGTCATCGGACCCGCGCAGCTCGGTGAAGCCGCACTTGGCCAGCACCCGGACGCTCGCGGTGTTGCCCGGCTCGACGCTCGCCCGCACGCGTACGCCGATCCGGTCGGTGTGCGCCAGCAGCCCGCCGACCGCCTCGGTCGCGACGCCGCGGCCGCGCGCTTCCTCGACCAGGCCGTAGCCGACCTCGGCCTCGGGGATGCCGTCATCGGCAACGTCGGGCGGGCCGAAGAACCCGATCGAGCCGACCACCAGACCGTCGAAGGCACGCACGACGTGGCGCGGGCTCCAGCTCAGGTCCTCGGCGGTCGCCCCAGATCCCGACCCTGGGATCATCGAGATGCCGTCGAGGTCGTCCTGCCGGGGGTAGCCGGGGTGCCAGGACGGCTGGCGCTCGCCCGCAAGCATCCGCCCGGCTTCCTCGGGCGTGATCAGCTCGAGCCGCAGCCGCGGGGTGCTGACCACGGGATCGAGCATCAGAACCACCGGTCGAGCTCGACCGCGACGCCGTCGTCTTGCACCGTTGCGGTCACGTCGTCGGCGGCGAGGCGCACCTCCTCGACGGCCTGGCCCATCGCCACTCCCCTGCCTGCCCAGCGCAACATCTCCACATCGTTGCGGCCGTCGCCGATCGCCAGCACGTCGGCCCGGTCGACACCAAGCCGCCGGCAGACCTCTTCCAGCCCACTCGCCTTGTGCACCCCGACCGGTGAGAGGTCCAGCCACGCGGTCCAGCCGACGACGTAGTTGGTGCCGTGCAGCCCGAGGCGCTCGGCGGTTGCGACGAAGTCCTCCGCGGTCGCGTCGGGGTCGCGGATGATCACCCGGCTGACCGGGCCGGCAATCATCTCCTCGACCTCGGACACGATCATCTCGCCCGGACGAGCTCACCCTCGGGGAACTGCCGGTTGAGCCGATAGCCGACGCCTCTCTCCTCGACCGCCACCAGGGCCTCGGGGTGCTCGGCCAGCACGGCGTGCACCGCGTCACGTGCGTCGAAGGTGACCTCGTGGACGATCTCGAGCGGCGGGTACCGGAAGACGACGGCACCGTTGGAGGCGACGACCCAGAGCGGGTCGGAGCCGTCGTCATGCAGGTCGAGCAGGTCGGCGATCCCGGTCATGCCGTGCGGCGAACGGCCGCTCGCGAGGACGACGTGCGCGCCCGCATCGTGCGCGCGCTGGACGGCGTCGTGCACGGCCGGGTGCACCTCCTCGTGCGTCGTACCGAGGCCGTCGACCCAGGCGAGCAGGGTGCCGTCGATGTCGAGGGCGACGAGCTTCGGCGTCCAGCCGTCAGCCACCGGCGGGCACCACCGGCTCGAGGACCTCGCGCCCCAGCCACTTCTGCAGTGCCTTCGGCACGCGCACCGAGCCGTCGGACTGCTGGTGGGTCTCGAGGATCGCCACGATCGCTCGGGGGATCGCGGTCAGGGTGCCGTTGAGCGTGGCGACCGGCCGCACCTCGGGCTGGCCCGGCCCGCTGTCGGCGAAGCGGCCGCGGATGTCGAGCCGGCGCGCCTGGAAGTCGGTGCAGTTCGAGGTCGAGGTGAGCTCGCGGTACTTGCCCTGCGTCGGGATCCAGGCCTCGCAGTCGAACTTGCGCTGGGCGCTCAGGCCCAGGTCGCCGGCTGCGGTGTCGATCACCCGGTAGCAGAGCTCGAGCTTGTCGAGGAACTCCTTCTCCCAGGCCAGCAGCCGCTGGTGCTCGGCCTCGGCGTCGTCGAGCGTCGCGTAGACGAACATCTCGACCTTGTCGAACCAGTGCACCCGGATGATGCCCTTGGTGTCCTTGCCGTGCGAGCCGGCCTCCTTGCGGAAGCACGGGCTGAAAGCGGCGTACCGCAACGGCAGCGACGTGCCATCGAGGATCTCGTCGGAGTGGTACGCCGCCATCGCCACCTCCGAGGTGCCGACGAGGTACATGTCCTCGCCCTCGATCCGGTAGACGTCGTCGGCTGCCTGACCCAGGAACCCGGTGCCCTCCATCGCCCGCGGCTTCACCAGTGACGGCGCGATGACCTGCGTGAAGCCGGCCTCCCGGGCCTGCTCCATCGCGAGGTTGACCAGCGCGAACTCGAGCTCGGCTCCGACTCCGGTGAGGAAGTAGAACCGTGAGCCTGACACCTTCGCGCCACGCTCGAGGTCGATCGCGCCGAGCAGCTTGCCGAGCTCGATGTGGTCGCGCGGCTCGAAACCCTCGGCGGCGAAGTCGCGCGGCTCGCCGACCGTCTCGAGCACGACGTAATCGTCCTCGCCTCCCGCGGGCGCCGCATCGGCCGCAGGGTTCGGGATCGACGAGATCGCCTCGCGCCAGGCCTCGTCGGCCGCGGTCTGAGCCGCCTCGGCGGTCTTGACCCGGGCGGCCAGCGCCTTGGTCTGCTCGAGCAGGGCGGCCCTCTCGTCGCCCCGGGCCTGCGGGATCAGCTTCCCGAGCTGCTTCTGCTCCGCGCGCAGCCGCTCGAACTCGGCGATGGCTCCCCGCCGGGCCTCGTCGGCTGCCAGCGCCACGTCGACGACGACCCCGGACAGCCCGCGCTTCTCCTGGGCGGCGCGGATCACGTCGGGGTTGTCGCGGAGCAGACGAGGATCGATCACCCCGTGAGGATATCGAGGTCGCGCGAGGGGTTTGACCGGCTCATGTCATCGGACCGGCGGCAACGCGAAGGACAGCTCGGCGGCGGCCGGCGGCACGACCCTCGGCGACGGCCGGCCGAACGCATGCCAGGTCGTGCCGTTCGGGTGCGCCTGGTACGCCGTGATGCTCGGCGTGTCCGCGCAGAACATCCAGGCCAGCCCCCCGTCGAACTGGAAGCCACCGGCGAACCCGCACGGCGGCTTCGGCAGCCCGTCGAGCGGGTCACCGTAGTACCGGATCAGGGTGCCGCCCTGCCGCTGGGCCGGCCGGACGTCGCTGTCACCGTTGCCGGCCGGGTCGGTCGCCTCGGAGTCGATGCGCTCGAGATAAGGCTTGCCGGTCGCCTTGTCGAAGCCGTTGGCGAAGATCCAGCCGGACCGGTTCGGCAGCGTTGTCTCACGGGTCGCCGACTTCGCGGCGAGGTCGACCTTCCAGACCGCGAGGTCGCTGTCGACCACCCGGAGGACGTCGGCATCGGTCGGGTCGAAGGCCCAGCCCAGGGCCCGGAGGTGCTGCCTGCCAGTCACGGACCGGATGTTCACGACCTGCGTCGCGTCGCTGCTGACCGAGTAGACGACGAGCTTGCCCGTGCGTGCCTGGCCCTTCGGGACGCCGGTGTCGGGAAGCGCCCAGGCGTGATCGGCGCTGACCAGGAGCAGCTGCTCGTCCTGGCTGGCGTCGGTCGCCGTGACCGGGGGCAGCGAGCGCGCGCTGGCCTTGCCCGTGGCCGGGTCGAACAGCACGTAGACGGCCCGGGACTTCTCACCGTCGGCGCCCCCGGACGTCGCGAACCGGAGCAGCCAGGTGCCGTCGCCGGCGTCGGAGGGCGTGGTGGTGGAAGCGCTGGACACATCCTTGGGCGGGCCGGCCACGTCGGAGTTCCCGCACCCGGCGAGCGCGACGAGCGCGACGAGCAAGACCGCAGCCAGAGCGGCGGCGGCGCGCAATCTGCGTGACACGGACATCGGACCCCCAGGGTCGACGGACAAGGCGCTGTCCAGCTCCGAGTCTGGCAGATCGGCGTCGGTCCGGCACCGGATCCCTTGGTCCTTCGGCCGCGCGCGCCACAATGGCCTGATGGCACGACGCGCTCCCCGCGAGGATCCCTCCGACGACCGGCTCGAGGTCGGCAAGCGCAAGCGCACGGTCGCCGGTGTGCCGGCGGTCGCGAAGGCGCTGGCGATGTCCCGGGACCAGATGGGGGTGCGTCGTACGGCGCTGACGCTGGCTCGGGTCAACCAGAAGGACGGCTTCGACTGCCCCGGCTGCGCCTGGCCCGACCCGGACCACCGCAGCCACGCCGAGTTCTGCGAGAACGGCGTGAAGGCCGTCGCCGAGGAGGCGACCTTGCGGCGCGTGGACCGGGACTTCTTCGCCGCCCACCCGGTCGCCGAGCTCGCCGACCGCTCCGACTACTGGCTCGGCCAGCAGGGTCGCCTGACCGCGCCGATGCACCGGCCGCGGGGAGGCACGCACTACCAGCCGATCGGCTGGGACGACGCGTTCGCGTTGATCGCGGAGCGGCTGCACGCCCTGCCGTCGCCCGACGCCGCGTCGTTCTACACCTCCGGCCGGACCTCCAACGAGGCCGCCTTCCTGTACCAGCTGGTCGTGCGGCTGCTGGGCACCAACAACCTGCCGGACTGCTCGAACATGTGCCACGAGTCCAGCGGCGCGGCGCTGTCCTACTCGATCGGCATCGGCAAGGGCTCGGTGCTCCTCGAGGACATCTACGCCGCGGACCTCATCCTCGTGGTCGGCCAGAATCCCGGCACCAACCACCCGCGGATGCTCACCGCGCTCGAGAAGGCCAAGAAGCGCGGCGCACACATCGTGAACATCAACCCGCTCGACGAGGCCGGTCTGCGTCGCTTCCACAACCCTCAGACCGCGATCGGACTGGTCAAGGGCATCGACCTCGCCGACGAGTTCGTGCAGGTGCGGCTCGCCGGGGACCAGGCCCTGTTCGCCGCGCTCGCCAAGCTGACCGTCGAGGCAGGCGCGGTCGACGAGGAGTTCGTCACGGCGTACTGCTCGGACTACGACGACTACCTCGCCCACCTCGAGAGGCTCGACTGGGACGAAGTGGTCGCCGCGACCGGTCTCGACCGCAACCGGATCACGGCGCTGGCCAAGCGCTACTGCGACTCCGAGCGGGTCGTCGTGTGCTGGGCGATGGGACTGACCCAGCACCGCGACGCGGTGGCGACGATCCAGGAGATCGCCAACCTGATGCTGCTGCGGGGCAACATCGGCAAGCCCGGTGCGGGCCTCGCCCCGATCCGTGGGCACTCCAACGTGCAAGGTGACCGGACGATGGGGATCTGGGAGAAGATGCCGGCCGCGTTCCGCGACGCGCTCGGCGAGGAGTTCTCGTTCGCCCCGCCGGCCGCGAACGGCCTGGACTCGGTCGACACGATCCGCGCGATGCGCGACGGCCGGGTGCGGGCGTTCTTCTCCATGGGCGGGAACTTCGTGTCCGCGACGCCGGACAGCGACGCCACCGCCGCGGCGATGACCGGGCTCGACCTGACCGTGCACGTCAGCACGAAGCTGAACCGGTCGCACGCGCTCTGCGGCCAGGAGTCGCTGATCCTGCCCTGCCTGGGACGCACCGAGCGCGACGCCCAGCTGTCGGGTCCACAGGCAGTGACCGTCGAGGACTCGATGGGGATGGTGCACCTGTCCCTGGGACGGCTCGACCCCGCCTCGGACCAGTTGTTGTCGGAGGTCGCGATCGTCACCCGGCTCGCCGAGGCGCTCTTCGTCGGCACGGATCATCCGGGTGGGGGTGTCGACTGGGCCGGGATGCGTGCCGACTACGGCGTGATCCGCGAGCACATCGCGCGCGTCGTACCGGGATTCGACGACTTCGAGGAGCGCGTACGCCGGCCCGGCGGGTTCGCCCTGCCGCACGCGCCGCGCGACCGCCGGGAGTTCCCGACCGCGACCGGTCGCGCCAGGTTCGCCGTGAACCTGCTCGATCCGCTCCGGGTGCAGCCCGGGCACCTGCTGCTCCAGACGATCCGCAGCCACGACCAGTTCAACACCACCATCTACGGTCTCGACGACCGGTACCGGGGGATCCGGGCCGGACGCCGGGTGGTGTTCGTGAACCCCGACGACCTCGCGCAGCTCGGCTTCGCCGACGGCGACCGGGTCGACCTGGTCAGCGTCTGGTCCGACGGCGAGCGCCGCGCCGAGGACTTCCGGGTCGTGGCCTACTCCACCGCCCGCGGCTGCGCAGCGGCGTACTTCCCGGAGACGAACGTGCTGGTGCCGCTCGACTCGGTCGCGAAGGTGTCGAACACGCCGGTGTCGAAGAGCGTGGTGATCCGGCTGGAGCCGAGGCGTGCGGTTTCACAACCTAGGTTGTGAAACGTCGGCTTCCCGAACGAAATTTCATTCGGGAAGCGCAAGTTTCACAACAGAAGTTGTGAAACAGCTACTACCGGCGCGAGCCGTAGTCGCCGAACGGGTCGTCGCGCTCCCGCACGGCCTCGCGGATGCCGACCTCGCCCGAGCGGCCGACGAAGTCGACGCCCTCCTGGGTGTGCCGGGCGACGCCGTCGAAGAGGGTGCCCAGGGTGCGGGTCGAGGAGATGCCCATGTTCTCCGCGGTCTGGTTGCACAGCAGCTTGAGCATCTCGAGCTGGTTGCCCGGCACCTGCGCCATCCGCCTCGCGAACGCGAACGCATGGGACTGCAGCTCCTCGTCGGGCACGGTCTCGAGGATCAGGCCGATCCGGGCCGCCTCGGGCGCCGGGATCTCGTCGCCGGTGAGCAGGTAGCGCTTGGCCTTCTCGAACCCGAGCCGGTAGACCCACATCGCTGTCGTCGGCGTACCCCAAACCCGTGAGGGCGGGTAGCCGAAGCTCGCGCCCTCGCCGGCGATGATGATGTCGGAGCAGAGCACCAGGTCGGTGCCGCCGGCGATGCACCAGCCGTTGACAGCCGAGATCGTCGGCTTCCGGCAGTACCAGAGCCTCATGTAGGTGTCGACGAACCGGGTCATCTCCCGGTGGTCGATGACCGAGTCCCAGACCCGGCCCTCGAGCGCGTCGGCCTCCTCCGCCTGCATCTGCGTCGACCAGTCCAGACCGTAGCCCGCACAGAAGGCCGGGCCTTCCGCGCGCAGCAGGATCACGCGTACGGCGGGGTCCGCGTCGTGCTGGTCGACCGCCGCTGCCAGCTCGTCGCGCAGCGTCGGCGTGATCGTGTTGTACTCCGCCGCGCGGGTCAGCACGATCGAGCCGACACCCTCGGCGACCTCGGTGCGCAGCGTCTCGAACGCGCTCATGCCGGAAGGTCCACGCCGGCACGACCGACGATGGTGCCGGTGTCGACGCCGACGGGGAGCGTACCGAACGCGATGCCCCAGTCACCGCCGAGCCTCGAGCCGCAGAACGCGTCTGCGACCGCGGCTGGAGCGTGCCTGACCAGCAGCGAGCCCTGGAACACGAGCGCGAGCTGCTCGACCAGGTGCCGTGCGCGGTACTCGATGTCGGCGAAGTCGGTGAGGTCCTTGCGCACCCGGCCGATGGCGTCGTCGAGCCGGCTGTCGGCGCCGGCGGCGAGCTCGACCTCGTCGAAGAAGGCGTCCAGGCTCGCCGGCTGCCGCGCCATTGCGCGCAGCGTGTCGAGCGCGGCGACGTTGCCCGAGCCCTCCCAGATCGACATCAGCGGCGACTCCCGGAACAGCCGCGGCATCCCGGACTCCTCGACGTACCCGTTGCCGCCCAGGCACTCCAGCGCCTCGGCCGCGTGCACGGGCGCGCGCTTGCAGACCCAGTACTTGGAGACCGCGAGAGCGATCCGGCGCACGGCCGCCTCCTGCTCGTCCCCGCGGGCCACCCGGCCGGTGGCGCCGGCCAGCCGCATCGCGGCGTACGTCGCTGCCTCGGCCTCGACCGCGAGGTCGGCGAGCACGTTGCCCATCAGCGGCTGGTCGACGAGCAGCTTGCCGAACGCACTGCGGTGCCGGGCGTGGTGGACGGCCTGCATCGTGGCGATCCGCATCCCTGCCGCCGAGCCGATCGTGCAGTCGAGCCGGGTCATGTTGACCATCTCGATGATCGTCGGGACGCCGCGACCCTCCTCGCCGACGAGCCATCCGAGCGCGCCGTCGTACTCGATCTCGGCCGACGCGTTGGACCGGTTGCCGAGCTTGTCCTTGAGCCGCTGGAGCCGGATCGCGTTGCGCTTGCCGTCGGGCAGCACGCGCGGCACGAAGAAGCACGAGAGCCCGCCGGGCGCCTGGGCGAGGGTCAGGAAGAAGTCCGACATCGGCGCCGAGGTGAACCACTTGTGACCGACCAGGGGTAGCTGCCGTCACCGACGGCGGCGGCCGTCGTGGTGTTGGCGCGGACGTCGGAGCCGCCCTGCTTCTCGGTCATCGACATGCCGGCGATCAGCCCGCTCTTCGCGGCCGGCGTCCGCAGTCCGAAGTCGTAGCTCGGTCGAGGTCAGCAGCGGCTCGTACGTCGCGGCCAGGTCGGCGTTCGCGCGCAGCGCCGGGACGACGGCGTAGGTCATCGAGATCGGGCAGATGTGGCCGGCGTCCGTGGCGGTCCAGACGAACTCCTTGGCCGCACGCGCCACGTGGGCGCCCGGCACGGTCGTCGGCCCACGGCGCCGCGTGCAGGCCGGCCTCGACCGCGACCGTCATCAGCTCGTGCCAGGCCGGGTCGAACTCGACCTCGTCGACCCGGTTGCCGTAGCGGTCGTGGGTGTGCAGGACCGGGCGGTTCTTCTCGGCGAGACGACCCCACTCCTGGGCCTCGGCGCCACCGGCGCGACGGCCGAGGGCGTGCAGCTCGTCGGCGGCCCAGCCGGCACCCTCGCGCTCCAGGCCCTCGAGCAGCGGCGCGTAGTCGGCGAGGTCGTGGCCGACGAGCGGCGGGACCTGGTTGGTGACCTCGTGGGTGGACGGCATCGGACTCCTCGTGTCGGCGTACCGCTAGTATTACAGTCTGCAATCAACCGCGACAAGGCTGTAACACGGCGGCGCCGGACATGGCCTGCCCCCGCCGGAGGGCTGGCGGGGGCAGGCGGGTGGGTGCGGCAGGTCCGGTCAGCCGTCACGCAGCGCCTGGAGCTGCTCGGCCGCCTTCTTGACCTCGTCGCCGTAGTCCCCGGCCAGCGCCTTGTCCCTGATGTCGGCGCGCAGCTGCTCGCGCTGGTCGGCCGGTGCGTCCTTGAGCTCGGTCAGGTCGGCCTGCAGGTTGTCCGGGAGCAGGCTGAAGAACAGCTCGTGGTGGATCTGACGCCGGTCTGCGCGGCGCTCGACGCGGTCGCCGTACCCGCCGTCCCGCGCCTTGGTGCGGATGTCGGCCAGCGCGGCCCGGCGGGCCTCGCCGTCGAGCTTGAAGGCCGCCAACAGGTCGGCGCGCAGCGCGCTGCGGGGGTCGTTCGGCTCGGCCTGGCCAGATGGTGTCGTCGCGCCGTCGAGTGCGACTGCCGGGTCTGCGAGGGCCTCGTCGAATGCCTGCGCATCCGGCGTCAGCACGGCGGTCGTCGTGTCAGAGCTGCCGGCGCTGGTGGTGACCGCGACGCCGACGAGGGCCGCTGCGATCACGGCGAAGACCGCCACCGCACCCATCACCTTGCGGGACACGAAGCTGGTCAACGGACTCATGGTCCTGTCCTCTCTCGGTTGTGGATCGAGCTTCTTGATGCCTCCACCGTCCGTGACGCGTGTGCACGCACGGTTCGGGCGATGTTCGAGGCAGGTAAGAATCGAGCCGACCGGCGCCTCGGGCCGGGATCGTCCGGTTTCATGGAGCCGTGGAGGCTGGCCGGTGGCCCGAGAAGGGCTTGGTCCTGGTGGCCGAGGACGAGTCCTCGATCGCCGATCTCGAACGCCTGTACCTGAGTCGGGCCGGGTACGGCGTCCACGTGGAGCGCGACGGCAGGTCGGCGCTCGCCCAGGTCCGCCGGCTGCGACCGGCTGTGCTGATCCTCGACGTCGGGCTCCCGGGGATGGATGGCATCGAGGTGTGCCGCCGGCTGCGAGCCGAGGACGACTGGACCCCGATCATCTTCGTCACTGCGCGCGACGACGAGGTCGACCGGGTGCTCGGGCTCGAGCTCGGGGCCGACGACTACGTCACGAAGCCGTTCTCGCCTCGGGAGCTGGTCGCGCGCGTCACCGGGGTGGTGCGCCGCGCCAGGGCCGTGGTCGGGGGCAGTCCGCTCGAGCTCGGCAGTGTTCGGCTCGACCCGGCCGCGAGACGCGTCGAGGTCAACGGCACCGAGACGGAGCTGACCGCCACGGAGTTCGACCTGCTCGCTGCCCTGCTCCGACGTCCGGGACAGGTCTTCACCCGCGGGCAGCTGCTGTCGAGCGTGTGGGGAACCGCTGACTACGCCGGCAGCCGGACGGTCGACGTCCACGTCGCCCAGCTCCGCGCCAAGCTCGGGCCGACCGCGCCGATCAGGACCCACCGTGGCGTCGGATACTCCGCGAGCGTGACATGAGCGACAGGTCCACAGCCCGGAGATCGCTCGCCGGTCGCGTCGTCGTCGCATCGTTGCTCGGCTCCTTCGTCGTCGCGTTGGTCTCGGTGGTACTCGCCGTGCCGCTGTTGCGAGGGGTGGCCCGGGACCAGTCGCGCGCCGAGCTGGTCCGGTCGGTGCAGGCGCTGGCCGACTCACCGCGCATCAGCGCCCAGCTGGTGGCCAGGGAGGAGCGCGCAGTCGGGCCGGACGACCGGAGATACGGCCTGCTCGGGAGCGGTGGCAACGTCGCAGGCGACGCGGTGGACTACGTGAGCAATGCCGATCTCGCCGACCTGCAGAGCACCGGCACGCTGTCGGCGCACCATCACGTCCACGGCCGGGACTATCTCGTCGAGGGCCGGGCGATCCGGGGCGGCGCACTCGCAAACCGGGGCGCGTACGTGCTCGGGGTCCAGCCCACGAGCGGCGTCGGCGCGGCGACCAGCGCGCTGCTCCGGCGGCTCGGCCTCGCCCTGCTGCTGGGCCTTCTGATCGCTGGCGTGGTGTCGTTCATGGTCGCGCGGCGGATGGCGCGGCGCATACGCGAGGCCGCGGACCGTGCACATCGGCTCGCCGGTGGCGAGCGCGGACTCCCGGAGCCGACGCCCGCCGACATGCAGGAGATCGACGAGATGAGCACCGCGCTCACCCGCCTGGACGCGGCACTCGCCACGAGCGAGGAACGCCAGCGCGAGTTCCTGCTCTCGATCTCCCACGAGCTCCGCACGCCCCTGACCGCACTGCGTGGGTACGCCGAGGCGCTGCGCGACGGCGCCATACCGGCCGACCAGGTCGCCGAAGTCGGGACCACCCTGACCGCCGAGACCCTGCGGCTCGACCAGTTCATCGCCGACCTGCTTGCCCTGGCCCGGCTCGAGGCCGACGACTTCCGGCTCCAGGAGGGCACCGTCGACGTCACCGCCCTGCTCGCCGAGACCACCGCCGCCTGGCAGGCGACCGCCGTCAGCCTCGGCGTCCACGTCGACGTCGAGCTGCCCGCCGACCCACGTCCGCTCCCGGGCGATCCGGTGCGGGTCCGCCAGCTTCTCGACGGTCTGGTCGAGAACGCGCTGCGCGCCACACCCGAGGGCGGCAGGGTCGTCCTGCGCGCCGTCCAGGATCTGGCCGGCACGACCCTCTCGGTCGCCGACTCCGGGCCGGGGCTCGAGCCGGGTGACCACGAACGCGCCTTCGAGCGCGGTTACCTCCGGGACCGGTACGCCGCCCACCGATCGGTGGGAACCGGACTCGGTCTCTCGATCGCCCACCGGCTGTGCGAGCGGATGGGTGGGACCCTGACGGCATCCCCTGGCGCCCCGACCGGGACCGTGATGGCCTTTCGACTGGGGTCGCGCAGCGTCGGGGCATAATCCACGCCGTGATCGACACCCGCCGCGGGCGCTGGACCGCACTGGCATGCGCGCTGCTGTGCACCGGCCTGTTCGTGGCGCTCGCCGTGCTGGTCGCCCACGACTGGGGACCGCTCGTCGATCTCGACCGGCACCTCGCCGGGCGGCCGTTCCGGCTCACCTCGGACCACGACTGGCTGCGTCACCTCGCCGCAGGCCTCGCGATCGCGACGCACCCCACCTACGTACTGCTCGCCGGGGTGCTCGCCGCGATCGCCCTGGTGGTGAAGGGGTACCGCCGACCGGCCCTCTGGGCGGTCGTCGTCCTTGTCGTCGCCCGCATCGCCTACTACGCCGTCAAGCAGGTCATCGAGCGGCCGCGCCCGCACTGGGACCACCCGATCAGCTCTGCGCCCGGCTGGTCCTTCCCGTCCGGCCACGCCACCGTGATGGCGGCGGCGGCAGGCGTGACCGTGGTGCTGGCCTCGATGCTGATCCGCCGCCGCGGCCTTCGTCGGCTGCTGTCGGGATCCGCGGTGGCGCTCGCGCTCGTCGTGGGCGCAGATCGGGTGTTCTACGGCGTCCACTACACCTCCGACGTGGCAGGCGGCCTGCTGCTGGGCGCGGCCATCGTGCTCTTCGCCCTCGTGGCCTTCGACCCCCAGCCACGGTCGATCGCGCTGATCATGGAGCCGCTGCCCGACGCGATCCCGCTCACCGAGAGGCGGCTTGCCGCGATCCTCAACCCGGTCAAGGTCGACGACCCGGCCGGATTCCGGGCGATGGTCGAGCAGATGGCGCTGGAGTCCGGCTGGCAACAGGTGACCTGGTGGGAGACCACCGTCGAGGACACCGGCTATCAGATGGCGCACGAGGCGGCCGTCTCCGGCGCCGCCCTGGTGATCGCGATCGGTGGCGACGGGACCATCCGTGCGGTCTGCGAGGAGCTCGCAGGGACCGGCGTACCGGTCGGGATCGTGCCGGCCGGCACCGGCAACCTGCTGGCCCGCAACCTCTCCATCCCGCTGTACCTCCGGGCCGCGGTCGACGTCGCGCTCCACGGCCAGGACCGGGCGGTCGACATGGTCCGGGTCACCGGTGACGAGATGGAGGACGCGACCTTCCTGGTCATGGCCGGCATGGGCTTCGATGCCGCCATCATGGAGGGCGTCAACGAGGGCTTCAAGAAGAAGGTGGGCTGGCTCGCCTACGTCTGGTCGGCGCTCAAGGCGCTCATGTTCCCGGTGATCCGGGTCGAGGTCTCGGTCGACGGCGGGCCCTTCACCCGACACCGGGCCCGCACGCTGGTGATCGGCAACGTCGGCCATCTCCAGGCGGGGATGCCGTTGATCCCGGACGCCGTCATCGATGACGGCCTCCTCGACGTGGTGCTGCTCTACCCCCGACGGTTCCTCTCGTGGCTGCCACTCGCCGCCCGGGTGCTCACGAAGGACAAGCGCACCGACGAGACCATCACCCGGATGCGCGGGCGCGAGGTGATCGTGCGTACCCAGAGCCCGGCGCCGCGGCAGCTCGACGGCGACCTGATCGCACCCGGCAAGGAGCTCCGCGCGGAGTGCATCCACGGTCGCCTGCTCGTCCGCGTCCCGCGCTGAGGATCCGCGCCGCCTCCTAGAATCGCCAGCCATGGGGATGCTGACGCCGCTGGCGATCAAGATCGGCGCACTCGCGTGGATGCCGAAGCTGCTCCCGCAGATCACCTGGCTCGACCGGCTGATCCAGCGCGTCACCCGCGGCCACTGCTCGATCCTGCGCATCGCCGGGCTGCCCAACCTGATGCTCACCGTGGCCGGGCGCAAGTCCGGCGTGCTGCGATCCACACCCCTCCTCTGCGTCCCGTACGACGAGGGCCAGCTGATCGCCGGCTCGAACTTCGGCGGCGCGAAGCCTCCGGTCTGGGTGGTCAACGTGCGTGCCGCCGACACCGTCACCGTCTCGATGGCCGGCCGTACCCACACCGCGGTCGCCCGCGAGCTCAGCGGCGCCGAGCGGGACGGGGCCTGGGCTGCACATGGTGAAGACCTGGCCGAACTACGCGAAGTACGCCGAGCGCACCGACCGGGTCATCCCGGTCTTCTGGTTGCTGCCGGCCGCCTGATCCCCCGCCGAGGCGGCGTCTTGTTGCCGGTCAGCACCGCCGAGGCGTCGTCTTGTTGCCAGTCAGCACCGCCGAGGCGTCGTCTTGTTGCCAGTCGAAACGCATCTGTCGCCCGAGCCGTGGCGTTGCTGACGCAAGGAGAAGGCAATGACGCCTCGGCGGCATCGAGAGACAACAACGCGACGCCTCGACGCGCGTGCGGGAGAACAACGCGACGCCTCAGCGGGGGCGGGGGCGCGGGCGGGCTTGGACGATCGCCTCCTCCTCCTCGGGCGAGAGCTGCTGCTCGCAGGTCCACGCGGTGACCGACTTCGCGTAGGCGCGGGCCTCGTTGCGGCCGTGGATCGAGGTCAGCACCGCACCGTCGCCGTGGTCGTCGAGGAGCGCCAGCGACCACGACAGGTGGCCGCCCCTGCTCTTGTCCGGTCCAGTGCCGAACGCGTCGTACCGGACCACCGCGAGGTGCTTCAGCGCGGTGGCGGCCTCCCCGCGGAGGGCGGCCACCTCCTGGCGCAGGGCGCGGGCGTCCTCGGGCAGGTCGGAGACGTCGAGTCGACGGGACCGCCGCTGGGCCGCCATCCGGTCGCGCATCACGACGCCCAGAGCGGCGAGGGCGACCAGGAGCGCCAGGACCGAGAGGGCGGTGTTCACGCCGGCAAGCGTAGGCAAGGGCGCGGGCGTGCCGCGGTTGCCGCGCCCCGGGTGGTGACGCCGACCAACCGCTGACCCACGGGTTGACATTGCCCGCCACCGGAGCCGCGCACAATGCCAAGATGCGGAGGTGACCGCACGACGTATCGCCTACCAGGGTGAGCCCGGCTCGAACTCCCACATGGTGTGCAAGCAGCACTACCCGGACTGGGAGGCCGTGCCGTGCGCGTCGTTCGAGGACGTGTTCGCGGTGGTCGAGAACGGTGACGCCGAGCTGGCGATGATCCCGATCGACAACTCGATCGCCGGTCGCGTCTCCGACATCCACCACTTCCTGCCCGACTCCGGCCTGCACATCATCGGCGAGCACTTCCTGCGGATCCAGTTCCACCTGATGGCGCCGGCCGGTGCGAGCCTGGAGACGATCAAGACCGTGCACAGCCACGTGCACGCCCTGGGTCAGTGCCGACGGGTGATCCGCGAGCACCACCTCAAGCCAGTCATCGCCGGTGACACCGCCGGCGCGGCCCGCGAGGTCTCCGAGACCGGCGACCTCACCCAGGCGGCGATCGCCCCGCCGCTGGCTGCCGAGATCTACGGTCTGGAGATCCTCGCCCGCGACGTCGAGGACGAGGAGCACAACACCACCCGTTTCGTGGTGCTGAGCCGAGAGTACGTCGAGGCGCCGCGCGGGAACGGGCCCGTCGTCACCAGCTTCATCTTCAACGTGCGCAACCTGCCGGCCGCGCTGTACAAGGCCCTGGGGGGCTTCGCCACCAACGGGGTGAACATGACCAAGCTCGAGAGCTACATGGTCGGTGGCCACTTCGCCGCCACGCAGTTCCTAGCCGAGGTCGACGGGCACCCCGAGGACATCGGGCTGAAGAACGCCCTGGAGGAGCTGGCGTTCTTCACCACCGACGTGAAGATCCTCGGGGTCTACCCGGCCGACGCGTTCCGCGCAGACTGACCGCTCGGAGGTCGCGTCACTCCGGGGGGTTCTGCATGAGGTTGAACATGGCGCCCTGCGGGTCGGCGAACACGCCCATCCTGCCCACTCCCGGCACGTCGAAGATCGGCGCCATCGTCTTGCCGCCGAGGGACTCGATCCTCACGGCGGTCTCGTCGGCATCGGTGAGGTTGAAGTAGACGTTCCAGTGCGGCGGGACGCCCTCCATCGGCGGCAGCATCGCCCCGCCAGCGGTGTCGCCGGCGGTGTTGGTGATCAGCGTGTAGTCGCCCATCATCTCCGACCTTGGCCGTTGCGGCGTCGACGTCGTCGACCGCGAGGTAGACGCCCCAGAAAGCGGGGTGGCCCTCCGAACCGGGCATCTGACCGCTGATCCCGCAGACGGTGTCGCCCTCGACCTGGCCCTGCAGGTAGACGCCCCCGCCGGCCTCCTCGGGCAGCGGGCTCTCCTCGATCTCCCAGCCGAAGACGCCGCGGTAGAACTCCGCGGCCAGCTGTTGGTCGGGAGTCATCAGCTCCACGTAGCTGGGCGTGCCTTGCTGGTAGCTGTCGATCTTCGGCATCGTGCTCTCCTTCGGCGGTCGGTCGACCCCACCTTGCTGTCCTACCTGCCAGCACCGACAGACGCGACGGTCGGCGACCCCGACACGCAGTGCGAGTACCCCGACGCCGCCGCATAGGTTGGACCGGTGAGCCTGACCGTCGTCGCCCTGACCTTCGCGTCGATCTTCCTCGTCGAGCTCCCCGACAAGACCTTCATCGCCACACTGGTGCTCTCGACCCGCTACCGCGGCGTCCTGGTGTGGTGCGGTGTCGGCCTGGCCTTCCTGGTGCAGACGCTGATCGCCGTGACCGTCGGTAAGGCCGTCACCTTCCTCCCGACCGACCTGGTCCACGGGGTCGCCGGACTGATCTTCCTTGCCGGCGCCGTTCTCCTCATCCGTGAGGCGCCGAAGGCCGACGCGGCGGAGCACGAGACCGAGGAGGAGTTCGCCGCCAAGGCGGCGACCCGCAAGACCGGGTTGGCGGCGGTGGCCGCATCGTTCCTGGTGCTGTTCGCCGCCGAGTGGGGCGACCTGTCCCAGCTGCTCACGATCAGTCTCGTCGGCAAGTACGACGACCCGGTCGCCGTCTTCATCGGTGCCTGGGGAGCGCTGCTCGTGGTCTCCGGGCTCGCAGTGGTCGCCGGACGGGTGCTGCTGCGCTTCGTCAGGCTCTCGGCGATCCACTACATCGGCGCGGCCGTCTGCCTGCTGCTGGCCGGGCTGACGGCGTACGGGCTGGTCCGGGGCTGACGCAACCTCCCGTGGGGGTCGCGGCGTCATCAGGGCAGAAAGGGGGACCCATGACGCTCGGATCATCACCCCTCCAGGACGTCGCCACGACCTACGAGCAGTACGTGGCAGCCCGGTGGACCGCCCTGTACCGGACGGCGTACCTGCTCACCGGCAACCGACCCGACGCCGAGGACCTGGTCCAGACGGCACTGATCAAGACCTACCTGTCCTGGTCCAAAGTGGCCGGCGCCGCCTCCCCCGACGCCTACGTGCGTCGGATCCTCACCAACTGCTACATCAGCGGCCGCCGGCCCCTGCGGGTGACCCGCGAGCGACTGGTCGACCGGACGCCTGACATTGCGGTGCCGGCGACGACCACCGAGGACCGGATGGCGCTCTGGCCGCACATCGAGTCGCTGCCTCCGAAGCAGCGTGCCGTCGTGGTGCTGCGCTACTACGAGGACCTCAGCGAGCAGCAGATCGCGGACGCGCTCGGGTGCTCCGTCGGCGCCGTCAAGTCCAACGCGAGCCGGGCGCTCGATGCGCTGCGGGCACGCGTCCGGGCCATGGAGGGAGATGCGTCATGAATATCGAGCAGACCCTGATCGACGAGCTGCGCGTCGTCGCCGACTCGGCCGAGGCCCCTGTCCCGCCGGACGTCGCAGATCTCGTCCGCCTCGCCGAGCGCACCCGCACCCGGTCGCGCCTGGCCCGGGTCGGCGGCACTGCTCTCGTCGCGGCGGCCGTGATCACGGCCATCGTGATCGGCAGCCAGGTGGGCCGTCCGAACGCCGCACCACCTCCGACGCACCCGACCGGCGACGCGACCGGCGGCCCGTTGCCGACCGGCGCGGCACCGAAGATCCCCTACGTGCTCGACGGCACGCTCTACCTCGACGGGCAGGCACAGCCGGGCACGTGGTCAAGCGTCGTGACTGTCGGTCGCACGTCGATGGCCGTCAACGGCCCCGACGGTGCCGAGAAGAACCCGGTCGTGCTCTTCCACGACGGCGTCGAGGTCGCGCGGCTCACCCAGGACGGGACCCAGGACGCGCTCCTGTCCCCGAGCGGGACCAAGATCGCCTGGATCGAGCACGACGGCGACACTGCGACGCTGGTGGTGCACGACATGGAGACCGGGCAGGACCTCGGCCGCAGGCAGGTCGCATCGACACAGTCGAACGGCGGTGAGGAGACCGAGGGCTCGGAGTCGATCGGGACGGTGGCCGACGACGGGACCGTGACCTACGGGAGCGTGGTCGTCACGCACACCTGGAAGCCCGGGAGCGCGCCGGTCGACTCGACCCCGGCCGTGGGCTCGCAGACGATCCCGGGGTTCCCGGACAGGGCCGGCTACGTCTGGGTCCAGCCCGACGGCACCTGGGGCGCCTGGCAGACCGACCGGACCGGTGATCCCACTCCGGGCGAGGACGGCGACGGGATCCTGGACGGCGTGACCGTCCAGCACCCCGGCGACCCGGGTTCGCGGTTCACGATCGCGCTGCCGACGGGCACCGACGCCCGCCGACTGGAGTGGGAGACGAGCACCGCCGTGCTGGTGACCGTCTTCGAGGACCGCGACGGCAACCGGTGGCACTACCTGCGCTGCGACGTCGATGACCGGCGGTGCGAGCAGGTGCCGACCGGAGCCGACGACTAGGGTCCCTGCCGCGGACAACCACCGGCCTGCGTCAGGCGTCTTCGAGGCAGAAAGGGGACCCGTGGAACTTCAGCCCTCGCCCCTCCCGGACGCTCCGGAGATCGGGCAGCCCCGTCCCGGCCGTACGCCGCTGGTCGCACTCGTCCTGGCGGTGGCGGTCGTCGTCGTCACCGCGACGTCGCTGCACCTCGGCCGGTCCGACGCCGAGCCGAAGGCGCCATCCCGGGCCGAACGCCCCAGCGGCCTGGCCGTCGGCCGGGCCCCGCGGGTGCCGTACCTGATCGGCGCGGGCCTCTACGTCCACGGCCACAGCCTGCCGGGACGCTGGTCCCTGGTGTCGACGGCCGGCCCCTCGACGACAGGCCTGCGGACGATCGACGACGAGAACGACCTCGCCGTGATCCTGCGCTCCGGCCTGGTGGTGCGCACCCTGCCGGAGGCTCGCGGAGCCGCTGCGGTGCTGTCGCCGAACGGGAACAAGGCGGCGTGGACCGAGGTCTCCGAGGACGACCACTCCGCGTCGGTGGTCCTCCACGACCTGGACTGGGGTCACGAGACGGGCAGGCTGCCGCTGGACCCGACGCTGCTCACCGTCGACGGCCCCCGGATGCTGTTCGTGATCAGCGTCGACAACGACGGCACCGTCCTCTACGGCAACGCGACCGAGCGCTACACCTGGAAGCCCGGCAGTGCACCGGTCGAATCACCGGCGCCCGGCCCCGACGCCGCCGCCTATCCCGGGTTCCCGCGGGGCTCGTTCCCGATCTGGCTGAGCCCGGACGAGGCCTGGGGCGCGTGGCTGACCGACGGCGGGGTCACGGTGCAACGCCCGCACCGGCCCGCCACGCGGTTCACGATCGGGCTGCCGGCCGGCGATCACGCTGGGTCGCTGACCTGGGAGTCAGGCACCGACCTCCTCGTCGCGGTCGACGATCCCCGGCTGAGCAGCCCGGCGAGCTACCTGCGCTGCAGCATCGACAGCCGGAGCTGCGAGCGCGCACCCACGCCGTTCGACCCGTAGGCCGCCCGAGGTTGTCGCCCGAGCTTTCTGCCGATCCGCGACCGAGATGCCGGTGTCTGCCGCATGCTTGCCAGATTCGGATCCGCGAATTCGCTTCTCGGGACCCAACCGAAGCTGCTGGTCTCGGCGTCTCCTCGTCAGAAAGGGGGACCCATGGCGCTCCGCTCCACGCCTCTCCCGGATGCCGTGGCGTCCACGTACGAGGAGTACGTCGCGACGCGGTGGACGGCGCTGTACCGGACGGCGTACCTGCTGGCCGGGAGCCATGCCGACGCCGAGGACCTGGCCCAGGCGACGCTGGTCAAGGTCTACCTGTCCTGGCAGAAGGTGTCCGCCGCCGGGTCCCCGGACGCCTACGTCCGGCGGATCCTCGCCAACACCTTCCTGACCAGCCGACGACCGCTGCGCATCGTGCGCGAGCGGCTGGTCGACCGGACCCCGGAGGTCCAGGTGCCACCGCCGGCCAGCGAGGACCGGCTCGTCTTGTGGCCGCACGTCAAGGCGCTGCCACCGAAGCAGCGGGCGGTGATCGTGCTGCGGTACTACGAGGACCTCACCGAGCGGGAGATCGCCGACGCCCTGGGCTGCTCGCCCGGCACCGTGAAGTCCAACGCGAGCGACGCCCTCCGCGCGCTACGAGCCCGCATCGGCGCGACGGAAGGAGACCCGGCATGAACGTCGAGAAGACCCTCACCGACGAGCTGCGGCTCGTCACCGACTTCCAGGCTCCTCCCCCGCCGTCGACCACCGACGTCAGCCGGCTGGCCGGTCGCGAGCGCGGTCGGGTCCGCCGCACCCGCATCGCCGCGGCCGGCGTCGTCGCAGCCGCGGTCGTCGCCGCGATCGTGATCGGCACCCAGGTCGGCCACCCGGACGCCGCCCCACAGCCGGTGAAACCGTCCCCGTCGTACTACGCCGACGGGGTGCCGTACTACGACCACGGCGGTCTCTACATCGACCACCAGCGGCAGCCGGGTGCCTGGCTCTTCGTCGAGTCGGCGGGGAACCACACCGTGGCCCTCGCCGCCGACCAGACCGCCGAGATCCTTGAGGACGGCGAGCAGGTCTTGCAGGTCGACGCGGCGGTGGTCTACCAGGTGCGGCTGTCGCCCGACGGCACCAAGGCGGCCTGGATCGCATCCACCGGACCGAACGCAGGAGTCCTGGTGGTGCGGGACCTCGTCGCGGCACGCGAGCTCGGCCGGCTGCCGCTCGACCTGCACCCGAAGAACAAGGAGGAAGGTCTCGGACTGTCCCTGATGGTCCAGAACAGCGGCAGGGTCTACTACTCCGTCAACGACCCGTCCTGGACGTGGACGCCCGGCGGCGGGGGGGCGCCGGTGAGGACGACGGACTCTCCCGACGACCTGGGTCTGGCCGGCTTCCCCAAGGCTGCCGACTTCACCGGCGTCGGCGCTCCGGTGCGGCTCAGCCCCGACCATCTCTGGGGCGCGTGGATGACCGACTCCGACGGGCACGAGCTGGCGGACACCGACGGCAAGGCGCTCGGCGTGACCGTGCAGAAGCCCGGCGATCCGGAGAGTCGGTTCACGATGCCGCTCCCGACCGGTCTCGACCTCCCTCCCCTCGTGTTCTGGGAGACGCCGACCGAGATCTCCTTCGCCGGTCCGGAGAACCTGCGCTGCGACATCGTGGATCGCGGGTGCCGGGCGCTGGGCACGTCGTGACGCTCTAGGCTCCACCCCATGGCACTGGGAGCGAGCAGCGAGGTCGGCCGGCTGCGGACGGTCATGCTGCACCGGCCCGGCCCCGAGCTGAAGCGGCTGACCCCGCGCAACAACGACAAGCTGCTCTTCGACGGCATCCCCTGGGTCGGTCGGGCCCGCGACGAGCACGACGCGTTCGCCGCAGGCGCTGCGCGACCGCGACGTCGAGGTGCTCTACCTGGTCGACCTGCTGGTCGAGACCCTGCCGTCGCCCGACGCGCGAGCCCGCGCGATCGACGACGTCCTCGACTCGCTGAACCTCGGCGACACCCTGCGCGACTACCTGCGCACCGCCCTCGTCGAGGAGTCGCCCGAGTCGCTGGCGCAGGTGCTCACCGCAGGCGTGCGCAACGACGAGGTGCGCGGTGGCTTCGGGCTGGTCACCTCCCTGCTGGCACGCGACGACTTCCTGATCGACCCGCTGCCGAACCTGCTGTTCACCCGCGACTCGAGCGTCTGGATCCGCGACCGGGTGGCGATCACCTCGCTGGCGATGCCGGCGCGGGTGCGCGAGACCCAGCTGACCGACCTGATCTACACCGAGCACCCGCGGTTCGCCGGCACCCCGAAGATCCACGGCGCGCACCACGAGCACGTCGAGGGCGGAGACGTGCTGCTGCTCGCCCCGGGCGTGGTCGCCGTCGGCGTCGGGGAGCGTACGACGCCCGCAGGAGCCGAGCGGCTGGCCCGTCAGCTCTTCGAGGACGACCTCGCGCACACCGTGCTGGCGGTGCCGATCGCCCAGGAACGCGCCACCATGCACCTGGACACCGTGTGCACGATGGTCGACGTCGACAAGATCGTGATGTACCCCAACGTCGCGGACCACCTCGAGGCCTACACCGTCACCCAGGCCGAGCCCGGCGTCCTCGTCGTCGCGGGCGCCGAGCCGTTCCTGGTCGCCGCCGCGAAGGCGATGGAGATCGACACCCTGCACCAGATCGACACCGGCCTCGACCCCGTCACGGCCGAGCGTGAGCAGTGGGACGACGGCAACAACACCCTCGCCCTCGCCCCTCGCCTCGCCGTCGCCTACGAGCGCAATGTCGAGACCAACGCCCGGCTCGAGCAGGCCGGCATCGAGGTGATCGCGATCGCCGGCTCCGAGCTCGGATCCGGCCGGGGCGGACCGCGGTGCATGAGCTGTCCGATCAGCCGCGACTGACCCGTCGCGACCCACCCTCCACGTGGGTTCCGGGAAGGAAAAAGCCCGGTCGGTGTTGACGGGGGATGCAACGCCGACCGGGCGAAATGAACAATAGGTCACCGCGCGCATTCCGGACAAGCCACCGACCCCTGCTGTCGGGTCTCCGCCTAACGAATGGTCAGCTGTCGGCTGGTCAGCCCGCTCCGGGCGGCCCTCTCGGCGGTGTGCAGCGGGCGGGGATCCGCCAGCGTCTCGGCCAGCCGACGGTCGAACGCGGCCACCGGTTCGACCAGCGGCTCGGGTCCGGTGCCGACCGGGAGGTCCCACACCGGTGCGAGCACGCCGTGCGCGCGGAACATCCCGATCAGGCGGGCACCCTCGACGAGGTGGTCCTCACGGGCGGCGTGCAGCCGCGCGAGCCCGTCGAGGAGCGCGTCCTCGTCGTCGGGTCGCACCCACCGCAGGAACTCCCGCTCCCCCATCGCGGTCCAGTACGCCGCCTCGACCCCGCTGAGCCGCGCGGTCGGCGAGGCGATGGCGTTGGCCTGCTCGAGCGCCGCCGCGACGTCGCCGTCACTGTCGTCGACCCCGTCGGCCCAGAAGGTGAAGCCGTCGTGGACGGCGACGTCACCGACCCCCGCGACGAGGTCCTGCAGCCGGGCGCCTTCTCCGGGATCGGAGGAGAGCCCGACCATCTCTCCCGGCTCCGCGCCGAGCGCGGCTTCCAGGACGGCAGCGAGGTCACGGCTCGGGTCGCCGTACGCATGCTGGACCTGGAGCCCGAGACGGACCTGGCCGTCCTCGCGCACGAGCGCCGGCGCAGCACCCGGAAGCAGTGTGCAGAGCAACACGTCGCGGTCCGAGCCGCTGAGCGTGACCGGTGCGGTCGCCGCGGGCACGAACTCGCGCATCGCGATCAGGTCGCACTCACCGGTCAAGCCGGCGAATGGCCGGGCCGAGAAGATCCGCGTCGCCCCTCCGGGGCTGCCATGGCACGCCTTGTAGCGCCGGCCCGATCCGCACGGGCAGGGCTCACGCGGACCCACCTCCCCCTCAGCTCGCGTCCCGCCATCGGCAGAGCGGGTCCGGTCGCGCGACTTCTTGCCCATGGGCGAAGGCTAGACGGTCGCCCGGGCCCGCTCATTCCAGGGCGAGGCGGACGTGCACGGTGTGCAGGCGACTGGTGCGCTCCACCCACCACTTGGAGCTCAGCGCGGCGACGAGCGCGAGGCCGCGTCCGTCGACGTCGTCGAGCGCGGCGTCGACCTTCTCCGGGCTGGTCGTTCCGCCGCCGTCGCAGACCGACAGCACCAGCACGGTGCCCTCGGCCGCCCAGCGCACCAGGACGGTGCCGTTGCCCAGCGGCGAGGCATGGCGCACGGCATTGCCGACCAGCTCGGTGGCGACGAGTCGCGCGTCGTCGACCACGGCCGGCGCCGAGCCCCGGTGGTCGAGCCAGCTCGCCAGGGCCGCGCGCACCCGGGCTGCACTCAGCGGCGAGAACGGCATGCTCATCGAGACAGGCCCGTCGAGCGGCACCGCCATGCCTGGGATCATCTGACCTCGCAGTGGTTGTGCCCCACCCCGTTCCCAGACCATTCCCGATCAGCGGGAGTCCAAACCTCCCGTCCCGAGGTACTCCAGCATCACGCCGGGCTGATCGGTGATCACCGCCTCCACGTCCAGCTCCAGGCACAGCTCCAGGTCGGCCCGTGTGTTCACCGTCCAGACGTGCAACGGGGTGCCGGCCTTGCGGATCCGGCGGATCATCTCGGGATGCTTCTGCAGCAGCTCGATGCCGGGCCCGGCGATCCAGTCAGGCTCGGAGAACGGCCGCGAGCTCGCCCACGCCAGCGGCGAGTCGATCAGGTAGACCAGCCTCAGGTCGGGGGCGAGCCGACGGATCCGGCGAAGCGCGACCCACGAAAAGCTCATCACCCGCGCGGGCGACCCCGCCCCGGCCCAGCCGAACGAGTCGAGCACCTCGACGAGCCGGCGCTCGACCAGGCCGGCGTACCGGGTGGGGTGCTTGGTCTCGATGGCGAGCTCGACCGGTCGGCGGTAGTCGGCCACGGTCTCGAGGAGTCGACGCATCGTCAGCACCTTGTCGAGCTCCGGGTCCAGCTCGGGGGCTTCGTCGTCGAGGTCGGCCCAGGGGTGCTTCCAGCTCGCGAAGTCGAGCTGCTCCAGCTCCGAGAGCTCCATCGACGACACCACCCTCCGCTGCTGGGCGGTGCGCCGCAGGTCGCGGTCGTGGACGCAGACGAGGTGCCCGTCGGCCGTGAGCCGGACGTCGCACTCGAGCGCCTCGGCACCCTCGTCGAGCGCGGCGACGTACGCGCCGAGGGTGTGCTCCGCCTTGTTCGCACTGGAACCGCGGTGGGCCACCACCTGGGGCCGGCGCTGCGCCATGGCGCCATTGTCCACGGCATCGTCCAGCGACCTCGACAGGGCCGCGGCGGGTCGTCACGCCTGACTGAGCAGGTACTTCCCGAAGTGCGGCACGGTGAACGCGATCCGGCCGCGCTCTCCGGAGTAGATCAAGCCCTTCTTCAGCAAGGCGTCACGCGCCGGCGAGAGCGACTGCGGCTTCTTGCCGAGCATGGCGGCGACGTCGGCCGTGGGCACCGACCCACCCTCCAGGCTCCAGTCGGTGTCGAGGTCGGCGCCCGCGTCGGTGAGCGCCACCGCGGTGTCGGCCATCGCCCGGAGGTACTCCCGCTCCCCCGGCGTCGCGCGCTCGAAGCGGCTGCCGAAGAAGCCGACGGCCAGCTCGGCCTCCGCCTCCGGCGCCGCGACGGCGACGTCGGCGGCGGTGATCGGCGACTGCGGGGCGACGTCCCAGACCGCCTTCCCGTAGGCCTGGATGAAGTACGGATAGCCGCCGGTCGCGGCGTACATCGCGGCGAGCGCGTCGTCGTCGTAGGCCGCGTCCTCGTCCCTCGCCGGCGCCACCAGCGCCTGGTCGGCTGCCTCCCGGGAGAGCCGGTCGATGCGCTGGTAGCGGAACAACCGCTCGGAGTAGGACTTGCTCGCCGAGAGCACCGCCGGCAGGTGCGGCAGGCCGGCGCCGACGACGATCACCGGGAGCCCGGCCTGGCTGATCTCGTGGCAGGCGGCACAGAGCGCGGAGACGTCGTCGGGCCCGAGGTCCTGCATCTCGTCGACGAAGACGCCGATCCCGGTGCCGAGGTCGGCGGCCAGCCCGCCGACGTCGGTGAGCAGCTCGACCAGGTCGATCTCGATGTCGCCGGAGTCGGCGCGACCCTGGACAGCGGGCACGCCGATGCCGGGGTTCCACCGGTCACGCAGCTTCGCGCCCGGCCCGGCGCTGCGCTGGGCGAAGGCCTTGACCACGCCGAGCACGTGCTCGACACCCTCGGACTGCGGATGGCCGAGCTCGCGCACGGCCTGGTGCAGGGCGGTCGACAGCGGTCGCCGCAGCGACTGGTCGGGACGGGCCTCGAGCTTGCCGGTGCCCCACTGCCGGCGTACGGCGGCCGAGCGCAGGGCGTTGAGCAGCACGGTCTTGCCGACACCGCGTAGCCCGGTGAGCACCACCGAGCGCTCTGGCCGCCCGCGGGACACGCGTTCGAGGACGACGTCGAAACCACCGAGCTCCTGGTCGCGACCGGCCAGCTCGGGTGGCCGCTGGCCGGCGCCGGGGGCGTACGGATTCCGGATCGGGTCCACTATCAGACGGTATCGGGCTGTATTGCCGATCCCCTAGATTGTCCTAGCGTGTCGTAGCGCCACCGACCGCGAGGTACGCGCGGTTCAGGCCCTCGCGGAGTGCGGCGATCAGGTCGGGGACCTCCTCGACCGCCAGCCGGAAGCTCGCCACGCACTCGGTCTCGCGCCACATCGACAGCACCACGACGTCGGCCTCGTCGTGCCAGCGCACCCGCAGTGCGCGGTCGTCACCGCGGCTGTCGAGGAAGTACTCGACGCCCTCGGGGACCGGCGACACCGTGGCCATGGGTCGATTGTGCGCCTCGGACGGCCCCGGCGTCGCGTCTTCCGGCGCGTCGACGCCGGGAGTCGCGGGTAGATTTGCCGGGTGCCCGAGCTGCCCGAGGTGGAAGCGCTGGCCCGCGACCTCGACGGCCGGCTCCGCGACCGCGCGATCGTCCGCGTCGACATCGCGGCCTTCAGCTGCCTGAAGACCTACGACCCACCCGTCTCGGCGCTGACCGGCGGGCTGGTCGACGGGGTGACGCGGCACGGCAAGTTCCTCGACATCGACGTCTCCGGCACCCACCTGGTGCTGCACCTCGCGAAGGCCGGCTGGATCCGCTGGAAGGACGAGGTTCCGGACCTCCCGGCCCGGCCGAACAGCAAGTCGCCCCTCGCCGCGCGGATCGTGCTCGACAACGGGAGCGGACTCGACGTGACCGAGGCCGGCACCCGCAAGAGCCTCGCGTTGTACGTCGTGCGCGACCCTGCCGAGGTCGAGGGCATCGCGCGGCTCGGCCCCGACCCGCTCGACGAGGCGTTCACGATCGAGGTGCTCAGTGACATCCTGCAGCGCGCCGGACGAGCCCAGATCAAGGGCGTGCTCCGCAGCCAGGGCAACATCGCCGGCATCGGCAACGCCTACTCCGACGAGCTGCTGCACGCCGCGCGGATGTCGCCCTTCAAGCCGGCCAACAGCCTCTCCGAGGCCGAGCTGCAGACACTGTACGACGCGATCCGGACCGTCCTGGCCGACGCGGTCGCCCGGTCCAGCGGCCTTCCGGCGAGCGAGCTCAAGGGCGAGAAGAAGTCGAACATGGCCGTCCACGGCCGCACCGGCGAGAAGTGCCCGGTCTGTGGCGACACCGTGCGCGAGGTGTCCTTCGCGGACTCCTCCCTGCAGTACTGCCCGTCCTGCCAGACCGGTGGCAAGCCGCTGGCCGACCGACGGCTGTCCAAGCTGCTGAAGTAGCGTTCCCGGCATGTCCTCCGTGCCGTCCGTCACCGTCGACCAGCTCCCGGTCCCACTGCCTGAGGGCCTGAACGTCCTCGACGTGCGCGAGCTCCTGGAGTGGCAGCACGGTCACCTCGAGAACTCCCAGCACGTGCCGATGAGCGAGCTCGCCGAACGACTCGGCGAGGTGCCGACCGACGCCCAGCTGCTGGTGGTCTGCAAGGTCGGAGCCCGGTCGGCCCGGGTGGTGGCCTACCTCGTGCAGCAGGGTGTCGACGCGTTCAACCTCGACGGCGGCCTGCTCGAGTGGCACGCCGCCGGCCGCCCGCTGGTGGCCGACGCCGGCGAGCCGACGGTGGTCTGAGACCCCTACGCGAACACCTCCGGCAGCGGTAGGTCGAGCGCGAGCTCGAGCCGCCGGAAGTACTCCGGCCGGGAGACCACCTCGACACCCAGGGAAGCCAGGTGCGGCGTCGTCCACTGGGTGTCGAGCAGCCGCCGGTCGGCGTACCGGTCGGCGAGCAGGTCGACCAGGCCGACCAGGGCGACCTTGGACGCGTCGGTGCTCTGCGAGAACATCGACTCGCCGGCGAAGAGACCACCGATCGCGACGCCGTACAGGCCGCCGACCAGCCGGCTCCCGTCCCAGGTCTCGACCGAGTGGGCCCAGCCGAGCTCGTGCAGCCGGGTGTAGGCGCGGACGACGGGCTCGTTGATCCAGCGGGCCTCCCGGTGCGGGTCGGCGCATCTGCTGACCACCTCGGCGAACGCGGAGTCGACCCGCACCTGGTAGCGGCGTACGGACGCCCGCAACGACCTCGAGACCCGGAGGCCGTCCAGCGGCAGGATCCCGCGCCGGACTGGAGACCACCAGCAGATCTCCTCGGACTCGAGCTCGGCCGGCATCGGGAACAGCCCGCGCCGGTACGCCGCGAGCAGCGTGCTCGGCTCGAGGTCGCCGCCGCTCGCGACCAGGTCACCGTCACGTCGACCGGGCGTGGGTAGCCGCCAGCGCGTCGGGCCCGGGTCGATCGGCATGGGTCCATCATCGCCTCCGGATCCGGTCCCCAGACACCACGCTCCGGCTTCGACCTAGGCTGAACCCATGAGCTTCGCGAAGCGCGTTGGCGCGGCCCTGGCCCCCAAGGTCACCAACCTTGCGCCCGGGCTCACCTCCTCGTTCGTGCACCAGGCGCTCGACAAGGCGATCACCGGCGTGGGCCCGCTGCCCAGCGCCGCCTCCGCGGCCGACAAGCAGCTGCGTGAGCAGGACGGCGATGTCGACCGGGCGATCCACGAGGTGATCGAGAACCACGTCCGGTACGCCGGCGCGCAGGGCTTCGCCACCAACATCGGCGGCCTGGTGACGACTCGCCGTGACGGTGCCGGTGAATCTCTCCGGGCTGGCGCTGATCCAGTGCCGGATGGTCGCCGGCATCGCCCACCTGCGTGACTACGACCTGGCCGACCCACGGACCCGCGACGCGATCCTGACCTGCCTTCTCGGCGAGGAGCGGATCCTGCGGATGGTGAAGGCCCGGTCGATCCCGGGCACGCCGATGGAGATCGCCGCCGCCTCCTTCCACGATCCCGAGCTCGACCGGTTGCTCGGCACCGAGGTGGCCGCCGAGCTCGTCACCCGGGCGACCGGCAAGCGCCTGGCCGCGGCCGTCGGACGACGCGTGCCGGTGGTCGGCGGCTTCGTCGGCGCCGGCACCGACGCGTACGTCACCTGGAAGATCGGACGCTACGTCGACCGGGAGTTCCTGCCGCGCAAGCGGCGGTAGGCCCCGAGCCCGGCGGCGGCGACGCGGCTGCTGTTCGCGCGCGCGACGAGCCGCTCCTTGGCCTTGTAGATCGGCGTCGAGTGGGCGGCGTCGAGCCTGGCGATCAGCCCGTCGATGTCGTTCATCAGCTCGACCTCGCGGTCACGCAGGCGGGCACTCTCGATCGTCATCAAGGTGAGCGCACGCAGCGCCGTCTCGCCGAGCTCCTCCGCCCCGAGCCGGTCGGGGTCGACGAACGGCAGCGGCTCGGCGGGCAGCAGGTCGTCGAGGTCCCCCACGACGTCGTACCCGCGCAGGGCGAGGTCGGTGACCCACTGGCGGCTGAGGTCCGCGGCCCAGGCCCACACTTCGGGAGGCACCGACAACGGTGCCGAGCGCCGCTCGGTGGACAGACCCTGGTGCACCAGCGCCTGGCGCACGAGCGCGCGGTAGTGGTGGTTGGGCACCACCTCAGCGATCTGCTCGTTGAGGCGGCGTACGACGGCGGCCTCGGCGACGCCCAGCGAGGGGTTGGTGCGGACCGCGTCGAGGGGGAACTCGTCGGGATCGAGTCCGAGCACCCGCGAGAACCGCTGCCAGAGCAGGTCCTGCGGAGCTCCCGCCGGCGGCACCGTCACCAGGTGGACGCGTTCGCGCGGCAGCGTGGAGCCCCAGCGGTCGAGCACGTCGGGCACCTCCTGCACGCCCCAGAACCAGGACGCCACGCCCTGTCGCCGACTCGGGTCCTGCAGGTGCTCGAGGAACTCGGTGTACGTCGTGGTGCGACGGTGCTTGACGTTCTCCTGCCACTCGGCCGGGATCTGTCGCACCAGGTCGCGGGCGGAGAAGACGAGGTGGATCTCGGTGTCGCCCGACGACAGCGACTCCAGGGCCCTCGCGACCTGGGCGCGCGACGCCGTCGCGAGGATCTCGTGGCTGACGATCGCGGTGCCGGGCCAGGCGCGCACCTCGGCCGCGAGCCGGTCCCAGGCGCCGACGGCCTCTCGCTCGAGTCCGCCCCAGGTCAGCTGCATCAGGTCGAGGGCCGCCAGGAAGTGCGCGTCGAAGCGCTCTGCGGGGTAGCAGATCCCGCGCGCAGCGAGGCTCCCGCGCGCGTTGAAGAGCAGGTCCTGGACGAACGACGTGCCGGTCTTGGGAGCGCCGACGTGCACGATCACGGTGCGTGCCATCACGATGCCCCCCTCTCTCGGCTGCGCCGCCACGCGCGGGCGACTACCCGGAGAGCGTGGGCCAGCACGTCGTCGGGGTCCGGTGCGCGTCGTACGCCGGGCCGGCGGGTCGGCACCACGAGCGCCGGATCGCCGTGGACAGCGTACCGAGCGCCGGCGAGTGCAGCTGCCATCCGCTCCCCCGTCGCGCCCGCCCAGTCGAGGTGTGCCGCCGGTGCCGCGAGCGGTCCGGAGTCCTCGCCCGCAGCGATCTCGGGCCAGACCCCGCTGATGACCTGACGGCGACCCTCGTCACCGATCGCGAGGGTCAGCACCGGGTTCACCCGACGCAGCAGGTCGGTCGCCAGCACGTCGTGGCGCTCGTCGATCGGCGGGGCCGTGACGCCGAGGACGTCGCCGACCAGCCTGGCGGTCGTCGATGCGTCGGGGGCGAGCACGACGTGGACCCGCTCCGGACCGAACTGCTCGGCGAGGTGGCGCGCGATCCTGGGCAGGGCGATGCCGGGCGGGACCCGGTCGTGGGCGACGGCGGTGCGCCACATCCGCTGCCAGCGCATCCCGGCGCCGGCCCGCACGCGCGCCGCCCAGCGCTGTGCCATCAGGTCCTCCAGCGACCCGCCCAGGACGAACCAGGTCGTCCGGGACCCGCCCTCGCGCAGGCCTTCAGCCAGCAGCGCGGACCGCACGAGCTCCACCGTGGTCGGCGCGCCGAGGAGGGTGAAACCCCGGCGCCACGGCCGCCACCGCCGCGACTCCCGCGCCGTCGGACCGCGCGGCTCGTCGGCCAGCAGCCGGACGAGCACCCCGGCCGCGATCCGGAGGAGCTCGTCGGCGGGCAGCGCCTCGGGTGCGACCGGCGGCGTGCCCGTCGCGGACTCCTCACTCCACGGCAGCGGCGTGTCGACCAGGCCGCGACCGACTCCGGCCGTGGTCAGCACCAGGTCGGCCAGCGCTGCCCGATCGGGCAGCCCGGCGAGGTCGGGGCTGCCCGGCAACCGCCGGACCAGCTCGAGCTGCGCCGCCGTCGGCAGCGGCCCGTCGTCGATCGGCGGGCCGAGCTGCACGGACGTGCCGTGATCCGCGAGGAACTCGCCCCAGGTCTGTGCCGACCCGGCGCGCAGCTGACCGGCCCAGGCGCGCACCTGATCGGCGTACACGTCGCGCGTCATCGACGGGTCACCCACGCAGCAGTCGGCGCGCGATCCGGCGTACCGGGGACTTGTGGGTCGGTGCGATGTCCTCGATCACTGCGGCGAGCGCCTCGATCGCTGCCTCCGCGACGAGCTCGGCGGGCGGCTTGTCGGGGTGGATCCAGGTGCCGTCGTTGAAGTCCGGGCGCTGCGGTCGCAGGTCGGCAAGGTCTCCGACGACGTCGACGCCGGCGCCCTCGAGCCAGTCCTGCCACTCCGCGGTCACCCGCTCGACGAAGGGCCACCGGCGCTCGGGGAGCACGGCACGGATCGGGTCGGCTCGGTGAGAGAGAGTGTCGCGGGCGATCACCTCGCGGACCAGGTCGACGTAGACCTCGCGCGGGATGCCCTTGCCAGCGAGCAACTTGTTGAGGCGGCGCACGACCGCTGCCTCGACGATACCCAGCGACGGGTTGTAGTCGGTCGACTCGGCGTAGCCGGCATCCGGGTCGAGACCGACGACGCTCGCGTAGCGCTGCCACAGCAGCTCCGGCGGCGCACCCGGCTGCGGCACGGTGACGACGTGGATCTGCTGGGGGGACAGCCCGTTGCCCCACCGGGTGAGCACGTCCGGGACGGCCTGGACCCGCCAGAACCAGACGTCGGGATTCACCCGTTGCGCCTTGGCGATCATCCCCATGAACTTCGCGAACGACCGACGGCCCCGGTGCTTGACGTTCTCCTGCCACTCCGCCGGGATCTGCCGGGCGAGGTCCCGCGCGGTCAGCACGATGTGCACCTCGGCGTCGCCGAAGGCGGCCATCGCTGTCCGGACCTGCGCCGGCTTCGCCGCGGCGAGGATCTCGTGACTGATCAGGACGTCTCCGTGCGCCTTCCGCACCTCGCCGACCAGCGCCTGCCACTGGCCGTGGACGAGGTCGCCCTGGCCGGCCCAGCGCTCCTCGATGAGGTCGAGCGCGGCCTCGAAGTGGGTGCCCGTGCGGGTGCTCGGGTAGGTGAGTCCCTGTGCGGCCAGCGCGTCCCGGTTGACGGCAAGCTTCTCCTGCAGATAGCTGGTGCCGCTCTTCGGAGTCCCGATGTGCAGGAAGACGCGGCGAGGCATGCGGGCATTGTGCCGCACGACCGAGCACACGCTCGCGGGCGCCTGTCGTCGTCGGTGGCGGTTTGCGCGGCGTACACCTAGCCGAGCGCCGTGACCACCCGCGACGGGCTCGGGCGTCCCAGCACCCCGGCCATCCAGGTGCTCGTCTCGACCAGCGCGCCGAGGTCGACCCCGGTCTCGACGCCGAGGCCGCGGAACATCCAGACCAGGTCCTCGGTGGCGAGGTTGCCGGTCGCGCTCTCGGCGTACGGGCAGCCGCCGAGGCCGCCCGCACTGGCGTCGAACGTGCGCACTCCGTGCTGCCAGGCGGCGTACGCGTTGGCGAGGGCCTGACCGTAGGTGTCGTGGAAGTGCACCGCGAGGACGTCGTCGGGCAGACCCGCTGCGTTGAACGCGTCGAGCATCGTGCCGACCGCACCTGCCGTGCCGACCCCGATGGTGTCGCCGAGCGAGAGCTGGCTGGCACCGAGGTCGAAGAGTCGTTTGCCGACCGACACGACCTGCGCCACCGGTACGACGCCCTCCCACGGGTCGCCCCAGCACATGCTCACGTAGGCACGCACGTCCAGGCCCGCTGCCCGCGCCCGCGCGACGGTCGGCTCGAACATCGCGAACTGCTCGTCGAGGCTGCGGTTGAGGTTGCGCTGGGCGAAGGTCTCGGTGGCGCTGCCGAAGATCGCGACGTGCTCACAACCCAGCTCGAGGGCCCGGTCGAGGCCGCGCTCGTTGGGCACGAGGACGGGGTAGCCCCCTGGTGGTCGAGCAGAGCCGAGACCTCCCAGCCGCTCCATGAGCTCGGCTGCGTCGGCGAGCTGCGGCACCCACTTCGGGTGCACGAAGCTGGTCGCCTCGACGATCGGCAGCCCGGCGGCAACGAGGCGATGGATGAACTCGACCTTCGCGTCGAGCGGCACGATCGCGGACTCGTTCTGCAGCCCGTCGCGGGGGCCGACCTCGTAGATGGTGACGTCGCGCTCGCCGGTGGTTGAGCCTGTCGAAACCTCAACCACCGGTGACCGCCTCCACCTCGAAGAGCAGATGCTTGAGCTGCACCTGGTCGCCGGTGGCGGCACCGACCTGCGTCACGGTGCCGTCGAACGGCGCGTTGAGCGCGAGCTCCATCTTCATCGCCTCCAGTACGCCGAGCCGCTGCCCCTCGACCACGGTCTCACCCTCCGCCACGTCGACCGAAAGCATCGTCCCGGGCATCGGGGCGAGCAGGGAGCCGTCCCCGGCGACCGGGCCGTGGTCGCCGAACGGGTCGGGTCGCTCGAAGACGAACCGCTGCCCGTGGTGCGCTGCCTCGAGGACATCGGGCTGGACGTTCACCACCGCCACCTCGCGCCGGCCGTCGACGCTGAGCACGAGCACGTGGTCCTCCGCCGACACCTGGTGCACCTCGTGGTCCTCGACCCGGCCGCGCGCGCGGTCGACCCGGACCGTCCGGTCGAGCGCCACGGCGTACGGCGCGGGATCGGAGCCGGACCGCCAGCCGTCGGCCTGGAACGGGTGCGGCTCGCCGGCCTGGCCGAGCATCGCGCTGACCCACGCGACCGCGAGCCGCGCGACGTCCGGCTCCGGCGGTTCGACGGTTGCGGTGTCGAGCCAGGCCGTGTCGATGGTCGCGTCGCGGAACTCCTCGCGTGCGACCAGCGCGCGCAGGAATCCGAGGTTCGTGGTCAGGCCGAGGATGCCGGTCTCGTCGAGCGCCGCAAGCAGTGCCTGACGCGCGGTCTCCCGATCGGGACCGTGGGCGATCACCTTGCCCAGCATCGGGTCGTACGCCGTGGTGACCGGCTGCCCGGACTCGAGAGCCTGGTCGACCCGAACTCCGGTGGTCGAGCCTGTCGAGACCGTCCAGCGGACCAGCGACGGCGTGCCGGCCTGCGGGAGGAAGCCGCCGAAGCTGTCCTCGGCGTAGATCCGCGCCTCGATCGCATGGCCCCGGATCCGGACGTCGTCCTGGGTGAACGGCAACGGCTCGCCGGCCGCTACCCGCAGCTGGAGCTCGACCAGGTCCAGCTCTCGGCCGTCGACCGACACGGCCAGCTCGGTGACAGGGTGCTCGACCTGGAGCCGGGTGTTCATCTCCAGGAAGTACGCCTCGCCCGTTGCGTTGTCGAGGAGGAACTCCACGGTGCCGGCGTTCTCGTAGCCGACCTGTGCGGCCAGCGCGACTGCCGACCGGGTGACCAGCGCGCGGGTCTCCTCGGTGATCGTCGGAGCCGGCGCCTCCTCGAGCACCTTCTGGTGGCGGCGCTGCGTGGAGCAGTCGCGCTCGAAGAGATGCACGACGTTGCCGTGGCCGTCGGCGATGACCTGGACCTCGATGTGCCGGCCGGACTCGACGTACTTCTCGGTCAGGAGGGTGTCGTCACCGAACGCCGCGAGGGACTCGCGCCCGGCCGCCTCCAGGGCTGCGTCGAGCTCCTCGGCGGACCGGACGATGCGCATGCCCTTGCCGCCGCCGCCCGCGGCCGCCTTCACCAGCACCGGGTAGCTCATGTCGGTGGTCGAGCCTGTCGAGACCCCGGTGGGCACCACGGGCACTCCCGCCGCGACGGCGACCTCGCGGGCCGCGTCCTTGCGGCCCATCTGGTCCATCACCGCGGCCGACGGGCCGACCAGCTTGAGGCCGGCGTCCTCGACGGCGCGGGCGAACTCCGCGCGCTCGGAGAGGAACCCGTAGCCGGGGTGGATCGCGGTGGCGCCGCTGCGCCGGGCCGCGTCCACCACCGCGTCGATGTCGAGATACGACGGCACCTCGACCAGGGCATCGGCCGCGCGCGTGTGCGGCGCCCCGGCGTCGAGCTCGGTATGGATCGCCACCGTGCGGATGCCCATCCGGGTCGCGGTGCGCATCACCCGGAGCGCGATCTCGCCACGGTTGGCGATCAGGAGGGTGTCGATCATCCCTACATCCTGAAGATGCCGTAGGAGGGCTCGGGGATCGGCGCGTTCGCGGCGACCGCGAGGCCCATGCCGAGCACGCGGCGGGTGTCGGCCGGGTCGATGATGCCGTCGTCCCAGAGCCTTGCCGTTGAGTAGTACGGCGAGCCCTGGTGCTCGTACTGGTCGCGGATCGGCGCCTTGAACGCCTCCTCGTCCTCCGCACTCCAGATCTCGCCTCCCGACGAGCCCCTCGATGACAGCGAGTCGCGACGCACGGTCGCGAGCACCGACGCCGCCTGCTCCCCGCCCATCACCGAGATCCGCGCGTTCGGCCACATCCACAGGAACCGCGGGTCGTAGGCGCGCCCGCACATGCCGTAGTTGCCGGCCCCGAAGGAGCCGCCGATCACGACGGTGAACTTCGGCACCACCGAGCACGCGACCGCGGTGACGAGCTTGGCGCCGTCACGGGCGATACCGTTGTTCTCGTACTCCCGGCCGACCATGAAGCCGGTGATGTTCTGCAGGAACACGATCGGCGTCCTGCGCTGGTTGCACAGCTCGATGAAGTGCGCACCCTTCAGCGCCGACTCGGAGAACAGGATGCCGTTGTTCGCCACGATGCCGACCGGGTGGCCCCAGATCTTCGCGAACCCGGTCACCAGGGTCTCCCCGTAGAGCCGCTTGAACTCGTGGAACCGGCTGCCGTCGACGACCCGGCGGATCACCTCGCGCACGTCGTACGGCGTCCGGGTGTCGGCCGGCACCACGTCGTACAGCGTCTCGGCGGGCTCGTGCGGCTCCTCGACGGGCCCCTCGACCGGGCCTGCCGCCGAACCCACCCCGGCCATCGAAGCGGCCCCGGCCATCGAGCTTGTCGAGATGCCACCTCGTCTCGACAAGCTCGACGACCGAGGGCTCGGCAGCGTCGCCACGATCGACCGCACGATCGCCAGCGCGTGGGCGTCGTCGTCGGCGAGATGGTCGACGACCCCGGACTTCCGGGCATGCACGTCGCCGCCGCCGAGCTCCTCGGCGGTGACCACCTCGCCGGTGGCCGCCTTCACCAGCGGCGGGCCGCCGAGGAAGATCGTGCCCTGGTCCTTCACGATCACGGTCTCGTCCGACATCGCCGGCACGTAGGCGCCGCCGGCCGTGCACGAGCCCATCACCGCCGCGATCTGCGGGATGCCCTCGGCGGAGAGGTTCGCCTGGTTGAAGAAGATCCGGCCGAAGTGCTCCTTGTCGGGGAACACCTCGTCCTGCATCGGCAGGAACGCGCCGCCTGAGTCGACGAGGTAGACGCAGGGCAGCTTGTTCTGCCGAGCCACCTCCTGCGCCCGCAGGTGCTTCTTGACCGTGATCGGGTAGTAGGTGCCGCCCTTGACGGTCGCGTCGTTGGCCACGACCACGCACTCGCGGCCCTCGATCCGGCCGATGCCGGTCACGATGCTGGCGGAGGGCACCGCATTGTCGTCGGCGTCGGCGTCTGCGTCGGTGCCGGCGCCGGCGCCGTACATCCCGTACGCCGCCAGCGGGCTCAGCTCGAGGAACGGGCTGCCCGGGTCGAGCAGCGCGTCGATCCGGTCGCGCACCAACAGCTTGCCGCGGTCGGTGTGCTTGCGCCGGGCGCTCTCCGAGCCGCCCTGCCGGGCGACCTCGAGTCGCTCGCGCAGCTGGGCGACGAGATCGCGCATCTCCGCTGACACCGGACCACCATCTCACTAGTTAACGATCGTTAACCTCAACGTTAGCCGGAAAGGAGTTGCCCGCGCCAGTGCTGCTGCCGTCTGCTGGGTCGATGCCACTTCGCGCCCACGCCCGTCCCCGCGAGCCCACCGGGCTGGTCGCGGGTCGACCAGCCTCGACCATCGCCAGGTCGCTGGCTGTCTGGTCCTTCGCTTACGCCGCCTACCGCGGCTACTACGCCGTCGGCGGCCGCGTCGGCATGATCGGCGTCCCGGTGTCCGAGTCCGGGTTCCGCACGATCAACGCGGTGGGCGCCGTGCTGATCGCGCTCGCCGGCGTGCTTGCGCTTGCCGCTGCCCGCATCCAGTTCGTGGGCAGAGCGGCCCCGGTGCTCGGCTGGGTCGGCGCTGTCGGCTGCTGCATGCATGCGCTCGTCGACATGACCCTGCGCGTCCTCAGCCTGACCGGAGTCCACCCCTCGGTGCTCCCCGCCAGCTTCTGGCTGAGCTTCGACAGACACCGCTCGGACCTCCAGGACCTCCTCCTCAACGAGCCGTGGTTCCTCGTCGAGGGCCTGCTGTGGGGTGCCCTCGGCCTGGCGTACGTCGTCGGTCCCCGTCGACGTGCCTGGCTGGCGTCGGCTGCCGCCACGTGCGCAGTGCTCACGGTCGTCGGCGTGCTCAGCGGACTCGACGTGATCGGCTCGTTCGTCGTCGCCTGATCCCGCAACCCGGGCGGAGTGGCTCGCCACGGGTGCACCGAGGGTTCACCTCGACTTCGCCTGCAGGCGGGCTGCCGGTGGCTCGTCCCGTCGACGCTCGGTGCGTCAAGACTCGAACGACTCTGTGAACGAAAGGCCTTCGATGAAGAAGACAACCGTTGTCCGGATCGGCGTGATCGCTGCCGCCGCGGCAGCAGGCGCGGCGTACTCGCTTCTCTCCGGAGCAGCCATCGCCAGTGGCGGCTTCCACGTGATCGGCGTCCCCGACGCGAACCCGCGCTTCGGCGTCGAGAACAACGTGCTCACCCCGAGCGCGCACGAGATTGCCGTCGCCTGGGGCAGCCTGCCCCTCACGAACCCGGACGTCGCCAACGGGATGACCCACTACGGGTACGACACCAGCAACGGCGGTCCGCTCACCCAGGCGGCCAACGAGGCGAACAAGACCGAGCCCGACAAGAACGTCTACCTCGTCTTCGGCGGCAAGCACTACCTCTACCAGGGCCACGAGAGTGGCGCCCGAGGCTCCGTGACCCGGATCAACCTCGACGAGACCGACCCCGCCAAGCGGGTCACGCTGATCAGCGACATGGACGCCGACGGCAACGCCTACCCGACCATCGACGGGATCACCTGGGACCCATTCACCCACCAGCTGCTGCTCACGGCGGAGTCGAGCGCTCCCACGGGCGGCGTGTTCGCGGTCGGCCTCGACGCCAACGGTGACCCGGTCGACGGCAAGGCCGAGCGCCTCGACGCGCTCGGCTCCGGCGGCTACGAGGGCGTCCAGAACGACAAGGACGGCAACGTCTGGCTGGTCGAGGACATCGGCGGCAGCGGCGTGAGCGGCGGCAAGGTGCCGAACAGCTACGTCTACCGCTTCAAGCCGACCGACAAGGCCGACCTGACCGCCGGTGGCACCCTGCAGGCGCTGCAGATCAAGCGCAAGGACGGCACCCCGGTGACCGCCTCCCAGCTGCAGGCGAACCCGTCGGACGCGTTCATCACCGACCTGCACACCCACGGCACCTCGTTCGCCACCGCGTGGGTGGATGTGCACTCGGGGCCCGGTCCCTTCGCTGCGACGGCGGCGGCCAAGGCGGCCAGCGCGACGCCGCTGAAGCGGCCGGAGAACGGCGTGTTCCGTCCGGGCACCGGGTTCAAGGAGTTCTACTTCACCGAGACCGGTGACACCTCGCTGAACAGCACCCTTCCCGGTCGGTTCGGTGGCGTCTTCCGGATCACGCAGACCTCGCCGAGCGCGAGCACCGGCAAGATCAGCATCGTCGCGGTCGGCGACGCCCACCACTCGGGCTTCGACAACATCTCCTTCGCCAGCAGGAACGACGTGCTCGTGGTTGAGGACGCCGGCGACGGGATGCACACCCAGCGCAACGAGCTCGACAGCGGCTGGGTGTACAACGTGACCGGTCACGGCCGCCGGGCTCCTCGCGGTGTGCGCTGGCTCGCCGAGGGCCGCGACGCGTCGGCCCTGTTCGACACGGTCGGCGGCCCGTCGTACAACGACGGCGACAACGAGATCACCGGCATCCACGTCTCCGACGGCGACACCGGTGTGGGCGGGCTGCTCGGCGCCAAGGTGCCGGACGTGCAGTCGTCGAAGTGGCGGACGTTCTGGACCCAGCAGCACGGGGACAACGTGACCTGGGAGGTCGTCTGGTCCCACCACCTGACCTGACGCACCGACCCGGCCCGTGTCGATCACCGATCGGCACGGGCCGGGTTTCGTCCGTGCTCGTTCGGGCTGGCTAGGCTGACCCCCGTGCCGAGCCCGTCGAACGTCGCCGCCGCGCCCGAGGCGCCGGTGAACCGCCGGGCACAGATCGTCGAGGTCGCCGCCGAGCTGTTCGCCGAGCACGGGTTCCACGGCGTCTCGATCTCCGACCTCGGTGCCGCGTGTGGGTTCTCCGGGCCGGCGCTCTACAAGCACTTCCGCAGCAAGCAGGCGATCCTCTCGGAGATGCTGGTCTCGATCAGCAAGGAGCTGCTGCGCGAGGGCAGGCGTCGGGTGAAGGACGCCGCCGATGACCGCGCCGCTCTCGAGGCACTCGTGGACTGGCACGTCACCTTCGCACTCGCCCACAAGCCACTGATCGTGGTCCAGGACCGCGACTGGGCCGCGCTCGCCGTCGAGGCGCGGGAGAAGGTCCGGCAGACCCAGCTCGCGTACGTCGAGGTCTGGGTCGGCGTGCTCCGCTCGCTGCAGCCGAAGCTCTCCGCCGCCCAGGCCCGCGCCCGGGTGCACGCCTGCTTCGGCCTGATCAACTCCACCCCGCACAGCGCGGTCGTCTCGGATGCGGAGATGCACCAGATCCTCAGCGAGATGGCGCTGCGCGCGCTGTTGCCCTGAGGCGGCCCTCCAGATCGGCAGACGCGAGCATCCGCTGCCGCTAGCCTGACGAGATCTCGGGAGCATCGCCTGCGGCGGTGGCCCACTCATCCAGGCCGCTGCGCGGCGAAGGGAAGTCATCGCCATGACGACACGATCTGTGCGGGCGCTCGGCTCGGTGGTACTGCTGGTCAGCACGTCCATGTTGACCGCGCCGTGGGCGCCGGCGAGCGCCGCGGCCGCGGCCGCCGCGCCGACCTGTGCGGCAGGCACCTGCACCGAGTCATTCGCGACGAGCGGCGCTCCGGAGTCCTTCGTCGTACCGGCCGGCGTCAGCACGCTCACCGCCACCGTTGCGGGGGGTTCGGGTGGACTGGGCCACATCGACCTGATCGGAGACCTCCCTCAGCGCACCGGCGGCGACGGCGGGCAGGTGGTGGCCACGGTGCCGGTGCACGCCGGTGAGACCCTCACGGTCGCGGTCGGAGCCAAGGGTCAGGACTCGACCGACTCCAGTGCGGCCGGCGGGTACGGCGGCGGCGGCGACGCCGGCGACTTCGAGGGCAGCGACGGCGCCGGCGGTGGTGGATCCTTCCTGTTCCGGGCCGCTACCGTGCTGGTCGCGGCCGGCGGGGGTGGAGGCGGCGGCTACCAGGACGGCGGTGACGGTGGCGGCGGAGGCGCCGGGGCGAACGGGATCGACGGCGGACCTGCGGACATCGGTGGCGCAGGCGCCACGACGTCGGCTCCAGGAGCAGGAGGAGCCAACGGTGGCGTCGCGGGCACCGGCCCCGCTCACGGGCCTGACGTGTTCGGCACCGGCGGCAGCAACACGACCTGCCCGGGCGCCGGCGGCGGAGGCGGCTACTTCGGCGGTGGGTCCGGCGGCTGTGGGGAGGCCCTCGACTTCGGCGGCGGCGGCGGCGGGTCGGGCTTCCTCGCCACGGGTGTGAGCAAGCTGAGCTCCACGACGAACACCGGCGACGGGACCGTCGTCCTGAGCTGGCGTCAGCAGGCGACCACGAAGACCCGGCTCTCGATCAAGCCGCACACGGTGGCGACGGGCGGGACGGCGAAGCTGCGAGCGAAGGTCACCTCGGCGGTCGGCACGGTGCACGGCAAGGTCGTCTTCCGGGCCGGACCGCACCGGCGGATCGTCGGCAAGGCGAAGCTCGTCCACGGTGTGGCTCGGGTGAAGGTGCATGCCGGGACGCGAGCCGGCACCCGCCACTTCATCGCGATCTACAAGGGCAACGCTCACTTCGCCCGATCGGTGTCGGATCGGGTTCGGCTGGTGGTCATCCCCGCGTCGCTGCCCAACACCGGCGCCAGGTGGAGGGCCTACACCCAGCGCTGACCGAGGAGATCCGGTTGCGATCCGGCCCGGCGTTGCGTGCTTCGGCGCGGCGCTGGCAGGGTACGTCGAGGCCACCCGCCGCGACGACGCGGAGAAGAACCGGCTCTGCCCACCGACGAGCTTCCCGAACTCCATGACGGGTTGGGCGATGATGAACCTCCGCGAGACCCGTGCGGTGATGTCCTTCACGAGCGAGGACGACATCTTCAACTGGTCGCACCGGGTGGCGATCAACCCGGCACGGATCCCCCCGACCACCCGGGCTCCCCGGCCCTCGACGACGCCCGGGAACGCCTGGCGGCGAACGTCGGCCCGGGGCTCGCCAGACTGGCCGACATGGCCGCCTCGGACGTGCCGGCGGCACCTGGCATCTAGAACCGCGGCTGCGGACCCGTGCCGGCACAGTCACGGCGGTATCGGGCACGGCCCTCACCCAGCCGGCTGGAAGCCCTTCGTGCGCTCGCCGTCGATCAGGTAGTGGCCGTTCTCGAACTTCAGGTCCAGGACCGTCGGGCCGGGGCCGTTGTGGAAGTGGTCGAAGTGCACCTGGTAGCTCACCGACAGGCTCGCCGGGTCGGCGGAGATGCTGCGCACCTGGCCGTTCGTGGCGCTCTCCCAGAAGGCCCGGTAGTGGTCGAGGCCGCCGCTCTCGCGCTGGAACTTCGAGGTGAGCATCGTCCAGGCGCGGTCGGGGTCGTCGGCGACCGTCGCGACGTAGTCGCGGATGAAGGACTCCATCCCCTTCGCTGTCGGCTGCGTGCTGGCCTTGGAGCTGGTCGTCGAGGAGCCTGAGGCGGCGGGTCCGGGATCACCGCCGGCGAGCGCCGCATACAGGACCGCGGCCAGCACCAGGGCAGCAGCCGCGCCAAGACCCGCGAGCATCGCGGGCGACAGTCGGCGCGAGGGGACGGGTCCTTCGGCGGGTGGCGTCACCGGCGGTGGCACGGCCACCGGTGGGAGCGGCGGTGGTGTCGTCTCGAGAACCTGGGTGTGAACATCGTCCATCTGCGTGATCGGCTCCATCGGCTGCGTGGCCGGCTGTGAGGGTGCCGTGAGCGGGCGCGCGAGGAAGTCGCGCACCTGCTCCATCGACCAGCGCTGCGCCGGGTCCTTCGTCATCGTCCCCTCGAGCAGCGGCGCGAGCGCTCCGGCCTCGGGCAGCCGCGGCGGGTCGTCGTGGACGATCCGGTAGAGCGTGGCGAGCGGCTGGTCGCCGACGTCGTACGGCGGCCGGCCGGCCAGCAGGTGGTACGCCGTCGCGCCCAGCGACCAGACGTCCGACGCTGCGTCGCCACGGCTGCCGGTGGCGACCTCGGGCGCGAGGTAGGACGGCGAGCCGGTCATCATCCCGGTCTGGGTGAGGGAGACGTCGGAGACGACCCGGGCGATGCCGAAGTCCGTGAGCCGGACCTGGCCGTCGTGGCCGACGAGGATGTTCGACGGCTTCACGTCGCGGTGGGTGATCCCGGCCGCGTGTGCAGCGGCGAGCCCGTCGGCAGCCTGGCCGAGCAGGGGAGCCGCTTCCTCCGGCGACAGCGGGCCCCGCGCGCGCACCAGCTCGGCGAGGGTGACGCCGTCTACGTACTCCATCACCAGCCAGTGCTCGCCCGTCTTCGGCTCGTCGACCACGTCGAAGACAGCCACCACGTGCGGGTGGTGCAGCCGGGCGCTGAGCTGGGCCTCGCGCTCGGCGCGGGCGACGTCGGTGTGGTCGGCTCCCGGGAGCAGGCCGATCCGCTTGAGCGCGACCTGGCGCCCCAGGACGTCGTCATGACCAAGCCACACTGCGCCGGAGCCGCCACGGCCGATCTCCCGCTCGAGGGCGTATCTCCCTGCGATCACAATCGCCTTCCCAGTCCCGTCCCCGCAGCTGCATCGTGCCCCGCGCCAGCGTACGCATGCGTGTCCGGAGTCCTTCACGCGTAGTCTCACTGGGGTCGAGCGAGGGAGCACACGTGGGTAGCGAGAAGCATCTGCTGGAAGCGCTGGAGCCGATCGTGGCGGAGAACCTCGACCGCCATCTCGGTCTGGCGCAGGAGTGGCACCCCCACGACTACGTGCCATGGAGCCAGGGACGCGACTTCGCGTCGCTCGGTGGCGAGGACTGGGCCCCCGAGCAGTCCCGGCTCTCGGAGACCGCCAAGGCGGCGATGATCACCAACCTGCTCACCGAGGACAACCTCCCGTCCTACCACCGCGAGATCGCCACCCGGTTCGGCCGTGACGGCGCGTGGGGCACCTGGGTCGGCCGATGGACGGCCGAGGAGAACCGGCACGGCATCGCGATGCGCGACTACCTCGTCGTCACCCGCGGGGTCGACCCGGTCGAGCTCGAGCGGGCCCGGATGGACTACATGACCTCGGGATACGACTCCGGCGACAAGACGCCCCTGGAGGCGGTGACCTACGTGTCGTTCCAGGAACTCGCCACCCGCGTCTCCCACCGCAACACCGGCAAGGTCACCCAGGACCCGATCGCCGACCGGATGCTCGCGCGGATCTCCAAGGACGAGAACCTGCACATGGTCTTCTACCGCAACATCGTGGCGGCCGCGCTGGAGATCAGCCCGGACGAGACGATGCGCGCGATCGCCGACGAGGTCATCGGCTTCGAGATGCCCGGGGCCACGATGGCCGGCTTCCGTCGCAGCTCGATGATCATCGCGAAGGCAGGCATCTACGACCTGCGGCTGCACCACGACGACGTGATCATGCCGATCCTGCGGCACTGGAACGTCTTCGACCGCACCGACCTCGGCGCCGTCGGCGAGCAGGCCCGCTCCGAGCTCGCCACCTTCCTCGAGGGCCTGGACGCCCAGGCCGCTCGCTTCGTGGAGCGCCGGGCCGAGAACCGGGCCCGTGCGGCGCTGCGCTCCGACAGCGACGAGACACCCGACATCGCCTCGTGAGACAGCCAGACCGGTGGGCGCGCCAGGTCCTCAGAGCAGCCGGCTGATCTCCTCGTCGTACGCCGCGACGGCCGCGTCGGCGAGTCCGTGGCCCGTGGGAGCCGCACCCGCCAGGCGCAGCACCTCGGCCGCCCGGCCGGCGACGTCGCTGAGCGGCACCGCCGGCGCCTCGTCGAGGAGCTGCTCCCGGGTGCGGCCACGCAGGAGCAGCAGGGCGTAGGGGTCGCCGTCGAGGTGCCACGCCAGCTGGTAGGCCAACGCGAGCGCGTGCACACACGGCTGGGCCCAGGCGTCGCACGCACAAGCGCTCTCCAGGTCTGCCGCGCTCGGCAGCAGCTCCACGCCTGCCTGGTCGGCGTGCTCGACGAGCTCAACGGGCAGCTCGCCCGACTCGAGCGCGGCTGCAAAGCCCGCCTCCCGACCGACCTCTCCGGCGAAGACCTGCCAGGCAGCCTCGTCGAGCTGCCGCACCCGCAGCTGGGCGATCACCGAAGCCGGGTCGCCGCGGTCGACGACGACCGAGGACATCCCGGCGAGCACCATCACCGCGCCGAGGCGACCCGACCTCGCCAGCGCTCGTGCTGCGGTGAGGTCGGAGAAGTCCAGGACGTTCTCCTCGAAGCTGCGCACCCAGGCGCGGCCCCACCAGGTGGTGCTCCGCGCCGCCGGGCCCCGCACGCGACCGAGCCGCGGGAACACCATCGGGTCAGTCACCGGGGCGACCGACCGACAGCGTGACCAGGTCACGCAGCTCGTCGTCGGACAGCTCGGTCAGCGCGGTCTCGCCCGCGCCGAGAACCGCGTCGGCCAAGTGCCGCTTGCGGGTGAGCAGGTCACCGATCTTCTGCTCGATGGTGCCTTCGGTGACCAGCCGGTGCACCTGCACCGGCCGGGTCTGCCCGATCCGGTGGGCGCGGTCGGTGGCCTGGTCCTCGACGGCAGGGTTCCACCACCGGTCGACGTGGATGACGTGGTCGGCCCGGGTGAGGTTGAGGCCGGTGCCGCCGGCCTTCAGCGACAGCAGGAAGACCGGGATCCCGCCGGCCTGGAAGGTCGCCACCATCTCCTCCCGCGCCCGCACGGGGGTGCCGCCGTGGAGGAACAGCGACGGCACCCCGGCCGCGCCGAGGTGTCGCTCGAGGAGGCGCGCCATCGCGACGTACTGGGTGAAGAGCAGCACCGAGCCGCCCTCGGCGAGGATCGTGCCGAGCAGCTCGTCGAGCACGTCGATCTTCTCCGAGCGCCCGGGGATCTTGCCGTTGGCCTGGCGCAGGTAGTGCGCGGGGTGGTTGCAGATCTGCTTCAGCCCGGTCAGCAGCGCGAGCACGAGGCCGCGGCGGGTGTCCTCGTCGGCGGTCTCGATGCGCCGCATCGACTCGCGCACGAGCGACTCGTAGAGGACCACCTGCTCGCGGGTCAGGCTGACGACCTGGTCGGTCTCGGTCTTGGGCGGCAGCTCGGGGGCGATGCCGGGGTCGGACTTGCGCCGCCGCAGCAGGAACGGCCCGACCAGCTGGGCGAACTTGCGCGCGACCGTCGGGTCGACCCCGCTCTCGATCGGCGCGGCCCACACCTTGCGGAAGGCGTTGCGCGAGCCCAGCAACCCCGGCGTCGCCCAGTCGAGGATCGCCCACAGCTCGGTGAGGTTGTTCTCCACCGGGGTGCCGGTCAGGGCGATCCGGCAACGCGAGCCGATCAGCCGGAGGTTGCGTGCCGTCGAGGAGGTGGGGTTCTTGATGTGCTGCGCCTCGTCGGCGACCACGAGGTCCCACGGAACGGCGGCGAGGGTCGCGTGGTCGGAGCGCATGGTGCCGTACGTCGTGAACACGAACCCGTCGTCGAGACCGGCAAGGTCGCGCTGGGTGCCGTGGAACCGCCGGGTCGGCGTGCCCGGAGCGAACCTCCGCACCTCGGCCTCCCAGTTGCCGAGCAGCGACGCCGGGCAGACGACCAGCGTCGGCCCGGAAGACAGCCCCCGCGCCCGGCGGTGCAGATGCAGTCCGATCAGGGTGACGGTCTTGCCCAGACCCATGTCGTCGGCGAGACAGGCGCCGAGCCCGGCACCGGTCAGCTCGGCCAGCCAGGTGAGGCCGTGGCGCTGGTAGTCGCGCAGGGTCGCGGCCAGCCCCGGCGGCGGTTCGAGCGGGCTGACCTGGGCGGCGTCGACGATCCGGTCGCGGACCTTCTCCAAGGTGGCGCCCGGGTGCACCTCCACGGTGGCCTCGTCGCCGTGCTCGAAGGGATTCGCGACGACGCCGGTCAGCACCGCCTTCAACGCGTCGACCGGCTTGAGCTCGCGCCTGCCCCGAGCGCCACCGGCGATCGCGGCACGCGCACGACGGGCGAGAGCCGGGTCGATCACCATCCAGTTGTCGCGCAACCGGATCACCGCACCGTTGGCGTCGGCGAGCGCCCTCATCTCGTCGTCGGTGAGCGGATCGCCCGCGAGCGCGAGCCTCCAGTCGAACTCGAACAGCGCGTCGGGCCCGAACACCCCGGTCATCAGCGGTGCGCTGCGCTCGCTCCGGGAGCGCACCTCGACCTGGCCACGCGGGACCAGCTCCTGGCGCAGCCCACGCGGCCAGAACACGTCGACCCCGAGGTCGGCCAGCGCACCCAGGCCGTGCTCGAGCAGGTCGGCCACCTCGTCAACGTCGAGCAGCAACCTGTCGGGCACCGACCGGTGCAGCAGCCGCCCGAGCACCGGCCAGGCGTGCGCGGCGCGACGCAGCGCGACGCCGGCGTTGGTCCGGGCCCGGCGGGAGAAGCCGTGGCCGTCGTCGAGCCAGAGCTGCTCGGCGTCGACGACGTGGGTGACCGCGTCGACCTCGTGCAGCTGCGGCACGACGGTGATCTGGCCGCCGGCGAGCTGCTCGTCGGGGGCCTCGATCCGCAGGCTGAGGGTGACCGCGCTCGGCAGCTCGTCGTCCTCGCCGCGCTCCGCCAGCCGGTCGGCGAGGGAAGCGCGTCTCGGGAGCGGGCCGGCGACGATCGCCTCGGGCGCCTGCCGGGTCATCGTGTCGGCGACGGCGTCGAGCACCGCGCGCACGATCTGCTCGGCGTTGTCGGCGTCGAGCCCGGCGTACGTGCGCGCCGACGCGAGCTCACGCACGCGGTCGTCGTCGTCGGGGCTCATCGGGCCGATCTGCCAGGCATGGCCGGCCGGAGCGCGCTGGAGGCGACCGGCGGCGATCAGCTTCATCGCGAGCAGGGTCGCGGCGCTGAGCAGGCTGACCGAGGCGTGCGCCTCGCCGGCACGCAGGGCGCGGGTGAGCACCGGGATCGCGCCTCGCATCGGCAGCCGGATCGTCCGTTGCGGCCCGGTGAACTCCACCTCGCCCTCACGGGGTGGTTCGGCGGGGTGGAACACCGCCGGGCCCTGCAGCGGGACGAAGCTCACGTGCGTGGCCTCCAGGCGATCGGCGAGTGTCCAGTACTGCCCCGCAACCTAACGACCCGCGGGGACAGAACGCGCCAACCAGACGGAGCCGGCATCCACCACCCGACCATGTTCGGCCGGACGAGCTCGGTCCGCTGCAGAGTTTCTTGCGGCCTCACGAGCGTCCCGTGTGGTCCGGATCGACGCCTCGGCGACGTCCGGACACCGGCTCAAGGACCTGCCGGGCGATGTGAGCCGCGGTCTCGACCGCGGACGGAGTGCCACCGGTGAGCCTCTCGGCGAGTCGGTCGAGATCTGCTCGAAGCGACTGTGGAGGCGGACGATCACCGGCCGCGCGCAGGTGGGCCGCCGTAGCGAGCAACGTGTCGAGGTCGTCGGACGCGGCATCAACGGCGGCGCCGACCAGAGCGGCGCACTCGAGGCCGGTGGCCAGCGGGAAGCCGACGGTCATCGCCGCCGCCGACTCGACGCTGGACAGCGCGGCCCGCGCAGCGGCGGCGACCTCGCCGCGCCGCAACAACGCCCTGCTGAGGATCGCCCTGATCAACGGCATTTCCCGTTCGATGCCGAGCTCGGTGCCCTCCAGGTCGGCGGTCCGGCCGTACTCGACGGCAGCGTCGAGGTCGCCGTCCGCGAGCGCGAGCCCGGCGGACGTCGAGAGGAGAACGACGCGCGCGATGCGCTTGTGGTCGGCGTGCATGGGCTCAGCCTCGGACACGTAGTGCCGTGCCTGGTCGAAGGCACCGACCTGCCAACAGACCATCGCCGCAGTGGGCAGCAGTGCGGCCAACTGCTCCGCCGAGCCGTCCACCCGGCACCGCGCGACCGCGTCGCCCGCGTGACGAGCCGCCTCCGCGTCGCCACGTTCGGACAGCACGCTGCCCAGGCCCATCGCCGCGGCGACGTACAGGTCGGTGCCGAAGGGCTCGGCGGCGGCCATCGCGCGCCGAACGTAGTCGAGCGCCTCGACCGGGCGGTCGAGATCGTCGAGCAGCCCGGCCAGGTAGATCAGCGCACGGGCGAGCAACGGGTCCGGCTCGTCGGCGAACAGCTCGACGGCAGCGCGCAGGTCGACGAGCGCGCGTTCGGTGTCGCCGGCCCAGTAGCTGAGGTAGCCGAGGGCGTAGGTCGCGTACCGGCGCCACGGGGACTCGCCAGGGATCGCCAGCAGGCGCGTGAGCCAGAACCGACCCTCGGCCACCGAGGTCGCGGCCCAGTACCGATGCAGTCGGAACGCCAGCTCCAGGCAGCGATCCAGGTCGGCCGCACCAGACGGCGCGGCGCCGAACAGCGACCGGATGCAGCCCAGCACCGCCGACACGTCGGCCGCGAACGGCGCCGGCGGCTCGCGCGCGTCGTCGGGAAGCAAGGTCCGCACCGCATCGGCGAGCCCATCGAAGGTGACCTGCTCCCGACCCTCCGTGACCAGCAGCTCCCGCGCATAGCGGTGAAGGTCGTCGTCCTGGCTGTACCGCCAGCTCGGACCCGACTGCTCGACCGAGACCAGCCCGCGCACGCTGAGCTCACGCAGGATCCGGACGACCCGCACCGGAGCGATGCCATCTCCGGCCACGACCGCGCGGATGAACGGCAGGCCGACCCGTCCGTCCAGGACAGCAAAGCGGCGGAACACGGCGGCCTCGTCGGCGTCGAGCAGCTCGTAGCTGCTGCGCGCGACCGCGCGCAAGTGGCCTTCACGGTCAGTGCTCAGCTGTTCGAGCAGGTCGTCTATCGACATCTCGGTCAGCTGCGCAGCCACCAGCTCCAGGGCCAGCGGCAGACCTGCGCACCGTTCGCACAGTGTCCGCAGCGTGGCCACGTCGATCTCGTCCGGCTCGAAGGCACCGCCGCCGGCGCGGACCCGATCGCGCAGGAGCTGCACCTGCGGACTGGCCTCGGCCGACCCTTCGGGTTCCGGCTCCGGCAGCGGTGCGAGCGACAGGACACGCTCCCCGGTCACCGCGACCGCGACGCGACAGGTGACGAGCACCGTGAGCGCCGGACACGACTCGATGAGCGCGGCGGCCAGGGAGGCCGTGCCGTCCGGGACCGGATCGGCCCCATCCAGGACGAGCAGGGTGCGCCCGAGGGGCGCAAGGTGCTCGGCGAGGCTCCGGGCGGTGTCCTCGACGGCGCCGGACAGCCCCAGCTCGATCGCGACGGTCTGGACGACGAGCGCATCCTGCGCGACGGAGGCGAGGGGGACCCAGAGCCGACCACCGGCGAACTCCAGCTGCGCAGCGACGTGCGCCGCGAGCCGGGACTTGCCGACCCCGCCCGGCCCGATGACGGTCACGAGGCCGGGTTCGCGACAAGGCATCCCTCGTCCTGGCGACCTCGGCGTCCCGCCCGACGAACGTGGTCGTGGCTGTGGGAAGGCGCGCGGTCGCTGCGCCGAACTGATCGGCGAGCGCCGCGAGATAGACGGAGACCGTCTCCGCGCTGGGACTGATGCCCAGCTCGTCGGCGAGGGCGGCTCGGCAATCCTCGTACGCCTGGACCGCTCCGGCACGGTCGCCGGCCAGGTCCAGGGCACGGATCAGGGTGCGGTGGGCGCGCTCATCGAGCGGATGCGCCGTGACCGCACGGCGGGCCGCCGCCACTGCGTGGGCGTGGTCGCGCAGCGCTGAGGCAGCTGCCGCCTCGACGAGCAGCGCCTCCCGCGCGACCGCGTCCACGGTGGCTCGATGGGGAACCAGCCAGGACGCATCCTCCTCGACCAGCAGGCGGGCGCCCCGAACCGCGGACGCCTCCTGGGCGAGTTCGAGGGCGTCGCGGTGCCGACCTTCGGCGAGCAGGCGCGCGGCGTCGTCGCGCCGCCGCTGAAGCGAGCTTCACGTCGACGGAGACGCCGTCCGCCAGCGCGTAGCCGGACGGCGTCGTCGCCACCACACGCTGGCCGTCGCCCCCGATCGGCGCGAGCGCGGCGCGCAACCCCCGCACCACGCCGCGCAGCGCGACCGGCCAGGTCGCTGGCAGTTGTTCGCCCCAGACCAAGGAAGCGAGCTGGTCAGCCGCAACCGCACCGTCGGCGAGCGCGAGCGCGGCGAGCACGATCCGCGCCCGCCGACCGCCCAGCGCGACGCCGGAGACGGACTCTCCACCCGACGCCACCCGGCACGTGCCCAGCAGCTCCACCTGCACGGACCGACGGTATTACCGAGACGTTACGTACGGCTGCTGAACTCCGGAGCAACCCATCTCGTTCTGCCGTCCCTGGGGAGGACCGATGCTCACCACCACCCGCCGCACCCTCGCGATCGTGGCTTCCTGCGCTGCCGTTGTTGCCGCCGCACCGATCGAAGCCGCTCCCGCGGCGCGCTCGGCCGGCCATCCGGCCGGATTCGTGGGCAGCGCGATCACCCTGGCGACCGGCCAGAACTTCCCCGCGCACCCGTACGACGTCGCCGCGAACCCCGCCGGGACGGCGTACATCGGCTGGATCTCGTCCACCGCAAGCGTCACCGACCGCAAGGTGCACCTGTGCAAGCTGCCGACGGCGGCGACCTCCTGCGTCGGTGGAGTCCAGACGATCGACTCGCTCGGAATCTCCTCGGCGGCGGGTCTGCGCGTACTCGTCGACGGCGCGGACACCGTGCACCTGGTCTGGTTCCACGACACCGCCCAGTCGATCAACGGACCGAACGGCGCGGCGATCGCCGAAGCGACCGCGCCTCACGGGCAGAACCTCACCGCGGCGCACGACATCATCACCGACGCGCCCAGCTTCGGCTCGCTGATCGATGCGGGGCTCGGGCCGGGCGGCATCTGGACGGTCGCCTACGCCGGGGTCCCGGACCAACAGGTCCAGGTGTGGCACGGCAACGTGGGTCCGGAGCCGGTCGCGACACCCTTCGGCGTCGGCTACGCGCAGCTCGCGTTCTCCGGCAGCACGCCGGTGCTCGCCATCGAGAAGTACGGCGCGATCACCACCCCGCCGTACTACGCGACCCGTTCCTCCAGCGGCACGTGGAGCGGCTTCCGCGCGGTGGCGAGCACGTGGGCCGCCGGCAGCAATGCCGCCCTGGCCTCGACCCGGCACGGCCTGCGGATCGTGACCGGCGTCAACAGCGCGTCCTACCGCCCGGCCATCGCCGCATGGACCGGGACGGGCTTCGGAGCGCGGACGCTGACCCCCGACACCAACGGCTGTGGGGTGAAGACCCACGACGGTTGGGCGGACCCGAGCGGACGGCTGCTCGACGTGTCCTGGGAATGCAGCCAGGTGACGGTCACCAACTACCCCGACGCGCTGCACGCCGCGATCCTCCGCTTCAACGGGGGTGGCACTCCCGGGCATGCTCCGGAGATCGCGTCGGGGACGCGCGGCATCGCCACCGTGGCCTGGAGCCTGTCGGGGACGGGGGGCCAGGCGCTGCGGGCCGCCCGGGTCCGGCTGCCGGACAGCACCCTCACCGTCGCCCATGCGACCCGGGCGGGCCGGGTGACCGTTACCGGCCCGCGGACCTGCCTGCCGCCGGCCAACGTGACGATCGGCTGGACGCACAAGCGGCGCCACCACTGGAAGTTCAAGTCCGGGTCGCTCCGGCTCAACGGCAACCGCGTCAGCAGCCCGCTCGACGGCGCCGCGCTGGCGGCCGGCCAGACCTACGCGTTGGTCGGCAAGGCGAAGTTCCTCAAGGGCGGCCGGCACAAGGTGGTCAAGGCAACCCTGACGTTCACGACCTGCGCCGCCCAGTAGGCCGCGGCCGCGGTCCTCACGACCCGCGCCACGATCGCGGGCCGGTCCGCCCTCGAGCCGTTCAGGCTCCGGACCCGCCATGATGGCAGCGTGTCCGACACGAGAGAGCAGCCGGTGATGCGGGCGATTCAGGCGTACGCCGAGCGCCAGCCCGGACTCCAGGAGGTCACCCAGCAGTGGGTCGACCTGGTGACGACCCTGCTCGACGACGCCGGCATCAACTACCTGACCGTGACGGGACGCACGAAGTCGGTCGCCTCGTTCGCCGCCAAGGCCGCGCGCGCTCCCGCGGGCACGCTGGCCCACGACGACCCGCTGACCGGGATCACCGACCAGGTCGGCGTTCGGGTCGTGGCCTACCTGCTCAGCGAGGTCCAGGCGGTGGCCGAGCTGCTTGCCGACCAGTTCACGATCCTCGACGACCGCGACATGGGGCGGGAGACCGCCAGCGAGGGCCGCTTCGGCTACGCCAGCAGGCACCTGCTGGTCAGCGCGCGGGACCGCGGCGACGGCTGGGAGCAGCCGGCGTCGGTGCAGGTGCGCACAGTGCTCCAGCACGCGTGGGCCGAGTTCGAGCACGACATCCGCTACAAGGGCTCGGTGCCCGCCGAGCACGCTCCCGACCTCGACCGCCGCTTCACCCTCGCTGCCGGACTGCTCGAGCTGGCCGACCGCGAGTTCTCCGAGATCCGGGCCCGGATCCAGGTGGCCGGCCCGCGATCGGAGGAGGAGGACGCCACCGATCCGCGCATCGCCGCGCGCGACCTGGCCGCGTTCCTCACCGAGGAGTACGCCGACGCGGGCTGGTCCCGCACCGACCACTACGCCTGGATCTCCGGGCTGCTGCTCGAGCTCGGCATCACCTCGATCGCGGAGCTCGCGGCCCTGCTCACGTCGGTCGACAGCGCGGCGATCAACGCGCGCCTGGAGTACAAGTACCCGCCCGGTGCCGTCCGCCGCCTCGACGACGCGCTGCTCGCTGTCTTCGGCAACCGGTACGTCGACCTGCACGGCAACGCCCACCGCCGCGACCTCCTGCTCGCACGGCTGGACAAGATGCGCGCGGACGACACCGGCGACGACACGCACGACGCCTGACGCCTGACGCCTGTCGCGCGTCGTGACTCACCTCGCGATCAGGTGCGGTCCGTCGAAGCGCACCGCGATCTCACACATGCCGGTGTCGACGGCGCACCGGACGAACGCGCCGTTCGGCGTCGACGCGTCGACGACCTCGAGCAGCACGTGGTCGGCGTCCTCCCACCGGACGCTGCGGAAGCCGTCGCCCAGGGTCGGCAGCAGCAACCGCACGTCCTGCGACCCGCGCCTGGATCGACCGCGGGCCCCCACCTCGCGGACGTGGACCTCGCCGTCCTCGTCGGCGAGCACGACCCGGTGGCCGCGGGGGTCGGCGAAGTCGGCGTCGATCGCCGTCAGTGCCGCGGTACCGACGAACAGCCCGTCGTCGGCGACCCGGCCCACGGCGTACTGGAACGGCGGCCGGCGTACGACGATGCCGGCCGCCGAGACGTCGGTGATCACCCCGTTGCCCAGTCCCCGGATCTCGCGGATCCCGGTTGTGGTGCCGGCGTCCGGCGTGCTCCAGACCCAGGCCCGGTGGGTCGCCGGCAGCGAGGCCACCACCTCGCCGTCCTCGGTCATGCCGTTGACCACGAACGGGTTGTCGCAGCAGCGTGGCACGGCGGGGAACGGCTGCTCGTCGCTGAGCTGCACCGTCCAGTCGGCCACCGTACGCAGGACGACCCTGGCCTCGCCGGTGCCCGCGTCGAGCCAGGCGATGTGCTCACCGGCCGGGTCGGTCACCAGCTCCCCGTGGGAGTGCCGCGTGACGGTCGCCGTCTCGCCCGTGGCAGTGTCGACGCGCACGATCCGGCCGGACAACAAGGCGGCGTAGAGCCACTTGGTCGTCTGCACGATCGTGGTCGGCCGGCCGGGCAGCTTCACCAACCGCCCGTCGCCCAGGCGGAGCAGCTGTCCGGTGCTGTAGGCGATCCGTGGCGGCGCACCGCCCGGGAGCGCGGAGAGGAAGCGCACCGCAGTGCCACGGGTCGCGCGCGGTCGCGAGACGTCGCCGCGCGACAGGCCCTGGACCACGCTGACTGCGACCAGGCCCAGGACCGCGACGGCGGCCACGCCGGCCGCCCGCCGCCAGGTCTGGCGCCTCACCCGACGGCGCTCGTCGTGCCCGGCGACGACCAGCGAGTCGAGAGCGGGATGCGGCACCCGCACCTCCTCGCTGCGCCGGAACAGCTCGTCGTGCAGGTCGGTGAGGTCGATCCCGGTCTCCAGCGCCCGTGACTCCACGGCCACGGTGCTCGCCGAGCAGTCCAGCGCATCGGCGATCTCGGCGTCGGAGAGACCCTCGTAGTGCCGGAGCACCAGCATCGCGCGGTGCCGTGGCAACATCTCGCTGATCTCGGCCCAGAGCCGCTCGCGACCGGGACGTGCCGGAGGGCCGGCCTCCCCCACGGCGTGATCGGCGCCGGCCTGCCGACGCAGCGCCGCGTCCTTCACGGTGGTGTTCGCGAGGAGCCGCCTCACGTAGGCGTCGGAGGACCCGGCCGCCTCCACCTCCGGCCACACGACGTGGGCGCGGACCAGCGCGGCGCGGGTCAGGCGTTCCGCGTCTGCGGGACCGACGAGGAGGGTCGCGAGGCGGTAGAGCATCGACCAGCGCGCAGCGGCGTACGCCGTGAACGACTCGTCGACACCCATGGGCCCAGCCTCCACCCTGGACGACGTCGCGGCGGCCTGGTTGGTTCAGGTCTCGGACCCGAGGGCGAGCGGGAGGACGGCGTCGGCACCCGCGCCGCGCAGCCAGGCCGCAGCCACGGTCACCGACCAGCCGGTGACGACGAGGTCGTCGACGAGAAGGACCCGCCGACCCGCGACGTCGGCCACCTGCAGCTCCAGACGTCGTGACACCGCGGCGACGCGCTGGGCGGAGTTGGTCGCGCCTCGACCCGGGGCGATCGTGTCGTCGCGGACCGCGACCCGGCCGAGCACGGGGACCTGGAGGTGGCGGGAGAGCCCGTCGACGAGGCTGTCGACGAGCAGCGGGTGGGTGCGTGACTCGAAGCCGACGATCCCGTCGGCCTCGGGAGCCCAGTCGGCCAGGGTCGCGACCACGCCCTGCACCAGGGGCACCGGGACCGCCTCGTCGGGAGCACCGGGTCGGAAGAGGTCGCGGAGCGCCTGGCCGAGACCGAGGTCGGTGAGGCGCGCGACGACCCGCCCCTCCTCGGCTCCGGTGATCTTCCCGCCGAGCTCGAGGCCGAGGTGGGCCATACCCGTCGGCCAGAGCTTGCGCGGCGACAGCGCGACACCCGGCCGCGCGAGCCGGTCGCCCGCCGTCGCTACCGCCGCTGCGGACACCGAGGCCGAGACCTTCTCGCCGCCGCAGTTGTCGCAACGGCCGCAGTCCTCGGCGCCCGGGTCGTCGAGCGCCTCTCGCAGGAAGCGCATCCGGCAGCCGTCGGTCGCGATGTACTCGAGCATCGCGGCCTGTTCGTCGCGACGGGCAGCGGCCACCCGGTCGTAGCGGTCCTGCTCGTAGACCCATTCGCGGCCGGTCGCCGTCCACCCGCCCTGGACGCGTCGTACGGCGCCGTCGACGTCGAGGACCTTGAGCATCATCTCGAGACGGCCACGGCTGAGGTCGACGTAGGTCTCGAGCGTGGCGGTCGACATCGGCCGGTCGCTCTCGGCCAGGGCCTTGAGGGCGACCCGCACGTGCTGCTCGGCGGGGAACGCCAGGGAGGCGAAGTAGCGCCAGATGTCGCGGTCCTCGTGGGCCGGGAGGAGGATTACTGGCGCGCGGGCTCCGTCGTCCAGGCCCCGGCCGGCGCGTCCGACCTGCTGGTAGTAGGCGACCGGGGACGCCGGCGCACCCACGTTGACGACGAACCCGAGGGTCGCGTCGAAGCCCATCCCCAGCGCACTCGTGGCCACCAGCGCCTTCAGGCGGCCGGCGAGGAGGTCCTGCTCCAGGGCGAGCCGCTCGGTCGCCTCGGTCTGCCCGGAGTACGCCGCCACGTCGTGCCCGCGCTCGCGGAGGTAGCCGGCGATCTCCTGGCTCCCGGCCACCGTGAGCGTGTAGATGATGCCCGAGCCGTCGAGCTCGCCGAGGTGGTCGGCAAGCCAGCCGAGCCGCTCCTCGGGCCGAGCCAGCTCGAGCACCGCAAGGCTCAGCGACTCGCGGTCGAGCTCGCCGCGGAGGACGAGGACGTCCTCGCTCGGCCCGTCCGGTGGTTGAGGTGCGAGCGTGGCGAGCCTCGAAACCTCCGGCCGGTCGTGCATCGCCAGCTGCTCGGCCACGTCGCGGGTCACCCGGGCGTTGGCGGTGGCGGTCGTCGCGAGCACCGGGATGCCGTCGGGCAGGTCGACGAGCATCTGCCGGATCCGGCGGTAGTCGGGGCGGAAGTCGTGCCCCCAGTCGGAGATGCAGTGCGCCTCGTCGATGACCAGGAGGCCCGCGGACTCGGTCAGCCGCGGCAGCACCTCGTCGCGGAACCCCGGGTTGTTCAGCCGCTCGGGACTGACCAGGAGCACGTCGACCTCTCCGGCCGCGATCCGGGAATGGACCTCTTGCCACTGCTCGATGTTCGTGGAGTTGATCGTGACCGCGTGGATGCCGGCGCGCTCGGCAGCCTCGATCTGGTTGCGCATCAGGGCGAGCAGCGGCGAGATGATCACCGTCGGACCGGCCCCCAGCTCGCGGAGCAGCGCGGTCGCCACGAAGTACACCGCCGACTTGCCCCAGCCGGTGCGCTGCACCACGAGGGCCCGGCGCTTGTCGAGGACGAGCGCCGCGATCGCGGCCCACTGGTCGTCGTACAGCTCCGCGTCGTCGCGACCGACGAGCGCACGCAGGTGTCGCTCGGCCTGGTCGCGGACGTCGGAGCTCATGGCCGCATGTCTACCAGCGGGGTCTGACAGCACCGGTGGTTGAGCCTGTCGAAACCTCCCTACATCTCGACAGGCTCGATGACCGGGATCGTCGATGACCGGGCTCAGTCCCGCCTCGCCAGGACGGCGCCGGTGTTGGTCACGACGCCGATCACCTCCGGTGTCGCGAGCAGCTGGTAGGGCCAGTACGTCGTGCTGATCCCGTCGACCGGCATCGGGTAGTGCGTCTGGGTGCCGTCGCGCACGTCGAGCGCGACCAAGTCGGTCGTCGTCGGCATCAGCACATGGGTGTCGTCCAGCGAGGGCATCTGCCCGAGCGTGAAGCCGTAGGGGAAGTAGGTGCGATCGGTCGGGACCTCCTTGGTCCACAGCAGCTTCCCGGTAGCGGCGTCGTACCCGTAGAGCGCGGCAGCGGACTTCATCACCACGACGCCGTCGCGCAGGGTCGCTTCGTAGGCCCCGTCCTCGGGTTCGACGGACCACTGCTGGTCGCCGGAGTCCGACAGCGCGAACATCCGCACGCCGTCTGCACCGCGCTCGACCACCACGAGGTGGCCGGAGTCCACGCCGACGACGTGCGCGAGCGAGTCGAGGCCGGCGGCCCAGGTCCACGCGGGGCTGCCGTCGCTCGCGTCGAGGGCCGCGATCTGGGGTCCGGCCCTGCCCGAGGGCGCCTGGTCGGCGAGCCGGTACTCCTCCACGCCGCCGGCGACCACGAGCCGGTCGGTCAGCGGCCCGAGGTAGTCGGCACGACCGATCGAGGAGTACCCACGACTCCAGGTCTGCTTGCCGGTTTCGCGGGCGAGCCGGGTCAACGCGATCTCGTTGCCGTCGGGCAGCGCGGTCACCACGTCGCCGTTGCCGAGGAAGGTCGTCGCCACCGGGTCCTTGGCGGACTGCTCCTGGTCGACGCTCGCGCACCAGACCCGGTGCCCGTCGGCGACGTCGTACGCCGACACGCGGGTCGCGTGGTCGGCCGACAGGTCGAGCACCAGGAAGCGGTCGCCCGCGGCGTCCCACGCGATCCGCTTGCTGTCGGGTCGCAGCGCCCACCGGGCCTCGAGGGTGGTCGGATCGAGCAGGGTGACCGGTGCGTTGTTCTTGGTGAACGCGAGCACGCCGCCCTCGATGCCGTAGACGTGCAGCCACTGGTCGTAGTCGTAGCCGACGCCGCCCAGGACGTCGCCGAACGGCGGGTCCATGGCCGTGACAGCCGCGCCGAGCCGGTCGAGCCGGGGATCGGGCTGCTCGGCCATCCGGCTCGGCGTCAGCAGCGGGTCGCGCGGGTCGCCTACGAGCTCGTCCTTGCACGGCGCCACCTTCAGGCGTACCACCACCACGACGACAGCGACGACCACGAGGAGGACGGCAGCGAAGACGGCCACCCACCAGGTCGGCAGCGCCAGCGGTCGCAGTGCGCGGCGACGTCCTCCCGTGGACGGACCGGTGGAGGGGTCCGCGGTGGGACCGGCCGAGGAGCTCACCAGATCCGGACGCGTTCCTCCGGGTCGAGCCAGAGCCCGTCACCGGGACCCGTGCCGAACGCGTCGTGGAACTCCCGCAGGTTGCGCACGATGTTCGCGCGGAACTCCGACGGGCTGTGCGGGTCGGTGGTGAGGTACTGCAGCTCGAGCTCCTTGCGGCGCTTGGTCCGCCACGCGTAGGCCCAGTTGAAGAACAGCCGCTGGATGCCGGTGAGGCCGTGCTCGTCGGCCTCCTGGGCCGGCGTGAGATCGCCGTCGAGCGAGATCAGGTAGGCCTTCAGGGCGATGGTGAGGCCGCCGAGGTCGCCGATGTTCTCCCCGACCGTGAGCGCGCCGTTGACGTGCTCGCCAGGGAGGTTGCGCGGCTCGAATCCGTCGTACTGGTCGATCAGCGCCTTGGACTTGAGCTCGAAGGCCGCCTTGTCGTCGGCGGTCCACCAGTCGTTGAGGTTGCCGTGGCCGTCGTACTGCGACCCCTGGTCGTCGAAGCCGTGGCCGATCTCGTGGCCGATGACCGCCCCGATGCCGCCGTAGTTCTCGGCGGCGTCGGCGTCCGGGTCGAAGAACGGCTTCTGCAAGATGCCGGCCGGGAAGCAGATCTCGTTGGTGCCGGGGTTGTAGTAGGCGTTGACGGTCTGAGGCAGCATGAACCACTCGTCGCGGTCGACCGGTGCACCGATCTTCTCCAGCTGCCGGTCGGTCTCGAACGCCGCGATCGCGGTGACGTTGCCGAGCAGGTCGGCCGGGTCGATCTCGAGACTGGAGTAGTCGCGCCACTTGACGGGGTAGCCGATCTTGGGCCGGAAGATCTCGAGCTTCTCGAACGCGCGCTGCTTGGTCTCCTCGCCCATCCAGTCCAGCATGCCGATGCTCTGCCGGTAGGCCCGGAGCAGGTTGGCGACCAGGTCGTCCATCAGCTCCTTGGACCGCGGCGGGAAGTGCCGGGCGACGTACTCCCGGCCGACCGCCTCTCCGAGGCCGCCCTCGACGAGGGAGACACCGCGCTTCCAGCGCGCACGCAGCTCGGGCGTGCCCGAGAGCGTGCGGCCGTAGAAGTCGAAGTTGGTCTCGACGAACGCGTCGCTCAGGTACGCCGCGGCCGAGCGGATCGCGCGCACGGTGAGGAACGCCCGCCACTGCTCCATCGGGGTGTCGGTGAGCACGCCCTCGAGGTGGGTCAGGTACGACGGCTCCCGGACGATCGTCTCCGCGAGCGTCCCGGTGCCATCCGGCGCCGGGTCACCGCCGAGGTTGCGGATGTAGGTCGCCAGGTCGAACGACGGCAGCAGCGCGCGGAGCTCGTCGTAGGACGTCAGGTTGTAGGTCTTGATGACGTTGCGGGTCTCGGCACGCTCCCAGTGGCCCTGGGCGAGCCGGGTCTCCAGCGCGAGCACCGTCTCGGCCGTCGCCCGGGCATCGGGACGGCCGGCGAGGTCGAGCATCGTCTCCATGTAGTCGACGTACTTCGCCCGGATCTCCGCGAACTTCTCGTCGCGGTAGTAGGACTCGTCGGGCAGCCCGATGCCGCCCTGCACGATGTTGACGACGTACCGGTCGGAGTTGCGGTCGTCGGTGTTGACGTACGAGCCGAAGACACCACCACCGCCGCGGCGCTCGAACTCGCCGAGGAACGCCGCGAGCTGGCCGAGGTCGGCGAGGGCGTCGATCGCGGCCAGGGTGTCCTGGATCGGCGCAGCCCCGAGCTCGTTGACCCGGGCCTCGTCGATGAAGCTGGCGAACAGGTCGCCGACCTTGCGGGCATCGCCGTCCTCGACCCGGCCGGCGGCGCAGTCCTCGATGATCTCGCGCACCTGCGCCTCGGCGGCGTCGGCGAGCATCACGAACGGGCCCCACGAGGCGCGGTCCGACGGGATCTCGATCTCGTCGAGCCAGGTGCCGTTGACGTGCCCGAAGAGGTCGTCCTGCGGCCGGATGCCGGGGTCCATACCCGGCCGCGCGTCGTCGAGAATTGTCATGGCGCGACCTTATCCACCGTCCCCACGGACACGGCAGTCAGCGCATCCGGATGACGGTCTTGCCGAGCGTCCTGCGGGCCTCCATCTCGGCGAGCGCTCCGCCGAAGTCCTCCAGCCGGTACGTCGCGCCGCCGAGCTCGTGACTCAGCGGCGGGTCGATCACGCCGGTCGCCATCATCGGCTCGAGCTCGCGCCACTGGGCGGCCATGTAGCCGGGTCGAGCCATCGCGTAGGCGCCCCAGCCGACGCCGCGCACGTCGACGTTGTTGAGCAGCAGCCGGTTGACCTTGACCTCGGGGATGCTGCCGTCGGTGAAGCCGACGACCAGCAGCCGGCCCTGCGGACCGAGGGCCCGCAGCGAGTCGGTGAACACGGCGCCGCCGACGACGTCCAACACCAGGTCGACGCCGGCGCCGCCGGTGAGCTCCTTGACGGAGGCGAGGAAGCCGTCGGCGAGCACGACCTCGTCGGCACCGGCCCGGCGCGCGACGTCGCCCTTCGCCTCGGTCGAGACGACGGCGATCGTGCGGGCGCCGTACCCCTTCGCGACCTGGAGGGTCGCGGTGCCGACGCCGCCCGCGGCGCCGTGGACCAGGACCGTCTCGCCCGCACGCACCTGCCCGCGCTCCTTCAGCGCGAACTGCGCGGTCAGGTAGTTCATCGGGATCGCCGCACCCTGCTCGAAGCTCAGCCGGTCGGGGAGCCGGAAGACGCTGTCCGGACCGAGCCCGACGACCTCTGCCGCGCCGCCGTAGGGAAGGCAGGCGGCCACCCGGTCGCCGGCGACGAACCCGGAGCCCTCGGGCGCGGAGCGGACCTCGCCGGCGAAGTCGACCCCGAGGGTGAACGGCAGGTCGGGCTTGAGCTGGTACTCACCCTTGCTCAGCAGCAGGTCGGGGAAGGAGATCCCGACGGCGTGCACATCGACCAGCACCTGCGGACCCCAGGGCCCTTCTGCCTCCGGCTCCGGAACGTCACGGACCTCGACCGCACCCGGCCCGTCGAGCCTGGTCACCTGGACTGCACGCATGGCGGCAACCTACTGGACGGCGAAGACCCCATGTAAAGCGGTGTTATGGCGTGTGCACACGCGCTGTGACGGCCCTTCGTCGGCAACAGCACCGCATTAGTTGCGTCGTACGCCGTCGCACCCCCTAGCGTGGACGGGTGAGCATCGACCCCGGCTGGCCCGTCGCGATCGCCCTGGTCACGCTGCTCGCAATGGCGCTGCTGGCCCACCGCGTCGCGGGCTACGGGCTCGAGCTGCCGTCCCTGGTGGCTGCGGTCCGGGCGGTCGTGCAGCTCGCGGTCGTGGCCCTGCTGATCAAGGCGGTGGTCGGCAACCTGGCGCTCTCGTGGTTGCTGGTCACGGCCATGTTCGCGATGGGTGTGCTGACCACCGGACGCCGCGTCGAGGCGCTGCGAGCCTGGCCGTGGGCCGCACTGGCGATGGCAACCGGCGTCGCGCCGGTGCTGGCGGTGGTCTTCACGACCGGCGCCATCCCCTGGGAGGGCATCGCGATCATCCCGGTCGCCGGGATCATCGTCGGCAACGCGATGACCGGTCACACCCTCGTCGGGCGCCGGTCGTTCGCGGCCCTGCGCGAGGAGAAGTCGCAGTACGAAGCCTGCCTGTCGCTCGGGATGCTCCCGTCGCAGGCGATCACCGAGTCGATCCACCGCCGCGCGCCCGAGGCCCTCCTGCCCGGCCTCGACCAGGTCAAGACCACCGGAGTCGTCACCCTGCCCGGCGCCTTCATCGGGGTCATGCTCGGCGGCGGTAGCCCCGTCCAGGCCGCGACCGCTCAGGCCCTGGTGCTCTTCGGGATCATGGCCGCCCAGACGATCACGGTGCTCGTCGCGGAGCGGCTGATCGCGGCTCGCCGGCTGCTTCCGGCGGACCTGCGGGTCCAGCTGATCGACTGAGGTGCAGATTCACAACTTCTGTTGTGAATCTGCAGCTTCCCGAATGAAATTTCGTTCGGGACGCCGAAGTTTCACAACAGAAGTTGTGAAACCGGCGCGACCTAGCGCACCGCCACCAGTCGCGCCATCTCGAAGTGCATCGGGTCGGTGTAGCGCCAGGTGCCACCCCAGTTGAAGCCCCATCGCGCGAAGATCTGTACGACCCGGCGGTCGATGGTGCCGACGGTGCCGCGCTGGTTGCCGGGGACGTTGAGGTCGATGGCTGTGCCCCAGGTGTGGAAGGACAGGCCCTGGGACGGGTCGTGGCCGATGTAGCGCGGCACGTAGCAGCCGCCGTACTCGCTGGGGTGGATCTTCGACGCAAGGCCGAGCCTGACGATGTCCTTCAGGGCTGCCCGCAACTGCGGGAGCATCGCCTTGTTGCAGCGCACGGCGCCGAGGATCGGCACCTGCTCGGTGCGGATGTACGCCGCGATCCAGCGCGGGTCGGGGTTCACCGACCCGTCGCCGTTCACCGTGTACGTGAACGACCCGACCGCCTGGGCCACCGAGCCGCCGGTCAGGACCGCGGTCTGGGCGATGTGCGGGTCGAGGTAGCGACCGGGCCCGAGCACCCGGACCGTCGCCTTGTCGCCGGCCAGCTTCGCGACCTGCGGCTGCAGCTTCACCGGGTCGGCCTGTCCGGTGGAGATCAGCAGGGCGTTGCCCTCGGGCATGTGCAGCTTTGACGCCCACCGCTCGTTGACCACTGCGTTGATGAAGGGGGTGTTCAGCTGCTCGTGGAGGGGGGCCAGTGCTCCGATGTGCAGCGTCGGCGCGTCCTTGCCGTTGCCCATCTGCACGTTGTCGTCGTGGATGGCGACCGCATCGTGGATGCCGGGTGCGACGCCGAGCTCGCCGTCCGCGACCCGGTCCCACACGGCGACGTCCTGTGCGGTCGGGGCCGGCATGTACCGACGAAAGGTCCCGGGGTCGACGGCCGCGTAGGTGACCTGCTGCTCCTCGACGTAGAACGACGCCATCGAGAACTGCTCCGTGGCCTGCACGCCCTTCACGGCCTTGATCGCGTCGACGACGCTCTGCGGCAGCGGGTCCTGGCTGAAGACGAGCAGGTCCTGGGTGAACAGCGGCGTCTTCACCGGCCCCGGTCGCGGCATCGCGACGTCACGCAGCGCCTCGGGCACGTCGGTGCGCGTGGGGCTCCCGGCGGTGTGCCCCGGGGGTGAGGCGCTCGCGCCGCCACAAGCGGCCGTCAGCCCGAGGGCAGCCAGCAGCACGAGTGCACACGTACCCCGCCGCACATCGACCGGCACGCAGTTCTGCCTCACACAGCCCTCCGCCCCCACCTAGCCCCGAAGAACCATGCTAACGATCGGTCCGGCGACCGGTCAGGCCTTCTCGGTGCGGACCGAGGACGGCCGCAGTACCCGCGCGGCGATCCAGGCGATCTTGTCGGCGGTCTCCTGCGGCGATCCGCTCGGCGTCGTGACGTGGCTGAGCAGCACCCGGATCACCATGTCGACGAGCGGGTCGACCAGCTCTTCCTCGAGACCGTGGTCGTACCCGTCGAGGTGGCGGCGTACAAGTCCGTGGGCCGCGTCGATCAGTGGCTCGGCCTGGGTCGTCAGCAGCGGGAGCAGGGTGCTCTCGGCACCGTGACTCGCAGACAGCACGGCGTGCAGCAACGGGTTCGTCTGCGCCATCTCCAGCACCCGGGTCGCGGCGACGCGGAGTGCCTCGACCAGGTCGTCGGGGTTGTCCTCGAACGCGGCGTCGACCGCGCGGAGGAAGACCTCGAGCTCGTGCATGACCATCGCCTCGGCGAGCTGCCGCTTCGACCCGATCTCGTTGTAGACCGTCTGCCGGCTCACACCCACGCGGTCGGCGAGCTTGGCCATGGTGATGGCCTGCCAGCCGCCGGCCCGGGTGAGCTCGGCAGCCTGCGCGATCAGGCGTTCGCGCCAGCTGCTGGGTGGGCTGCCGGTCTCGCCGACTCCCAGGAGGACGGACAGGCCCGGCCGTGGCGTCACCGCGGTCATCGGTCCTCCCTCCCGTGCCCGGAGGTTTCGAGGCTCGCTGACGCTCGCACCTCAACCACCGGGGTTAGCGTTCCTAGTCTTGCAGGCTCAGCGCGAGTGCCGGGCATGCCTGTACGGCGGCGTGCACCGTGGCTCGCTCGGACTCCGGCGGCGTCTCGTCGAGCAACTGCATCACGTCGTCGTCGTCGAGCTCGAAGAACTCGTGCGCCATCGCCTCGCACATGCCGTGCCCGTCGCACAGGTCGCGGTCGACCACGATGCGCATCAGCGGGCCCCTTCCTTGACGGCGGGGTCGAAGGGCACGAAGTCGACCTTCTCGCGCACACCGCAGTCGGGGCAGCACCAGTCGTCGGGGATGTCCTTCCAGGCGGTGCCCGCCGCGAAGCCCTCGTGCTCGCAACCTGCGGCGACCTCGTAGACGAATCCGCATCCCGGGCAACGTGCCGCCAGGACCTCGGCAGCCGCCTTCGCGGCCGCTGCGTCGTCGGCCGCCTTGATCGCGGCAAGGCGCTCCTTCTCCTTGCCGGTGAGGCCGTACTTCGCCAGGATCCGCTCGCGCTTGCGGGGCGAGATGTTCGCCCGGGTCAGGTCGCCGTCGAAGTGCGCCAGCACCCGGGGATCCATGATCCGGCGGTAGAGCGGCGGGATCAGCGAGATCACGATCATGCCGGCGTACCCGGTCGGCAGCACCGGCGACTCCTCGAAGTCGCGCAGCGTCTGGTAGCGCCGGGTCGGGTTCGCGTGGTGGTCGCTGTGCCGCTGCAGGTGGTAGAGCAGCACGTTCGTCGCGATGTTGTTGGAGTTCCAGCTGTGCGAGGGGTCGACCCGCTCGTAGCGCTGGCGGTCGCCGACGCCAACCTTCTGGCGGAGCATCCCGTAGTGCTCCATGTAGTTGACGACCTCGAGAAGACTGAAGCCCATGATCGCCTGGATGACCAGGTACGGCGCGACGCCCCACCCGAAGGCCGCGATGATCGCGCCCAACAGCACCGCCGACATCAGCCACGCGTTGAGGACGTCGTTGCCGAGGTGGAACGGGTGGGTGTGCTTGCGGGCGTAGCGCTTCTTCTCGAGGTTCCACGCGCTCTTCAAGGAGCCGCCGACCGTCCGCGGCCAGAACTGGTAGAAGTTCTCGCCCATCCGGCTCGACGCGGGGTCCTCCGGGGTCGCGACGCGGACGTGATGGCCGCGGTTGTGCTCGATGTAGAAGTGTCCGTAGAAGCTCTGCGCCAAAGCGATCTTGGACAGCCAGCGCTCGTTCGCCTCGCGCTTGTGGCCGAGCTCGTGGGCGGTGTTGATGCCAATGCCGCCGATGGCGCCGATCGAGATGGCGAGGCCGACCTTGTCGACGACGTTCAGGCCGAGGTCCTCCGAGAACAGCCGGTCGGCGAACGGGAGCCCGCTCGCCCAGTCGTGCAGGCCGAGGAGGTTGACCGCCCAACCGGCGGGGTTCTCACCGGCGAGCACGGCGAAGGCGCCGACGAAGCCGGCGTACTGGATCGGGAGGAAGAGGAAGGTGATCCACCGGTAGTACTTGTCCTTCTCCAGGGCCTCGATCGCGTCGTCGGGCGGGTTGGAGCGGTCGAGTCCGGCCATCAGGTCGATGGCCGGGACGACGCCGAGGATGATGATCGGGCCGATCCAGAGGATCGCGCCGACCCCGGTGCTGATGTACACCCCGGCGGCGACGAACGCGAGGCTCGGCACCACCAGGCCGATCAGCCACAGGTAGCGCTTGCGGTCCCGCCAGGCCTCGGTCGACCCCACGGGGACCGTCGAGTTCGCGATGCTGTCCGTCGCCATCGTTCTCTCCTTGTCGTCGGTGCCGCTCGCCGCTGACGCGAGAACACTTGACACGAAGGTAGGGAATGTAAAGCCATTTGACAAGACCCCCTGACTTGTAAAGTTTGGTGGCGGCGGTCACATGCCGGGCGGCTCACCGCCGGTGGTTGAGCCTGGCGAAACCCGGCGCCGGGAGAGCCAGACGGCTCCGATGAGCAGCAGGATCAGGTCGGCGCCGACCGCCGCGACCACCAGGATCGGGCTGGACACCTCGCCGTCGGGCCGGTTGGCACCCGGGTGACCCGGAAGCACCCGGACCGCGAGCCGGCCGGTGTCGCGGGCGAGCCGGTAGGTCGGCCCCTCGACGCTCGCGGAGAACTTGTTGCCGACCGGGTCGGCGTCCTCGGGCAGGCGGTAGTCGACGAGGTGCCGGCCGTTGATCGTGCGTGCGTCGATCACGACCGCCTCGACGTCCCGGCCGTCGGCCGCGATCTGGTGGTCGGTCCACGCCTGGTGCACCGCTGGCAGGTTGACCATGAACACCGCGAGCAGCAGGACGAGTCGGCGCACGGGGTGAGCGTAGAGCGTCCGCGGTTTCACAACTGAAGCTGTGAAACCGTCGCTTCCCGAATGAAATTTCGGTCGGGAAGCGCAAGTTTCACAACAGAAGTTGTGAAACCGCCAGCCGCGCCTACTTGTTGCTGACCGTGAACCCGACCGTCGTCGCCGAGGCGGCGTAGAGCGGGGTGCCGAGGTACCGCACGGCCAGCGTGTGCGCGCCCTTGTGCTTGTACGACGGCAGCGTCACTGTCGCGACGCCCGAGGCCGAGACGGTGGCGGTGCCGAGCAGCGTGCTGCCCTCGTAGACCGCGACCGTGCCGGCATCGACGGTGTCGTTCGCCGAGGCCACCTGCACCGTCACGACGCCGGGCTCGGTGTGCTTCTTGGCGACCGGCACGGGGTCGGGGCTGACGTCGGCCGAGGTGGTGGTGGCCACGGCCGCGGCGCTGGTGTCGAGGCCCACCACGAGTGGGTCGTGGTCGGAGGCGCGGAACGGGTTGTCCTGGTAGAAGTCGGTCGCGTTGTAGTTGTAACGGCTGTACTCCAGCGCGACCGGCTCGACGGAGTTGATGTTCCACACGTGCGCCCCGGTGACGGTGCCCATCGCCGCGGAGTTGGCGAGGACGTGGTCGAGCGAGCCCACGACGCCGTCGAACAGGTAGGTGTGCTCGCCGGGGTGCTCCGCCGATCCGATGTCGGTGTAGCCCGCGGCGTACAGCACCTTCATCGGGTCCTCCTGGGTGTAGGAGTTGAAGTCCCCGGAGAGGAACACCTTGTCGGTGCCGACCGTCGCCTTGACCTGGTCGGCGAACGTGACCAGCTGCTGGGCCTGGGCGATCCGCTGCGGGTTGGAGTTGCCCTGACCGGTGCCGTCGTCGGGCCCGGAGCCCTTCGACTTGAAGTGGTTGACGATCACCAGGAAGCGCGAGGCACTGGTCCGGCCGACGGGCTGGAACGCCTGCGCCAGCGGGTCGCGGGCGACGTCGAACGCCGGTGCGTCGTCGATCACCGAGTCCCCGATCGGCTGCACGACCGCCGTGCGGTAGATGAACGCCGTGCGGATCACGTCCTCGTCGGTCTGGTCGCCGGCGGTCGGCGGCGTCGGCACGAAGGCCCACGTGCCGGCGCCGGCGTCGGCGTTGAGCGCGTCGACCAAGGTGCTCACCGCGGCGTCTCGGTCCTGGCCGAACTTCGCGGAGTTCTCGATCTCCTCCAGGGACACCACGTCGGCGCCGAGACCGTTGATCGCGTGCACGATCTTGGCTTGCTGACGGGCGAGGTTCGTGTCGTCGGCTGCACCACGCGGCCCCGTCGGACCGCAGTCGTTGACCGTGATGTGGTTGCCGGCTCGGTCGTCGTACCAGCTGCAGGAGCCGCCGGCGGCGACCCAGTCGGCGCCGGTCGTCGGGAAGTAGTTGAGCACGTTGAACGACGCGATCTGAACGTCACCACCGACCGGCCCGGGGGCATCGGTGCGGGTGTGGCCGAACGACACCGGCGGCGCGTCTGCGGACGTGAGCTGTGAGGTCGGCTGCAGCTTCCACAGCGCGTTGCGGTAGTCGAGGACCATCGGCGCGGTGAACGTCGCCGGCGCTCCGACGCGGATCTGGTGGTCCTGGGTCAGCCACGGCAGCGGGATGTTCTTGCCCGAGGTGAAGAAGTTGGTGGTCGCGCCGTCGTCGAGGGTCACCCTGCGGGCGGCGTTGTCGGCGACCACGGCTGCGATCGCCGACGCGTCGTGCGGATCGGCGACCTCGGTGGGCTGCCACAACGGCTCGGTGCCGGCGGCGAGCGCGATCTCGGCGTACTGGTTGAGGCTGTAGTTGTCGGTGACGGTGAACTGTCCCTCGAGCGAGACCAGCATCCCTTCGAGTGACTCGCGCTGGGCGGCGGTGGCGGGCAGCGGCACGACCGCGGGCTTCACTTCTGCGGCCGGTGTCGTCAGCACCGTCACGTCGGCCGCCGACGTCGGTGCGATCTCGGTCAGGCCGTTGAACTCCGAGACCCTGCCGGTGACCTGTGCGTGGTCGCCGATGTGCACCACCGCCGCGGCGGCCGAGGAGAAGACGAAGACCCCGTCGGACCTGGTGTGCGTCGTGAGGTCGACGTCGCCGCCGGTGCCGGCGGCCTGGAGGTAGAAGCCGCTGAACCCGCCGGTCGGGTACGCCGCGGTGACCACGCCCTCGGTGGTGACCGTCTGGCCGGCGTACGGCGAGGTGTCGGTGCTGCCCTGGATCTCCTCGATCGTCGCGGTCGTCGGCGGCGGCTCCGTGGTCCCGGCCGGTGCCGCGCCGGGTGTCCCCGCGGCCGCGGTGAAGTCCGCGGTGTTGCTGTCGGTGTCCTTGCCGGCGGCGTCGCGGGCGATCGACGTCGTGGCCGACGGGCTCGGCGCGAGCGCGCCCTCGAAGGTGTTGCTCGTGCCGAAGCCGACGAGGTCGGCGATCGCGGCGTTGCCCGTGACCGATCCGGTCGGCGGCGCGGTGAGCGCGGTGGTCTGCCTGGCGAGGAAGACGGTGCCGGTGGTCGCGCTCATGTTGACCGACCCGGTCACGTTCGGCGTCGGCAGCGCGGTCCCGTTGGCCCCTCCACTCGCCTCGGCGACGAGGTAGTAGCCCTTCGGGCCGATCGACCCGGTCAGCGCGGTCACACCGGAGGGGTTCGCGGTGCCGGTCGCTGACCGGTACTGCACCGACATGCCGCTCAGGTCGATCGCGGCATCGGTCGGGTTGTACAGCTCGACGTAGTCCCGGTCGTACGCCGCGCCGGAGTTGCCGCCCCCGCCGTACACCTCGGAGATGACAACCGCATCACCCCCGGTCGAGGCGTGAGCGGTGCCCGCGAACGCGAGGGCGCCGGTGACGGCCAGCACGGCCGCAGCAGCGGCCCTGAGCGCCGTGCTGTGGAACGGCGTGCCCGTCGACAGGCGGGCAGGGAAGGACTGTTGCATGAGTGCTCTCCTCGAGAACGAGCCACTGGAACGTGCGGGACCTTCCTAACCCGGAGTTGCCCGCCGCGTCATCAGAACACGCATGAACTTTCGGTGTCACGCGCTGCGCGCCGATTCTTTTATTGTCGAGTGACCTTGTTGACTTTGAGTGTTCTCCCCCGAACGGGTCGCCCGGCGTGGTCTCATGCAGCGTGCAACGGGGGACGATGACCGGGCGCTTCCGCGCGACCGCGGTCGTGGCTGTGCTGGCCACGGCTGCCGTCGTGACCGTCCTGTACGCCGCACGTCCGGCGCCGAAGCCCTCCGGGGCAGCGGTCGTCGCACCCTCGCCCGGCACGGTCCCGCACGGCCGGGCCGTGGGCATCCCGGTGCCGCCGTCGGCGGAGGGCCGGCCCAACATCATCGTGGTGATGCTCGACGACATGCGCTCCGACGAGATGCGGTTCGCGCCGAACGCCAGGCGCTTCGTGCGACACCGCGGCCTCGACTTCCGCAACTCCTTCTCGCCGTACCCGCTGTGCTGCCCGGCGCGCGCCAGCTTCCTGCTCGGCCAGTACGCCCACAACCACGGCGTGCTCTATCACAACGCGCCGTATGGCTTCGGAGCCCTCGACGACCACCGGACCATCGCCGGTCGTCTGCAGCAGGCCGGCTACCGGACCGCCCTGGTCGGCAAGTACCTCAACCGCTACGGCGAGCAGCCCTCGCGCGTGACCGGCGGCCCGTCGGAGCACTACGTGCCCGCGGGGTGGAGCGACTGGATGGTCGGGATCGAGACGCCGTTCCCGGCCGGCTCGCCGAATGCCGGCAACACCTACGACTACTTCGCGTTCACCCAGAACATCAGCGGCCGCACCGTGCCGCACACCGGGCAGTACTCCTCGACGGTGATCGGTCGGCAGGTGCGTCACCTGATCGGCAAGTACCACCGCTCCGACCACCCGTTCTTCATGTGGGTCACCCCGGTCGCGCCGCACTCGGGAGCGCCGGTCGAGAGCGACGACCCCGCGCCGTACCGGGAGACGCCGCACTGGGTGCAGCAGTTCCCGACCCCGGCCCGGCCGGACTGGGTCAAGGGTCGCTTCGACTCCGCCGTCACGCACGCGTTCGGGCAGCCCGCGAACGGCGGGCCCGCCGAGGCCGACGTCAGCGACAAGCCCCAGAACATCCGCAAGTGGCGCGAGACCACGCCGATCGAGCGGCTGCGGCTGCGCGACGTCGAGCGGCAACGGGCCGAGTCGATCTACGCCTGGGACGTCGAGTTCGGCAAGATGATCCGGCGCCTGAAGCAGGCGGGCGAGTACGACAACACCGTGATCGTGTTCACCTCCGACAACGGCTACTACCTCGGGGAGCACCGGCAGCGGGTCGGCAAGATCAAGGCGCACGAGCCGGTGCTGCACGTGCCGCTGGTCGTGGCCGGGCCAGGCATCCCGCACGGAGTGCGCTACGACTCGATCACCACCCTCGACCTCACCGCGACCGTGCTCGACCTCGCCGGCGCGCGCAGGCTGCCCGCGATGGACGGCCGGTCACTCGCCCCGGAGATGACCGGCCCCGACCAGCCGTGGACCGTGCCGGTGGTGACCGAGGGTCTGATCCTCGACGTACGCCGCCGTCCCGGCAACGGGCTTCCCCCGGGGCTGACGACCTCGGGGATCCGCACGCCCCGATACAAGCTGATCCGCTACGCCAACGGCGACGCCGAGCTCTACGACCTGCTGCGCGACCCGAACGAGCTCACCAGCGTCTGGACCGACCCGGCGTACGCCGGGATCCGGCACCAGCTGGTCGCCCTGTGGGAGCAGTACAAGGAGTGCCGCGCGGCCGCGTGCAGGGTGCCGCTGCCGGACTCGCTGCAGGAGGATCCGGATGCCCTCGCCGCGCAGGACCGCCATGCGCGGCGCGAGCGCAAGGAGTACTACGGGGACTAGGTTTTGCCGCATGAGCGAAGTCGAGGTCACCAACAACCCCGGGCAGAGCCGCTACGAGGCTCGGGTCGACGGCGAGCTCGCCGGCTTCTCGGAGTACCACCTGACCCGCTCGTCGATCGTCTTCACCCACACCGCGGTCCTCGACGAGTTCGAGGGACACGGCGTCGGCTCGACCTTGGCGCGTGCCGCCCTCGACGACGTCCGGGCCACGGGTGAGCGCGACGTGGTGCCGGTCTGCCCGTTCATCCACGGGTTCATCGACGACCACCCCGAGTACGCCGACCTGGTCCGGCGCCACGGCGAGGACGACCTGTGAGCTTCAGTCCGGCCGACCTCCCCGACCTCAGCGGCAGGACCGCCGTCGTCACCGGCGGCAACTCCGGCATCGGCTTCCACACCGCCCGGCACCTCGCTGACCACGGCGCGACCGTGGTCCTCGCCTGCCGCAGCGTCGAGAAGGCCGCCGAGGCAGCCGCGAAGATGCCCGGCGAGACCCGCGTCGAGCAGCTCGACCTCGCGTCGCAAGCTTCGGTCCACGCGTTCGCCGACCGCTGGGCGGGACCGCTCGACCTGCTGGTCAACAACGCGGGTGTGATGCGGCCCCCGCACTACCGCGAGACCGAGGACGGGCATGAGCTGATGTTCGGCACGAACCACCTCGGTCACTTCGCGCTCACCGGCCTGCTGATGCCGGCGCTCCTCGCAGCGCCCGCGCCCCGCGTGGTCACGGTGGCGTCGATCGCGCACCACGGTGGCGACGCCCGGGTGCTCGCGGCCAACCCGCCCGAGGGCTACCGGCCCGAGGGCTACTACGGCAACAGCAAGCTCGCCAACGTGCTGTTCTTCCGCGAGCTGCACCGCCGCGCGACCGAGGCCGGGAGCAAGCTGGTCTCCGTCGGCGCGCACCCGGGGGTCTCCGCGACGAACCTGGTCGGGTCCTCCGACGGCATGGGGTCGAGCCCGCTCTACCGCGCGGTCAACCGCTTCCTGCTGCCGCTGGTCTTCCAGTCGGCCGAGGCCGGCGCCCACCCGTCGCTGTACGCCGCCACCCTGGCCGAGCCCGGCACCTACTGGGGCTCCAGCCGCTTCCACGAGAACCGCGGGCCGGTCGGTCCGGCGAAGCTCAGCCGGTACGCCGCGGACGACGGGCTCGCGAAGAAGCTGTGGGCCCTGAGCGAGGAGAAGACCGGGGTCCCCTTCCCGTTCTGAGAGTCAGCGGCGGCGTACCGGCAGCTCGTTGTCGCGGGTCCAGCCCCCGCCGAGCCGCCGACCGCTGATGCGGTCCCAGGGGATGCGCACGTAGAGCAGCCGGCTTCCCTTCGCCCACGGCTTCGGGTCCCACAGCTCGGCCTCGTCGGCAAGCTCGGTGACGTCCCTGACGAATCGCGCGACCCCGGTCGCGACCACGCTCCAGCCCTTGTGGTCGGCGTAGTCGATCTGGTCGATCTCGAAGGCCATCGCGGTGCCGTTGCCGTGGGACCCGAGCTCGCTGTACGGGGTGGTCCGGAACACGATCGCGTTACCGACCGTCGTGTAGTTCACCGGCACGATCCGCGGGCCGTCCGGAGCGTTGAACGCGACACGGCCGACGATGGCTCCGTGCAGCAGCTCGAGGCACTTCTCCTGCGACAAGGTCTCCGGCTCGGTCATGGCTCCATTCTGACCCCCGGAGCACCGGTGCCGGGCGTAGCATCCGGCCATGCAGGACGCGCTCGCGATCGCCGCCATGCTGCTGAGCGTCGCCAGCGTGATCGTCTCGGGCTGGTTCTCTGCCCGCACCGTGCGCCTGAGCCACGAGCTCGACGACGAGCGCGAGCGGCGCGAGCAGCAGAGGTCGGCCCTCGAGGCGGCCAGTCGGGTCTACGAACCGCTCGCCCAGGCGGCCGCGGAACTGCAGTCGCGGATCTACGGCATCGTGAACACCGGCTGGGTCGAGCTGGTCGAGCGCTACCAGAGCCACGGCGACTACGCGGAGACGAGCACGGCATTCCTGTTCGCGCACTACTTCGGCTGGATCGAGGCGCGACGACAGGCGGTGCTCAGCTCGAGCGGGGCCGGTGGCCGCGACGCGGCGGTGTCGGCGGCGATCGACAACGTCCGCCAGATCCTGCGTCAGACCGACCACGAGGAGGGCTTCCTCTTCTACCAGGTCGAGCAGCGCGGCATCGGCGAGCTGATGTTCTCCTGGGACGCGGTCGACGACACCGGAGCACGCCAGCCGCACGTCGTCGGGTACGCCGGCTTCTGCCTGCGCTACCGCGCGGACGACGACTTCCGGCAGTGGTTCGCGCCGGTGCACACCGGCATCGACCTGGTGGCCGACGGGCAGCACGGACGCCTCATCGAGATCCACCGTGCTCTGCTCGACCTGATCAAGCTGCTCGACCCCACCCGGAAGTACACCGCCCGCTTCGACCTGCGCCCGATCGCGTCCTGACCCGGGCTGGCGGTCGCGGCGCTGGACACACGAAAGGAAGGGGCTCGAGTTCGACCTGGTCGTCCTGGTCGACCCCGAAGGGTTCGGTGTCGGTGACCACCGCGGTCACGTTGGCGGAGCCGTCAGTCGGCCAGCTCGGCGTCCTCGACCTTCGCTTCGTGCACGGTTCGTCGATGTAGGTCTGTGCCTGCTCCGGCGACAGTCGGAAGCGGTGGGCCATCACGTAGACGCCGATCGAGAGCAGCGCCAGGAGACCGGCGGAGAGACCGAAGCCGAGCGCGTCCCGGTTGCCGGCCACCGGCTCGGGATAGTTCCCGAGGTAGGAGATCACCGTCAGCCCGACCAGCCACGGGAAGACACTCACCCCGCAGTGATACCCGAGGTCCCAGATCGCATTCCGGCAGGTTCGGACCGGAACGACGAAGCCGGCCGGGATCGAGGTCCCGTCCGGCTCGTCCGATGGTCACACCACGCGTGCGCGAGGGGGGAGTTGAACCCCCACGCCCTTTCGGGCACACGGACCTGAACCGTGCGCGTCTGCCTATTCCGCCACTCGCGCGTGAAGCGGGGCTCAGGCTATCCCAGACCGGTGGACCGCCCCAAACCGGGTAAGACGACGCACACCCGCGCCGAGGAGCTCGCGCAGACGGTCCCGATACGATCGCTCGGGGGTGCGCGGACCGGCCGCGCGCCACAGTGCCACGAGGAGGTGTCGACGTGGGCGGCCTGCAGCGCTTCGAGTCGCGCCTGGAGCAGCTCATCTCGGGCGTCTTCGCGCGCACCTTCCGCAGCGCGGTCCAGCCGGTCGAGATCTCCTCCGCGCTGGCACGCGAGGTCGACAACTCCGCGCAGATCCTCAGTCGTGACCGCCGGATCGTGCCCAACGACTTCCATGTCGAGCTCTCGCCGGCGGACCACGAGCGGCTCGAGGGCCTCGGTGACGCGCTCGACCGCGAGCTGGTGGCGATGCTCAAGGAACACGCCGCGAGCCAGTCCTACGTCTTCACCGGCCCGGTGACGATCTCGCTCGAGGCGGCCGACGACCTGACCACCGGGCGCTTCCGGGTCCGCAGCAAGGCCGTGGCCCGGGTCAGCCAGGCCGGGCCCGACCCCACCGAGACCCAGGTACGCCGGGCCACCGCGATCCTCGACGTCAACGGTGAGCGGCTGCCGCTCGCGGCGCCCGGCATCGTCGTCGGACGCGGCAACGACGCCGACCTCCGGGTCAACGACCCCGGCGTCTCGCGGCGGCACGTGGAGTTCCGCGTCACCGAGGACGCCGGCGGCCCGCGGGTGAGCGTCCACGACCTCGGCTCGACCAACGGAGTGCTCGTCAACGGCCGCAGGGTCGAGGACGCCACGCTCAGCGACGGCGCCGAGATCCGGATCGGCAACTCCGTGCTGGTGTTCCACCAGAGGATCGAGGGCTGATGTCGGAGCTCACTCTCGTGCTGATCCGGTTCGCCTACCTGGCGATCCTGTGGATCTTCGTCCTCTCGGCGATCTCGGTGATCCGCTCGGACATGTTCGGAGCCCGGGTCGCCCGCGAGGGCACCCGCGGGCAGGAGCGCAAGGCTGCCAGGGCCTCGGGCAAGTCGCGGCCGAAGCCGGCCAAGCCGCGGCGCGGCACACCGACCGCGGTGGCGATCGTCGAGGGTGGAAACAAGGGCGAGGTCGTCTCGCTCGACAAGGCACCGCTCCTGATCGGCCGGGGCAACGACGCCGCGATCCGGCTCGACGACGACTACGTCTCCACCCGGCACGCGCGGATCGGCGCCTCCGGCGACCAGTGGTACGTCGAGGACCTCGGATCCACCAACGGCACCTACGTCGGCAATGCGCGGATCACCCAGCCGACGGCGATCTCCCTGGGGACCCAGGTCCGGATCGGCAAGTCCATCCTGGAGCTGCGCAAGTGACCCCGAACCCGACCCGGGACCTCCACGTCGGCTTCGCCGCGGTGTCCGACGTCGGCCGCGTCCGACGTGACAACCAGGACTCCGGGTACGCCGGCCCGCACCTGCTGGTGATCGCCGACGGCGTCGGTGGCGCAGCCCGCGGCGACATCGCGAGCAGCGCGGCTGTCGACGCACTCCGCAAGCTCGACGTCGCTCCCGGCGACGACCCCCTCAGCGAGCTGGCCGCGACCCTGCACCTCGCCCACGACCGGATCGCGGAGATCGTCGAGGCGCACCCCGAGCTCGAGGGCACCAGCACCACCGTCACCGCGGCGATCTTCGACGGCGAGCAGCTGCAGGTAGGCCACGTCGGCGACAGCCGCGGCTACCTCCTCCGCGACGGTGAGCTGCAGGGCCTGACCACCGACCACACCCTGGTGCAGAGCCTCGTCGACGAGGGCCAGATCACCGAGGAGGAGGCCCGGGTCCACCCGCACCGGAACCTGATCCTCAAGGCCGTCGACGGGGTCCACGAGCCCGAGCCCGACCTGTTCTCCGTGCCGATGCGGGCCGGCGACCGGATCCTGCTCTGCTCCGACGGCTGCTCCGGCGTCCTCGACGTACCGGAGATGGCCAGGCTGCTCGGCATCGGCACCCTCGAGGAGTCCGCAGGCGCGCTCGTGCGCGCCGCGCTCGAGGCCGGCAGCTCCGACAACGTCACCGTCGTGCTCGCCGAGGTGCTCGACGGTGCCACCGGCGAGGCACCCGAGGCCGTCGTGGTCGGCGCAGCCGCCACCAGCCCGCACCGTCAGCTCAGCGACGACAGGACCGGCAACCTCACCGAGGGCGACCTCGCCGTGCTCGGGGACGAGGACCTCGCCGACGTCGACCCCGAGGAGCTGCGCTACGCGCCGAGGGCTCCGCGTCGGTTCCGCTGGCTGCGTCGCGTCGCCGTGCTCGCCGTGCTCGTGGTGCTGGTCTCCGTGGGTCTCGGCGCGCTCTACTCCTGGTCGCAGGGTCAGTACTACGTCTCCGACGACCACGGCGACGTGGTGATCTTCAAGGGCGTGAAGGCCGACGTGCCCGGTGTCGACACCCACCGGGTCGCGGAGCGCACCGGCGTCGCCCTGGACGACCTCGAGTCCTACGACGCCGGCCGGGTCCGCAGCGGCATCACCGCCGACGACCTCGCCGACGCGCGCCGCATCGTCGCCGACCTCAAGCTCGACTGCCCGGAGCCGACGACCGCTCCGTCTCCCACCCCGACCCCGAAGAAGAAGCACAAGGGGTCGGCCAGCCCCGGGCCCACCCCCACGCCGACCCCCACGCCGACCCCCACGCCCACCCCCACGCCCAGCCCGACCGCCAGCCCGTCGACCGGGGCCGCCCTGCCGACACCGTGCGCGACGTCCAGCCCGGGGGCCACGCCATGAGCACGACCCGCGCCGGCGCTCACAGCCCCAAGCCCGGACCGCTGATGGAGTTCGTCCACCGGCGACGTCGTGGTGCGGAGCTGTTCCTGCTCGTCCTCAGCCTCTTCGTCGGCCTCGGCGCCTACGCGGCGGTCGGCCTGGGCGTCGACGGCGCGGTTCCGACCGACATCATGGCCTACGGCACCTGGCTCGCCGCGCTGGTGATCGGGGCACACATCGCGATCCGGATGCGGGCGGCCTACGCCGACCCGATCATCTTGCCGATCGTGTCGGCGCTGAACGGCATCGGCCTCGCGATGATCTACCGGATCCACCTGGCCGCACCGGACAGCACCCCGACCGGACGCACCCAGCTGGTCTGGATGACGATCGGCGTGGTGCTGTTCGCCGGGGTGCTCGTCGTCCTGCGCGACCACCGCCGCCTGCAGGCCTTCACCTACACCGCCGGCCTGAGCTCGATCGCGCTGCTGCTGCTCCCGCTCGTGCCGGGCCTGGGCCGGCAGATCCATGGTGCGCGGATCTGGGTGCACCTGGGACCGATGAGCTTCCAGCCGGGCGAGATCGCCAAGGTCCTGCTCGTGATCGCGTTCGCCGGCTACCTCGTGCTGCACCGCGACGCGCTCGCCCTCGCCGGGCGGCGCGTGCTCTTCGTCGACCTTCCCCGAGGTCGCGACCTCGGCCCGATCCTGGCGATGTGGCTGGTCAGCCTCGCCGTCCTGGTCTTCCAGAACGACCTGGGCTCGTCGCTGCTCTTCTTCGGCATCTTCCTGGTCATGCTCTACGTCGCCACCGAGCGTCCCGGCTGGCTCGTCGTCGGCAGTGGGCTCTTCCTCGCAGGTGCCTACCTCAGCTACCTGTTCGTCGGCCACGTCTCCGATCGCGTCCACGTGTGGCTCAACCCGTTCCACGAGGACCGCGGCTACCAGGTCGTCCAGGGTCTCTACGGGATGGCCTGGGGCGGGCTCACCGGCCGTGGCCTGGGTCAGGGCAGCCCGCAGATCACGCCGTTCGGCTACTCCGACTTCATCGCGTCCTCGATCGGCGAGGAGCTCGGGCTGACCGGCCTGATGGCGGTCATCGTCCTCTACGGCATCCTCGTCGAGCGCGGCCTGCGCACCTCGCTGATCTGCCGCGACAACTTCGGCAAGCTGGTCGCGTCCGGTCTCGCGGTCGTGTTCGCGCTGCAGGTCTTCGTGGTGATCGGCGGCGTCACCCGGCTGATCCCCCTGACCGGCCTGACCACGCCGTTCCTGTCCTACGGAGGGTCGAGCCTGGTCGCCAACTGGGTCATCGTCGGCCTGCTTCTGCGCATCTCCGACCACGCCCGCCGCCCACCGCCGGAGCTGACCGGCACGCCCGAGGACCTCGACGCCACCCAGGTGGTGAGGCTGCGATGAGTCACCCCACGAAGCTGCTCGCTGCACTCGCATCTGACACCACACCAGACCACTCGCTGCGCTCGCGCTCCGGCGGGGACCCCGAAAAGCTTCCGCGGGGGCCCCGATGAACCGTCCCATCCGCAACCTGGCGATCGGCTGCATGGTGCTGTTCCTGGCGCTCCTCGTCAACGCCACCTTCCTGCAGTACATCCAGGCCGACGAGCTCGCCTCGCTGAGTGCCCACCCCGACAACCGCCGCGTGCTCGACGCGCAGTACTCCCGTGAGCGCGGCGCGATCGTGGTCAAGGGCAAGGAGATCGCGCGGAGCACCAAGTCCGGCGACCACTACAAGTACCAGCGCAGCTACCCCCAGGCCCGGATCTACGCCCAGATCACCGGGTTCTTCTCGCGCGACTGGGGCGTCGGCGGCGTCGAGGCGACGAAGAACTCCATCCTCGCCGGCGACGACTCCAAGCTGTTCGTCAACCGGGTGATCGACCTGCTCGGCAACGAGGACCCCCAGGGCGGCAGCGTCAGCCTGACCATCAACCCGAAGGCCCAGAAGGCGGCGTACGACGGCCTGCGGGCGCTCGGTGAGAACGTCCAGGGCGCCGTCGTCGCCCTCGAGCCGAGCACGGGCAAGGTGCTGGCGATGGTCTCCAGCCCGACCTACGACCCGAACCGGCTGGCCAGCCACGACTTCTCCGCGGTCAACCAGGCCCACAAGCAGCTGCTCGCCAACGACCTCTCGCCGCTGAACAACCGGGCGATCGAGACGGTGCTCCCACCGGGATCGACGTTCAAGCTGATCACCGCGGCGGCCGCGCTGCAGAGCGGGAAGTACGAGCCCGACACGATGGTGCCGGGCGGCTCGCGGCTCGCGTTGCCGCAGTCGACGAAGTTCCTGGTCAACGAGAACGGCGGGTCCTGCGGCGGTGACAAGATCACCTTCACCCGTGCGCTGCAGGTCTCCTGCAACGTCGCGTTCGGCTCGGTCGGCATGAAGGTGGGAGCCGACGCGATCCGGGAGACCGCCGAGAAGTTCGGCTGGGGCAAGCGCTACTTCTTCGACCTCGACGACTCGCTGACGCGGCAGGCCGAGAGCCGCTTCCCGGACAAGCCCGACGCGGCGCAGACGGCGCTGTCGGCGATCGGCCAGTTCGACGTGGCCGCAACCCCGCTGCAGATGGCGATGGTCGTCTCCGGCATCGCCAACGGCGGCACCGTGATGTCGCCGTACCTCGTCGACGAGCTCCGGTCGCACGACCTCGAGGTGATCGACAAGACCTCACCCAAGCCACTGACCAGCAACGCGATCTCCGCGGCGACCGCGCGCAAGCTGACCGACATGATGGTCGCCGTCGTCGACAACGGCACCGCGGTGAACGCCCAGATCCCCGGCGTCCAGGTCGCGGGCAAGACCGGCACGGCACAGAGCGCGGCCGACCGGCCGCCGTACGCGTGGTTCGTGTCGTTCGCGCCGGCCGACAACCCGACGGTCGCGGTGGCCGTGCTGGTGCAGGACGCCGGCGTCGACCGCGACGCGATCTCCGGCAATGGTCTGGCCGCTCCGATCGCCAAGGCCGTGATGCAGGCGGTGCTGAACCCGTGATGTCCACCACCCATCGCTACACCCGCCTCCACCGGATCGCGACCGGCGGCATGGGCGAGGTCTGGCTCGCCCATGACGAGGTGCTGCACCGTGACGTGGCGGTCAAGTACCTCAAGCACGAGTTCGCCGACGACGAGGGCGCCCGCAGCCGGTTCCTCCAGGAGGCCCGCAACGCGGCAGCGCTGCTGCACCCCGGCGTGGCCACCGTCTTCGACTTCGGCGAGCACGCCGTCGAGGACGACCTGCCGTTCCTGGTGATGGAGTACGTCGACGGCCAGACCATGTCCGACCTGCTCGCCGGCGGCCGCCGGCTCGACGCCGAGCGCGCCCGCGAGCTCGTCGAACAGGCGGCCTCAGCCCTCGCCGAAGCGCACGCAGCCGGGGTGGTGCACCGGGACGTCAAGCCGGGCAACCTCATGATCACCGCCGACGGCATCGTGAAGATCACCGACTTCGGCATCGCGCGCGCCGCCGACGGGATCCCGCTGACCGAGACCGGCCAGATCCTCGGCACCCCGACGTACATCTCCCCCGAGCAGGCCCAGGGGGAGCCTGCGACCCCGGCGAGCGACGTGTACGCGCTCGGTGTGGTGCTCTTCGAGTGCCTCGCCGGCCACCGTCCGTTCGTCGCCGACACCCCGGTCGCGATCGCGCTCGCCCACGTGCGCGACCCGGTGCCCGACCTCCCCGACGACGTGCCGGAGGCTCTCGCGGCGATCGTCCGGCGGGCGCTGGCCAAGCAGCCGGAGGAGCGCTACCCCGACGCGGCCGCCTTCGCGAACGCCCTGGCGGCGGCCCGCCCCCAGGACACACTCGTCCTCACCGGGCCCGTCCCGCCTGTGCAGCCCGTCGTCCCGGTCGGGCCGGCGGCCGCCCTCGTCGACCGGATGCGCATCCCCCGCGAGCACTGGCCGGTCGCGATCAGCATCGCGCTGGGCCTCCTGTTCGCCCTCGTCGTCGTGATCGCCGCGCTCAGCCCCGACGGCAATGCGACGAAGGACACACCTGGTCTGGGATCCACCCTCGCCACGCCGCGCGTCTCAACAAGCAAGGCCCCCACCGTGCAGGTGTCCGCGGCGACGTACGTCGGAGAGCCCGTCGGCGTGGTCCGCACGGCACTCGCGGCGCTCGGGCTGCACACCCGAGTCGTCACGGTCGACAACCCGGGCGGCAAGCGTGCCGGCACGATCAGCGCGTTGCGCCCGATCGGTGCGGTGCACGTCGGTGCAACGGTCACGCTGGACGTGTGGGGACCCGAACCACGACCCGAACCACGCAAGGACAACCCCGGGCCAGGCAACGGCAAGGGCCACGGGAAGAAGGGCAAGCACTGATGAGGAGACAGCTCCATGGCTGACACGCCCACGGGTCAGACACCGGCCCCCCACCGCGTCGGCGGTCGCTACGAGCTCGGCGAGCTGCTCGGCCGCGGCGGCATGGCGGAGGTGCGCAAGGGCACCGACGTGCGACTCGGTCGCACCGTTGCGGTGAAGCGCCTGCGCACCGACCTCGCCAGCGACGCCACCTTCCAGGCCCGGTTCCGTCGAGAGGCGCAGTCCGCGGCGTCGCTGAACCACACCGCGATCGTCTCGGTCTACGACACCGGCGAGGAGATGTCGGGCGACGGCACCAACGTCTCCCAGCCCTACATCGTGATGGAGTACGTCGCCGGCCGCACCCTGCGCGACATCCTGCGCGAGGGCCGCAAGATCCTCCCGGAGCGTGCCCTCGAGATCACCTCCGGTGTGCTGTCCGCCCTCGACTACAGCCACCGCGCCGGGATCATCCACCGCGACATCAAGCCCGGCAACGTGATGCTGACCCCTGCCGGTGACGTCAAGGTGATGGACTTCGGCATCGCCCGCGCCGTCTCCGACGCGCAGAGCACGATGACGGCGACAGCCGCCGTCGTCGGCACCGCCCAGTACCTCTCCCCCGAGCAGGCCCGCGGAGAGACCGTCGACTCACGGTCGGACGTGTACTCCACCGGCTGCCTGCTCTTCGAGCTGCTCACCGGCCGGCCCCCGTTCGTCGGCGACAGCCCGGTCTCGGTGGCCTACCAGCACGTCCGCGAGCAGGCTCCCCGCGCGTCGTCGCTCGACGCCGACCTGCCGCCCGAGATCGACGCGATCGTGATGAAGGCGCTCGCCAAGAGGGTCGAGGACCGCTACCAGAGCGCCGCCGCGATGAAGGACGACATCGACCGGTACGTCGCCGGCCGCCCGGTCCAGGCACCCCTCGTTCCCGCCGACACCGCCACCACGTTCATCCCGCCGGCGGCGCCGGCGTACGACACCTCGGCGACGCAGGTCGTGCCCGGCGGACACCGCTCCGAGCCCGACGTGCCCGAGCGCCGACGCACAGCGCCGCTGATCCTGCTCGGCCTGCTGCTCGCCGCCCTGGTGGCGGCAGCCGCGATCATCGGCCCGAAGCTCCTCGGCTCGAGCAACGACCAGGTCCCGGTGCCGAGCGTGGTCGGGATGACCCAGGACCAGGCCACCCGCACGATCGAGGCGGTCGAGGGCGGCAACCTGAGCGTCAACGCGACCACCCAGGCCAGCGACTCGATCGAGAAGGGCAGGGTCATCTCCCAGGACCCGAGCGAGAACGCCTCGGTCGACCCGGGCAGCACCGTGACGATCGTCGTGTCCTCGGGCAAGCCCGACGTGCAGATCCCCGACGTGATCGGCGACAACAAGGACAGTGCGAAGGACCAGCTCGTCGCCCTCGGCCTGCGGGTGAAGCTCAAGGCGACCGACTCCGACGAGAACAAGGACAACGTGATCTCGGTGTCGCCCGACGTCGGTTCGACCGTGAAGGCGGGCACCGAGGTGACCGTCACGTTCTCGAAGGGGCCCAAGGATGTCCCGAACGTGGTCGGCAAGACCGAGGCGCAGGCGACGCAGATCCTCGAGGACGCCGGGTTCAAGGTCGACTCCCTGCCGGACAGCGCCTCCACGGATCCGAAGGGCACGGTGACCAAGCAGAGTCCGCAGGCCGGTACGCCGCAGAACGCCGGCTCGACGATCACGATCCTGGTCTCGACCTATGAGCCTCCCGTGATCACACCGACCCCGACACCGACACCGACCGAGTCGCCCACGCCGTAGCGGTCAGTCGGCGGGCGCCGACTCCCGCGGGCCGCTGACCGTGACTGCTGGGATCGCGGTCGTCGCCGGCACCGCCAGGACCAGGCCGATGCCGCTGAGGAGAGTGCGCACGATCTCCTCGGCGATGGACTCGCTCGACAGCAGGTCGAGCACGGGTCGGTCGTGGAGCGCAGGAGCAGCAACACGGCCAGCGCACTTCCGGCGTACGCGAACACGATGGTGAAGATCGTCGAGGCGATGCGGTCGCGGCCGATCCGCACACGCTCGAGGGGTCGTGACGACGGACGTGTGGGCGCGCGTGGGAGCCGGCCACCTCAGCCCCGGTCCGGCTCGACGGTGCTGGTGCCGCCCTTGGCGTACTTGAGCGTCGTGCTGCCCTCGAAGCCCGGCAGCTCCAGGCGCACGCTCGGGATCACCTCGTAGCCGAGACCGTATGCCTGGACCACCTCGAGGTAGAACGCGATGTAGTCGCTCGCGTCGAGGGACGCCCGGAGCGCGGTGGTGTCGCCGATCGCCGCGATCCGGTACGGCGGGGAGTAGGTGACGCCGTTGAGGAACACGGTGTTGCCGACGCACTTGATCCCGGTCGTCGAGACCACCCGCTGGTCCTGGATCGTCATCGCCTCCGCGCCACCGGCCCACAGCGCGTTGACCACCGCCTGGATGTCCTGCTGGTGCACCACCAGCTCGTTCTCGTCCTGGTGCTCCGCGCGGGCCTTCTCGATCTCGCTCTTCGGCGCATCGTCGAGCACCACGGACAGGCCCGGACCGGCGACGGGAGCCACGTTGGCAGGCTGGAGCAGGAGGTCGACCTCGTGCTGGACCCGGGTCACCGTGGTGTCGTCGACCTGGTGGCTGAGCCGGTCGATCTCCTGGTTGAGCGCGGCCACCCTGGCCTGCAGCTCGTCGGAGCGCTGGCGCTCCTGGCGTACGACGCCCGGCAGGTCGGTGATGCTCGCGGCCCGGAGGTCCAGGCCCTTGGAGTTCAGCGCCGTCGTCGCGAACAGCCCCCCGGCGAGGAGAAACGCCAGCGCCGCGGCAGCGTGCCACCCACGAGGCAGCAACCTCCTGCGTGAGGTCGGCTCCTGCGTCACGTTCGTCCCATCCTCCGGCAGCGTCGACGCGGTGCCGGACCGTTGTGGACTGGCTCCGCCGGGTGGTTTCGTCGACCGACTTGCCCGGCCGCTTCCCGGACCGGCCCGGGCGGTGACTACGCTAACCGACGACCCGAACCACAAGGAGCCTCGCCGTGTCCAAGCCCGCTGCCCGCAAGCCCACCATCACGGTGAGTGGCTACGAGACGTCCCTGGTGCGCTGCGCCCTTGCCGTGCTCCTCGTCCTCGCCGGGATCGCCTGGATGATCGTCTACACCCACGTGGCCATGGACGCGGCGAACTACGTGAAGATCCCAGGCATCAAGAAGCCGCACACCTCGCTCCCCTGGATGTCGGACCTGAAGCGCTGGAACTACGTGATCGGCTTCGGCCTGATCTTCGTGGGCCTGATCGTGTCCGCGCACAAGAAGACGCCGCTGGGACGCGGCCGCGGCGTGGTCATCGGCATGCTGGGCAGCTTCCTGATCGGACTGATCTGGATCATCACCTTCTACTTCGTCGGCCAGGACGACTCGGTCCACATCCCGGTGATGGACCAGCTCAACCAGTCCAACCTCCTCGTCGGCGTCGGCTTCATGGCGGTCGGGTTCACCTTCGCCACCAAGTGGGAGTGACGAGCACCGCCTGAGGACGGCCGCGGGCTCCGCGACGACCACCGGCGGCTCCCCCCGCCCGCCACCAGAGCCTGTGCGGCGCAGCCGCACACGCGCCGCAGGCAACACTGCGCCGAAGGCGCCACTTATCCCCAGTCTGGGGACAAACCTGTGGAGAACTACAGCGGTGTGATTCAGCCGATCAGGGCGTGGCCGCGACCGCTGTCTGGCTGCCGGGGTGTGCTGCCCGCGCCGCCACGATCGCCGCGGAGAAGAGGGCGAAGGGAATCAGTCCGTGGAAGAGGCCGACCCAGGGTGCGTCCTGTCCGGAGAAGCCGAGCAGCACCTGGATCACGATCATGACCAGGATCGCCCCGGCCAGAGCCACCCCGCGCTCCACCCTGGCGAAGAAGGCCACGACCAGCAGGGCCAGGCCGATGACCGGGATCACCATCATGCCCATGATGCCGTGGATCGCGAAGCCGGCCGCGCCCTGGAAGTCCGGCGACTTGTCCTCCCAGCCCTTGAGGACGTCGTGGTTGAGCGTGCCGCCGTTGTCGATCCAGTGCAACAACCCCGCGATCGCCCAGACCATGGCCATCGCCTGTACCGCCACGGCGATCGCGATCAGGTCGGCAAGGATCCGATAGGTCTTGCGCATGAGCTGACTCCTCTCGTCGGTCCCTACCCAGAAGGATGTGGGCCGCGAGGGGCAAAGTCAGGCCGACGCGCCGTGGATCACGCCAGCGCCGCGGCCCGCACCGCCACCAGGACGACGCAGGCGACTCCGAAGGCGGTCATACCGACCCACTGCACGGCCGTGCGGTTGGTGCGCGGCGCGTAGACGATGAGCCCGGCCAGGAGGGCGCCGCCCGCGAGGCCGCCGAAATGGCCCTGCCAGGAGATGAAGGAGCTCGCCGTCACCGTGAACACGACGTTCAGGCCGATCCAGAAGATGAGCTGCTGCACGTTCGCGCGCACCTTGAGGCCGACCACCAGGAGGGCGCCCATGAGCCCGAAGATCGCACCGGAAGCGCCGAGGGTCTGGCCGTTCTCGTTCGACAGCCACATCACCGCGGTGCTTCCGGCCAGCCCCGAGAGGAGGTACACCGCGAGGTACCGCGCCCGGCCGAGGATCAGCTCGAGCTGCGGGCCGAGGAAGTACAGCGCAAGCATGTTGAACCCGATGTGCCAGACCTCGACGTGGCTGAACACCGACGTCGCGACCTGCCAGTAGGCACCCCCTGAAACTCCCTCGATGACCTCCCGGGAGCCGTCGGGGGCCACGCGCAGCGAGTCCTGGGGCAGCAGCGCGAGCTTGTCGACCAGGCCCGAGGAGCCGCCGCCGTCGGACCGGATCGAGAGCCACACCGCGATGTTGAGCGCAATCAGCCCGATCGACGTGAGCGCGGGGTTGGCGGACGGCGCTCCGCCGTACGGCAGCTTGCCGCTGCGCGTCGTGCGCGCGCCCTCCTTCACGCAGCTGGGGCACTGGAACCCGACCGCCGCCGAGCGCATGCAGTCCGGGCAGATCGGCCGGTCGCACCGCTGGCACCGGATCCAGGTCTCCCGGCCGGGATGCCGGTAGCACTCCGGCGCCGTGGCCGGCGTCGCGCTCGAGTCGGTCAACGCAGGCTCAGTCGCGGGTGATCTCGACCGAGTCGACGACGACCGGGTCGACGGGGCGGTCGCCGGCGCCGACCGGCGTCGTGGCGATCGAGTCGACGACGTCGCGGCTCTCCTGGTCGGCGACCTCGCCGAAGATCGTGTGCTTGTTGTTCAGCCAGGTCGTCGGCTGGACGGTGATGAAGAACTGGGAGCCGTTGGTGCCCGGACCGGCGTTGGCCATCGCGAGCAGGTAGGGCTTGGTGAAGCCCAGCTCGGGGTGGAACTCGTCCTTGAAGGTGTATCCGGGTCCTCCGGTGCCGGTGCCCAGCGGGCAGCCGCCCTGGATCATGAAGCCCTCGATGACCCGGTGGAAGCCGAGGCCGTCGTAGAACCGGCCGGTCTTGCCGCCGTCGGCCTGGTACTCCTTGGTGCCCTCGGCGAGTCCGACGAAGTTCTCGACGGTCGCCGGTGCGTGGTTCGGGAAGAGGTTGAGCACGATGTCACCCCGGTTGGTGTGCAACGTGGCCTTCAGGTCCGACATGTGGTGCCTTCCAGACGGTTCCCCGCCGCCCGACGAGCCGGGGCGGGTGCAGATGTGTCGGGCTCGATCCTGCCATGGGGACCAAGGATGCGGGCAGCGGGCCGTCCGCATCCGAGGGTTTCCCGGGACCGAGCGTGGGGGCATGATCGGAGGAGGGTTTGGGCACAGGAGGTGAGCCCGCTCCACGGCATGCCAGCGAGAGGACGCCATGCGCACCAAGAAGATCCAGAAGATGAGCCTGTCCGACCAGGCCGCCGAGCTCGTCGACCAGGTCACCCCGCACGTCGAGGCCGCCCGCGAGCGGATCGTCAACGACTACCTGCCGGCAGCGCAGAGCGCGCTCGCCGACGCACGCGAGACCGCCCGTGAGGTCGCCCAGGAAGCTCGCGACAGGGCCCAGGAGGCCGCGGTGCAGGCCGAGAAGTCGACGCGCAAGAGCCGCAAGAAGGCGGCCAAGCGGGCACGTGAGCTGGCTGAGAACGCCGTCACGGCGGCGCCCGACAACGTCCCGCTGATCGAGAAGGCCCGCGAGAAGGCGGGGCCGAAGCCACACCGCAAGCGGAAGTTCCTGGTGCTGCTCGGCATCGCCGGCCTCGGCGCCCTCGCTGCCAAGCGCCTGCGCGGTGGCACGGCCGCACCGTCGTACGCGCCGCCGCGGCCCGCACCTGCTCCCCGACCCGCTCCGGTAGCGACCGAGCCGACCTCGAGCACTCCGCCGGCGCCCCCGGACGTGCACTTCGAGCCCGACCCGGCCACGTCCACCGAGCCGCTCGCCGACGCGACGGCCGAGTCGCTCGAAGCCAGCAGCGACGCCGGCGGCGCGTTCCTCGACGAGGCGATCGCCGACGCCGACGAGCAGCCGCACGAGGTCACCACGCCCGACGAGCCGGCCGAGGTCGAGGACGTCGCGGAGGCGAGCAGGTCGAAGCGGCGCTGACCCGCTGCGTCAGCCAGGGGTGGGCACGGTCTCCGGGAACTGCTCCTGGACGCGCCGGATCGCCCGGAACTCCGCCCAGAAGCTCAGGAACGGGACAGTTCCGCAGATCAGCGTGACGATCGTGAAGGCGATCGGCCACCGGGCACGCAGCGCGAGCATGAAGGCCACGAGCACGAAGGCCATGTAGATGAAGCCGTGCGCCGTGCCGAGGTAGAGGTTGATGTCCGAGCCGAGCTGCCAGCCGTTGCTGCCCTCCGGCAGCACGCTGGGCCAGATCTCGTGGACGTACTTCAGCGGTACGCCGATCAGCACCAGCGTGATGATCGACAGCCCGACCACGGTGGCGAGCACGCGGTAGGCGTTGAGGAGCGGCTTCACGGCACCGAAGGTACCGGTCGCAGAAATGTCGGTGCGCGCTGGTCTCCTTGTCCCGAGGACCGACGGCACCGGTCCGGACGCAAGTCGATACCTGGGTAGGTCGCCGGGGCAGGCGGAGGAGTCGAGAATGGCACTCGAGATGACCGAGACGAAGGACGCCGATCGCGGCGCTGACCAGCGGACCTCTCCGCTGCTGGAGTCGCTGGAGCTGCTCGAACGATCGATCGGCTACACCCGGCTGATGCTGCAGGAGGTCACGCCGGCCATGCTCTGCCTGCCGACGCCCTGCAGCCGCTGGCGTCTCGGCTCGCTGCTGGACCACATGGGTGGTTCGCTGGAGACGCTGACCGACGCGGCCGACCTGGGCCAGGTCGCAGCCGCCACCCCGCAGGGCCCGCGCTCCCCGGTCGACTCCGTCGAGCGCCTGCGGGTGCGTGCGTGCTCGCTCCTCGGCGCCTGGTCGCACGTCGCCCGAGACGACGTCCTGGACGGCGACCGCCGGGTGGCCTCCTCGCTGCTGGCCTGCGCCGGCGCCCTCGAGGTCGCGGTGCACGGGTGGGACGTCTCGCAGGCGACCGGTGTCCGCGAGCCGGTCCCCGCCGCGCTCGCGCGCGATCTGCTCCCCTGGGTCGACGTGCTGGTCACCGACGCCGACCGGCCGCACCGGTTCGACCATCCGCTCGACGGTCCCGCGATCGGTCCGTCGTCGCGGCTGTTGCGCCGCCTCGGGCGCGAGCCCTAGTAGTCGGGCCTGGGTCGCTCGTCGGCGAGCAGCGCGTAGCTGATCCCGTCCATCCACTCCCCGGAGCGGTGCAACGACTCTCGGACCGTGTACACCTCGCTCCGCATGCCCACCCGCTCCATCAGCTGCCGCGACGGCTCGTTCGCGGCGAACGCGTTGGCAATCAGCCGGCGCAGCCCCAGCTCGTCGAACGCGATCCGGATCAGCTCCCGGACGGCCTCGGTGGCGTACCCGTGGCCCTCCTCGGCCGGGTCGAGGCACCAGCCGATCTCGGCCTGGACTCCCTTGGCCAGACCGGCCACCTCGGTCTGGGCCCACGCATCCTCCGGTGCGAGCATCAGGTCGCCGATCACGATGCCTTCCCGTTCGATCACCAGGGTCTTGGCCATCCGGTCCGGGTCGCTCATCGTCTCGGCGAACTGGTCCCAGTCCGCCGACGTGCTGGTCATCCAGCGACCGACCGGCGCCTGGCGACGGATCTGCCAGAGAGGTTTGAAGTCATCCGTGGTGACGGGACGAAGCGTGAGCCGCTCGGTGTGCTTCGGCCAGGCGAGAGCCGCGATGTCGGCGAGGTCGACCATGACGCGATCATCGGGCATCAGCGTGCCGGCTGCATCCCGATATCCCGGTCACCGTCCCGACCCCGGTGGGAGCAAGGGCAGCCCTACGGGCGCGCCCGATCGCGCGAGCTCGAGCAACAGGTCCACGTCGAGGTGGTCCTCCACGAGGTCGCCGAGCAGGTCCAGTCGCGCCTCGCGGCGTTCTGCGAAGACCACCGAGGACGGCCGGCGTACGCACCCCGCTCGCCGGGCCACGTCGGCGAGGAAGGCCTGCCGGAAGCCGTCGGCCTCCAGGCTGCCGTGCCACATGGTGGCGAAGACGCCGTCGCGCCGCCCGCCGCCGGGGAACGGGTCGACGTCACCGACATCGAGACGTCCGTGGTGGATCTCGTAGCCGGTGACCGGGTGGCCCAGGCCCTGCCCGGACGGCAGCCGAAGCACCTTCTCCGTGCCGAAGGTCGTGCTGACGTCGATCAGACCGAGGCCTTCGGCGGCCGCGCCCGCATCGCTCTCGACGCCTCCCGGGTCGCTGACCATCCGACCGAGCATCTGCGCGCCGCCGCAGATGCCCAGCACGCTGCCGCCGTTGCCGACGTGCTTGCCGACCGCATCATCGAGCCCGCGCGCGCGCAGCCACGAGAGGTCGGCCAGCGTTGCCCGGGTTCCGGGCAGCACCACGAGATCAGCACCCAGGATCTCGCGCGATGACGTCGCGAAGACCACGTCGAGGTCGGGCTCGAGCCCGAGCGCGTCGACATCGGTGAAGTTGCTGATCCTCGGCAGCCGCACGACGGCGACCCGCATGCCTCCGTCCGCGCTCGCGCGGCGCCCCTCGAGGTCGAGGGCGTCCTCGGAGTCGAGCCACAGGTCCGGGTGCCAGGGCAGGACGCCGTACGTCGGCCGGCCGGTGAGCCGGGTGAGCTCGTCGAGGCCCGGCTCGAGCAGGCCGACGTCGCCGCGGAACTTGTTGACCACGAAGCCGGCGATCAACGCCTGATCGGCGGGCTCGAGCAGTGCGACCGTCCCGTACATCGCGGCGAACACCCCACCGCGGTCGATGTCGCCCACGACCAGCGCCGGGATGCCGCCGTGCCGGGCCAGCCCGAGGTTCACGTAGTCGCTGTCGCGCAGGTTGATCTCGGTCGGGCTTCCGGCGCCCTCGGCGACCACGACGTCGTACCGGCTCGCCAGGTCGTCGAACGCGTCGTGAGCGGCACTCGCGAGGTGCGCCCGACCCGCACGCCAGTCGGCCGAAGACACCGTCCCGGCGGCGCGGCCCAGGAGGACGACGTGGCTGTCTCGGTCGCCTCCCGGCTTGAGCAGCACCGGGTTCATCGCGATCTCGGGTGCTGCCCGCGCGGCCAGCGCCTGGATCCACTGAGCGCGCCCGATCTCACCGCCGTCGGGGCAGACCATCGAGTTGTTCGACATGTTCTGCGCCTTGTACGGCGCCACCCGGATGCCCCGTCGCGCGAAGGCCCGGCACAGGCCGGTCGTGACGATGCTCTTCCCTGCGTCCGACGTCGTCCCGGCCACCAGCAGCCCGGCCGTCACGTCGGCGCGCCCTCGGCGACCTCGTCACCCTCCGCCCGTTCCGGTCGCTGCAGCTCGTCGCGGCACCACCGCACCCAGATGAACAGCGCGAACCCCCCGAACAGCCACCACTCGATCGCGTAGAGCAGGTTGCGCAGGCCGGTGAACGCGGACACCCCGGGAGTCTTCGCCGGCGCGACGTGGTGCAGATCGTCCTGGCCGGTGACAGCCTTCGCCACGACGTACCCGCTGTAGAGGTCGACGTCGAAGTGCTCGACGATGCTGGCCACGCGCACCGAGGGGATCACGTCGTCACCGGGGTCGTCGTCGACGTCGTCGCCGGACTCGCTCGGCTCGAGCCAGCCGGTGACCGATGCCTGACCGGTGGGCGTCACGGCATCGGTGTCCGGTGACCAGCCGCGGACGACCGGCATCGCCGAGCTCGTCTGGTCGACCACGAGAGCGGTGATCACCCAGTACCCGCGCCGGCCCTCGAGCTCTCGATCGGCGACGTACAGGTTCGCGCCCGTCCACCGCCCTGCGAACGTGACCGGTTGTCCCACGGACTTCCCCGGGAACGGGCTGTCACCGCGCATCAGCGTGCTGAGCGCGACCGCGGGCGTGTGCTCGACGTCCCGAGCGGCATCGGCGCGGTGCCCGCTCCAGGCGTCGAGCTGCCAGAGGCCCAGACCGCCGGCGATCGCGACGCAGACCAGCATGGCGAGGTGCCCGGGCCAGAATCTCGGCCGGAGAAGGGTCACGAGCACTCGACCAGCCTACGGCCGGGGTGCGATCCTCTGCGGGTGACCTCCGCGATCAGGCACCTCAACTGCGTGACCATGTCGCCCAGCATGACGATGGGCGGACGGATGACGCCGGCCCGGATGGTTGCACACTGCCTCCTCATCGAGGGTGACCAGGGGCTGACGCTGGTCGACACGGGCTTCGGCACGGCCGACATCGCCGGCAAACGGATGGGCCGGGGCTTCATCCAGATGATGGGCCCGTCGCTCGACCCGGCCGAGACCGCGGTCGCGCAGGTGCGGGCCGCGGGGTACGCCGCCGCCGACGTCACCGACATCGTGCTCACCCACATGGATCTCGACCATGCCGGGGGCCTCGGAGACTTCCCCGACGCTCGCATCCACGTCTTCACCGACGAGCTCGCGGCCGCGACGGCCCGGAAGTCCCCGACGGAGAAGGGCAGGTACATCACCGCGCAGTGGGCGCACGGTCCGCGCTGGGTCGAGCACGACGTCGCCGGGGAGGAGTGGCTCGGCTTCGAGGCGGTCAAGGTGCTCAGCGACGACGTCCTGCTGATCCCGCTGCGCGGCCACACCCGGGGTCACTGCGGCGTCGCGGTACGCCGACCCTCGGGCGGCTGGTTCCTGCACGCCGGCGACACCTACTTCTCCCACGGCGAGAAGGAGACCCCGCCGACCTGCCCGACCGGGCTGTCGTTGTTCCAGAAGATCGTCCAGATGGACAAGAAGGCGCGCTACGCCAACCAGGACCGGGTCCGCAGCATGCACGCCGAGCACGGGCCCGACTCCGGCTCTGACGACCTGGTCACCGTCTTCTGCGCCCACGACGCCGTCGAGTTCGACGCGCTCGCGGACGTCACCGACTGATCCTGCGCTACATCCCGCCGTCGAACGCCAGCACCGCGCCGGTGATCATCCGCGCCTCCCGTGAGGCGAGGTAGACGATCGCCGACCCGATCTCGGCCGGCGCGATCGCCCGGCCCGGCATCATCATCATCAGCCGGTCAGCGACGCGTGGGTCGAGGTCGTCGGGGTAGATCTCGGCGACCTGGGCGACGATCGGGGTGTCGACGGTGCCCGGGCAGACAGCGTTCACCCGGATCCGCTCCGGTGCCAGCTCAAGTGCGAGGGAGCGGGTCAGCATCGTCAGACCGCCCTTCGCCGCGGAGTACGCCGTGGTGTACCCCTGCGGCTTGTTGCCGGCCACCGACGACACGTTGACGATGTTGCCCCGGCAGGTGCGCAGGTAGGGCAACGCAGCCTGCATCGTCAGGAAGGGTCCCTTGAGGTCGACCGCGTGCACCCGGTCCCAGTCGGCCTCGGTGATCTCGTCGAAGCGGCCGAACTGAACCACGCCGGCCACGTTGGCGAGCACGTCGATCCGCCCGTGCTGGCCGCAGACCGCGAACGCCGCCTCGACCGCCGCCTTGTCGGCCACGTTGCAGGCTACGTACTGCACCCTGTCGGGCACGGTGTCGGCGATGTCGAGGCCGAAGACCAGGTCGCCGGCGTCACGGAACAGCTCAGCGGTCGCGAACCCGATGCCCGACGCGGCCCCGGTGACGACGACGACGCGCTGGTTCTCCTGCAGCTCGGCCATGCGCGGACGCTACCAGCCGAACTAGAATTGGTTCTCAGTGGCCGCTCACGGCCCAGGGGGCGTTTGCGGTCGGGTGCCGGGACCAAGTTCTCTGTTGCCTGCCCGCACGCGGGCGCAGAGTCGAAGGGGGACGTGACGGGAAGGAAGGGACCATGAAGCGACTCGAAGGACGCGTGGCACTGGTGACGGGCGCCGCGAGCGGGATCGGTGCGGCGACTGCCCATCGGCTCGCCGACGAAGGCGCAGCCGTGATGCTCACCGACATCCAGGACGAGGCCGGCGACCTGGTCGCCAAGGACATCGTCGACCACGGCGGCCGGGCCAGCTACCTGCACCACGACGTGAGCTCCGAGGAGGAGTGGACGACCGCGGTCACCCGGACGTTGGAGACCTACGGTCGGCTCGATGTCCTCGTCAACAACGCGGGCATGGGCGACCTGGCCACCATCGAGGAAACCACGGTCGAGGACTGGCAGCGCACGATCGGCATCGACCAGACCGGCGTCTTCCTCGGGATGAAGAGCGCTGCGGCCGCGCTGAAGGAGTCCGGGCACGGGTCGGTGATCAACATCAGCTCGATCTTCGGGACCAGCGGTGGGTTCGGCACCTCTCCGGCGTACCACGCTGCGAAGGGCGCGGTCCGCACACTCACCAAGAACGTCGCGCTGCACTGGGCGCCGGAGGGCGTCCGGGTGAACTCGATCCATCCTGGGTTCATCGACACGCCGATCCTGGACCAGGTGAGGGGCACCGAGTTCGAGAAGGTCATGGTCGACCTCACGCCGCTCGCCCGGCTCGGCCGGCCGGAGGAGATCGCCGCGGGCGTGGCCTACCTCGCCAGCGACGACGCCGGGTTCGTCACCGGATCCGAGCTCTACATCGACGGCGGCTTCATCGCCCGCTGAGGACGACCCACCGATCACGGCAGACCTGCGAGGATCCCGTCATGGCGACGTCGGCGGACCTGCCCGACTGGGCACGCGACCTCGGCTTGCAACAGCATCCCGAGGGCGGCTGGTACGCCGAAACGTACCGGCACGCGGCTTCGGTCGGCACGGCACGTGGGGACCGGTCCCTGGGTACGGCGATCCACTTCCTGCTGCTGCCGGACGAGTCCTCGGCCTGGCATCGGGTCTCCTCCGACGAGCTGTGGTTCCACCACCGTGGAGGTCCGCTCCGGCTCTGGCTCGGTGGCGACGCGGACGAGCCCGGCACCGCCACGGAGTACCGTCCTCGGGACGCGGATCGAGGCCGGCGAGAGTCCACAGCTGCTCGTTCCCGCCGGCACCTGGCAGGCCGCCAGGCCGCTGGATCGGGCAGTGCTCGTCAGCTGCGTGGTCGTGCCCGGCTTCGACTTCGCCGACTTCACCCTGGGCGGTCCGGCGCCGTCCTGATCCGACCGTGACGGGGCGGTCGCGGGAAGAGCCGCGGCACCCGCGCGACCACGTCGGCGTACGCCGGCCGGCGCTCGAGGCTGCGCTGCTCCATCATCGGGATGCTCGCCGCCTCGAACATCGCCAGCATCGACGCGAACCCGACGAACAGCCACCAGGCGTCCGGCGGCGATGCGGCAACACCGAACAGGGCCAGCGCGAACCAGAAGCCGAGCTCGCCGAGGTAGTTCGGGTGCCGCGACCAGGCCCAGAGGCCGCGGTCCATCACCTGCCCGGGTCGCTGGTCGTGGGCGAACCGATGCATCTGCCGGTCGGCCGCGGTCTCCAGGGTCACGGCACCGATCCCGATGACCAAGGCGGCGGCGTCGAGCCAGCCGGCGTCGCGCGTCGAGCGGGTGATCACGACGTACACCGGCAGCAGGCCGAGGAACACCTGCAGCGTCGGCACGAGGTGGATCCCGACGAGGTCGACAGCCGCCTCCCACCGTCCGGCCTTCTCCCGCAGCATCGGGTAGCGCCAGTCCTCGTGGTGCAGTCCGGGGAAGGTGGACACCCAGTTCGCGGTGAGCCGTACCGCCCAGAGGACGATCAGGGCGAGGACCAGCGCATCGCGCAGCCGGTCGCTGTCGGCGCCGGCCTCGGCCCACCAGTACGCCGCCACCAACGGTGGCACCACGCTCCAGTACGCGTCGTAGAAGCTGGAGTTCCCGTACCCGCGGCTGAACCCGAAGATCACCAGGGTCGCGAGCACGTCGGCGAGCAACGTGTCGAGCCACAGCTCCGCGGTGTCGGGCCCGAGGTAGAGCCACGCCGCGCCCGCGCCGAGCGCGACGACGTACGCCGTGCCCACCCGGACCAGCGCCTGCCCCTTGGCCATGCGCGCACGCTACCCAGCCGGGGTTTCACACGCGAGAACCGCCGGACCTCTCCTGGCAACGCCCGCAGGAGTCTTGGAACTCTCGGTCACCGTCGCCAGGCACGGACAAACCCAGGATCTACATCGCCTCCCGGGGAGGCACTGCACCACTCAGCAGGCGGCGTACCTGCGGTACCCGGACACGGTCTTCCCGTTGGCGAGCTTCACCTTGATCGTGTACTTGATCGCTGCCGCCCCGAGCTTCTTCACCCTCGCGTTCTTCCCGGGCTTGGGGTGCTTGACGACACCCTTCTGCTTCTTGCCGATGAACTTGGTCGCCTTGACCATCCGCTTCGGGCCCTTCTTGAACGTGGCCGTCACGGTCTTGGCTCCGCAGTCCCGGGCAGCGGCAAACGTGACGTACTTCTTGCCCTTCCCTTTCGTCGGCCCGGTCGCCTGACCGTGGGACTGGCCTTGCGGCTGCCCTTGGGACTGAGGCCCGACATAGATCACGAAGGTGCCATGCTGGGTTACCGTGCCCCCGAGCCCGCCGTTGGCGGTCTGACCCTGGCCGGCTGAAAGCTCCTCGATCTCCTCGGTCACCTCGAGGGTGTAGTCGCCGGCCGGCAGTGTGGCCGAGTCGCTAGCCGGCACCCCGGTGTAGAGCGTCGGATCATTGGCCGCGTTGAGCACCCGGACGTGGCTGGCGTTGTAGAGCTCGACAAATCCGTTGTGGTCGCCGGTCGCCGTGATCTTGATGTTCTGGGCCCCGGAGATGGCAAAGTCGAGCGTCGCGGTGCCGCTCGACCGCGCGAACGCGTAGCAATGGCTGTCGCTCGTGCCCTTGGAGTTGGTCGCCTGAAGGAAGGAGCCGAAGTTGAACGTGCTCTTGCTCAGCTCGCCACTGCCGCCCAGCGTGCTCGCGACACCCCACTGCGCGGTGGAGTGCACGGCGCCCTCGTCGGAGATGTCGGCCTGCGAGACGTAGGAGTGGCTGTGCTCGTCGACGCTGGTGCCGGAGATCCCGCCGAAGCTGTGGTTCGCCGCAGTGGGACCCTCGGTGTTCTCCACGCAGTAGGTGCCGGGCATCGGCGAGCTCGATCGGGCGTAGGCCCAGCCCGTGGTGGACAAGAAGACCGACCCTGCCCCGACCGCCGGCGCACTGCCGAACGCGACCAGGGCCGAGGTCGCCAAGCAGCCGACAGCGGCTAGTGCCGCCGAACGCAAGGGTGCTTTGCGCAGCGCCATGAGCGGCATTGTGCACCACCCGGTCCCGAAGCGGAACCACCCCAGCCGCTACCAATTGCGCTTGGCGCACCCGCCACACAACCCCGTGGAGCCTAGGGGACTCGAACCCCTAACCCCCTGCTTGCAAAGCAGGTGCGCTACCAATTGCGCCAAGGCCCCGAATGGTTTCGAGACGCTCGCGGGCGCTCGCTCCTCAACCACCGGCGGAGTGGTGCTGACGATCAGGCCTTCTCGACCGGGTCGGTGGCCTGCTGCCAGAGTGCCTGCTCGTTCCGGCCGGCATCGATCTTCTTCTTCACGAAGACACCGCCGACGACGGCGACCACGACGAACAGGAACTTCTTCATTCCGACCTCCAGGGTGGACAGTGTGGGCCTAAGAGGACTTGAACCTCTGACCTCTTCCTTATCAGGGAAGCGCTCTAACCGTCTGAGCTATAGGCCCGGGTGGATCAGCGGAACCGCGCGACCGAGAGGGAAGACTACCCCATCGTCCGGAGCCGCAACAAAACGGTTGGCCGGGCCCTCACTTGTCCTCGGCGAAGGTGACCTCGACGCCGCCGACGAGGCCCGCGGCGAGGTTGTAGAGGAACGCTCCGAGCGTCGCGATCGCGGTGATCAGCACGACGTCGGCGACCGCGACGATCATCGTGAAGCCGAGAACGCGCGAGGTCCCGAGGTACTTCTGGATCTCGAACGGCGAGCCGCTGCTGTCACCGATCGAGTCCTGCACGATGGAGTTCACCGAGTCCCACAGCCCGGCAGCGCCGAGAACGCCCCACACGATGGCCACAGCCACCACGGTGACGATGCCGATGGCGACCGAGAGCACGAACGCCGTCTTCATCACCGACCACGGCTCGACCTGCACCAGCCGGAGCTGCGCCCGGCGTACGCTCCGCCCCGGGGTCGGCGTCTGGTGAGCGACCACCGACGACGCCCGATCCTCCCGAGGCCGACGCGAGCCGTCCTTCGGCGAAAGCAGGTCCTCCGGCGGCGGCGGGAGGACGACCTCCTCCGCGCGGCGTTCGGCCATCAGTCCTCCTCAGGAGCAGGTCGGTTCCGTCGTCGATTGTTGCATCCGTGTCCGAGTCGGCAGAATCCCCGACCACGTCGGCCCCGGACACAGCGTCGGCGCCACCGTCCTCACCCGCAGCCTCCCTCGCAGCCTCGTCGGCTGCCTCCTCGACCGCGCGCTCCACGCTGCGCGCCACGACGGCGACGCGAGTCGCCCTCCTTCGGCGTCACGAACTTCACGCCCATCGTCGAACGGCCGGTCGCCCGGAAGTCGGCGTTGATCGGGCTGCGGACGACCTGCCCGCCCGAGGTGATCGAGAGGATCTCGTCGCCCTCCACGACGATGAAGGCGCCGACGAGGCCGCCGCGGTCCTCGTTGGCAAGCGACATCGCCTTGATGCCGATGCCGCCGCGCGACTGGGTCCGGTAGTCCGAGATCCGGGTCCGCTTGGCGAAGCCGCCGTCGGTGATGGTGAAGACGTACTGGACCTTGACCTCCGGGCGTCGTCCTCATCGGCGTCCTCGTTGGCGACCTCGGCCGGCACGGATCACCGACATCGACAGCAGCGAGTCACCGCTGCGGAACTTCATCCCCTGACGCCCGAGGTCGCCCGGCCCATCGGCCGCAGCTGGCTGTCGTCGGCCGGGAACCGGATCGCCTGCCCCTTGCGGGAGACCAGCAGGATGTGGTCCTCGCTGTTGACCAGCTCGGCGCCGATCAGCTCGTCGTCGTCCTCGCGGAAGTTGATCGCGATGACGCCGGCCTGGCGCGGGCTGTTGTAGTCCGCGAGGCGGGTCTTCTTGACCAGGCCGTTGCGCGTGGCGAGCACCAGGTACGGCGCCTGCTCGTAGTCGCGGATCGCGAGCACCTGGGCGATGTTCTCGTCGGGCTGGAAGCTGAGCAGCCCGGCGACGTGTCCGCCCTTGGCGTCGCGCTGACGCCTCGGGGAGGTTGTAGGCCTTGGTCCGGTAGACCCGGCCGGCAGTGGTGAAGAACAGCAGCCAGTGGTGGTTGGAGGTCGAGATGAAGTGGTCCACCACGTCGTCGCCGCGCAGCGTCGCGCCGCGCACGCCCTTGCCGCCGCGCTTCTGGGTGCGGTACTGGTCGGCCCGGGTGCGCTTGGCGTAGCCGCCGCGGGTGATCGTGACGACCAGGTCCTCGTCGGGGATCAGGTCCTCCATCGACAGGTCGCCGTCGGCCGCGATGATCTGCGTACGCCGGTCGTCGCCGTACTTCTCGACGATGGCGGCGAGCTCCTCGGAGATGATCGAGCGCTGCCGCGAGACGTTCGCGAGGATGTCGTTGAGGTCCGCGATCTCGAGCTCGATCTCGGCGAGGTCGTCGATGATCCGCTGGCGCTGCAGGGCGGCCAGCGAGCGCAGCTGCATGTCGAGGATCGCGTTGGCCTGGAGCTCGTCGATCTCGAGCAGCGTCGATCAGGCCCTGGCGGGCGTCGTTCGCGTCCGGCGAGCTCCGGATGAGCGCGATCACCTCGTCGAGCATGTCGAGCGCCTTGACCAGGCCGCGCAGGATGTGGGCGCGCTCCTCGGCCTTCCGCAGCCGGAACGTCGTCCGCCGCTGGATGACCTCGATCTGGTGGGTGACCCAGTTGCTGATGAACTGGTCGATCGTCAGCGTGCGCGGGACGCCGTCGACCAGCGCCAGCATGTTGGCGCGAGAAGTTGGTCTGCAGCTCGGTGTGCTTGAGCAGGTTGTTCAGCACGACCCGGGCGACGGCGTCGCGCTTGAGCACGACCACCAGGCGCTGGCCGGTGCGACCCGAGGAGTCGTCGCGCACGTCGGAGATGCCCTGGACCTTGCCGGAGTCGGCGAGCTCGGCGATCTTCAGCGCGAGGTTGTCGGGGTTGACCATGTAGGGCAGCTCGGTGATCGACAGGCAGGTGCGCCCTTGGCGTCCTCGTCGATCTCGATGACCGCGCGCTGGGTGACCGACCCGCGACCGGTGCGGTAGGCCTGCTCGATGCCCTGGCGGCCGACGATCAGCGCGCCGTTGGGGAAGTCGGGACCCTTGATCCGCTCGATCAGCGCGTCCTGCAGCTCCTCGCGGGTGGCGTCGGGGTGCTCGAGCGCCCACTGCGCGCCCTCGGCGACCTCGCGCAGGTTGTGCGGCGGGATGTTCGTGGCCATCCCGACGGCGATGCCGGCCGAGCCGTTGACCAGCAGGTTCGGGTAACGCGCCGGCAGCACGGTCGGCTCCTCGGAGCGGCCGTCGTAGTTCGGCTGGAAGTCGACGGTCTCCTCGGTGATGTCGCGGACCATCTCCAGCGCCAGCGGCGCCATCCGGCACTCGGTGTACCGCATCGCGGCGGCGGAGTCGTTGCCCGGCGACCCGAAGTTGCCCTGCCCGTGGATCAGCGGGGCGCGCATCACCCACGGCTGCGCGAGCCGGACCAAGGTGTCGTAGATCGCGGAGTCGCCGTGCGGGTGGTACTGACCCATGACGTCGCCGACGACGCGCGAGCACTTGGAGAAGCCGCGGTCGGGGCGGTAGCCGCCGTCGTACATGGCGTAGAGCACGCGACGGTGCACCGGCTTGAGCCCGTCGCGCACGTCGGGCAGCGCCCGACCGACGATGACCGCCATCGCGTAGTCGATGTAGGCGCGCTGCATCGAGGTCTGCAGCTCGATCGGCTCGATCCGGCCGCCCGGGCCGCGACCCTCGGGTCCGTCGCCACCCGAGTTCGATGCTGCATCGGTGGGGGTCTCAGTCATGAGTTCTTACTTTCGTTCGCAGAGGCGGTGTGGGTCGGGGACTAGATGTCCAGGAACCTCACGTCTTTTGCGTTGCGCTGGATGAAGGAGCGGCGCTGTTCGACGTCCTCGCCCATCAGCGTCGAGAAGATCTCGTCGGCATGGGCCGCGTCGTCGAGGGTGACCTGCAGCATCAGTCGCTGGTCGGGGTTCATCGTGGTCTCCCACAGCTCCTCGGCGTTCATCTCGCCGAGGCCCTTGTAGCGCTGGACCGGGTTCTCCTTGGGGAGCTTCTTCCCGGACGCGAGTCCGTCGCGGGTCATCAGCTCGCGCTCGGAGTCGGAGTAGACGAACTCGTGCTCGTGCGGCTTGTTCCAGCGGATCCGGTAGAGCGGCGGCTGCGCCATGTAGACGTACCCGTGCTCGATCAGCGGCTTCATGAACCGGAACAGCAGCGTCAGCAGCAGGGTGTTGATGTGGTGGCCGTCGACGTCGGCGTCGGCCATCAGCACGACCTTGTGGTACCGCAGCTTCTCGAGGTCGAACTCCTCGTGGATGCCGGTGCCGAGCGCGGAGATGATCGCCTGCACCTCGGTGTTGGCGAGCACCTTGTCGATCCGGGCCTTCTCGACGTTGAGGATCTTGCCGCGGATCGGCAGGATCGCCTGGACCCGCGGGTCCCGACCCTGCCGGGCGGACCCGCCGGCCGAGTCACCCTCGACGATGAAGACCTCGCACTCCTCGGGGTTCGTCGACTGGCAGTCCACAGCTTGCCCGGGAGACCACCGCCACCGAGCAGGCCCTTGCGGTTGCGGGCCAGGTCGCGCGCCTTGCGGGCCGCGAGCCGTGCCGTCGCCGCGGCCTGGGCCTTGCGGATGATCTCCTTGCCCTCGGCAGGGTTCTGCTCGAGCCAGGCGCCGAGCTGGTCGTTGACGATCCGCTGGACGAAGCCCTTGGCCTCGGTGTTGCCGAGCTTGGTCTTGGTCTGGCCCTCGAACTGCGGCTCGCCCAGCTTGATCGAGATGATCGCGGTCAGGCCCTCGCGGATGTCGTCGCCGGAGACGCGGTCCTCGCGCTTCTTGATCAGGCCCCACTCCTCGCCCCAGATGTTCACCAGCGTGGTCAGCGACGCGCGGAAGCCCTCCTCGTGGGTGCCGCCCTCGTGGGTGTTGATCGTGTTCGCGAAGGTGTGCACCGACTCCTGGTAGGAGGTGTTCCACTGCATCGCGAGCTCGAGGCTCATGTGGTTCTCGATGCCGTCGGGCGTCTCGGCCTCGAAGCTGATGACTGTCGGGTTCGCCGGGACCTTGCGGCGGTTGAGGTACTCGACGTAGTCGACCAGGCCGCGGTCGAACTTGAACCGGCGCTCGAAGACGCCGTCCTCGCCGCGGGTGTCCTCGATCTGCTCGGCTCTCGCCGGCGTCCTCCTGGAGTCGGTCGTCCTGCATCACCTCGTCGAGATCTCCTCGGCCACCGGTCGCTCGTCGCGAACGACGATCTCGAGACCCTTGTTGAGGAACGCCATCTCCCGGATCCGGTTGCAGGATCGTCTCGAGGTTGTAGTCGGTGGTCTCGAAGACGTCCTCGGACGCCCAGTAGGTGATCGTCGTGCCGGTGCGCTCGCCGGGCTCCATCGCGCGCACCTGCTCGAGCTCGCCGTCGGGTACGCCGACCGAGAAGGTCTGGCGCCACAGGTGGCCGCGGTTCTTCACCTCGACGATGACCTTGCTCGACAACGCGTTGACCACCGAGACGCCGACGCCGTGGAGGCCGCCGGAGACCTTGTAGCCGCCGCCGCCGAACTTGCCGCCCGCGTGCAGCATGGTCAGAGCCATCGTGACGGCCGAGATGCCCTCGGTCGGGTGGATGTCGGTCGGGATGCCGCGGCCGTTGTCCTCGACCTTGATCGACCCGTCCGCCTGCAGGGTGAGCACGATCCGGTCGCAGTGGCCGGCGAGGGCCTCGTCGACGGAGTTGTCGACGACCTCCCAGATCAGGTGGTGCAGGCCGCGCTCGCCGGTGGAGCCGATGTACATGCCGGGCCGTTTGCGGACCGCTTCCAGCCCCTCGAGGACCTGGATCGCGCTGGCGTCGTACTTGCCTTCTTCGACGGTGGAACCGTGGTTGGTTTCGTCGGCCACGTACGGCTTCCTCTTCACTTGGTCACGACCTGGAGATGACACACGAATGGTCGCCGCTCGCGGTGTCTCCACAGCTAGGACGACCAGGGCTCAGTCTACCCGTCAGAGGCCCCAAATCACGGGTGCCACCCAGGATGTGGGGGGATCTGGACCGAAAAGCGGCCCACAGAGGCCCTGCAGCCCGCCTCCAACCCGGTTTCAGGGGTCCGGACAGGTCCCCATACGTGGGTGGCGTCCTCGGAGCCCTCGTGAATCGCCCCGGTCGCGACGCTCAGCCGAAGGTGTCCCGCGGGCCGCGGCCCTTCACCCGGAACCGTCCTGTCGTCCAGCGCGGGGTGTGCGGTCCGAGGACGTCGATCACCTCCATGGTGCCGTCCCCGAGGTCCTCGTTGAGCCGGTGCACCAGGTTGCCCGCGAGCAGCTTCATCTGGGTCGCCCAGGCCGTCGAGTCGGTGCGCACGACCAGCCGGCCGTCGGCGAACGACTCGGGCATGACGTGGGCGGCCACCTCCTGCCCGACCATTGCGGCCCAGCGGGTGAACACGCCGTGGACGCGCAGGTCGGTCTCCCAGCCCTGGTCGCGGACCAGCCGGCCCAGGGTGACATCGAGGGTCTGCGGGTCGCGGTCGTCGGGATGTGCCGAGGACGAAGCCGGATCGACCCTGCGCCTGGGCGTGTTCTTCGGCCCGCGGCGCAGGTTGCCGGTGCGCCCCGCAAGACCTCGCGCGATGCTCCGGGCCAGCCCGAGACCGCGCTCGTCGTGCTCGACCTCGGCCGGCTCGGGCGGGACGGCGTCGGGCTCATGCTCACTCATCGGGCGTCACCTCGCCGTCGGCGACGGTGAACCTGCGGCCTCGCAGCTGGGCCGGCACGTCGTCGGGGACCGCCGCCGTGATCAGCACCTGCTCCGCGTCGCCGACCAGGTCGGCGAGCTGCGCCCGGCGACCGGAGTCGAGCTCGGCGAAGACGTCGTCGAGGATGAGGACGGGGTCGTCGCCGTCGGAGCGCAGCAGGTCGTAGGACGCCAACCGGAGGGCCAGCGCGAACGACCAGCACTCGCCGTGGCTGGCGTAGCCCTTCACCGGCAGGTCGCCGAGGGTGAGCACCAGCTCGTCGCGATGCGGTCCGACCAGGGTGAGACCGCGGTCGAGCTCCTCGCGTCGACGGTCCTCGATCGCCGCGAGCAGCTGGGCCTCCAGGTCGTCACCGTCGACCTCGAAGGACGGCCGGTAGGTCACCGTGGCGTCGTCACGGGACGCCCCCCGCGCCACCGCCTCGTAGGCCTTGCCGGCCAGCGGGGTGAGGTCGTCGACGAGCTGTGCCCGGCGCCGCATCATCTCCGCGCCCAGCTCGGCGAGGCGCTGGTCCCAGACCGCGAGGGTCGAGAGGGCGGACTCTCGCCGACGCGCCGCCACGCCGTGCGACGCCGGCGGTCTTGAGCAGGGAGTTGCGCTGCTTGAGCACCCGGTCGTAGTCGGCGCGCGTCCCGGCGTACCGGGGCGAGACCTGGACGAGCAGGTCGTCGGCGAAGCCGCGGCGGTCGGAGGGGTCCCCCTTCACCAGGGCGAGGTCCTCGGGGGAGAACACCACCGAGCGCACCAGACCGAGTAGCTCGCGGGCCTTCGGCAACGGTGACCGGTTGACGCGGGCGCGGTTCGACCGCCCGGGGTTGATCTCGATCTCGAGCACCGCCCGCCGCTCGTCCCGGACGACCGCTGCCCGCACGATCGCCTGGTCGGCACCCTGGCGCACGAGCGGGGCGTCGAGCCGAGACCCGGTGCGAGGACAGGCTGGAGAGGTAGTCGATCGCCTCGACGAGGTTGGTCTTGCCCTGGCCGTTGCTTCCGACGAACGAGGTCACGCCACGGCCCGATCTCGACCTCGAGCGAGGGGTAGGACCGGAAGTCGTGGAGGGAGAGGTGGGCGACGTGCACGGGCGCTGCTTCGGAATTCAGTTCGTGACGGCGTCGCCGCCTGGGGGCGGATCGGTGTGCAGGGCGTGGCCGCCGAACTGGTTGCGCATCGCGGCGACCGCCTTCATCGCCGGGCTGTCGTCCTGGCGCGAGACGAAGCGGGCGTAGAGCGCGGCGGTGATCGCCGGGGTGGCGACGGCGTTCTCGATGCCGGCCTCGACGGTCCAGCGTCCCTCACCCGAGTCGTCGGCGTAGCCGCGGATGCCCTCCAGGCCGGGCTTCTCGTCGAGCGCCGCGACCAGCAGGTCCAGCAGCCAGGACCGGATCACGGTGCCTTCCTTCCAGGAGCGGAAGACCTCGGTGACGTTGTCGACCATGTCGACGGTCTCGAGCAGCTCCCAGCCCTCGGCGTAGGACTGCATGATCGCGTACTCGATGCCGTTGTGGACCATCTTGGAGAAGTGGCCGGCGCCGACCTTGCCGGCGTGCACCCAGCCGTAGTCACCCTCGGGCTTGAGGGTGTCGAAGACCGGCTGGACCTTCGCGACGTCCTCCGCGGCTGCCGCCGGCCATCAGCGCGTAGCCGTTCTCCAGGCCCCAGACGCCGCCGGAGACGCCGCAGTCGACGAACCCGATGCCCTTCTCGGCGAGCAGCTCCGCGTGCCGCAGGTCCTCGGTCCACCGGGAGTTGCCGCCGTCGACGATCAGGTCGCCCTCGCCGAGCAGGTCGCCGAGCGCGGCGATCGTGTCGTCGGTCGGGCCGCCGGCCGGGACCATCACCCAGACCACCTTGGGGCTCGGCAGCTGGCCGACCATGTCCTCGAGACTGGTCGAGTCGGTGACGTCCGGGTTGCGGTCGTAGCCGACGACGGTGTGCCCACCGTTGCGCAGCCGGGTGCGCATGTTGCCACCCATCTTGCCGAGTCCGACGAGTCCGAGGTGCATGCGCGGCCTTCCTGCGTCGGTGCGAGTTCAGGAGAGCAGGCGGCGCGGCATCAACAGGTACTTGAAGCTCGAGTCCGCCGCCGTGCCGGGCGCGTCCAGGTGCGTCCACTCCCGAGAGTACGACGGGCTTGGAAGAGGTGGTGAAGGCCAGCTCGACGAACGGCGTCTCCAGCGCGCTGAGCCCGTCGAGCAGGAACTGCGGGTTGAAGCCCGGTGGTCAGGTCGTCGCCGGTGATGGTGGCCTCGATCGACTCGCTCGCCATCGCTTCCTCGCCGGAGCCGGCGTCGAGGGTGAGCACGCCGTCGCCGAACGCGAGCTGGACCGCGGTGTTGCGCTCGGCGACCAGGGCGACCCGCTTGACCGCGTCGATCGAGCACCGACGCGGTCGACCCGCGCCAGCGGTCAGGTGCTCGCTCGGGAACAGCGAGCGGACCTTGGGGAACTCACCGTCGAGCAGGCGGGTCGTGGTGCGGCGGATGCCGCCGCCGGCGGAACCCTCGAAGCCGATGATGCCCTCGCCGGCCCCGGAGGTCGACAGCGCGATCGAGATCTCGGCGCCGCCGGTCAGCGACTTCGCGGTGTCGGCGAGCACCTTGGCCGGGACCAGCGCGGCGGCGGAGAGGTCCGGGGTACCGGGCTCCCACTCGAGCTCGCGCTGGGAGAGCCGGAACCGGTCGGTGGCGAGCATCGAGATCGAGGAGCCGTCGAGCTCGAGCCGGACGCCGGTGAGCACCGGGAGCATGTCGTCGCGACCGGCCGCGGTGACGGCCTGGCCGACGGCGTGCGCGAAGAGCTCGCTCTTCACCCGGCCGCGGGCCTCCGGCATCGCAGGCAGCGAGGGGTAGTCCTCGACCGGCATCGTCTGGAGGCTGAAGCGCGCCGAACCACAGGTCAGCGTGACCTTGGCGCCCGTCGATCGCCATCTCGACCGGCTTGTTGGGCAGGCTGCGGCAGATGTCGGCGAGCAGCCGCCCGGAGACCAGCGCACGACCCTCGACGGACACGTCGGCGTTGAGCGTCGCCCGCGCGGAGGTCTCGTAGTCGAAGGTGGAGAGCTGGAGTCCGTCGGCTGCCGTCGATGGAGCCTGCCTCGATCAGCAGGCCGGCGAGGACGGGAGCGCTCGGACGCAGGGGGAGGGCGCGGGCCGTCCAGGCGACGGCATCGGCGAGGACATCGCGCTCGACGCGGAACTTCACGGGTGGTTGCCTCCTGCGTGGTCGGCCTCGACGGATGAGGGCGACTGTTCCTGATGTGGAGCCCTGGGGCGAATCCTGCCACGGTCCTGCGTCGTCCGGGAGGTTGTCCCCAGGCAGAGGCTGTCCCGGTTGTGATGCGGCGAAGGAATCAATTGATAGATCTAGTCGTAGTAGTAGGGCCGGTGGATCCTGTGGACAACTCATGAAACCGCAGGTCACCGACACTTTTGTTGTTCCTCGAAGCTGTGGATCGCGGGCCGCCGAACCACATGGTCCTGTGGTTTGCGATCCGGGCTGTGCACGTGACTGCTCGGGTTCTCCACACGTCGTCCCCAGGCCGTCCACCAGAAAGCGGCCCGGCGAACCACAGGTGGCCGACCCGTGCGTCAGGCCTGTTTCGCCTGCTGCTTGATCCGCATGGTGAGCTCGTTGACCGTCTTGTAGACGGTCTGCCGCTCGGCGAGGTCCTTGCGGATCCGGCGTTCGGCGTTCATCACGGTGGTGTGGTCGCGGCCGCCGAACTGCTGGCCGATCTTCGGCAGCGACAGGTCGGTCAGCTCGCGGCACAGGTACATCGCGATCTGGCGAGCCGTCACCAGTGCGCGGGTACGGCTCGGGCCGCAGAGGTCCTCGATGCTGAACGAGTGGTACGACGCCGTCTGCGCGATGATCAGGCCGGCGGTGACCTGGGGCTCGCCACCCTCGGGGATGAGGTCCTTGAGCACGATCTCCGCCAGGGTCATGTCGACTTCCTGGTGGTTGATGCTCGCGAACGCGGTGACGCGGATCAGGGCACCCTCGAGCTCGCGGATGTTGGTCTGGATCCGGCTGGCGATGAACTCCAGGACGTCGGCCGGCGCGTGCAGCCGGTCGGCGGCGGCCTTCTTGCGCAGGATCGCGATCCGGGTCTCGAGGTCGGGCGGCTGGACGTCGGTGAGCAGGCCCCACTCGAACCGGTTGCGCAGCCGGTCCTCGAGCTGGGTGAGCCGCTTGGGCGGCCGGTCGGAGCTGATCACGATCTGCTTGTTGGCGTTGTGCAGCGTGTTGAAGGTGTGGAAGAACTCCTCCTGCGTCTGCTGCTTGCCCTCGAGGAACTGGATGTCGTCGATCAGCAGGACGTCGACGTCGCGGTAGCGCCGCTGCAGGGCTGCGGTGTTGGCGTCCTTGATCGCGTTGATGACGTCGTTGGTGAAGGCCTCCGAGGAGACGTAGCGGATCTTCGCGCCGGTGTAGAGGCTGCGGACGTAGTGCCCGATCGCGTGCAGCAGGTGGGTCTTGCCGAGCCCGGAGTCGCCGTAGACGAGCAGCGGGTTGTAGGCCTTGCCGGGGCTTCGGCGACGGCGACGGCGGCGGCGTGGGCGAACCGGTTGGACGAACCGATGACGAAGGTCTCGAACGTGTACCGCGGGTTGAGCGGGCTGTCCGGGATCCCGGTGGTCAGCGAGGCGCCCCCTGGATGTTTGTCGACAAAGCGCTTTGTTGATGAGTCGCCGTGCTGGACGCATGCTCGTTGGGGGCGCTGGTTGAACGCCGGTCGTGCCGGTCGTCGCACCGGTCCGGCGGTGGTCCGGCCGCCGCCGGTGTCGGGCTTCGACGCCGCGTCGGCGCCGCTGCGGGGCCTTCTGCGGGGCCCGCCTCCGGTGGCGTCGAGGGTCTCGTCGACGCTGACGGCGATCCGGATCGGCCGGTTGAGGCTGTCGCTGAGGGCGTCCTCGAGCCGGGTGCGCAGCCGGCCCTCGAGCTGGGTGCGGGTGAACTCGTTCGGGACCGCGATCACCGCGGTGGACTCGGCGAGCATCACCGGCTTGCTGGAGGCGAGCCAGACGCGCTGGTTGGGAGCCAGGCTGTCGAGGATCGCGGGCCACAGCACGTCGAGCTCGCCGTCCCGCTGGTCCACGTGCGTCTGGCGCTACCTGCTGCTTGAGTCCACGTGCGCCTCGCGCTCCCGCTCGTCCTGGTTGTCCGATCCACACCTTTGTCCACAGGTTGTGCAGGGTGCGCCAGGTCAGGAATTCGAGCGCGCTTGTCGCACTTTCTCAGGTGGGTCCGGTGCGGTGGACGCTAACAACAGTCGGCCCGCGCCGGGATCAACCGGTTGTCCACAGGTTTCGCCCGGTTCCCCGGCGTGTCGCGTGCGACATCGGCGCAGCGAGCGTGCAGCATCGTCGTTTTGAGCCCCTCGTCCGCATCCCGGCCGGGCGGAATTGACCCTGCTCGCGCCCGCCACGTACCGTTGGCAGGTCGAGACCGGTTCGACCGGTGCCGCATGTCCACGATCAGGCCCGTGACGTCGCCCCCTGGGGCTGCGACGGGCCCGCTGCGCGGACAGGCGGTGCCAGCAGGTTCTTCACTGTACTGGCGACGCTCAGTGTCGTGCGACCCGGTCGCGGACACGTCCCAATCTGAAGTCCCTAGAGCGCGTGGAGAACTCGTGAGCAAGCGTACGTACCAGCCGAACAACCGTCGCCGGCACAAGGTGCACGGTTTCCGCCTGCGGATGCGCACCCGTGCGGGTCGCGCGATCCTGTCCTCCCGTCGCCGCAAGGGCCGCAACAGCCTCGCGGTCTGAGGCCGTGGCCACGGATGTGCTTTCCGCCAGCAACCGCCTGAGCTCCGCCGCCGACTTCCGGACGCGGTCCGACGGGGGCGTCGTTGCCGGCGGTCCATTCCTGGTCGTGCACCTGGTGGACCCGAATGTCGACAAAGCGACAAGTAGATCTGACGGCAGTGCGCCGGCCCGGATCGGCTTCGTCGTGGCCAGATCGGTGGGTCCCGGCCGTGACCCGGAACCGTGTGAAGCGCCGGCTGCGCCACCTGATGCGGGACCGGGTCGACGCGTTGCCGGCCGGCAGCATGCTCGTGGTCCGGGCGCTCCCGGCCGCAGCAGGTGCGTCGTACCGGGATCTCGAGGCCGAGCTCGATCGTTGTCTGCCAGCGGGATGAGGCACCGTCGTGAAGTGCGTCCTGATCGGCCTGCTGAGGGCCTACCGCTTCGCGATCAGCCCGCTCTACGGGCAGGTGTGCCGCTACCACCCGTCCTGCTCGGCCTACGCGCTCGAGGCCGTCACGGTGCACGGCGCGTCAAGGGCAGCTGGCTGGCCGTACGTCGGATCGCGCGGTGCCACCCGTGGGCCGCGCGGTGGTTACGACCCGGTGCCTGCGAAATCGTCCCCGACGTCTTCCCGACCGGCGTCCCGGCAGCCGGGCGCATGTGAACACGACTCAAGGAGTCTGAGTGGGTTTCCTCGGCGATATCGGCTAGCTTCGTCATGAAGCCGCTGTACTTCATCATCTCGGCCATCCTGGTCGGCTTCCACAACGTGTTCGGGGCGCGTCTTCGGGAAGGAGTCCGGCGCGTCGTGGGCACTGTCGATCATCGGGCTCACGGTGCTCATCCGCGCCGCGCTGATCCCGCTGTTCGTCAAGCAGATCAAGTCCAGCCGGAACATGCAGCTGCTGCAGCCGAAGGTCAAGGAGCTGCAGAAGAAGTACGGCCATGACCGGGAGCGCCTGACCCAGGAGACGATGGCGCTGTACCAGGAGACCGGCACGAACCCGTTCTCCTCGTGCCTGCCGCTGATCATCCAGATGCCGATCTTCCTGGCGCTCTTCCGGCTGCTCAACGCCGCCGCGAACGACAAGGTCAAGGGGCTGTCTGACCAAGGCGGACGTCAACAGCCTGAGCCATGCGAAGATGTTCGGCGCGCACATCGCAGACTCGTTCAGGACGCCGGACGCGCCGGTCAGCGTGAAGATCCTGGCCGCACTCCTGGTCATCGCGATGACGTCGACGACCTTCCTCACCCAGCGCCAGCTGATGAGCAAGAACATGCCGGCCGACGCACTCAGCGGTCCGTACGCCCAGCAGCAGAAGCTGCTCCTGTACGTCCTCCCACTCGTCTTCGCAGTGGGCGGCATCGCGTTCCCGATCGGTGTGCTGCTGTACTGGACGACCTCGAACCTGTGGACGATGGGCCAGCAGTTCTACGTGATCCGGAACAACCCTGCTCCGAACACCGAGGCCTTCCGGGCCAAGGAGAGGCGCGACGCGGAGAAGGCCCGCCGGCACGGCACGAGCCCGGATGGGGGCACCGACGAAGGCACCGATGACGGCACCGGCGGCATCGTGGCACCCCACAAGGACGGCGGCCCGAAGCCCGGCCCGAACCGGCCCAGCGCCAGCAGCCCAAACGCAGTCCCGTAGCCAGCGCAAGGGCGGCGGCAAGCAGGGCCCGCCCGGAAACCACCCCCAGAACAAGGAGTCATCTTGACCGAGAGCACCGAGACCGAGGTCTCAGAAGCCGCGACGGACACGACGGCCGAACCGACCACGGACGTCGAGGCGTCGACCGAGGCGTCGACCGAGGCGTCGACCGAGGCGACTACCGAGGCGACTACCGAGGCGACTACCGAGGAGACGACCGAGGAGACGACCGAGGAGACGACCGAGGAGACGAGCACCCCCAAGACCCGCGCTGCCCGGCTCGAGCAGGAGGGCGAGATCGCCGCGGACTACCTCGAGGAGCTCCTCGAGATCGCCGATCTCGACGGTGACCTGGACATGGATGTCGAAGGTGACCGCGCCACCGTCTCGATCGTCGGCGCGGATCTGCCCCAGCTGGTCGGTGACGACGGCGAGGTGCTGGAGGCACTCCAGGAGCTGACCCGGCTCGCCGTCTACCGGGAGACCGGTGAACGGTCACGCCTGATGCTCGACGTCTCCGGTCACCGGGCTGACCGCCGGACTGGCCCTGGAGGAGCGTGCTGCCGCCGTCGTCGGCCCAGGTGAAGGAGTCCGGCGACGCCGGTCTCGCTCGAGCCGATGTCGCCGTTCGAGCGCAAGGTCGTGCACGACGCGGTCGCGGCCGCGGGGCTGAAGTCGGAGTCCGAAGGCGTGGAGCCGCGGCGATACGTGGTGGTCCTGCCGCCGGCCTGACGCGCTGGTTTCACGTGAAACCAGGGCAGTCGAGCCCCGTGGTCACACCCTCTGCGCCCGACGTGGCACAGGGGGTGTTTCCCGATGCGCTGGAGAAGGCCGAGGCGTTACGCGCGACCTGCTGGCGACCGAGGCGATCGTCCGGGGACTGATCGGTCCGCGGGAGGTCCCGCGGCTGTGGGAGCGCCACCTGCTCAACTGCGCGGTCGTGACCGACGCTGGTCGCGTCCGGGGCCAGCGTGTGCGACATCGGGTCAGGCGCCGGCCTCCCCGGACTGGTGATGGCGATCCGGCGTCCTGATCTGCAGGTGACCCTGGTCGAGCCACTGCTGCGCAGGACGACGTTCCTGGAGGAGGTGGTCGGAGGCACTGGGGCTGACGAACGTCGGAAGTCGAGCGAGGCCGCGCCGAGGAGCTGCACGGGGTCGCGGTCGTTCGACGTGGTGACCGTCGCGCGCGGTGGCGCCGATGGACACGGCTCAGCCGATGGTCTTTGCCGCTGGTCAGGTCTGGCGGGTCGTTCCTGGCCATGAAAGGCTCTTCGGCACAGGCCGAGGTCGCGTCGGCGGCCTCGGCGATCAGTGCCGGACACGGGGTCGGTTCACGGGGATCGTCGAGCTCGGCGGCGGCGTCCTCGACCCGCCGGTGCGCATCGTCCGACATCGTGAAGGAGTGAGGGTCGGAGCCTGCTCGGGAGCGCCTCGGCTGGCCCGATGAGAACACGAACGCAGAGTTTTCCACCGGACTCGGCGGCCCGCTGAGCGGGGTTATCCACAGATCACCGCCAGTTATCCACAGACCGACGAACGTCTGTTTCACGTGAAACATCGCCCCAGGAGCACAGCGTGCCTGAGCCCGACACCGATCACCGAGGACACCGCCGAACCCTCGCGGGTCCGTACTGCGGCCGACCTCGAGGCGGACCCGCCGAGCGTTCAACGACACCTCGACCCCGCTGGCGCGCGCGATCGAGGCCGAGCTCCGGGCGCGCGAGCGCATCAACTTCGGAGACCCGTTGCCACGCCCGGAACGCACCCGGGTGATGGTGGTGGCCAACCAGAAGGGCGGAGTCGGCAAGACCACCTCGACGGTGAACCTGGCCGTCGGCGCTCGCGCAGGGCGGCCTGCGGGTCCTCGTCGTCGACCTCGACCCCCAGGGCAACGCCTCCACCGCGCTCGGCGTCGAGCACCGGCGGGGGACCCCGTCGTCGTACGACGTGCTGGTCGACGGCTGCCCGATCGAGCGAAGTCGTCCAGCAGCACCCGGACATCCAGGACCTGTTCACTCGTGCCCGCCACGATCGACCTTGCCGGCGCCGAGATCGAGCTCGTCAGCGTCGTGGCCCGGGAGAGCCGGCTGCGAAGGCGCTGGCGGCGTACCACCGGATCGGTCGAGGCCGAGGAGACCGCCTCGACTACGTCCTCATCGACTGCCCGCCGTCGCTCGGCCTGCTCACCCTGAACGCGCTGGTCGCGGGCGTCGAGATGCTGATCCCGATCCAGGCCGAGTACTACGCGCTCGAGGGCCTCGGCCAGCTGGTCGAGACCGTCGAGATGGTCAAGGCGCACCTGAACCAGGACCTCTCGATCTCCACGATCCTGATCACCATGTACGACGGCGCGCACCAACCTCGCGGCGGGTGTCGCCGACGAGGTGCGCGAGCACTTCAAGGACCAGGTCCTCCGACACCGCGATCCCGCGATCGGTGCGCGTCTCCGAGGCCCCCAGCTACGGCCAGAGCGTGATCACCTACGATCCGGGATCGCCGGGTGCGCTCAGCTACCTGGAGGCGGCACGGGAGATGGCGATCAAGGGCAGCAGTGGGCATGAGTGAGAAGCGACGAGCGGGACGGGCTCGGACGCGGCCTGGGATCGCTGATCCCGACCCAGCCCGAGCCGCGCCGGACCAGGGCGACGCGCGCGCCGGCAGCCGGCGACGGACCGCGGCCGACGCGGTCCGGACGACCGTCGCCGGCGCCTACTTCGCCGAGCTGCCGATCGCCTCGATCACCCCGAACGCCAAGCAGCCACGCCAGGTCTTCGACGAGGAGGCGATGGCCGAGCTGGTGCACTCGATCAAGGAGGTCGGGCTGCTGCAGCCGATCGTCGTCCGCCAGGTCCGAGGACAGGACCGCTACGAGCTGATCATGGGCGAGCGGCGGTGGCGGGCCACCACCGAGGCCGGCCTCGACACCATCCCGGCGATCGTCCGGCAGACCGAGGACGACGACATGCTCCGCGACGCGCTCCTGGAGAACCTGCACCGGTCCCAGCTCAACCCGCTCGAGGAGGCAGCCGCCTACCAGCAGCTGCTCGACGACTTCGGCTGCACCCACGAGGAGCTGTCCACCCGGATCGGTCGGAGCCGGCCCCAGATCAGCAACACGCTGCGCCTGCTCAAGCTGTCCCCGGCCGTCCAGCGTCGGGTCGCCGCCGGCGTCCTCTCGGCCGGCCATGCCCGGGCGCTGCTCGGCGTCACCGACCCCGGCGCCCAGGACCGGTTGGCGGCCCGCGTCGTCGCCGAGGGCATCTCGGTGCGCGGCCTGGAGGAGATCGTCGCCGTCGGTGGCGATCGACGACGGACGACGGGGAGACGGTCCGCTTCAAGGCCAACCGGCCCGACGGCGCCCGGTCTCGCGGATCTCAACGACCGGCTCTCGGACCGGCTCGACACCCGGGTCAAGGTCACCATGGGCAAGTCCAAGGGCAAGATCGCGATCGAGTTCGCGTCGCTGGGCGACCTGCGAGCGGATCGTCGGTGTCATCGACCCGCGGAACCGCGACGACAGGCCGATCTAACGCTCTAACGATTTAGCGATTTATCGACAAATCGATAAAGCGGCTAAGCGACAAAGCCGCAGGTCAGCGGCCTGACCTGGCGCAGACGTGTGCCGGACCGACCTGCGGTCTACCACGCGTCAGGGCCTGCTCTGGGCCCGCTTCTGGGCCTTGCGCTCGGCGCGCAGGCGGCGCTCCTCGGCGTACATCGCGGCCGCCTCCTCCGGGGTCGGCGCGGACCCGCCGTAGGACGCCGGCAGCCACCAGGAACCCGGTGGCTGCTCCTCGGCCGGGTGGGACGTGATCAGCCGGTCGAGCATCGCCTCCATCCGCGTCTGGAGCTCGGCGGTCAGACGGCGTCGGGTCGTCGTGCGGCGTCGGGTGCATCGGCTCGCCGACCTCGATGCCCGACGGTCTTGTGCCGGCCGAAGTCGCGTGGCTTGCCCTTGGTCAGGAACCGCTGGGTGCCCCAGAGCACGATCGGGATCAGCGGGACCCCGGCGTCGGCCGCGATCCGGACCGCGCCGGTCTTCAGCGGCTGCAGCTCGAAGCTCGCGAGATCGTGCCCTCGGGGAAGATGCCGACCAGCTCACCGGCGTCGAGGTAGCGCCGGGCCTCGTCCATCCCCGCGCCTGCCGCGGCACCGGTCGATGGCGATGTGGTGGAACGAGCGCATCACCGGGCCGCCGACCGGGTGGTCGAAGACCTCCTTCTTGGCCATGAACCGGGTCAGCCGACCGCGCTCGGACGCCCGGGTAGCCGGCCATCACGTAGTCGACGAACGACAGGTGGTTGACCGCGACCAGGCGCGCCGCCCGGTCGCGCGGGATGTTCTCGGCCCCGGTCATCCGGATCTCGATGTCCCCGAGCCGGAACCAGGTCTTCGCGGCCGCCACCACGACCGGGTAGACGATGTCTCGCATGGGCCGATACCCTAGCGCGGCACGCGCGGCCTGCGTGCGCCGATGATGCCATGTGGCCGGTCCACCGCGGCATCCGCGAGGCGATATCACCCGACGGTCGCCTCGGCCTCTGGGACACTGCTGCCCATGCGCCGAATCGTCCAGAGCCGCAAGCTGCAGCACGTCCGCTACGACGTGCGCGGGCCGATCCTCGTCGAGGCGCAGCGGCTCGAGGCCGAGGGGCACAAGATCCTCAAGCTCAACATCGGCAACCCGGCGCCGTTCGGCTTCGAGGCGCCCGAGGCGATCGTCGCCGACATGGTGCACAACCTGCCCGAGGCCCAGGGCTACTCCGACTCGCGGGGCATCTACTCGGCGCGGACCGCGGTGGCGCAGTACTACCAGAGCCGTGGGCTCACCGACACCCAGGTCGACGACGTCTTCATCGGCAACGGCGTCTCCGAGCTGATCTGCCTGGTGCTGCAGGCCTTCCTCGACGACGGCAACGAGATCCTGGTCCCGGCGCCGGACTACCCGCTGTGGACCGGTGCGGTCACGCTCTCCGGCGGGACCCCGGTGCACTACCGGTGCGACGAGGAGAACGGCTGGAACCCCGACCTCGAGGACATCGAGTCGAAGATCACCGAGAACACCCACGCGTTGGTGATCATCAACCCGAACAACCCGACCGGCGCGGTCTACAGCGAGGAGACCGTCCGAGGCGCTGGTCGACATCGCACGCCGCCACGAGCTGGTGATCTTCAGCGACGAGATCTACGAGAAGATCCTCTTCGACGACGCCGTGCACCACCACACCGCGACGTACGCCGGCGACGACGTGCTCTGCCTGACCTTCAGCGGCCTTTCCAAGGCGTACCGCGTCTGCGGCTACCGGGCCGGCTGGGTGATGATCTCCGGCCCCAAGCACCTGGCCGAGGACTTCCTCGAGGGCCTCACCCTGCTGGCCAACATGCGGATGTGCTCGAACGTCCCGGCCCAGCACGCGATCCAGACCGCGCTCGGCGGGTACCAGTCGATCAACGAGTACATCGCACCCGGGCGGCCGGTTCTACGAGCAGTCGCAAGCTGGCCTGGCGGCTGCTGAACGAGATCGAGGGCGTCACCTGCGTCGAGCCGATGGGGGCGCTGTACTGCTTCCCGAAGCTCGACACCGAGATGTTCGGGATCACCGACGACGAGGACTTCGTGCATCGACCTGCTGCGGGCCAAGAAGATCCTGGTCACCCACGGCACCGGCTTCAACTGGTTCGAGCCCGACCACTTCCGGCTGGTGACCCTTCCCGACGTCGACACCGCTCACCGAGGCGATCGGCCGGATCGCCGACTTCCTGGCCACCCTGCGCCGCTGATCCTGGCGCGCCGGCCGCCCTTACGATGGGTGCATGGGACGCCAGGTCGAGCGGCTGACCCTGGACAACCTCGCGTTGCTTCCGGGGCACGTGCCAGACGTGCACGTTCTGGGAGCTCGACCCGGTCCGCCGCGGACAGATCCGCGGACACGAGGCCGAGGAGAAGGCCGCCTGGGTCTCGACGATGCTGCGCGACTGGGGTTCGGTCGGCCGGGTGGTCCGGGTCGACGACGACGTCGTCGGTCACCTGCTCTGGGCTCCGGCCGTGCACCTGCCCGGGAGCGCCGGGTTCGCCACGGCGCCGGTCAGCCCCGACGCGGTGCTGCTGGCCACCGGGTACGTCGATCCCGGCGTTCCGCGGCCAGGGCCTGGGCCGCGTGCTCGTGCAGTCGATGGCCAAGGACCTGATCAAGCGCGGCGGGATCGGGGCCGTCGAGGCGTTCGGGGCGCTGCGCCCACGCGAGGGCGAGTGCGTCCTGCCGGTCGACTTCCTGCTCGCGGTCGGGTTCAGGACCCATCGCCCGCACGCGGCGTACCCGCGGATGCGGATGGACCTGCTCGACGACGGTGTCGCTGGCGCGAGGAGTTCGAGAGCGCGCTCGAGCGACTCCTCGGTGTCGTCGGCGGGCGACGACGGGCGCCGCGGCCGACCTCTCCGACCGTGCCGCGGACCGGTCCGGCGCGCCGGGTCAGCCGTCTGCGCGGAGGGCGGAACGCAGCTCGCTGAGCCGCAGCACGCCGGTGTGTGGCATCGGCCTCGGGGCTCAGGTAGAAGCGCTGCACGGACACCACGACGGCCTCGGCGAGGACGTCGCGGAAGCCGGGATCGGCAAGCCGGCGAGCGTCGCCGGCGTTGGTGAGGTAGCCGGCGTCGAGCCGGATCGCGGGCATCCGGGTGCGACGCAGGAAGTCCCACGCCTTGGCGTGGCAGCGCAGGTCGACCAGGTCGGTGCGGGCGACGATCTCGCGCTGGACCAGGCTGGCGAACTTCTCACCCGCCGACGACCAGGTCTCGTGCTCCCCGTCGCCGAAGAAATAGGTGGCGACCCCGCAGGCGTCGGGATTCGCAGAGGCGTCGACCGCCAGCGAGATGCACAGGTTGGCCTGGGTGCGGTTGGCGAAGGTCGCCCGCTCGATCTCCTCGCCGTGGGCGCCGCCGGCCGGCTCGGAGCGGTGCCGTCCGGCCCGGGAGGCGGTGAGGAACGCCTGTACGCCGGTCGCGACCAGGCGACCCTCGATCCGCGACGCGAGGTCGTGGACGACCTCCTCTGCGCGCTCGAGCGTGCTCCGCCGGGAGCTGGTGGCTGCGGGCCGGGTCGATCACCACGATCTTGCCGCCGAGCTGGGGTCCGGCTGCCCTGATCCGCTCCTGGGACCGCATCGCGTTCGGCGCTCCGCCGCGGACCATCGGTGCCAGCTGGGCCAGGGCCTTCAGCGTGGCCGGACCGCAGGTGCCGTCGGCCGGGATCCCGAAGTTGCGCTGGAACTCGCGCAGTGCCGACTCGGTCTCCGAGCCGAAGTAGCCGTCGACGCGGCCGACCTTGAAACCGAGCTCGAGCAGCCTGCGCTGCAGCGTGAACACGTCGTCGCCCGCGATCAGGTTGCCGGGGAGGTGGGTGAGGATCCGGTCGCCGAGGCTCCAGCGCGCCTCGTCGAGGCGGCGGAACGTGGCCGCTCCGACGACGCCGTCGACGTGCAGGCCCCGCTGCTGCTGGAAGGTCCGCACGGCAAACTCGACACGGTCGTCGTAGCTGTCGGGCGGGTCGCCGTCGATCAGGCCCAGGCGTGAGAGCAGACCGACGATCTGGGAGACCGCGGGGCCGGTGTCGCCGCGACGAAAGGTCATGCTCACCGTTGCGCTCAAGCGGGGGCCTCCCTCATCTGCATGCACCACCGGCTCCCGGATGCGCCGGCGTGCCTACCGAACGGTGTGCCTACTGAAACAGAATGGGCGCCGCGAGCCAAGACGAGGTCCGGATCGGATCCCGTCGTTCCCCGGCGCGCACCACGGTCAGCGGTCGGCCCGGTCGGGTCGAGAGCCGGCGGTCAGGCCTCGATGATGTCGGCGAGCTCGCGCAGGAGTGCTGCCTTCGGGCTGGCGCCGACGATCTGCTTGACGACCTCGCCGCCCTGGTAGACGTTCAGCGTCGGGATGCCGGTGACCCGGTACGTCGCGGGGGTGACAGGGTTCTCGTCGACGTTCATCTTCACCAGGCGGAGCTTGTCGCCGTGCTCGGCCGCGATCTCGGCGAGGATCGGGGCGACCTGACGGCACGGACCGCACCACTCGGCCCAGAAGTCGACGAGGACGGGCGTGTCGGACTTCAGGACCTCGGTCTCGAAGTCGGCGTCAGTGACGGCCTGCATGTCGGCCATGGGTGCTCCTTGGTGTCAACGTGGTGGTGTGCGGTCTACGGAAGATTGAACACGGTCGCCGGGACATTTCTTCCCGTCGGGGTACGCCAGCGCCCAGCCGGGCGCCCCGCCAGGGTCACCGGGTCAGGCGAGGGCAGCAGCGGACTTGGCGGTCGCGGCGAGGTGGTCGAGCGCGGCCAGGTAGCGCTCGGCGTCCAGTGCAGCTGCGCAACCGCTGCCGGCAGCCGTGATCGCCTGTCGGTAGGTGTGGTCGACCAGGTCACCGGAGGCGAACACGCCGGGCAGGTTGGTGCGAGTGCTGCCGTCCTCGACCAGCACGTAGCCCTCGTCGTCGAGGTCGACCTGGCCGGTCAGCAGCTCCGAGCGCGGGTCGTGGCCGATCGCGATGAACAGCCCCGTGGCCGGCAGCTCGCGGGTCACTCCGGTGACCGTGTCGCGCAGGGTGAGGCCGGTCAGCTTGTCGTCGCCGTGGATCTCGGCGACCTCGGAGTTCCACGCGAACTCGATCTTCGGGTCGGCGAACGCCCTGTCCTGCATGATCTTCGAGGCGCGCAGCTCCTCGCGGCGGTGGATGATCGTCACCTTCGAGCCGAACCGGGAGAGGAACGTCGCCTCCTCCAGGGCCGAGTCGCCGCCGCCGACGACGGCGATGTGCTGCTCGCGGAAGAAGAATCCGTCACAGGTCGCGCACCAGCTGACGCCGTGACCGGAGAGGCGGTCCTCGTCGGGCAGCCCGAGCTTGCGGTACCCCGAGCCCATGGACAAGATCACGGCGCGGGCCGTGAACGTGCCCTCAGCGGTCTTCACGACCTTCACGTCGCCGGTGAGGTCGACCTCGACGACGTCGTCGGCGACCAGCTCGGCGCCGAACCGTTCGGCCTGGGCGCGCATCTCCTCCATCAGCGCCGGACCCTGGATGCCGTCGCGGAAACCGGGGAAGTTCTCCACCTCGGTGGTGTTCATCAACGCGCCGCCGGCGGTCACCGCGCCCTCGAACACGAGCGGCTCGAGGCTGGCGCGCGCGGCGTACACGGCTGCGGTGTAGCCAGCGGGCCCGGAGCCGATGACGATGACGTTGCGGGGCTCTGTCTGGGTGGTGTCGTGGGACATCGTGTGGTGCCTGCTCTCGGAGGTTCTGGTGGCAGAACCGATCCTAGGCGCGCGGCATTCCCGTCGGTGGGGCGGCTCGCCCCGTGCGGGGTCAGTACGGGACGGTCGCCGTCGCGAGCAGGGTGGCGCCGTCGCACGACCACGCCTCGACCAGCTGGTCCTCAGTGGTCGGCGGGCGGAAGACCAGGGCCACCAGGGCACCGTCGAGCGTCGCCGGCAGGGTGACCGCGTCGGGCACCTCGGGACCCGTGCACGACGCCGCGTCGCGGCTGAGGAAGTCGCCGGCGGTCGGGCCGGGCGAGGTGGTCACGGGTGGGGCTGCGGGCGCGTCGTACCCCTGGCCGAGGTCGCCGAGCTGCCCCGGGGAGTCCGACTGCGGAGTCCTGCCGGCGAGGGCCGAGGTGTCGAGGCTGGCGTACGTCGTGCGCATCGCCCGGGAGACGTCGCGGCCGAAACTGGCCGTGGTGAGCCGGGGGAGTGCCCGCGAGCCCGTCGCTCCGACACCGGGGGCGCCGGTCGGGGCCACCGCCTGGGGGGCGCTCGCCTCGGACCCGGCGCTGCTCTTGTCGGTGGATCGGGCCGAGTCCGCGCTCGTGGTGTCGCTCCGGCCGCCGCTCGAGAGCTGGGCGATGCCCACGCCGCCGCCGCCGATCACCACGACCACGGCCGCGGCCACGAGCACTCGGCCGAGGCGGCGCCTCAGCGGCACGACGTTCGTGGGTGCGGGCGACTCCTCCCGCGACCGCTCCCGCAGCGAGGCCAGGGTCGCGTCGAGGCGCGCCGCCACGGCGTCCGGGACGGGCTCGGTGACCCGAGCGTCGGCCAGCAACCGGCGCAGCTCGTCGTGCGCCGGGTCGTCGAAGGCCCGCTCGTCGAGCACGGAGTCGTCGGAGTCGGGGAGGTCGGGCCGACGGTCGTCGAAGTCGCTCATGCGCGGGCACCTCCTTGCTGCTCTGGTGTGGGGTCGTTACCCGGATGTGACGTTTCGGGCGCCGGGCTGGTTCCGGCCGGACCGGTGTCACCTAGGCCACTCTCGGCCAGCAACGTCGCGAGTCGTGCCCGGCCCCGGGCGCACCGGCTCTTCACGGTCCCGGTCGGACACTCGAGCATCTGGGCGACCTCTTCCACCGGATAGCCCTCGATGTCGACGAGCACCAGCGGCCGCCTTCTGGTCCGGCGGCAGTCGGTCGAGCGCGGCAAGGACGGCGCGCCGGCGGTCGGTCAGCACCGCGTGCGGCCTCGGGATCCGTGCTCGCGTCCTCGCTGGCGAGCACGGCACCGCGTGCGGCGTACTCGTCGAGGTCGTCGGGGAGTGGCCGGGCCGCGCGCACCTTGTTGCGGCGCAACCGGTCGAGGCTGGCGTTGACCACGATCCGGTGCAGCCAAGTGGTGACCAGCGCGTCGCCACGGAAGCTGCCGGCGCGACGGAAGGCGGAGATCATCGCCTCCTGCAGGGCGTCCGCGGCGTCCTCGGGGTTGCCCGTGGTGCGCAGCGCCACCGCCCACAGCCGGTCGCGGTGCCGAGTGAAGAGCACGCCGAACGCATCGGGGTCCCCGTCGCGGTGGGCCTCGAGCGAGCGCGACGTCGTCGAGCTCGTGGTGGGCCGAGGTCACGGCGTGCTCATCGGAGGATCACGACCGGACCGCGACCTCGGCGATCTCGCCCCGGAACCCGCCCGTACCGCCGGCAGCCGGGTCAGCCACACGACCAGGAAGCCGGGTGGTCACCTTCGGGACCCGGATCACCGCAGTGGTGGTGTCGGCGGTCATGCCGCCCAGCCGACGGGTGTCGGCGAGCTCGGCCGGCGGGTCGTCTGGTCCCGGGTGCGGTGGCGAAGAGCTCGAGCGTCGGTCGGCGCGCCGACGAGCGTGACCTGCACCGAGCTCACGGTGTGGTTGGCGCCGAGGTCGAGCACCAGCCCCACGCCGCTCTTGAGTCCTCCGAGCGCCGCGCTGCCGCGGTAGGTCAGGGTGCGCCAGCCGGTGGCCGGGTCGCCGTCGATGGCGAGCCCGACCTCGCGGTGGTTCTCGGCTCCGTCGCCCTCGGGGTCGAAGTCCCCCGCCTTGACGACGCGCACCGGTGAGCCGGTCACGGTCGGGGTCGACGGTGCCGCCGTCGTGGCGGACGCGCTCGGGCCCGGGTCGTTGCCGCGGCCGATGTCGAAGGCGATGAACATCGCGGCCAGGACGGCGATCGCGAGGGCGACCACGGCGGCCAGCTGGAGCCACGACCGGCCCTCCTTGCCGCTGAAGGAGCCGGTGTCGTCGGCGTCGTCGAACGGCCAGTACCGCACCGAGCTGTCCGACGTGCCGGACGTGGACGAGCTCGCCACGAAGCTCTCGGACGGGTCGGCCGACGCCGGCCGCGCGACGGGTACGGGCGGTGCGCCCGGCGGCACCCGGCGCTCGTGGTCGGCGAACAGTGGTCGTGGGGGGAGGTCCTCGAGCGGGGGCGGCGGAGGCAGCGGCTCCCAGGGCTCCGGCTCGTCGAACTCCTCGGTCCAGATCGGGGCCGGCGTCGCCATCGTGGCATCCGGGTCGGGACCAGGAACCGGTGCCACGCTCTCCGGCGGTCCGGCCGGCCGGGTCCTGGGCCGGGATCCGGGTCGGGGACCCGGGTGGGGTTCATCGTCGGGCTGGTCGGCCGACGGTGCCGCGGCGGCAGGCTCGTCGTACATGCTGGGGACGTCGACGGGCGCGGCCGCAGCGGGGTCGCCCACGTAGTCGCTCAGCGCAGCGGCGATCTCGTGCGCGGTCTCGATCGGCAGCGCGTGCTGCGCCGCCTCCTTGGACAGCACCCGGTCGCAGATCGCGTCGAGGGTGCGGGGTACGCCGGCGCGCACCTGGCGCGGCCGGAGCGGCCGGCGCCCGTCGCGGGGTGCCCGCGGGACCGACGACGGGGCCACGCCGGGCCAGCGCCCGGTCAGGGCGGCGTACAGGACGCCGGCGAGGTCGATCACGTCGGCCTCGCGCGGCCCGATCGGGCCGTAGGCGGGGTGCACCGGCGCCGGGCCCTCGAAGGCGGCGTTGACGGTGAACCCGATGACCTTGACCGAGCCGGCGTCGGTGACGAGGACGGCTTCGGGGTTCAGCCGGCCGTGGTGGAGGCCCTGGGCGTGCGCCGACGCGATCGCCTCGGCGACCTCGCGGGTCAACCACGCGGCGCGGCTCGGCGGCAGTGTCCCCCGCTCGAGCATGAGGTCGAGCGAAGCGCCCTCGCCCCACTCGTTGATCACCCAGGTCAGGCCGTCGATGTCGTCGCAGTCGAGCACCCGGAGGAAGTGCGGGTCGCGCACCTGTGCGGACCGGCGGGCTGCCTCCAGGACCGCGGGCGCCCGCGGGTCGCTGCTCGCGACCGCGTGCACCGCGACGCTGCGCGCGAGCACGGTGTCGGTGGCGCGCCAGAAGCGGGCTCCCTCGTGCTCGGACAGCAGGTCCTCGAGGCGATAGCGCCCACCGAGCATGGTCCCGGGGCTGATCGAGCTGGGCGGCACGTCCCTCCTTCGGCGTCGACGGTCCGACTCATCGTAGGGCGGCGCGGACACGTGTGGTGCCGGTGCCGGCATCTGCGCGCGGCGGTCCTGCCGGTCAGCGGCGGCCACGCCGGCGCTTGCCCGCGCCGCGACCCGACGCCGCGACCCGAGCCCAGGCCCAGGCGTCCGGTCAGCATCCCGGTCACCTCGGTGACCTCGTCGAGGCGGACGAGCCGCGCGAGCAGCAGGTAGCTGCCGAGACCTGCCACGCCGATCGCGCCGAGGTGCACGAGGACGGTGAGCTTGTCGTGGCCGTCGAGGACGTGGTGGCTGCCCTCCCGCGCCAGCCAGCCGATGCCGGCCGACACCGCGACGACCATTCCGATGCGGGCGCCGAAGCGCACCAGGCGCCGTCCTGCGAGACCGCCGAGCTGGCGCGAGAGCTGCAGGTAGGACACCGCTGCCCCGACGGCGTACGACGCGGCGTACGCGAGCACGAGTCGTGGCGCCGTCTGGATCGGATCGATGTCGCGCGTGAGGGCGACCGCCACCGCGATGTTCGTCGCCGAGACCGCGCACTGGATGAAGAACACCCGCCTGGTTCTGCTCGAGGGCGTAGAAGCCCCGCAGCATCAGGTAGTGGGTGGTGAAGAAGAACAGCCCGATGGCGAACAGCGACAACGTCGTCACGAATCGCGTGTAGCTCGCACTCGACGAGCCGTAGCCCCACACGATGCTGGCAAGGTCGCCGGCGACGATCGGCAGGAGCGCTGCGACCGGCAGCACCAGTGCGTACGTCGAGCGCAGCGTCGCCGAGACCGACTCGCCGAGCGCCCGGAGGTTGCCGTCCGCGGCGTACGCCGACAGCCGGGGCAGCATCGCGGTCGCCAGGGACACGGTGATGATCGAGTGCGGCACCATCGCGAGCAGGAAGGCGCCGGAGTAGACGGTGTAGCCGGTGCCCTGGCCCGACGGGGTGCAGCTCGAGGTTGCTCGACCGTGCCGCTCGACGCCATCCGCACGACCACGGTGTACGCGATCTGGTTCACCACCACGAACAGCGCGGTCCACACCCCGAGCCGGAGCGTGTGTCCCAGACCGCTGCCGCGCAAGTCGAACCGCGGCCGGAACGTGAAGCCGGCTCTCCTCAGGTAGGGCACCAGCACCAGGAACTGCACGGCGATCCCGAGGGTGGAGCCGATGCCGAGCAGCGCCTCGGCGCCCGACGGAGTACCCGCCGCACAGCTCGCTGCCGTGCGCCGACCCCACCGTGAGCAGGTAGGCCACCAGGACCGCGACGGAGATGACGTTGTTCGCGATCGGCGCCCACATCATCGGGCCGAAGCTGCCGCGCGCGTTGAGCACCTGTCCGACGAGCACGAACATCCCGTAGAAGAACACCTGCGGCAGGCAGTAGCGGGCGAAGGTCGATGATCGACTGGCGCTGGAGGTCGAACTGCGAGCTCGAAGTACGCCGGGTCGAGCAGCAGCCGCATCACCAGCGGCGCCGCGACGACCAGCACCACCGAGACGGCGAGCAGGAAGATCGCCGGCGACGGTGATCACCCGGTTCGTGTACGCCGCCCCGCCGTCGGCGTCGTTGCGCATCGCCCGCACCAGCTGGGGCACCAGCACGGCGTTGAAGACGCCGCCGGCGAGCAGGATGTAGAGCATGTTCGGGATCGTGTTCGCGATGTTGAACACGTCGGCGTGCATGCCACCGCCGAGCGCCGCGGCGAGGAGCGTCGAGCGGGCGAAGCCGCTGAGACGGGACACCACCGTGCCGGCCGCCATCACCGCGCTCGACCCGAGCACGGAGGGCTGTGCAGGCGGCGGGGCAGGCCCTGCGGCGTGCCCGCCGGGGATCCTCGGTGCTCACTGGCCGCGCCACCGGTGTTCGCGGAGACCACGCAGCACCCGGCGCAGGATCATCGCGACGAGCAGGGCGCCACCGCCCACGAGGACCAGCCAGATCAGTCTGCCGACCTGGCTCGTGCGCAGGCTGAAGGTGAGCGCGGACCCGAGCTCGCCACCCTGCTCCGTGACCGGCGTGAGCGTGACCTCGTGCACCCCGATCGACGACGCGTGCGCCCGCAGCCGGATCACGCTGCGCTGGCCGGGTGCGAGGTCTCTGTCGGCTTCGGCGCCTCGATGCGTACGCCGGAGCCGGTGGCGCGCGGCCGGATCCCGACGCGGATCGGCTGGTCGAGGCTGGTTGACCAGGGTCACCGTCACGATGCCCGAGCCTCCCGAGAGGGTCACGAAGTCGGTGCCGACCACCGAGACCTTGTCCAGGCGTGCGCGCATCGCGTTGTTGGTGTCGACGACCTGCTCCCGAGCGCGCGCCTGGTCGCCGCGGGCGTGGTAGCTACACCGCCTCGAGCGCGATGCCGGTGAGGCCGTGGCGCGACCGTCGTTGTCGCTCCTCAGCAGCTGTCCCAGGACGTTGGCGGTCCCGACGAGCGTGTGGGCCGCCGAGAGTTGGCCAGGCCGATCTCGTCGTGCCGCTCGGCCGCCGGATAGCCAAGGGCTGCGTCGAAGGTCGGTGAGGTCCCGGCCGGCGCGCGATCGAGCGGGACCAGGTCGAGCCACGGCTGGTTCGAGCTCGGCGAAGAAGTCGGCGGACTTCCAGCGGGCCCCGGGGTCCCAGTTGGACGGGAGCTCGACGACCATCGGGCTGGTCGAGCCCTGCTGGGCCCGCAGCGCGGCCTCCGACACGATCCGCTGCCGCACGGCCAGGGCGTGAGAGCGGCGCGGTGGGCCCGGGGCCGCCGGCTGGCTGCCTGCTCGTCGGTGAAGACCAGGTCCTGGCCCACGGCGGTGTGCCAGCGGGTCCGGGTCCGCGGTGCGGAGTGGTCCGACACCAGCACCACCGCGTCCTTGTCGACCGAGGCCAGCGCGTCGTCGTCGAGCCAGCCGCTGACCGGGGCGACGGTCGGGATCGCATCGATGTCCAGGCGTTCGAAGGCTGCGGCCGACTCCTTTGCGGCCAGGGCCACGTACGCGGCGCGGCGACGGGCCAGCGAGGCGGTGTCCGGGTCGGCGTACCCGAGACCGAGGACGGTCTGGAAGCTCGACGCGTTCTTCACCTGGGCGAGCCACCGCGCCGCGTTGGACCGGTCGCTGGGATCGAGGCGCTCGACGTCCCGGCTCGGGCTGACCGACTCGCTCGGGGACTCTCCCGGGGACTCTCCCGGGGTGCTGCTGGGCGTCGTGCTCGGTCCCTCGCCCTGGACCTCGCCGAGTGACAGCGGTTGGTTGTCCGCGGTGATCGAGGCGACCGCGTCGATGACGGCAGGGTCGACCAGCATGGTGGCCGGCAGGCCACCCGAGGTGGTGAGCAGCGCGGCGATGCGTTCGAGCCGACCGTCGTCGGCGAGCAGCTGCGACCACTCGGTGGTGTCCTCGAGCCGGCCGATCCGGTCGCGGCGTACCCGTTCGCGGAGCGGGACCACGAGAGAGACCGCGGTGTGCGGCGCGTCCTTGCCGACGAGGGGGATGAAGGTACGGGCACGACCGTCGGCGACGTCGTCGCGGCCGGCTGCGTTCTGGCCGAGGGCGTGGACGCCGATCCAGTACACCCCGGGCGCACCCGTGATCCCCAGGTCCTTGACCCGCAGCGAGATCCGGAAGGTCTTGGTCTGACCGGGGAGCAGGTCGCCGATGGCGGCGAACTGCCCGATCTTGTACAGCCGGCAGCAGATCTCCGTGTCAGCGGCGGACGAGGCGGCCGCCGCGAGCTGCTCGCGGTCGGTCATCGGTGTGGAGCTGATGAACGGGTGCACGTTGATCGCCGTCCAGGTCTCCGCGGAGTCGTTGCGCACCTTGCCGGCCAGCACGATCTTGCCCTTCGGCGGGATCGTCGAGGGCGTCAGGCGCACCAGCGTGACGGTGAGGGGCGTCGCGGTGTCGTCCTCGGCAGCCCGGGCCCCTGGCGTCGGCGCCAGCGGAAGGAGGGTCGCGACCGCCAGGGCCAGCAGGCCAGTCAAGCTCCGGGCGCGACTCACATCGGCGATGCTAACGGCGCAGACCGGCAGCGAGTCCCCCGGCAGGCGGTGGGCCCGTGCGCCGATAGAGTTACCTCTCGTGCCCGACCAGCCGCCCGACGAGCCCTTGAACATGTCGCAGGCGCAGGCGCGCGCGGTCCAGGAGCTGCTGCGGATCGCGCCGGTGATCGACGACCTCGGCGCCCGGTTCGCAGCTGCCGGGGAGCAGATCGCGCTGGTCGGCGGGCCGGTCCGCGACGCCATGCTCGGCCGGCAGCACTTCGACCTCGACTTCACCACCTCGGCGAGGCCGGACGTCATCGAGCGCCTCGTGAAGGGCTGGGCGGACGCGGTCTGGGACATCGGCCGGGACTTCGGCACGATCGGCTGCCGCAAGGGCGAGTACCAGATCGAGATCACCACCTACCGGTCCGAGAAGTACGACGCGGCCAGCCGCAAGCCCACCGTCGACTACGGCGACTCGCTGGCCGGCGACCTCGGCCGTCGGGACTTCACGGTCAACGCGATGGCGGTCTCGCTGCCCGGGCGCGCGTTCGAGGACCCGTACGGCGGCATCGTCGACCTCGCCCACCGGGTGCTGCGGACGCCGGGACGCCCCGAGGACTCCTTCGGCGACGACCCACTGAGGATGATGCGCGCGGCCCGGTTCGCCTCGCAGCTCGGCTTCACCGTCGCGCCGGAGGTGCGCCAGGCGATGACCGACATGGCCGACCGGATCTCGATCGTCTCCGCCGAGCGGGTGCGCGACGAGCTGGTGAAGCTGGTCTGCTCGCCCCGGCCCGCGGGCCGGGCTGACCCTTCTCGTCGAGACCGGGCTCGCCGACCAGATCCTGCCCGAGCTGCCCGCACTCGCACTCGAGCGCGACGAGCACCACCGTCACAAGGACGTCTACCAGCACACCCTCACCGTGCTCGAGCAGACCATCGACCTCGAGGACCGGCTGCCCGCCGGGGGCCCTGACTTCGTGGCGCGGTTCGCCGCTTTGATGCACGACGTCGGCAAGCCCCGCACGAGGCGGTTCCAGCCCGACGGCACCGTGACCTTCCACCACCACGACGTGGTCGGCGCGAAGCTGGTCCGCAACCGGATGCGGGCGCTGCGGTTCTCCTCCGACGAGACCGCTGCCGTCGCGACCCTGGTGGAGCTGCACCTGCGGTTCCACGGGTACGGAGACGGCCAGTGGACCGACGCCGCGGTGCGACGCTACGTCCGCGACGCCGGTGAGCTGCTGCCCTGGCTGCACGTGCTCACGCGCGCCGACTGCACCACCCGCAACCAGCGCAAGGCAGACCGGCTGCGTCGGACCTACGACGAGCTCGAGGACCGGATCCAGCGACTGTCGGAGGCCGAGGAGCTCGCGGCGATCCGGCCCGACCTCGACGGCAACCAGATCATGGAGATCCTGGGCATCCCGGCCGGCCCGCAGGTCGGTGCGGCGTACCGGCACCTGCTGGAGCTGCGGCTCGACCACGGGCCGATGACCTACGACGCCGCGCGCGTCGCCTTGCTTGCCTGGGGAGCAGAGCAGGGCCTCTGCTGAGCGCTACCGACCTTCGCCGGCTCAGGTCGAGGCGATCAAGCCAGGGAGAGGAAGAGCTTCTCCATCTTGGCGACGTCGACGCCGTCGACCCCGTCGCCCTCGGCGAGGCACTGCTGCAGGCCGGTCGCCACGATCGAGAACCCGGCGCGGTCCAGGGCCTTCGACACCGCGGCCAGCTGGGTGACCACGTCCTCGCACTCGCGGCCCTCCTCGAGCATCCGCAGCACGCCCGCCAACTGGCCCTGGGCGCGTTTGATGCGGTTGATCGCGGAGGTCATCTGGGCCGGGTCGAGCTGCATCAGGCGTTGCCTTCCCGTGTGGTGGTCTGCTCTGTCCCGTGGTCGGCCAGCGCCGACTCGAGGTCGAGCTCGCGTACTTCGGAGATCAGCTGCTCGAGCACCGGGCCCGGCAGCGCGCCGGGTTGGGAGAAGACGAGATGGCCGCCCTTGAACGCCATCAGGGTCGGGATCGAGGTGATCTGGGCCGCGCCGGCGAGAGCCTGCTCGGCCTCGGTGTCGACCTTGCCGAAGACGATGTCGTCGTGCTGCTCCGAGGACTGCTCGAAGACCGGGGCGAACTGACGGCACGGACCGCACCAGGCAGCCCAGAAGTCGACGAGCACGATGTCGTTGCCGGTCACGGTCTGCTCGAAGTTCGCAGCACCCAGCGTGATGGTGGCCATGGGGGTCCTTTCCTTGGTGTCAACAATACCCCTAGGGGTTTACCTTGCCCAACGAACGAAGACGCCGAGTTCTTCCCCGTGACTAGTCTGCGCACGTGTCCCTGCTGCACGAGCGGTACCCGGCGCTGGACCTGGAGCACCTGCCTCTGGGTGGCGCGCCGACCCCGGTCGGGAAGCTGTCGCCTCTCGGCGTACCGCAGGTCGACGACGCCGACGTGTGGGTCAAGGACGAGAGCGGGTACGGCGACGGTGGCTGGGGCGGCAACAAGGTCCGCAAGCTCGAGTGGATCATCCCCGAGGCGCGGCGGCGCAGGGTGCGCACGCTGTTCACGGTCGGCGGCATCGGGACGCACTGGGGGCTCGCGTGCGCCCTCTACGGGCGAGAGCACGGCCTGCGCACGCTGCTCGGCCTGGTCGACCAGCCCGTCGACGACCACGTGCGGGCCCAGCTGGCCCGGCTCGAGGCCTCGGGCGCCGAGCTGCACCGCTTCCGCGACGCCCGGCGGCTCCGGCGGGCCGCGCCGTGGCTGCTGGCGACGCACCTGGGAGGTGGGCGGCTGCCGTGGTACCTCCCGGCCGGTGGATCGAACAGCTACGGCGCCCTGGGCCACGTCGAGGTCGCGCTCGAGCTCGCCGACCAGGTCGCGCGCGGCGAGCTCCCCGACCCGGCAACGCTCGTGGTGCCGATCGGCTCGGGTGGCACCGCGGCCGGTCTCGCCCTGGGCCTGCGCATCGCCGGCCTGCGCGCCCGGGTGCTCGGTGTCGTCGTCAACGACACCTTCCCGCTGGACGCCCCGGTGATCGCCCGGCTGGCGAACAAGACCGCCGACCTGCTCTCCCGTCACGGAGCCACCGGTCTGCCGGCGATCGAGCCGGACGACCTGACCACCAGGATCGACTGGCTCGGGTCGACCTACGGCGACCCGACCCCGGCCTCGACCAGGATGGTCGCGGCGGCTGCATCGGCCGGGCTCGAGCTCGAGCCGGTGTACACCGGCAAGGCACTCGCGGCTGTCGCCGACCTCGCCGGCACCGCCCACCTTCCCGGCCCGGTGCTGTGGCTGAACACGCACGGGCCCCGGTGAGGGCGTAGCGGATCCGGTGGGGACGGAGGCGAGGGGGACGCCGGGTCACGCGCGCCGGCACCTGCCCACCACCGGATCCCCTGCGTCGCGGGCAAACGCCCTACCCGCCCCGGACCTCGCCCCACCGGGTGAGCGCCCAGTCGTCGCCGTCGATCCTCAGCTCGGCGACCCCACCGATGTCGAAGCGGTCCCGGTCGGCGGGGCCCAGGGTGGCGTTGCCGGCCAGGCTCGGCAGGGCGATGCACGACGCGGTCTGGTGCGCGATCACCACGACGGTCTCGCCCCGGTGCAGGTCGGCGATCTCCTGGAGCGTCGCGGCGTACCTCGCGACCACCTCGGCGCCGCTCTCCCCACCCGGGAAGGCGGCGCCGAGGTCACCGCGGAACCAGACGTCGGTGACCGTGCACATGGCCGGGATCGAGAAGGGCCGGCCGGTGAGGTCGCCGACGTCGATCTCCCGGAGCCCCATGCGAGTGGTCACGCCGACGCCGAGCCGGCTCGCGACGATCTCCGCGGTCTGGACGGCACGCGAGAGGTCCGAGCACCAGACGTGGGCCACGCGGCGGTCGGAGACGGCGTCGGCCAGCGCCGCTGCCTCCGCACGGCCCTGGTGGGTGAGGGTGCCGCCCTCGTCGGAGAAGACGGTGTCGACGTACTCGGCGTCGCCGTGGCGGGACACCACCAGGGTCGCCGGACACATCAACGCACTCACGCCCGGCATCGTAGGCAGACACGATGCCGGGCGCGAGGAGCTGGCTGACTCAGGCCTCGGCCGGAGTCACTGGTTCGTCGTTCAGCACCCGGAACGTGTACGCCGCACCGGCGAGCACGACGGGAACGGCAGCGAGGAGACCGACGAGGCACAGGATCGCGCCGACGATGATCACGACGATGCCGAGCAGGTAGAACAGGATCGTCTCTCCGACCTTCGAGGTGGTCAGTGAGACGCTCGCCTTGATCGCCTCCATGGGCGCCATGTCCTTGTCGACGACGTAGAACATCGCGAACAGGGTCAGGAAGCCGACGATCAGCCCCGGCAGGTAGCACAGCAGCGAGCCGACGAAGGTCGCGCCGGCCACGATCGCCGCGGTCGTGATCACGTTGGACTTCGACGCGTAGCCCCAGATGTCGGCGACGTTGACCTCCTTGCCGTCGGCGACGTTGAGGGCCGACTTGATCAGCCCGGCGCCGAGCAGCTGGCCGATGAAGCTGGCCACGAGACCACCGAGCGCGCTGACGAACAGGGTCGTGAAGAACCCCGGCCCGCACTGGCCGGGCACCTCAGTGCCGAAGACGGTCCTGGTGCAGTCGTGGGTGCCGAGCAGGGCGCCCCGCAGGATGATCTGGATGATCACGTCGATGACGATGAGCACCAGCAGGACGATCAGGGCGGGCACCAGCAGCGTGCTCGGGCTCTTGGTGAACTTCGCCCAGCCGTACTGGATCGCCTGGACCGGGCTGTAGCCGCCTCCGCCGGCAGGCGGAGCTCCGTACGCCGGAGGCGGGGGCGGCGGCATCGCACCACCGGCAGGCGGCGGGGGCGGAGGCGGGGGCGGCGCGGCTGGCGGCGGGACCTCTCCTCCCGGCGGTGGCGGCGGGGCCGCACCCTGGTTGGGATCCTGCGGCGGAGTGGTGTCATCGCTCATGGTCGACAACCTAGTGACAGCGGAACCGCGAGCGCATCCATCACGCGGCCGGACTTCTAGTTGAAATTCGGTCAGACCCCGGGCGGAAGGCCCGGGGTCTGACGCCGAAATCAGTCGTGGTGCGGTGCGCCGAGGATCAGCGCTCCACCTCGCCCTTGATGAACGCCTCGACCGAGGCGCGGCCCTCGTCGTCGGGGCGCTGCACCGGCGGGGACTTCATCAGGTACGACGACGCGGCGAGCAGTGCGCCGCCGATGCCGCGGTCCTTGGCGATCTTGGCTGCCCGGATCGCGTCGATGATGATGCCCGCGGAGTTCGGCGAGTCCCAGACCTCGAGCTTGTACTCGAGGTTCAGCGGCACGTCACCGAAGGCACGGCCCTCGAGTCGGACGTAGGCCCACTTGCGGTCATCGAGCCACTGCACGTAGTCCGACGGCCCGATGTGCACGTTGCGCGCACCGAGGTCGTGTCCGATGTTGGACGTGACGGCCTGGGTCTTGGAGATCTTCTTCGACTCGAGCCGGTCGCGCTCGAGCATGTTCTTGAAGTCCATGTTGCCGCCGACGTTGAGCTGGTAGGTCCGGTCGAGCACCACGCCGCGGTCCTCGAACAGCTTGGCCATCACCCGGTGGGTGATGGTCGCCCCGACCTGGCTCTTGATGTCGTCACCGATGATCGGGACACCGGCGTCCTCGAACTTCTTCGCCCAGACGGGGTCGGAGGCGATGAAGACCGGGAGCGCGTTGACGAACGCCACGCCGGCGTCGATCGCGCACTGGGCGTAGAACTTGTCGGCCTGCTCGGAGCCCACGGGCAGGTAGGAGACCAGGACGTCGACCTGGGCATCCCTGAGCACCTGCACCACGTCGACCGGGTCGGCGTCGGACTGGTCGATGGTCTCGAGGTAGTACTTGCCGAGCCCGTCGAGGGTGTGCCCGCGTTGCACGGTCACCCCGGTCGGCGGGACGTCGCAGATCCGGATGGTGTTGTTCTCGGAGTTGGTGATCGCGTCGGAGAGGTCGAAGCCGACCTTCTTCGCGTCCACGTCGAACGCCGCGACGAACTCCACGTCGGACACGTGGTAGTCGCCGAACATCACATGCATCAGACCGGGGACCGCACCTTCGGGATCAGCGTCCTTGTAGTACTCCACGCCCTGGACCAGGGAGCTGGCGCAGTTGCCCACTCCCACGATTCCTACGCGAACCTTCGCCATCGGTTCTCCTCCTGGATTTCTGGTTCTCAACTGATTTCGGTGTTGCCTGCCGGGCCGGCGGCCCGTGTTGCCGGGGTCGGCCTTGCAGGGGTGGCCGGGGTCTCGGGCCGGGTCTTGCGGATCGTCTTCGAGGCGGCCTTCGGAGCGGGCCGGCTCGGGCGGACGGCCTTGGCTGCCGGGTGACCACCGGCACGGTCGGCGCTGGAGCGCTCGGCGTCGATCAGCTCGGTGAGCCAGCGCACCTCGCGCTCGACGGACTCGATCGAGTGCCGGCGCAGCTCGCTGATGTAGCGGTCGTCGCCGTCGCCGTACAGGCTGCGCGCGCGGTCGAGGCGCTCCTGCAGCCGCGAGCGCCGGCCCTCGAGGATGCGCAGCCGGACGCCGGCGTCGGTGCGCGAGAAGAAGGCGAAGCGCATGTTGAACGTCTCGTCCTCCCACGCCGCGGGACCGGCCTCGGTGATCTCCGTGGTGAAGAACTCGATGCCGGCCGGCGTGATCTGGTAGACGATCCGCTGGCGGCGCGACACCGCGTTGGACGCGGTCACCTCGGTGATCCAGCCGGCGCGCAGCATCCGCTTGAGGGCGGGGTACAACGACCCGTAGGACAGCAGCCGGGTCCAGCCGAGCAGCAGGTTGAGCCGCTTGCGCAGCTCGTAACCGTGCAGCGGAGTCTCCTGGAGCAGGCCGAGGACGGCGAGCTCGAGGGTGGCACCCTTGCGCGGCACTCGGTCCTCCTCTGCTCGAACGTGTACGTCGGACGGGTCCCGGGTGACGGGACGGTGGCAACCGGGTAACGTCTCGGTTGATTCTATCGCGCCAACATATCGCATCGATATATCGACGTCGAATGCACTGGACGCGCTCGGTGGACCGAGGTGACCAGAAGCACGGCCCGGAAGTGGATTTCGACCCGTTCGGCCGTACCCTCTTGGTTGTTTCTGACCTCCCGGCCGACCCCGACTTCCCCTGGAGCCAATCCACGTGAGTGCCAGCACGCCAGGCCCCGGTGGCCGACCCCCGCGGGGCCCGCGGAACGGCCCCAAGAGCGGGGCCGGCAGCCGAGCCAGTCGCGCCAAGGGCCGGGGCAGCCGCAAGCAGAAGCCCCAGCTCACCGGCAAGGAGAAGCTGCGCAAGGCGCTCAAGTACACCCTGATCGCCGGGCTGGTGGGCTGCCTGATCCTGGTCTCGATGTTCTACATCGCCTACCGCGCCACCGACATCCCGAGCGAGAACAGCGCGTTCAAGGCACAGACCACGAACGTCTACTACTCCGACGGCAAGTCCAAGATCGGTCGGTACGCGGTCCAGAACCGCGAGTCCATCCCGCTGGCCGACGTCCCGAAGGTGATGCAGGACGCGGTCGTCGCCGCGGAGGACCGCACCTTCTGGACCAACAAGGGCATCGACCCCAAGGGCATCATCCGCGCGGCCTTCTCCAACGCGAAGGGCGGCGCCACCCAGGGTGCCTCGACGATCACCCAGCAGTACGTCAAGATCCTCTACCTGTCCCAGGAACGCACCCTCAAGCGCAAGATCAAGGAAGCGTTCCTCTCACTGAAGATCCAGCAGAAGAAGTCGAAGTCGGAGATCCTCGAGGGCTACCTGAACACCATCTACTTCGGCCGCGGTGCCTACGGCGTCCAGGCGGCGTCCAAGGCGTACTTCGGGATCCCTGCCAAGAAGCTCAACGCCTCGCAGAGCGCGATGCTCGCCGCGGTCCTGAACTCCCCGAACTACCTGAGCCCGGACCGCGGCGACTCCTCGCGGGCCGCGCTGCACGCGCGCTACGACTACGTGGTGTCGGCGGATGAGGTCGATGGCGGGCGATCTCCGGCACCGACGCCGCCGAGATCGCCGGCAAGCTGCCCGAAGTCAAGAAGCCAGCGACCAGCGACCTGTACGGCGACCAGCGCGGCTTCATGCTCGACATGGTCAAGAAGGAGCTGTCGAGGCTCGGCTTCACCGACGAGGAGATCGACGCCGGCGGCCTTCGGGTGACCACCACCTTCACCCAGAAGGCGATGCAGGCGGCCAAGGACGGTGTCCTCGAGCAGCGGCCGGAGGGTCTCAAGGAGCTGCACGCCGCGGCGGCGACGGTCGACGTCAACACCGGTGGGCTGCTCGGCTTCTACGCCGGCCAGGACTACCTCAAGAGCCAGCTCAACTGGGCCTCGCTGGGCAACGCGCCCGGCTCGTCGTTCAAGCCGTTCGCCCTCGCCGCGGGACTCCAGGCAGGCTTCAGCCTGAAGGACACCTTCCAGGGCTCCTCGCCGTACCGCTTCCCCAACGGCGCCACGGTCAAGAACGAGGGCCAGGGCGACGGCCACAGCTACGGGTCGAAGATCAACCTGATCAAGGCGACCCAGGAGTCGGTCAACACCGCGTACGTCGACCTCACCGAGTCGATCCCCGACGGGCCCGACAAGATCAAGCAGACCGCGATCAAGATGGGCATCCCGGCGAACACCCCGGCCTCGACCCGGTGGCCACGATCGCTCTCGGGTCGGCCAGCGTCAGTCCGATCTCGATGGCCAACGCCTACTCGACGATCGCCGACGGCGGGATGCACCACGAGCTGGTTCGTGGTCTCCAAGGTCACCCGGGCGAGCACCGGGGAGGTCCTCTACACCGCGCCGCGCAAGACCGACCGCGCGATCCCCGAGGACATCGCCGACGACACCAGCTATGCCCTGCAGCAGGTGGTCAAGGGCGGCACCGGCACCGCGGCGCTGGGGCTCGGCCGTCCTGCCGCAGGCAAGACCGGTACTGCGACTCGTGACGACGGCCAGGTGATCTCGTCGTGGTTCGTCGGGTACACCCCGCAGATCGCGACCGCCGTGGTCTACGTGCGCAAGGACGGCCGCAAGTCGCTCGAGGGCTACCTCGATCCGTTCTACGGCGCGTCGTACCCGGCACGGACGTGGACCGCGATCATGAAGCGCGACCTGGACGGCGTCGCGGTCGAGCAGTTCCCGCCAGCCGGCGAACGTCGACGGGAAGGCGCCGGCAGCCGGCCACAACCCGTACACGCCGCCGCCGAAGCCGACGAAGACCAAGACACCGAAGGCCACCCTGCCCCCCAGGAGCCGGTCGCGAACGGCGTCTGTGACCCGGCCTTCGGGTTCCCGCAGGACCCGGACTGCCCGCCGCCCGGGCAGCAGACGCCGACTCCGACCCCCACTCCTACGGCCACGGGCACGCCCTGCCGGTGCTCGACCCGAACCTGCAACGGCGGCAACGGCGGCGGTGGTGGCGGTGCCGGCGGCCGGGTGACCTACGACGCCTGGTACGCGCGGCCCGAATGACGGTCCGGACGCCCAGAGGCATTGCGGGCCCAGTGAGTCGAGCCCAGTGAGTCGAGCCCAGTGAGTCAGGCGGAATGAACCGGCCGACCCGTGACGACCCGATCGCCGCCTCGCTGAGCGAGGTCGTCGGCGGACCGGTCGGGGACCACGCGCGGCCGCACCGGTGGTGGACGCCGGTGCGGGTGCTGCTCGCCGTCTTCACGGTCGTCTTCGCGCTCGGGCTGGTGCAGAAGTACCCGTGCGGCGAGACCGACTGGTCGAGCGAGACGGTCCGCTACGGGAAGATGTGCTACTCCGACGTCCCCTACCTCTACACCGGCCGCGGATTCGCCGAGCAGCACTGGCCCTACGGCGACTCGCTTCGGCCGGTACGAGGCGATGGAGTACCCGGTCGTGATCTCGTACTTCGCCTGGGGCGCCTCGAAGATCACCGCGCTGATGCCGTCGGGTCCGTCACAGACGGTGCGCGAGCAGACGCCACTCGCCGGCGCGCTCTGGGGCTTGCCCGGGATGGCCAAGGAGGTGAACACCTACTTCCTGGTCACCGCCGTGCTGCTGTTCGGCTGCGGGTCTGGCGCCGTGCTACTTCCTCGCCGGAGCGAGTCCGGGACGCCCGTGGGACGCGATGGCGTTCGCGGCGCTCGCCCGCGCTGCTGCTCGCCGGGCTGGTCAACTGGGACCTGCTGGCGGTGCTGTTCACCGCCGGCGCGCTGTGGGCCTGGGCCCGGGACCGGCCGGTGCTCGCCGGCGTCATGGTCGGGCTCGGTGTGGCCACCAAGCTGTACCCGCTGTTCCTGCTCGGCGCCTTCCTGGTCGACGTCGCTGCGGCGTCGCAGACCTGACCTCTGGTCGATCGCGCTGCGTCGGCGCCGCCGCGTCCTGGGTGGTGGTCAACCTGCCGGCGCTGCTCGGCAGCGACTCGGTGCCTGGAAGGTGTTCTGGACGTTCAACTCCGACCGCGGCGCCGACCTCGGGCTCGCTGTGGCTGGTCGCTCGACCAGCTCGGCGTCACGCGACGCCGCGCACGGATCAACGTGGTCTCCGGCGTGGTCTTCGGTGCCGCGTGCGCTGGCGATCCTCGCGCTCGGCCTGGCGGCTCCGGCGCGCCCGCAGGTCGCCCAGATCGCGTTCCTCGTCGTGGCGGCGTTCCTGGTGGTCAACAAGGTGTACTCGCCGCAGTACGTGCTCTGGCTGCTCCCGCTCGCGGTGCTGGCCCGGCCGCGCTGGCGCGACCTGCTGATCTGGCAGGCCTGCGAGCTGGTCTACTTCGCGGCGGTCTGGCTCTACCTCGGCGGCTGGCTGGCCCCGTCCTCGGGGACCAACCCGACGGCGTACCAGCTGGCGATCATGGTGCGCGTCGCCGGCGAGCTCTACCTGATGGCACTGGTCGTGCGCGACATCTGGCCGCCGAGCCGAGGTGCTCGACGAGTCCGAGCGACCTAGGCTGATCTCGACGGCGTCGAAGGTCGTCGCGGTGAACCGCACCCGGACCTCGACCTCTCGCCGATCGCCGGCACCGTCGACCCCTGAGGGCAGGAACAGCATCGAGGACTGCATGTGCGGGGGCTCGGCGAAGTAGCGCGCCTTGCCCGCCGACGGTGTACGGCGACTTCGCCAGCCCGAGGGCGTCGAGGCCGCCGCGCGCCAGGCTGCCGCTCGTGCACGCACGCTGCCCTCGCCGGTCGGGGCCTCCAGCCCGATGCCGTGCGCGGTGCCGCCGGAGACAGACCAGGATCGTCCCGGTGCGCGGGATCGTGCGTCCGCGGTAGCCGAAGACCTCACCGCGCTCGACCGGGTGGCTGTCCAGGACGTGCGCCGTGACGCGGAGCGCGCCGCGGTCGCCGAGCCACAGCTCGGTGCCGATGCGCGGGCGGAAGCGGAACTCGGGGTAGCGCGCCTCGAGGGCGGCCACGTCGCCGTCCTCAGATGGGAGACCCAGACCACGGCCGCGAGTGCGTCGGTGCCGAAGCCGGCCGCGACGATCTCGGTCATCAGGTCCTCGGCCTCGGCCAGGTTCGCTCGCCGGCCGTCGAGCGGCAGGTGGAGCGAGACGCCCTCGACGCGGACGCCGTCGGGACCCTGCCCGAGCGCCTCGGCCGCCTCGCGGAGCCCGCGCGGGGTGAAGCCGTGCCGCTTCATCGAGGTGAGCAGCTCCAGCACGACTCGCGGCCGACCCGGCGCTGCCGGAGCGCCTCGAGGTCCTGCGAGGCGGCCGACGGTGTGGATGACCCGCGGGTCGGCGGTCGACGCGGTCGCCGGCCTGCGTCCGACGTCGCGCCACGGAGTGAGCACCACCAGGTCGCCGTCGAACCGGCGCGCGACCTCGTCGATCTCGGCGGCGTGCCGACCGCGACGGTGTCGCAGCCGAGCCAGGCGGCCTTGCGGGCCAGCCGGCCGAGGCCGAAGCCGTAGCCGTTGCCCTTGATCACCGGGACCAGCCCCGGGCGGGTCCGCGACCACCGCGCAGGTGCGCGCGCCAGCGGTCGCCGTCGACGTGCAGGACCAGGCTCACGTGCTCATCACCCCCGTCGCTTCAGGTAGACCTGGAAGGCACGTAGATCGCGCGGTTGAGCGGCAGGTCCCACTCGCCGGCGTACTCGACGGCCTCGCCGCCGGTGCCGACCTTGAACTGGATCAGCCCGAGGTGCGGGTCGTCGGCGACGAGCGTCTCGGTGATGCCGCGCAGGTCGTAGACAGCGGCGCCGGCGGCGAGCGCGTCGCGGATCATCTGCCACTGGACCGCGTTGGACCCGCGGACGTCGCGCTTCTCGGTCGAGGAGGCGCCGTAGGAGTACCAGGTGTGGGTGCCGACCCGGATCCAGATCGTCGCCGCGACCAGGTCGCCCTCGTGGTGGGCGAGGTAGAGCCGGATCCGGTCGGGTTCCTCGGCGCCGAGGGCGTCGTACATGGTGCGGAAGTACGCCAGCGGCCGCGGGGTGAAGTGGTCGCGCTCGGCGGTGTGCGCGTAGAGCGCGTGGAACGCCGCGAGGTCGTCGGCGGTCCCGGCGTCGAGCCCGAGACGCTCACCTCGACGCCGGCCTTCGCGGCCTTCTTGATGTTGCGTCGCCAGAGCTGGTTCATCCCGGCGAGCACCTCGTCCTCGGAGCGTTGCAGCCGTCCGTCGTCGCGCAGCGGGACCTGGAAGTTGTACTGCGGCTGCCCGGCCGCGAACCCGCCCGCGGCACCTTGCTGGCGCCAGCCGAGCTCGCGCAGCTGGGAGACGACCTGCGCGCCGTCCGGCTGCGCTCGGTCGGCGGCAGCGCGGTGAGAGTGGTGACGCGAGTCGTCGGCGATGCCGTCCTTGATCTGCGCCGCGCTCCAGCGCCGGGTGACCACCGGCGGCCCGATCCGGATGCCGAAGGCGCCCTGCTCCTTGAGGTGCGCCGCCATCGGGTCCAGCCAGGCGGCGAGGTCGTCGGCCGTCCCAGTCGATGACCGGGCCCTCGGGGAGGTAGGCGAGGTACCGCTTCACCTTGGGCAGCTGGCGGTAGAGCACCAGCGCGACCCCGACGAGCTCGCCTGCCGGCACCGGACGACCAGCCGATCGACTCGGCCTTCCACTCCTTCTTCACCTGCGCCCAGGCGGGGGTCTGCAGGAAGCTCGCCGACTCCTGAGCCCGCAGGAACGCCAGGTGCTCCGCGGCGGAGATCGAGCGGACGGCGAGCGACGAGGTCACGTCGGCGAGCCTAGTGGCCGTGCGGATCCTGGCTCACAGCCGCTCGCGCAGCCAGGCGAAGTCGGCGATGTGCTCGGCCGGCGCCGCCCGGGGTCTCGCAGATCACCGGCGCACCGGCCGCTCGCGGACGACGCCGGCGAACTCGTCGGCGGTCGATCTCGCCGCTGCCGAAGTTGGCGTGCCGGTCGGCTCCGGAGTCGAACGCGTCGCGGCTGTCGTTGGCGTGCACCAGGTCGATGCGCCCGGTGATCGCGCGGATCTGCGTCGACCGCGTCGGCGAGGTCGATGCCGCCGGCCCAGGCGTGGCAGGTGTCGAGGCAGAAGCCGACCTGCTCGGAGCCCGTCGGCCTGCCGGATCGCGGCCCAGACGCCGGCGATCCGGTCGAGATGGCGGGCCATCGCGTTGTCGCCGCCGGCGGTGTTCTCGATCAGCAGCGGCACCTTGAGGTCGGTCGCCTCGACGGCCTTGCGCCAGTTGTCGAAGCCGACTCGCGGGGTCGTCTTCCTTGTTGACGTGCCCGCCGTGCACGATCAGCCCCTTGGCACCGATCTCGGCTGCGGCGTCCACGTGCTGCTGGAGCAGCTTGCGGCTCGGGATCCGGATCCGGTTGTTGGTGGTGGCCACGTTGACGATGTACGGCGCGTGCACGTAGAGGTCGATGCCGGCGGCCTCGGCATCGGCCCTGAGCCCGGTCGCTCCCCCGGCGTACCGGACCTCGGGGCCCTTGTAGCCCTGCGGGTCGCCGAGGAAGAACTGCACCAGCGTCGTGCCGCGGGCCTGCGCCTCCGCGAGGGGGTCGGTCTGGTCGACGTGCGCTCCGATGGCGATCTCGGTCATGGACCCACCCTAGGAGCCTCCTCCGACGACGAGCAGGCATGGTCCGCCGGTCAGTGGCCACGCTTGTGGACGACGATTTCCCTCCCGGCTGGTGACGTTGTTACCCTTGCCCGTCGCTCCCCGCTCGGGGAGCTGCCTCCTGCCACGGAACGTCCGTGGCCGCCGAGTCCGAAGGAGGTAGGACCGCTATGCGTACCTACGAACTGATGGTCATCCTCGACCCCGAGCTCGAGGAGCGCACCGTCGCTCCGTCGCTCGACACGTACCTCAACGTCGTCCGCAACGACGGCGGCACGGTCGAGAACGTCGACGTCTGGGGTCGCCGTCGGCTGGCCTACGAGATCAACAAGAACGCCGAGGGCATCTACGCCGTCGTCACGCTCCAGGCCGAGCCGGCCACCGTCAAGGAGCTCGACCGTCAGCTCACGCTGAACGAGTCGGTGCTCCGCACTAAGGTCATCCGTCCCGACGCTCACTGACCGAACCGCGTCGTAGCAAAGGATCCAGGAGGATCAGCATGGCAGGCGAGACCGTCATCACCGTCGTCGGCAACCTGACCAGCGACCCGGAGCTCCGGTTCACCCCGTCGGGTGCGGCCGTCGCGAACTTCACCATCGCCTCGACCCCGCGCAACTTCGACAAGCAGACCAACGAGTGGAAGGACGGCGACACGCTGTTCCTGAACTGCTCGATCTGGCGTCAGGCAGCGGAGAACGTCGCCGAGTCCCTCCAGAAGGGCATGCGCGTCGTCGCCCAGGGCCGGCTCAAGGCCCGGTCGTACGAGACCCGCGAGGGTGAGAAGCGCACCGTCATGGAGCTCGACGTCGAAGAGGTCGGCCCGAGCCTGAAGTACGCCACGGCCAAGGTCACCCGGGTCACCCGGGGTGGCGGAGGCGGCGGCGGGTTCGGTGGCGGCGGCGACGACCCGTGGGCCAGCCAGCCGGCCGCGGCCCCGCAGGGCGGCGCCCCGCAGGGTGGCGGCGCGAGCCAGGGCGGTGGGGCGGCCAGCAGGGTGGCGGCGCCGCCCCGCAGGGCGGTGGCGCTCCGCAGGGCGGGCAGGACCCGTGGGCGGTGCCCGGCGGGGCCGAGGAGCCCCCCTTCTGATCCACCACTGATCCAGCAACAACCCCGGGCCTCGGCTCGAGCTCCGGGGAGTCCGACCAAGCCAACCATTCCGGCCCCCAGGACCTGTTCCTGCGCCGGGCTCACTGAAAGGGAGCACCACAATGGCCAAGGCAGTGATGCGCAAGCCGAAGAAGAAGGTTTGCCAGTTCTGCAAGGAGAAGGCGTCCGGCGATCGACTACAAGGACACCAACCTCCTGCGCAAGTTCATCTCCGACCGCGGCAAGATCCGTGCGCGTCGGGTGACCGGCAACTGCGTGCAGCACCAGCGCGACGTCGCCATCGCGGTCAAGAACGCCCGTGAGGTCGCGCTCCTCCCGTACACGTCGACGGCTCGCTGAGAGAGGGGCAGGACATGAAGCTCATCCTCACCCAGGAAGTCACCGGACTCGGTGCCCCCGGCGACGTCGTCGAGGTCAAGGACGGCTACGGCCGCAACTACCTCGATCCCCCGCGGTCTCGGCCATCCGTTGGACCCGTGGCGGCGAGAAGACCATCGAGTCGATCAAGAAGGCGCGCGACTCCCGCGCGTCCGCGACGCCGACCACGCCGCCGAGGTGAAGGCGAGGCTCGAGGGCTCGACCTTCCAGGTCAAGGTCCGCGCCGGCGAGGGTGGCCGCCTCTTCGGCGCCGTCACCACCGCCGACATCGCCTCGGCGATCGCCGACGGCGGCGCCGAGGTCGACAAGCGCACGATCGTGGTGGCCAACCCGATCAAGTCCCTCGGCGCGCACACCGTCACGGTGAAGGTGCACGACGACGTCGAGGCGAAGGTCAGCCTCAACGTGGTGTCCGCCTGACGGATTCACAACCCCTGTTGTGAAACTGGCGCTTCCCGAACGGAATTTCGTTCGGGAAGCGCCAGTTCTGTTCGGGGAGCAGCTCACCCGGTGGTGTGGTCCTTGGGGTGGATCTCCAGGGCCCCGGGACCGCCGAGCCACTCGCGCCGGTGCACCCGGAACAGGAAGTACACGAACGCGATGTCGACGACGTAGGACAACGCGACCGTGGCGTTGTCGAGGGCGGTGACGTCACCGCCGATGGCGATCGGCGGCAGCACCGTGATCACCACGAAGGCCCACAGCAGCAGGCCGAACCGCTTGGCCACGTAGGTGTCGGTCGGATCGCGGAGGGCGGCGGCCTCGGCGACCTGTCTGGCCAGCACGATGCAGAACGCAAGCTGCGGCAGGCTCGCTGCCCAGGAGTTCGCGTCGTCGAGGTGGTGAGTCAGCTGCGGCACCCACAGCGGGACACTCACCGCGCCGGCGATCCAGGCCGGCCAGCGCAGGATCTCGAACTCGCTGGTCGGTGCGCACCAGGGCAGCGACTCCGGCGACCACCAGGATCCAGCCGACCGGATCGGCGAGCCCGTCGTACACCTTCCAGTCGGGGTGCGGGTGGGCGGGGAACGTCGCCTTGCCGAACACGATGACCAGGCCCATCGCGATCTTCTGCAGCGGCGACATGCGCCCAGCGTAAGGACTCAGCACGGGGTCGCGCCGACGGTCAGGCGCCCTAGGCCATCCAGGCGTCACCCCCGGCACGCGCCACCAGGACGACGCCGCGCCCGCCCATGAACGCGACGCAGAACGCTGCCCACAGCCACACCAGCGTGCCGCCGACGGCGACCGCGGCCCACGCAGCGGGAGCGAACACGACGAGCACCACGAGCCCGACCCGCGCGAGGTAGCGACCGTCGCCGGCACCGATGAGGACGCCGTCCAGCACGAAGACGATCCCGGCCAGCGGCTGGGACAGGGCGGCGACGAGCAGCACCGCCGCACGAGCAGGTCGTGCACGTGCGCGTCCTGGGTGAACAGTGGTCCGAGGAACGGTGCCGCCGCCGCGAGCAGGAGGCCGGTCATGACCCCGCTGAGCGAGGCCCCAGCGCACCATCCGGCGCGTGATCGCACGGGTCCCGTCGGCGTCACCGGCACCGAGGTAGCGGCCGGTGATCGCCTGGGCCGCGATCGCGATCGCGTCGAGGGCGAAGGCAAGGAACGTCCAGATCGTCATCGCGACCTGCATCGCGGCGAGGTCGGCGTCCCCGAGCGCGGTGGCGCCGTAGGTCATCACCAGTAGTCTGGCCCGCAGCGTCAGCGTGCGCAGCAGCAGCGGTACGCCGGCGGTCCCGGCCCCGCGGATGCCGGCCTTCGACGGGCGTATCGGGACGCCGTGCTCACCAGCTGCGCGCACGACGACGAACACCAGCGCCGCGGCCGACGCAGACCTGGGCCAGGACCGTGCCGAGCGCCGAGCCGGCGATCCCGAGGTCGAGCCCGTAGACGAGCCACACGTTCAGGGCGACGTTGGCGAGGTTTCCGACCAGCGCCACCACCAGCGGCGTGCGGGTGTCCTGGAGACCGCGCAGGATGCCGGTCGTGGCCAGCATGACCAGAAGCGGCACGGCGCCGACGAGGCCGATGCGCAGGTAGGTCTCGGCCTCCGCGGCCACCGCCGGCCCGGGCCCGAACAGGCGCGACCAGCCAGGGCGTCAGCGGAACGCCGAGTCCGGTGGTCACGACACCGATGACCGCCGCGAGCCAGGCACCGTCGATGCCCTGCAGGAGGGCGCCGCCGATGTCGCCGGTCCCGATGCGACGGGCCACGGCTGCCGTCGTGCCGTACGCGAGGAAGATGCACGCGCTGATCAGCGTGCGACAGCACGGCGCCGGCGATCCCGAGCCCGGCGAGCGAGGTGGTCCCCAGGTGGCCGACGATCGCGGAGTCCGCGAGCAGGAACAGCGGCTCGGCGACCAGGGCGAGGAACGCCGGCAGGGCCAGCCGCAGGATCGCGCGGTCCTCCTCGCGAGCCCCGGCCATGGGCCGAGGGTAGTGGTCACCGGCCAGATAGCCCGTTCGGGTGGTGCGAACTACCCGAACGACCGATTGCGCAGGCCTTCTCGGCACCTGTTGAAAACCCCGTCATTCTGTGGGTAACTGCGGTCCGTCACCGATTTGTCGACTTGCTGACAGCCCCGTCCCAGATGACGAAACGATGAACAGAAACCTGCCGGATTTCTTCGCTCCACACCCGGTGGACGGGCGAAACCGCAGGTCAGGGCGGTGATCGGCGGATCGGCCGGTCGTCTGTCCACAACGTCGCCAACAGCCTGTGCACACCTTTTCCGGCGTGTTCCACATACCTCACAAGGTTTTCCACAGGGGGCTGTGAACGGCGGACTTTCCGACGGTGCGGAGAGCGCATAGCCTCGCGCAGTCCGGGTCACCAGATTCTGTCGGTCCGCAGCCCTAGCCTCGGGAACGAGGCGTCGCGGAGGCGGCGTCCGATGGGTCGAGAAGACGGGTTCAGCGACCGCGGGCACGGGGCGGTCGAACGAGTCGGAAGGTGTGGCCCATGAGCATGACCGAGTCCACCGGTGTCCCGACGCAGGGGATCGGCGGCGCAGGTGACGCGGCCCCGCCGAACGAGCAGTGGGAGCACCACGGGTCCCAGGAGCACTGGTCGGGCCGGATGCCCCCGCAGGACGTCGACGCGGAGCAGAGCGTCCTCGGGTCCATGCTGATCTCCAAGGACGCGATCGCCGACGTCCTCGAGGTCGCCAAGGGCCACGACTTCTACCGGCCCGCCCACGAGACGATCTTCGACGCGATCACCGACCTGTACTCCCGCGGCGAGCCGGCCGACCCGGTGACCGTGGCCGCCGAGCTGCAGCGGCGCGGCGAGCTGTCCCGGGTCGGCGGCGCCCCGTACCTGCACACGCTCTCGGCCAGTGTCCCGATCGCCGCCAACGCCGGCTACTACGCCGAGATCGTCCGGGAGAAGTCGATCCTGCGCCGGCTCGTCGACGCCGGCACGAAGATCGCCCAGCTCGGGTACTCCGGCGAGGGCCAGGTCGACGACACCGTCGATCGCGCGCAGGCCGAGATCTACGCGATCACCGAAAAGCGCACCTCGGAGGACTACGCGCCGCTCAGCGAGATCATGGAGGCGACTCTCGACGAGATCGAGGCGATCTCCAACCACGACGGCACCCTGCGCGGCGTCCCCACCGGCCTGACCGACCTCGACGAGCTGACCAACGGGCTCCAGGCGGGGCAGATGGTGATCGTCGCCGGCCGGCCAGGCTCCGGAAAGTCGACGCTTGGCCTGGACTTCTGCCGAGCGGCGTCGATCAAGAACAACCTCAGCAGCGCGATCTTCAGCCTGGAGATGTCGCGGGCGGAGATCACCATGCGGCTGCTGTCGGCCGAGGCCCGGATCCCGCTGAACAACATGCGCAACGGGCACATGACCGACGATGACTGGCAGAAGCTGGCCCGCAAGATGGGCGAGGTCTCCGGGCGCGCCGATGTTCATCGACGACAGCCCGAACATGACGATGATGGAGATCCGGGCCAAGGCCCGCCGCCTGCGCCAGCGCCACGACCTGCGACTGATCGTGATCGACTACATCCAGCTGATGACGTCGGGCAAGAAGGTGGAGTCCAGGCAGGTCGAGGTCTCGGAGTTCTCCCGCCAGATCAAGCTGCTCGCCAAGGAGCTCGAGATCCCGATCGTTGCGCTGGCCCAGCTCAACCGTGGTTCCGAGCAGCGGGCCGACAAGAGGCCGATGGTCTCCGACCTGCGCGAGTCCGGCAGCCTGGAGCAGGACGCCGACATCGTCATGCTGGTCCACCGCGAGGACATGTACGAGCGTGAGTCACCGCGTGCCGGCGAGGCAGACATCATCGTCGGCAAGCATCGCAACGGCCCGATGCGAGACATCGTCGTCGCCTTCCAGGGTCACTACTCACGCTTCGTCGACATGACCCACTGACCGCTGACGACCCGGAAACGCACTTGCCGGTCACGCGTCCGCCGCGCAGCATGGCCGCGTGAGCGAGCCGACGCAACGCTGGACGCAGGCCACCGAGTACACCGACATGTGGGTCGACCCGGTCGACGATCCGCGCAACAACAACACGCCCAGCCCCGACGGCGAGATGGCGACGCTGCGGGACTACCTCGAGGGCTATCGGCTGACGCTGAGGATGAAGTGTGACGGCCTGACCGCCGACCAGCTGGCTCGACGGTCGGTGCCGCCGTCGACGATGTCGCTCCTCGGCCTGCTCCGCCACCTCGCCGAGGTCGAGCGCGACTGGCGCGGCTGGATCGGTGACCCGCTCCCGAGGCTGTACGGCGAGCGCGACGCCGCGTTCGACGGTGCGGACGCCGACGTCGCGGTCGTCGATGCGGCGTACGCCGACCTCGCCCGCGAGCAGGCCGCCACCGACGCGGCGCTGGCCGGGTACGCCGACCTGGGAGAGCGGGTCGGCAAGGACCAGATCGCCGTCAGGGAGCTGTGGGTGCACGCCATCGAGGAGTACGCCCGGCACTGCGGGCACGCCGACCTGCTCCGGGAATGCGTGGACGGCCGGGTCGGTCAGTAGCGACCGCGACCTGGTCCGGCGCGGGCCGCTTCGACCTCTCGACCGAGGTAGCGCTCCGCCGCGCGTGCGGCCGGGTGGATCGCCACGGCCGCGAGCACGATGATCGCCGCGATGGTGAGCCAGCCCCGCGTGCCCCACTCCATCGCAAGGAACGTGTACGCCGCCGGCGCCCAGACCGTGCCGAGCGTGTAGCCGAGCTGGGAGACGCCCTGGTACTCGCCGCGCCGCGCCGGGTCGGACAGCTCGGCCTGGAGGCCCCAGTCGCCCGCGGAGTTGAACAGCTCGGCACCGGTCACGGTGACGTGCCCGACCCAGACCAGCACGATCGTGGCCCAGCCGACCGTGTCGTGGGTGACCAGCACGATGCCGCACGACAGCACGAAGAAGAACGCGCCGCGTCGCTGGGCCCGCAGGGAGTCGGCGACGGTGACGACGCCCCGCGCGGCGGCGACCTGCAGCAGCACCGCCATCACGGTGTTGGTGCCGAACAGCCAGGCGAGCAGCACCCGAGGGGCGTCGGTCTCCTCCACCAGCCACAGCGGGATGACCACGTTGAGCAGGACCTGGTGGGTGGCGAGCACGCCGTCGAAGATCGACATCAGCACGTAACCGCGGTTGCGCAGCGCACTGCCGCCGCCATGGGCGACCGCCTCCAGGGCCGTGTCGTGCTCGGTGTGCTCGGCGGTGTCCGGCAGCCGCGAGACCAGGGTGGCGTTGAGGAGCAGGAGCGTCGCGGTCGCGACCGGCACCAACCTGATGACGTCGTTGCTGTTGGTGGCGAGGGCAACGCCGGCCAGGAGGGCACCGAGGGTGTAGCCGACGTTGCGGGCCGCCCGGAAGTACGCGTTGGACGCGACCCGCTCCTCACGCGGGAAGATGTCGAAGCGGTAGGCGTTGCGTGCCGCGCGGCTCGTCGTCACGACCAGCTCGAGCGCGACCAGCATCGCGACGTACGTGGCCATCTCGCCGACGGTGAGCCAGAGGAGGTAGAGCAGAGCCTCCACCAACGACGAGGCCGCCCACACCCGCTTCGCACCGAGACGGTCGCTGAGCTTGCCCAGCGGTACGGCGAGGGCGAACGTGACGACGCCCGCGATCGACATGCCGAGCCCGACCTGGGCGGCGGAGAGTCCGACGATCTGGGTGAAGAACACCGCGCTGCCGGTCAGGAAGACGCCGTCTCCGAATGCCGACAGCACCGACTGCACCGAGAGCCGGCGGATGAGCGGGGTGGGTCCGGCGAGCCGGAGCACCCGCGGGGGGAGCCGCCTGGTCATCACCGCACCGTGGGGCCAGGATCGGCGGAGGCCGTCGGCGTCGCCTGGGGGGCGGGGTCGGTCACCCTGATCGTCTCGACCGGCTCGACGGCCGGCACGGGGTCCGCCGCAACGGTGTCCGCGGGGAAGTGCTCCGCGGCGAAGCGCTCGGCCATCCGGATCGACGGCGTGATGCCAACGGTCGCCAGTACGACGATCGCCGCGATGACCAGCCACCCCTGGGCGCCCCACGACATCGCCAGGAACGTGTACAGCGCCGGCGCCCACATCGATCCCATGGTGCGGCTGACGTCCGAGACGCCCTGGTACTCCCCGCGCCTTCGCGGGTCCATCAGCTCGGCCTGGAAGGACCAGCTCGCTCCGGAGATGAACAGCTCGGCCCCGGTCACCGTCACGTGCCCGAGCCACACGAGGAAGATCGTGAGGAACCCGACGGTGGAGTGGGTGACCATGGTGATCAGGCAGGAGCCGACGAAGAACCCCGTCGAGATCCACACGTAGCGGATCGCGTCGCGCAGGTCACGAACGCCCTTGGAGGTGTAGGCGGGCAGGAAGATGCACAGCACGGTGTTCGTCCCGAACAGCCATGCCAGCAGGACGTGCGGAGCGTCCGTCGCCTCGACCAGCCAGAGCGGGATCACGATGTTCAGCAGCACCTGGTTGGTCCACAGGGTGCCGTTGAAGAACGTCACCAGGATCCACCCCACGTTGCGGAGCGGGCCGGGACCAGGTGGTCGCTCCCGGACCTCGCCGCTGGCCACGCGAAGGTCGTGCGGCGCCTGCGGCAGCCTGCTGATCCACCATGCGTTGGCGCACATCAACGCCGCGGCGAACAACGGCGTCCAGCGCACCACGGTGAGGTTGTCGAAGGCCAGCGCGACGCCCCCGAGGATGGCGCCGAGGGTGAAGCCGACGTTGAGCGCGGAGTACATGTAGGCCTGGGTCTCGATCCGCTCCTTGGTCGGGAGCGCATCGAGCACGTAGGCCTGGTAGCTGGAGTGACCCGCCGACCCGGTCAGGGCGAACAGCAACCCGACCAGGAGGTACTGCTGGAACGAGCCGACGAACGGCAGTGCCACGAAGCAGGCACCGCGGCCCCAGGTCGTCAGTGCCCAGATGCGCTTCGGGCCGAACCGGTCGACGACCCGTCCGGCGGGGTAGGCGAGGAGGAACTCGGCCACCCCCGTGATCGTGATCGCCAGACCGACGCGGGCGGCGGACATCCCGACCACCTGGGTCAGGAAGACCGCGCTCCCGGTGTTGAACGCGCCCTCGCCGGTCGAGAACAGCATCGACTGGGTCGCGAGCTTGCGCGACATCGGCGTCGGCGGGATGAGCCGACGGAAGAAGCCGGGTCGGGAGTCCGAGACGGTGGTGGTCATCACCGAGGATTCTCGACCCGCAGGACCGTGTTGTCCTCCGGTTTTATCCGCCCGGTGGAGGGGTCAGTAGCCGCTCGGCAGCCTCGGCGTGTACGCCGCCTCGAGGGTGGAAACCTCCTCGTCGGTGAGGTGTAGGTCGAGCACGGCCGCCGCGTCGGTGAGGTGGTGCTCCTTGGTCGGACCGACGATCGGCGCGGTCACCACCGGGTTGTGCAACACCCACGCCAACGCGACCTGGGCCATCGGGATGCCGCGGGCCTCGGCCACCTGCTGCACGGCCGCGACGATCGGTCGGTTGGCGTCGTCGACGTACCGCTTCCCGAGCTGGTCGGTCTCCGACCGAGTGGTCGTGGCGTCCCACGGACGCGCCAACCGGCCCTTGGCCAGCGGGCTCCACGGGATCGAGCCGACGCCCTGATCGGCGAGCAGCCCGAACATCTCGCGCTCCTCCTCGCGCTGGAGCAGGCTGTACTGGTCCTGCATCGACACGAACCTGGTCCAGCCGTGCAGGTCGGCGGTGTACTGCATCTTCGAGAACTGCCACGCGTGCATCGAGGATGCCCCGAGGTAGCGCGCCTTTCCCGCCTTCACGACGTCGTGCAGCGCCTCCATCGTCTCCTCGACCGGGGTCGCCGGGTCGAAGCGATGGATCTGGTAGAGGTCGACGTAGTCGGTGCCGAGCCGGGTCAGGGAGGCGTCGATCTGCTCCATCACCGCGCGGCGCGAAAGGCCGCTCCCGCCCGGCCCGCCGTGCATCGGGAAGAACACCTTGGTGGCCAGCACGATGTCCTCGCGCCGCGTGAACCTGCGCAGCGCGCGGCCGACGATCTCCTCCGAGGTGCCCAGGCTGTAGATGTTCGCGGTGTCCCAGAACGTGATCCCGAGCTCCACGGCCTGACGGAAGATCGGCTCGGCGGCCTTCTCGTCGAGCGTCCAGGAGCCGTTGCCCAGCGTCGGGTCACCGAAGCTCATGCAACCGAGCGCGATCCGGCTCACCGTCAGGCCGGAGCTGCCGAGGCGGGTGTACTCCATCGTGGTCCTCCTGTGTCAGGTACACGGCGTCGCTGATCCCTCCCGACATGTTCCCTCGTGGGTGGTGAGACCCCCGACGAAGGGCCCTCCGGCCCTGTCGACCTCCGGGAACCGACGGGGATCGTGGAGGGACAGGAGGACAACTGATGACCACGCTGTTGAGGGACGACCCGATCGCCCGGCTCTACCACGCAACCACCACGCCCGAGCTCCTCGAGGTGCCGGAGCTGGCGTTCCTGGCGATCGACGGCCACGGCGACCCGAACTCGAGCCCGGCGTACGCCGAGGCGATCCAGGCGCTCCACGCGGTGTCCTACGCCGCGAAGTTCTCGATCAAGAGGGCCGGCGGCGAGGACTTCAAGGTCTCACCACTCGAGTGCCTGTGGACCGCGGCCGATCTCTCGACGTTCCGCAGCGGCGACAGGAGCCGATGGCGCTGGACGGCAATGATCCGGCAGCCCGAGAGCGTGACCAGCGACATGGCCGCGCGCTTCGCGGAGGAGGCAGCGATCCGCAAGGCGCTTCCGTCGGCACGGCGGCTGCGCCTCGTGCGGTTCACCGAAGGTCCGGCGGCGCAGGTGCTGCACGTCGGTACCTACGCCACGGAGGGCCCGACGATCGAGCGGTTGCACGCATTCCTCCACGAACACGGCTGCACCTTCGACGGCCACCTGCAGCGGCACCACGAGATCTATCTGGGCGACCCCCGCCGGGCCACGCCCGACCGGCTGCGCACCCTCATCCGGCAGCCCTGCACGGACTGAGCGGGGCCGCCAGGGCTCAGCCGCTGCAGACCGCGTGGAACGCCGCGACGAGCAGGTCGATGTCGTCGGCGGAGCAGACCAGCGGCGGTGCCAGCCGCACCGTGTGGCCATGTGCCTCCTTCGCGAGGATGCCGTGGTCGAGGAGCTGCTCGCACACCGTGCGGCCGGTCGCCAGCCCGGGGCTGACGTCGACGCCGGCCCACAGCCCGCGAGCCCGCACGGCGTCGACGCCGTTGCCGACCAGGTCGGTCAGGCCCTTGGCGAGCCGGTTGCCCAGCGAGTCCGCGCGCTCCTGGAACTCACCGGTCCCGAGCATCGCCACCACCTCACGACCGATCGCGGCCGCGAACGGGTTGCCGCCGAAGGTGGACCCGTGCGAGCCCGGGGTGATCACCTCGAGGACGTCCCCGTCGGCGGCGATCGCCGACAGCGGGACGATGCCGCCACCGAGCGCCTTGCCCAGGACGTAGATGTCCGGCACCACGTCCTCGTGGTCGCAGGCGAAGGTGCGTCCGGTGCGGGCGAGGCCGGACTGGATCTCGTCGGCCACCATCAAGACGTTCTCGGCGTTGCAAAGGGTGCGGACGTCCTTCAGGTAGCCCTCCGGCGGGATGATCACGCCGCCCTCGCCCTGGATCGGCTCGAGCAGCACCGCGACCGTGGTCTCGTCGATGGCGGCCTCGAGGGCAGCGATGTCGCCGTACGGGACCAGCCGGAAGCCGGGCGTGTAGGGCGCGTAGTGGGCGGTCGCCACCGGGTCGGTCGAGAACGACACGATCGTCGTGGTCCGGCCGTGGAAGTTGCCCTCCATCGCGACGATCGTCGCTCGGGCGTCGGGGACGCCCTTGACCAGGTAGCCCCACCTGCGGGCCACCTTGATCGCTGTCTCCACCGCCTCCGCACCGGTGTTCATCGGCAGGATCATGTCCTTGCCGGTGAGGGCCGCAAGATCGCGAGCGAACGGACCCAGCTGGTCGTTGTAGAAGGCCCGCGACGTCAGTGTCAGCCGGCCGACCTGCTCGCGCGCACGGGCCACCAGCTGCGGATGGGAGTGGCCGAAGTTGAGCGCGCTGTAGCCCGCGAGGCAGTCGAGGTACCGGCGGCCGTCGACGTCGGTGACCCAGGCACCCTCGCCGGAGGCGAGCACGACGCGCAGCGGATGGTAGTTGTGCGCGGCGTACGCCTCGGTGAGCTCGATGTGGCCTGCGGTGTCACCCTGCGCGAGCCGGCTGGCGTCCGGGGTCGACGAGATCTGCGTCATGAGCGCATCGTCTCACCGAGGCCGGTCAGGTTGCAGGCAGGTCGATCCTGGCGAGCCCGAGCCACGTTGCGAGGTCGCCCGAGCTCGGCCCGGACCGTGCAGCGCCGGAAGCGCGAAGCAGCCCCAGCGACTGTTGGCCGCGGGCTTGTACCTCTCCAGGGTTGTGGATCACCCGGAACCCGACAGCCCGGTTCGGCCCTTGATCTCCGGGAATCGATGTATCTATTGTGCTAGGAACCTAGATAAATGGAGCAACAAGAATGATCGAGTTCCATCTCGACGCGCGGTCCGGTGTCTCGCCGTACCAGCAGCTGGTGCACCAGGTGCGGCACGCGCTCCGGCTGGGGCTGCTGGACGTGGGTGACCAGCTGCCGACGGTCAAGGACGTCGTGGCGGGACTGGCGATCAACCCGAACACCGTCCTCAAGGCCTATCGCGAGCTCGAGCACGAGGGGCTCGTCGCGGCGCGTCCCGGCGTCGGCACCTTCGTGACCCGTACCCTCGCCGGCGCCTCCCTCGCGGCCCACGGCCCGTTGCGTCGCGACCTCGAGCGCTGGCTGACCAAGGCGCGCGGCGCGGGCCTCGACGAGGAGAGCATCGAGGCGCTGTTCACCGCCACCTTTCGTCGTGCGCGCCAGCAGGACATAGCGTGAGCGAGCGAAGCGAGCTCACGATCGAGCACAGCTGCCTGCGCGCTCGCCGGCCCGAAGCGAAGCGAGGGCAGCCATGAGCGCCGTGCTGCGGGCCGAGGGCCTCGGCAAGAGGTACCGCCGGCTGTGGGCGCTGTCGGACTGCACGCTCGACGTACCGGCCGGCAGGGTCGTCGGTCTCGTCGGACCCAACGGTGCCGGCAAGACGACGTTGCTGAGCATGGCAGTCGGCATGCTCAGGCCGACGACCGGCACCATCGAGGTGCTGGGTGGTCGCCCGGGGGACGGTCCCGACCAGCTGGCCCGGGTCGGGTACGTCGCTCAGGACACGCCGACCTACCCGGGCCTCACCGTCCAGGAGCACCTCCGGCTGGGCAGGCACCTGAACCCGCGCTGGGACGACGCGATGGCACGCGACCGGATCTCCCGCCTGGGCGTCGACCTGGATCGCAAGGCCAGCCGCCTGTCCGGCGGTCAGCGCGCCCAGCTCGCGCTCACCCTCGGCATCGCGAAGCGGCCCGAGCTGCTCGTGCTCGACGAGCCGGTCGCCAGCCTCGACCCACTGGCGCGACGCGAGTTCCTGCAGGACCTGATGGAGGCGGTTGCCGAGCAGGAGTCCGGACCCGGTCTCAGCGTGCTGCTGTCCTCGCACCTGGTCTCCGACCTCGAGCGGGTCTGCGACCACCTCGTCGTCCTGGTCGACTCGCGGGTGCGCGTGGCCGGCGACATCGACGACCTCCTCGCGTGCCACCACCGGCTCACCGGTCCGCGCCGCGACCCGGCGTCACTGCCCACCGACCTGCACGTGGTCACCGAGAGCCACACCGACGTCCAGTCGACGCTGGTCGTGCGTGCCGAAGGCCCCGTCCTCGACCCTGCGTGGTCGGTCAGCGAGCTGAGCCTCGAGGACCTCGTGCTCGCCTACATGAGCGGCTCGAAGACCATCGACAACGGCCGCCCCGCCGCGCTCGAGGCGCTCCGATGATCTGGCTCACCTGGCGCCAGCTCCGGCTGGGCTCGGCGGTCGTCTACGCCGCGCTGGCCGCCGTCGCCGTCACCGTCGCCGTGACCGGGCCGAACCTCGCCGACGAGTACCGGCAGAGCAGCGCGACGTTCCTCGACTGGGTCACCGCGCAGAGCAAGGACGCCACCGTCTACACGGTCGGCTCCCTGGCCGGGTACGTCCTGCCCGCGCTCATCGGTGCCTTCTGGGGAGCACCGATGGTCGCCCGGGAGCTGGAGGCCGGGACCCATCGGCTGGTCTGGTCGCAGACCGTCACCCGTGGCCAGTGGCTCGCCGCCAAGCTGGGCCTCGGCATGCTGGCCGCTGTCAGCGCGAGCGGCGTCCTCGGCCTCGCGATGACCTGGTGGGCGCACCCGATCGACAGGGCCGTCAACGCCAGCGACTCCTCGGACGTGAGCAGCATCTTCTTGAACCCACGCATCTCGCCGACGCTGTTCGCGAGTCGCGGCATCGTGCCGGTCGGCTACGCCGCGATCGCCTTCGTCCTCGGCGTGCTGGCCGGAGCGATGATCCGGCGGACGGTCCCGGCAATGGCGGTGGCGCTGGCGGCGTACGTCGTCCTCCAGATCGTGATGCCGACCGTCGTCCGGCCGCACCTGACCGCCCCGGTGGACACCACCACGACGATCGCGCCCGGCTCGATCCACGGGATCGTCGGGCACCCACCCCCGGGAGGCGCGGAGAAGAACCAGGACGCGGCGGGGCCTGCTGCAGCGGAGATCGACAAGCTCGACATCGGGTCGTCGCACCCGGGGGGCTGGGTGCTCGCCGACGAGACCGTCGACGCGCACGGCAAGAAGGTGACGTCCTTCGGTGCCTGGGTGCTCGACTGCCTGGGCAGGCCGAGGACCGACCCGACCAAGGTGAGCACCCCGGAGCAGCAGGCGTGCTACGACCGACTTGCCGGCGACGGCTACCGCCATCACCTCAGCTACCAGCCGGCCGGCGACTACTGGGCGCTGCAGTGGCGGGAGACCGGGTTGCTCCTCGCCGGGGCGGCCGCCCTGGCCGGCGCCTGCCGGTGGCGGGTGCGCCGGCTGGCGTGATGATCGCCGCTCAGCGCTTCAGCGACGTCCGGACGATGTCGTCGCGGGCCAGGTAGACCGTGACTGCGCCCGCGTCGTCGGTCGGTGTCGCGTCGGCGTATCGGAGCTGCAGCCGCTGGCGCGTGGTCGGGGTGAACCAGGCCTCGTAGGTGTGGTCGGCCTGGCAGCCGCCCTCCCAGCGCAGTGCCCCGTTGACCAGGACGCCGGAGGTCTCGGTCGTGGGCAGCGCGTACGGGCTCGCGGGGTGCTCGCTGCCCTCGTGGTCCTCCCAGTCCCACACGCTCCTCCAACCGCTCGAGGGCACAGGCACGACGGTGCCCCGCGCGGCCGGCTGGTACGCCGAGCCGTCGGTGGGCACGACGCAGTTGGCGTCGCCGGTGGCCGGCGCCGGGCCGTAGCGAGCCGTTCCGGTGGCGACGACGCGGTAGGTCACACCGGCCCGCAGGAAGAACGACGAGGTCACGGTCGCGCCGGTGGCGGGCACGGTGAGCTCGACCAGCGCGGTCTGGTCGGCGTCGACGTCGCGGGTGCCGGGATGCAGCACCGGTTCCGAGGGGACGTTGCGGCCCCGGTACCACGACGTCTGGGCGGCCGCGCCGGCGTACCCGAGCGAGATGTGGACGTGGTTCTTGTGCCGCAGGGTGCGCGAGCACTTTCGCAGGCGCTTGCAGGCGGCGTTGAGGTAGGGCCGCGGCGCGAAGTCGCGGTACGACGACCAGATGGTGTCGTTGTAGATCAGGTACATGATCCCCATCCGCCGAGCGAGCGCGTGCGCATTGCCGGCGGCGTCGGTGGCGAGCGCCTGGTGGATGAAGTGGTACGCCGCCCGGCGCTGAGCCTTCCGGCGGACATCGGCGGCCCAGTCGAACGCGCGGCCGTCCTTGTGCTCGCTGGTGCCGCCGACCTTGCAGCCTCGCATCATGCCCAGCGATCCCGTGACCGGATAGGCGTGCATCAACCAGTGCGCGAGCGCCACGGTGCCCGGACGCGCCGTGCTCGTGCAGGTGGTCTGCGGCTCGTAGTCCACCGGGGCGTCCACGAGCGGGGACCAGCCGCGCGCGCTCGCGGACGTCGTGGTGGATCCGACGACGGCCACGACCGACGCTGCCAGGGTCAGCGAGAGGGCCACCAGCACGGTGGTGCGAAGTCTGAGGGCGAGGGCGTGGCGCATGAGGGTCCCGACGATTGATTTCCGATTTACACCAGTTTGACCGTTTCTGCGGGAACCCGCAGCCGAATCCTTCGCGGCGTTGTGCCCGATCCGGGGCCTTTCGTCCCTTGTTGCCAGCCACCGTGACCGGGGAAGATTCGGGGTGCTGCGGGGGTGGCGTCGTACGGGCGCGCGTGGACGGCGCGAGACGGAGGGCTGCAGGATGCACGGGGACCGCGCGTCGCGCACGAGTGCTGCAGCCGCGCCCGGACTGCACGTCGCGGCCGACCGACGCGAACATGCGCTGACTCGCCTCGCTGCCGGGGGCGGCGCCCTGGTCGCGCTCCTCGGAGCGTCGGTCATCCTCGGCTGGGTCGCCGGCGTCCCGGCGATGACCCGGATCGCCCCTGGCCTGGTCACGATGAAGTTCTCCACCGCTGCGTGCCTGCTCGCCCTGGGCCTCGCCATCGCGATGCTGGCCCTGCGGCCCGCCCCCGGCACCTGGTCAACCCGCGCCGTCATCACGGCCGTGGCTCTGATCGGGCTGATCGCCGTGTTGACGCTGGTCGAGGACGCGATCGGCTTCACGCTCCCGACCGACAACCCCTTCGGGTTCGACCCGGGAGACAGCTTCACGCCCGTGCCGGGTCGGATGGCCCAGATGTCCGCAGTCGCCCTCCTCGGCCTCTGCGCCGCCCTGGTGCTGTGCCTGCGCGGCGCCGCACGCGCGTCCCAGATCGTCGCGGTCGTGGTGGTGGCTGTCGGCTTCACCGCGATGGTCGGGTACGCCTACGGGGTCCGCTCGTTCTACCGGTTCGGCCCGCTGAACAACATGGCGGTCAACACCGCGACCGCGATCGTGCTCGCCGGGATCGCGATCCTCCTGCTCAGGCCGGGACAGGGCCACGTGTCCGTGCTCCTCGGCGACACCGCGGGTGGCGCGCTGCTTCGCCGGCTGCTGCCCTGGGTCGTGCTCGCGCCGACTGCCGTCGGTGGTGCGATCGTCGCGGGGCTGCGCCACGGCCGGTACGACGGCCCGGTCGCGCTCTCGCTGTTCGTCACGATCGTCGCGACCGCGGGCGCCGTGGTGGTCTGGCTCCAGGGCGACCGGCTCCGTGACGTCGACCTCCGGCGCGTCAGCGCCGAGGACGCGCTGGTCGAGCTCCGGGACGCGCTCGCCGCACGCGACAAGGTCGAGGCCGAGCTCGCGGCGGCGAACGGGGACCTCAGCGAGTTCGCGGCGATCGCGGCGCATGACCTGCGTTCGCCGCTGTCGACGGTGCTCATGCAGATCGAGATCCTGCAGTCGCTGGTGAGCGAGGACCCGAGCGACCCCGACGTGCTGCTGATCAGTGGCCGGATCGAGAAGACCGCGAAGCGTGGCGTCGAGCTGATCGACGACCTTCTCGCCTACGCGAGCATCGGCCGGGAGCCGGGTACCTCCGAAGCCGTCGACCTCGACAGCCTCGCCCGGCGGGTTGCCGACGAGCACCTCGGCGTCCTCGGCCGACCGGCCCTGTGCGAGGTGTGTCCACTTCCGGCCGTCCCGGGCGATCGGCAGCTGCTCGGCCAGCTGCTCGGCAACCTGATCGGGAACGCGCTGAAGTACGTGCCGTCCGACCGCACTCCGCGGGTCGTCGTGGACGCGGTCGACGGGCCGACCGAGCGTGACGTCGTCCTGAGGGTGACCGACAACGGCGACGGGTTCGCCGCCGAGGAGCGCGAGCACGTCTTCGACATGTTCCGGCGCGGTCGGGCGGGTGCGGGGCTCTCCGGGACCGGCATCGGTCTGGCGATCTGTCGCCGGGTGGCCGAGCAGCACCGCGGGAGGATCTGGATCGAGCCGATCGCCACCGGAGGGCGGATCTGCGTGCAGCTCCCGCGGTGGCGGGGCGCGCGTCCCACCGGCTGAACCCGGCGTTCAGCAGCCCGGAAACCAGCCCGGAAACCAGCCCGGAAACCAGCCCGGAAAGCACCGCGCCCGCCGCGGCGGGAGGGAGAGTGCCGTGGCGGGCGAACCAGCGGACGCGGGGAGGGAGGGATGCGTCCGCGGGCGGTACGGCATCTTCAACGCGGCTTCGGCCAGAAGGTCACGCCTGGTGCGAAACTGAAACCGGTTCTAGCAAACCGGTCCGTGCCGCGGCAGACTGGGCGCATGCTCATCGACGTTCCCGACGGCAAGGACCCGATCACCTACGTGTGGGGCGAGATGGTCCCGCACATCGGTCCGGCCGCTGGCCGGTTCTCCGGCGCGGTCTACGCCCACACGACCCTGGGTCTGCGGGAGTTCGAGGCCGCCAGGCTGCGGATCGCGCAGTCGAACGGCTGTGTGTTCTGCCAGGACTGGCGCACCGACCGGGACGGCGTCCGCGTCGAGGACGGGTTCGACGACGAGGTGCGCTCCTGGCGCACCAGTACGGTGCTCGACGAGCGTGAGCGGCTCGCCTCCGAGTACGCCGAGCGCTACGCCGAGGACCACCACGGTCTCGAGCCCGGCGTCGACCAGGACTTCTGGGACCGGATGTTCGCCCACTACTCGCAGGCAGAGGTGGTCGAGCTGACCATGTGCCTGGGCTCATGGCTGGCCTTCGGCCGGCTCAACCGGGTGCTCGGCCTCGATGTGGCCTGCGTGCTCCCGTCACACCCGCAACGTGCCGCGACCTGACCAGGGGGCTCCGGCACGGGTCATGTCGTGACCGGCTCGGTCTCCACGATCTCCTCGCCGGCGGGCTCGTGGTGGACCCGCGCGGGATCCGGCACCACCACGATCGGGACCAGGGAGTGCTGCACGCAGTACTCGCTCACGGATCCGAGCAACGCCCGGGCCAGGACGTTCTTCCGGCCGGACCCGACCACGAGCAGCGCCGCGTCCCGTGCGGCGTCGACCAGCGAGTGTCCGCTGTAGCTCTCGAGCACCACCTGGGAGATCGTGGGCCGCTCGGTGAAGTCCGCAAGCACCTCGGCGAGCGCCGAGTCCTGGACCTCCTGGGCCTGTCGGTGCTCCTCCTCGAAAGTGGTCGCCGTGGCAACGTCACTGAGGGCGGGGCCCATCAGCCAGGTGGTGACCACCTCGACGGTGACCCCGCGCGCGAGGCCCTCCTCGACGGCGAACCTGAGCGCTGCCTTGGACCCGCGGGTCCCGTCGACGCCCACGACGATCGCCCGGTTGTCGCGCTCGGTCATGGTCACCACCTCCTCGAGACAGACCTCCCGTCCCAATTCCGAGCCTGCCCGACAGTCGGCCCGTAGATCAGGGCCGCAGGTGCCGCGACGTCAGGACCATCGGCCCTGCTGGTCGCGGGCGGGAGGCACGCATCCTTGATGAAGCGGGGACCAGCCCCGGGACGAGGGATCGAGTGTTGGGACGGGTGCCATGGCAGAGCTCAGGGAGTTGAGCTACGCGGAGTGCCGCGCGCTCCTGGTACGCCAGCAGACCGGGCGGGTCGCCGTGGCGACCCCCGACGGGCCGCACATCATCCCGTTGAACTTCTCGGTCGTCGACGAGTCGATCGTCTTCCGCACCACGCCGTTCAGCGTGCTCGCGACGTACGGACGCAACGCCAAGCTCGCGTTCGAGGTGGACCACTTCCGCGACGAGCAGCAGTTCGGGTGGAGCGTGGTCGCGCGTGGCCGTGCCGACGTGGTCACCGACGCGGCCGACCTGGCCCACATCCGGCAGATCTGGCCGCCGTACCCATGGGTGGACGGAGCCCGCAACCTGCACTTCCGACTGCCGTTCACCGAGCTCACCGGGCGCAGTGTCGGCCAGGTCCCGATCCTCGACCTCGGGGCAGGGGTCGTCCCGGCGCCGAGCGGCGCCCACTGACCGCAAGCGCAACTGCGGCGGTTGGGGCAGACTGACCGGGTGAGCCAGACGAGCGTCGACGTCGATGACGACGGGACCCCCGAGCTCTCCGCGTCGACCCAGGCTCTGCTCGACGCGGTCGTCGCGATCTCCTCCGACCTCGACCTGCACAGCGTGCTGTACCGGATCGTGGTCTCGGCGTGCGAGCTGACGGCGGCGCGGTACGGCGCGCTCGGTGTCATCGGCGCGGACGGCAACCTCGACGACTTCGTCACCCACGGCATCGACGCCGAGACGCACAAGCAGATCGGCGACCTGCCGCGCGGGCGCGGCATCTTGCGGGTGCTGATCGACGACCCGCACCCCCTGCGGCTCACCGACCTGCGGGACCACCCCACGTCCTACGGCTTCCCCGCGAACCACCCGCCGATGCACACGTTCCTCGGTGTGCCCGTCCGCATCCGGGGCACCGTGTTCGGCAACCTCTACCTCACCGAGAAGGCCGGCGGCGGTCCATTCACCGCCCGGGACGAGCAGCTCGTCCAGGCTCTCGCGAGTGCGGCCGGCTTCGTGGTCGACAACGCGCGCGCCTACCTGCTCAGCGAGCGCCGCCGGCAGTGGCTCGAGGCCTCGGCCGAGCTGACCGAGGCCCTCCAACCGCCGATCTCGACCGAGCGTGCCATGTCCCGCTTCACTGCTGCGGCGCGGGCGCTCTCGGGTGCGGTTGCCACGGGCGTCGTGCGGTTCGCCGAGACCGGGCCGGAGGTCGCGACCAGCGACGGCGTGGCTGCGGACCGGATGTCCGACCTGCTGCCGCGGATCGCCGCGGCGCTCGAGCAGGGCGGCGGCGACCGGATCGAGTCGCTGCAGCTCGACGAGTTCGAGGCGGTCCTGGTGCCCTTGCGCGCGCACTTCGCCGAGGCAGGCGCGCTGGTCGCGCTGTTCGCCGAGGGCCACCGGATCACCGACGTGGAGGAGCGTGAGCTGCTCGGCTCGTTCGCCGACCAGGCGGCGCTCGCGCTCGACCGCGCCCAGGCGACCGAGGACCGTGAGGAGCTCGCCGTGGTCTCCGACCGCGACCGGATCGCGCGCGACCTCCACGACGTGGTGATCCAGCGCCTGTTCGCGACCGGCCTCCAGCTGCAGGGGATGCGCGGCATCGTGGTGAACCCCGAGGTCGGCGACCGGCTCGACAAGGCTGTCGACGACCTCGACCAGACGATCCGCGACATCCGCACGACGATCTTCGAGCTGCAGCACCGACAGGGCGGATCGCTGCGCTCGCAGCTGCGGGCGCTGGTCAAGGAGTACGTGCCGGTCCTCGGATTCAGCCCGTCCCTGCGGCTCCTCGGCCCGGTCGACACCGCCGTGTCGTCGGCCGTTGCCGACCAGCTGCTCGCCGTACTGCGGGAGGCGCTGTCGAACATCGCCCGGCACGCGCTCGCCGACCAGGCCGAGGTCGAGGTCGCAGCGACCGCCGGGCAGCTGGCGCTCACGGTGGTCGACAACGGCACCGGCCTGCCTGCGGAACGGCACGAGAGCGGGCTGCGCAACGCCCGTCGACGGGCGGTGGCGCACGGCGGTGTCCTCGAGCTGTCCTCAGGCGATCCGACCGGCACCGAGTTCCGCTGGCGGATCCCGATCGGCTGACCGCCGCGGGAGCGACGTGGGCGGCGAAGGCCGCCCGCTCCTCCTCCCAGGGCGCGGGCGGCCTCTGCCGCTCATCGCCCGCCGTTGTCGGCCGCCCTCCCCCTGTGCGTCCGGCCCGGCAGGCTGGGCAGTCACCTCAGGCAAATGGGTCCTGGTGGTGCTGCCCTCCCACCTTGGCGCACGGCGCCTGCCCAGGTCAGGGCAGTCTGCCCTGGGTTGACCGTGCCGATGGTCCTGACCACGGCAGGGACAAAGGGCCTGCCGGCGCCGGGATCAGCGTGACTGCGGGCGATCGAGCAGCTTGGAGGCGAGCACAGCGGCCTGCGTACGACGCTCGAGACCGAGCTTGGCGAGGATGCTGGAGACGTAGTTCTTCACGGTCTTCTCGGCGAGGAACATCTGCTCGCCGATCTGACGGTTCGTCATGCCCTCGGCGATCAGGCTCAGGAGCTTGCGCTCCTGGTCGGTGAGGTCGGCGAGCTCGGGGGCGACGCTCGGGCCCTTGCGGACCCTTTCGAGCACCTTGGCGGTCAGCGCCGGGTCGATCAGCGACTGGCCGCTGGCCACACGGCGAATGCCGTCGACCAGGTCGTTGCCGCGGATCTCCTTGAGCACGTAGCCCGCGGCGCCGGCCATGATCGCGGCGAACAGCGCCTCGTCGTCGTCGTAGGAGGTGAGGATGAGCGCCTGGATCGTGTCGTCGACGCTGCGCACGGTGCGGCAGACCTCGATGCCCGAGCCGTCCGGGAGGCGAGCGTCCAGGACCGCGACATCGGGCTTGGTGGCGGGGATGCGAGCGGTCGCCTCCACAGCCGAGCCGGACTCACCGACCACCTCGATGCCGCCGGCGCTCTCGAGCAGGGCCTTGAGACCCTGGCGAACCACCTCGTGGTCATCGAGGAGGTACACCCGGATGGGACGGCCATCACTCGTGGACGGATCACTCATGGACCCACCCTAGCGACGCGGCACTGGCAACTATCTGTAACCTTCGGTAACATCAACGCCGTCCGGCACTAGGCTCGGGCTGGCGGACCGGGCGGCCCGCTCGATCTCCGTGGAGGCAGGCATGACCCGTGCGCGGCTCGCGGCCGACGTCGACCAGGAAGTCGACCAGGAAGTCGACCAGGAAGTCGACCAGGACGTGGTCATCGTCGGCGCCGGACTCTCCGGCATCGGTGCCGCGTGCCGGCTGCAGCTGGAGTGCCCCGACCTCGGCTACACGATCTTCGAGGCACGTGACGCGATCGGCGGCACCTGGGACCTCTTCCGCTATCCCGGGATCCGGTCCGACTCCGACATGTTCACGCTCAGCTATCCGTTCCGGCCCTGGCGCGACGCAAAGGCGATCGCGGACGGTCCGGCGATCCTGAGCTACGTCCGGGAGACCGCGGCCGAGTACGGCGTCGAACCGCACATCAGCTACCGCACGAAGGTCGTGGCCGCGGACTGGTCGAGCCAGGAGAGCCGATGGACGCTGACCTTGTCCACGACGGGACCCGACGGCAGCGCCGGCGAGCACACGACGACCTGCCGGTTCCTCTACTCGTGTGCCGGCTACTACGACTACGACCGCGGCCACGAGCCGGTGTTCGACGGCATCGACGACTTCGGAGGTGAGCTCGTCAAGCCGCAGTTCTGGCCCGAGGACCTCGACTACAGGGACAAGCGGGTCGTGATCATCGGCAGCGGCGCGACCGCGGTGACGCTGGTGCCGGCCATGGCCCAGGACGCCGCACACGTGACCATGCTGCAGCGCAGCCCGAGCTGGATCGGAGCGGTCCCCTCGCGCGACAAGGTTGCCGACGCGATCCGCGCGGCGCTCCCGGCTCGGGCAGCGCACCGGGTGATCCGCAGCAAGAACATCCTGCGCCAACAGGCGCTCTACGCGTTCTGCCAGAAGTGGCCCGGGCTGGCCCGCCGGTTGCTGCTCGAGCTCTCCGCGAAGTCTCTGGGCCGCGAACAGGTCGACCACCACTTCACCCCGGCGTACGACCCGTGGGACCAGCGCTTCTGCGTGGTGCCCGACGGCGACCTCTTCCGCGCCATCCGGAAGGGGCGCGCGGACGTGGTGACCGACCACATCGACAGGTTCGTGCACGAGGGTCTCAGGCTCGCGAGCGGGCGGGTGCTCGACGCCGACGTCGTGGTGATGGCCACCGGGCTCAAGCTGCTCCCCTTCGGCGGCATCCGCCCTACCGTCGACGGAGCGCCGGTCGACCTGCACGAGCAGTTCGTCTGGCAGGGAGCGATGGTCACCGGCATGCCCAACTTCGCCGTGGTCGTCGGCTACACCAACGCGTCGTGGACGCTGCGCGGCGACCTGAGCTCGCGACTCGTGTGCAAGGTGCTCAACGAGATGACTCGGCGCGATGCCGTCTCGGTGGTGCCGGTGCCCGACGGTGACCTCGAGCCTCGTCCGCTGCTCGACCTGTCGTCGGGCTACATCCAGCGGTCGCTGCACGAGTTCCCGCAGCAGGGCGACCGGGGCCCTTGGCGGGTGCGGCAGAACTACCTGATCGACAGCGCGACGACGATGCGGCGCGACCTGTCCAGGACGCTGCGGTTCGAGCGTGCCGGGCAAGCCGCTCCCACGGCCCGGAAGGCTGCCGCCTCCTAGGCAGCACCGATGGCCAGGAGCCTGGCCGGGTCGGTGAAGATGTCCAGCGCGACGATCCGGTCTTCGACGACGGTGAAGACCGCCACCGAGTAGGGCCTCCCGTCGACGCTCGCCGCGACGCCGGCGACGCCGTTGACCAGCACCGGCCGGGCGACCACACCGAGCTGCTGGAAGACGACCGCGCCCGAAGCCACTGCCGCTGCGCCACGGACGATCGCGAGCGCGTCGGCGGACTGGTTGCGCAGCACCACCTCGGGGTCGAGCACGCGGAGCAGCGCCTCGAAGTCGCCAGCACGCGCCGCCGCCTGGAACGCGTCGACCGCGGCCCGTTGTCGTCCGAGGTCGGGATCGGGTACGACGCGCGCCTCGCGGACCCGCCGTCGTGCCCGGCTGGCGAGCATCTTGGTGGCGTCGACGGAGCGTTCGACGATCGGCGCGATGTCGGCGAACGGCAGCACGAAGAGGTCGTGCAGCACGAACGCAAGTCGTTCCGCCGGGGCGAGCTCGTCGAGCACCACCAGCATCGCTACCCCGATCGAGTCGGCGAGGAACGCCTGCTGCTCGGGGTCGCCGCGCAGGTCGTCCCCGGTGTCGAAGTCGCGCACCACCACGTCGGGCAGCCGGGCGTCGAGCGAGTCCTCGCGACGGGTCGTGCGGGCGCGCAGCTGGTCCAGGCAGATCCGGGAGACCACCGTCGTCAGCCACGCGGTCAGGTTGTCCACCTCGTCGGCATCGGTCCGGCTCAGCCGCAGCCAGGCCTCCTGCACGGCGTCGTCGGCCTCGCTGAAGGAGCCGAGCATCCGGTAGGCCACGGCGCGCAGCCGGGGACGGCGCTGCTCGAACTCCTCGGCGAGATGGTCCTGGGTGCTCACTGGTTACCTTTCGCCGTCGCGTTGCGTCACCTCTACGACGAACCAAAACTATCCGGCGTAACACGACAAGGAGTCACCATGCTGATCGCAGTAGCAGGCGCGAGCGGACGCCTCGGAACCCACGTCGTCAAGGTCCTCGAGGAGCGCGGGCACGGCGTCGTACCGATCTCGCGGACGCACGGCCTGGACGTCATCACCGCCGTCGGTCTCGAGCAGGCGCTGCGAGGTGTCGACTGCATCATCGACGCCGCCACCAGCCCGACTCCCGACGAGGCCGAGGCGACCGCGTTCTTCACCACCGCGAGCCGCAACCTGCACGAAGCCGGCCGGGCCGCCGGTGTCGAGCGGATGCTCGTGGTCTCGATCGTCGGCATCGACGGTTGGGCCGACGGCTACGGCAGGGCCAAGCTGGCACACGAGAAGACCGCACTCCACGGACCGGTACCGGCACGGATCCTGCGGGCAACGCAGTTCCACGAGTTCGTGGGGACCCTGCTCGAGTGGGGCACCCAGGTCGACCCGGGAACAGGGGGCGAGGTCGGCTATGTCTCCGACATGCGCACCCAGCTGGTCTCGGCGCGCAGCGTCGCGGAGGCGCTGGCGAACCTCGCGGCCGCACCGGCGTGGGCCCGGCAGGACGGGCCTGCTCTGGAGATCGGCGGGCCGCGAGCGGAGAACCTGGTGGACGCGGCGACGCTGCTGGCGTCCAGGCAGGGCCGGCCCGCAAAGGTCGAGCTCGCGCCGACCGAGGCCGACCCGTACGCCGGGATGGACCGCGACGCGCTCCTCCCCGCGCCCGGCGCGATCCTGGCCGGCCCGACGTTCGAGGACTGGCTGGAGACCGCGGCACTCTGAGCCCGGCCCGAAGTGACTTCCTGCCCCGGCCTTGCGGGAGGCCGGGGCAGGATGCATCCCATGGACACTCCTTCTTCCGACCCCGTCCTCGTCGAGCGCGACGAGCAGGTGCTGCTGGTGATCCTCAACAGACCCGAGGCACGCAACGCGATCAACGGCCCGGTCACGCTGGGCCTGGGGACCGCGCTGGAGCAGGCCGAGAGCGACCCCGACGTGCGGGCCGTGGTCCTCACTGCGGCGGGTGACGTCTCCTTCTGCGCGGGCGCCGACCTCAAGGCGCTCGCCCGTGGGGAGAGCCTGAACCCGCCGGGCACCGAGGGCTGGGGCTTCGCCGGTGTCGTCAACCACCCGATCAGCAAGCCGGTCGTCGCGGCCGTCAACGGCGCCGCGTTCGGGGGAGGCACCGAGCTGGTGCTCGCCGCCGACCTCGCGGTCGCTGCGGACACGGCCAGCTTCGGACTCCCGGAGGTGCGCCGTGGCCTGATCGCGGCGGCGGGCGGCCTGGTCCGGCTGCCCGAGCAGCTGCCGCGCAAGGTGGCGATGCAGATGATCCTCACCGGCCAGCCGATCGACGCCACCACGGCGCTGCGCTGGGGGCTGGTCAACGAAGTGGTCGCGGCCGACCGGGTCCTGGAGACGGCGCTCGCCCTGGCCCACCAGATCGCCTCGAACGCTCCGCTCGCGGTGCAGGCCAGCAAGCGCGTGGCCCAGGGGATCCGGGGCGGATCGGTGCCCGCCGAGGCGGATGCCTGGTCGGCGAACGACCACGAGATCGTCGCCCTGATGAGCAGCGAGGACGCGCTCGAGGGACCGATGGCCTTCGCCGAGAAGCGTGACCCAGTGTGGAAGGGGCGCTGAGGAAGGGGCGCTGAGGAAGGGGCGCTGAGGAAGGGGCGCGTCAGCGCGTCCGGATCGTCCCCGCTAGACAGCCGTTGCGTCCGGGCCGTCGGACCGTAACCGGAACTCCGCCGGGCAGTTTGTGGGTACATGGCACTCACCAGCCGTTCAGCGGCGCCGCGCCTGTTCGCGGGCACCACCGCCGGCACCCTCCTCGTGTCCCTGCTCACCGTGGCCCTCACCGCGTCCCCGAGCTCCTCGGCGGTGCCGCCAGTGACCGCCGCGCTGAGCTACCACGCGACGATCACGCGCACCCAGCACGGCATCCCGCACATCTCGGCGGCCGACTTCGGGTCACTCGGGTTCGGGTCCGGCTACGCGGCTGCCGAGACGACGGCCTGCACCCTGGCCGACATCTTGCTGACCGCCCGCGGCCAGCGGTCGCGCTACCTCGGTCCGGACGGCCACTTCGACGACCTCACGTCGATGAACGGCACCAACCTCCAGGTCGACGCGCTCGTCACCGACCTGCACAACCGCAAGGTGGTCGAGGGCCTGCTGGCCAGCCCGACCGCCGGACCCGGTCCGCAGGCCCGGGCGATGGTCGACGGCTACGCGGCCGGGGTGAACAAGTACCTGACCTCGATCGGCGGATCGGCGAACATCACCGACCCGGCGTGCCGCGGCGCGGCGTACATCCAGCCGAACGTCACCGGCCTCGACGTCTGGTACGGCGTGTACCTCGCCAACATCCTCGCGTCGACCGGGCACTTCCTCCAGCAGATCGTCGGCGCGACCCCACCGACACTCGGTGACCTCGGGCTGCCGGACGTGAGCCAGTTCGCGCCCGTGCCCGCCGAGCTGCCGACCGCCGCGGACCTGCAGAAGGCGCTCGGCAAGGACCCCGAGTCGCCGTTCGGGTCCAACGCCACCGCGATCGGACGCGCCGACAGCTCGACCGGCCACGGGATGCTGCTGGGCAACCCGCACTTCCCGTGGAACGGTCGCTACCGGTTCAGCCAGCAGCACCTCACCATCCCCGGCCAGTACGACGTCGCCGGCGCCAGCCTGATCGGGTCGCCCGTGGTGAACATCGGGTGGAACAAGAACGTCGCCTGGAGCCACACCGTCTCGACGGCGTACCGGTTCACGCCGTACGAGTACAAGACCTTGCTGTCGCCGATGCTCTACCTCAGCGCCAACGGTCTGGTGAAGAAGCTCGAGCGCAGGGTCGTCAACATCGTCGTGAAGAACCCGGACGGCAGCCTGGGCAACGTCACCGAGGACATGTACCGCACCCCGCAGGGCTACGTGATCGACGACCCGTCGTCGCTGATGGGCTGGACCCCGCTGAGCTTCTTCGCGATCCGCGACGCCAACGGCGAGCAGCTGCGCACGGTCGACACGTTCCTCGACATGGGCAAGGCGACCAGCGTGCAGAACCTGCTGACCCGCCAGGACCAGGCCGGCGGGATGCCGTGGGTGAACACCACCGCCGCCGACCGCAACGGCAACGTCCTGTACGCCGACCACTCCGTCGTGCCGAACGTCTCCGACAAGCTCGCGAACCTGTGCATGACGCCGATCGGACGGGTCACCCAGCAGCTCGCCGGCCTGCCCGCGCTCGACGGTACCTTCGCCGACGGTGCGTGCAAGTGGGGCACCGACGTGGACGCCGAACGACCCGGGATCTTCGGCCCGCACAACCTGCCCTCGACGGTCCGCACCGACTGGGTGATGAACGCCAACGACTCCTACTGGCTGCCGAACCCTGCCGACAGGCTCGAGGGCTACGCCCGGATCATCGGCTGCGAGAAGTGCGTGCGCACCCTGCGCACCCGGATGGTCTCCCAGTACGTCATCGACCAGGTCGCCCAGGGCCGGGTGACTCCCGAGCAGATGCGCGGGTTCGAGCACCAGAACAGGGTGCGGGGCGCCGAGCTGATGAGCCAGAACGGCGACCTGGTCAAGGTCTGCGAGGCTGCGGACGGCGGTGATGCCTGCCCGGTGCTGGCGGCCTGGGACAAGACCTCCAACGTGGACAGCGTCGGCAACCACATCTTCGAGGAGTTCGTGAAGCGGCTGCCGTCCGGTGGACTGCTTCCGTCGCCACGGGTGTGGATGGTGCCGTTCGACGCGAACGATCCGTTGAACACCCCGCGTGACCTCGACGAGAAGTCCGGTGCCGTGATCAAGGCGATGAAGGACGCGATCGCCTACCTGCGTGCCCGGGGCGTCCCGATGAGCGCGACCTGGGGCTCGCTCCAGGTCGCCGGCGACCGCGGCGCACCGCCGATTCCGCTCGGTGGCGGCCTCGGTGACCAGGCCGGCAACGCGAACGCCCTGGCCAGCAAGGGCCCGGTGGCCAACGGCGGCTTCTACCGCCCGGTCACCTACGGCTCCTCGCACATCCAGGCGATCTCTTTCCTCACCGGTGGCGGTGTCGACGCGCACACGATCTTGACCTACGGGCAGTCCGACGACCCCACGTCGCCGTGGTCCTCGGACCAGACGGTGATGTTCGGCCACCAGCAGTGGGTGGCCTTCCCGTGGACCCCGACCCAGATCGCCCAGCAGCAGATCAGCCAGATCGTGGTGGGCAACTGACCGCCTCGGGTGGTCGAGCCCAGTCCTCAGGTGGTCGAGCCCAGTCCTCAGGTGGTCGAGCCCAGCCGAGACCATAAATACCTTTTGCCGGTATCTCCCACGCGGCCACCTCGTTGAACCGGGTGTCCTGACCACCCCGAGGAGGCCGCCATGGAGGTCGTCGAGGTCACCCTGACCCCGGTGCAGCGCCGCGCCGGCGTGACCCGCGTCCGCTGGGCCGACCTCGCCGCCCAGCAGCAGCGTCGCGGCGAGCCGGTCCGCGTGCTGGCTCCAGGTGACGATGTCGTGCTGCACGTCGACGGCCACACCTTCCACCGCGGCCGGGTGCTCAGCCACATCGACGCGGGCACCGAGGGCGCCTACGTGATCACGATCGGCTCGGCGATGGCCCGCAGCTTCGGCTCGCGGCCTGGTGAGCCGGTGGTGCAGGACGTCGAGGTCCGGGTCGTGCCCGCGCAGCGCGCCCGGAGCGTGTCGCTCTACCTCTGAAACGCGTACGCCGCCCGCGCCGCCATGTTCCCCTTCCGGGGTGTCCGGACAGCGCAAGCTCGGGTGGCTCGTCGCCGCGGTCGTCGTGCTGTGGCTGATCGGGCGTGCCGGTGGCGGATCGGACCACGCCGGAGCCCGCGAGGCCGGCTCCGGCGCGAGCTCGTCACCGACGGCGACATCGGTGCCCACCTCCCGTCCGACCAGGACGCCTTCGAAGTCCGCGACCGCGGGCCCGGGTGCACCGGCGTCGCCGGGGTCCGCGTTGGCAGCGCTCGGCGGACTGCGGGTCAAGGGCCGGGCCGCGATGACCGGCTACAGCCGCGAGGAGTTCGGGCAGGCGTGGCTGGACGCCGACCGCAACGGCTGCGACACCCGCAACGACATCCTGCGCCGCGACGTCGTCGACAAGGTGCTGAAGCCGGGCACCGGCGGATGCGTGGTGCTCAGCGGCGTGCTGCACGATCCGTACCTGGGCCGGGACGTGGCCTTCGTGCGCGGTGAGGGCGACCAGGTCGACATCGACCACGTCGTGTCCCTCGGGAACGCGTGGGCGACCGGAGCCGCTGGTTTCGACATCCACGAGCGCGCCGCCCTCGCGAACGACCCGCTGAACCTGCTCGCGGTCGACCTGCACTCCAACCGGTCGAAGGGCGACGGCGACGCGGCGACGTGGCTGCCGCCGTACAGGGCCTTCCGTTGTGCCTACGTCGCCCGCCAGGTCGCGGTGAAGCGCAAGTACCAGCTCTGGGTGACCGCGCCGGAACGCGACGCGATGCGCCGGGTGCTGTCCGGCTGCCCCGGCCAGACGCTGCCGCCCGACCGCACGCACGCACCGACCCGCGTCGACCAGGACATCCACGAGCCCAGCGCCGCCCCGACCTCGGCTCCCCTCGGTCTCGTCGGCGGCGGACAGCCGTACTACGAGAACTGCGACGCCGTCCGCGCCGCGGGCGCCGCCCCGATCCGCGCCGGCGACCCGGGCTACAGCCGCAAGCTGGACCGCGACGGCGACGGCGTGGGGTGCGAGTAGGGCGCGCTCCTGCCGATGAGCGGATGTTGCTCAGTCCGCAGCCAGATGGTCGGCATCGCGGCGGTAGAGGGCGCCATGTCCGCTCAACTCGGGTTTGCCAAGCCGAATGGAAGCGTCGTCGCTGAACCGCGCAAGGTCCTGGAGGCGCTCCACGAGAGCGTCGACGACCGCGCGCGGATGTGCGTCGGTTCCGTAGACGGCAAGCAGCCGTACGAGGCGGTCTTCGCGTTCATCGGGCCCGAAACCATCGCCCCAGTCAGCGGTAGTGAGCGGGACGATGCGGTAGGCAAGGTAGGCGAGGTCCCAGAGTCGAGGGCCGGGCGAGGCGAAGTCCCAGTCAATGACTCCGACGACGCAGTCGCCGTCGAAGACCAGGTTGTAGGGCGCGAAGTCGTTATGGCAGATCACTTCGTGAGGTTCGTGTGTGGGAGCCCGCCACGGACCATCGAATTCGAGACCTTCGGTCGCGTCATGGATCCTCCGAAGCAGTCCTGTCGCGGACTCCAGCGCTGTCAAGCTCCACACCCATGCGGGCATCGGGTGGGACGGCACGACGCCTTGTACAAAGGAGAGGATCTCTCGTCCGTCTTCCGCGAAGCCCCGCGGCTGAGGGACTCCGGCAACACCTGCCGCGTCGAGGTGGGTCAGGACGCGGTGCACGGCAGGAGTCCAGTCGCCCGCCTCGCGAACCACCGCGTCGCCCACTCGGACAACCAATCCCATGTTGCCGCCGCGCAGTCGCTCTTCCTTGCTGCTCACTCGAACACCGTAGACATCGGGGACAGAAGGCGGACTCGCGGACATCCGCTCACGCCGCGGTCCGGGTGGTCGTTGGGTTCTCACGTCCGTCTGGTGAAGGTGACCTTGCCGTGCTTGTCGGTCTTCAGCTGGTAGCGGGCGTCGTGGGCGAGGGTGTGGTGGCGGGGGCAGAGGAGCACGCCGTCCTCGACCGAGGTGCTTCCACCCTTGGACCAGGGCTTCTTGTGGTGGGCGTGGCACATGCCCGGCGGCCAGTCGCAGCCCACGGTGGCGCAGCCGCCGTCGCGTAGTCCCATCGCGATGCGTTGAGGTTCGTTGTGGAAGCGGGCCTTGCGGCCCAGATCGAGCGGTTGGGACTTCGAGCCGAGGACGGCCGGGATGATCGCGGCCTCGCACGCCAGCCGGCGCAGGGTGCCGGCCGAGACGAGCTCACCGGTGTCGAGGACCGCAGGCTTGTCCGAACCGACGAGTCCGCCGAGGAGCTGTTCGAGGGTCATCGTGACCACCACGGTCGCCGCGACACCGCCGGCCTTCGGGACACCGCCGGCCTTCGGGACACCGCCACAGGTGGCGTCGCGGGTCTCGACGTACTCACACAGCGCGGCACCCAGCCGCAGCGGCCGGGTGACCTTCTGGCAGTGATCCTCACGCGCGTCGCCGGCTGCGGCCTGGTGGCGGGGTGCGGCGATCGCGTTGAGGTGCTTGGCCAGGATCGCGCCGTGCAGCTCGGGGATCTTGAACCTGCCCAGCACCGAGCCGTGGCCGTCGGGGCGCATCATGAACGTCGCCGTCGCGGCGGCGTGCTGCTCCTCGGCCTCCAGCACGGCGGCTTCGTGGGCCTCGGCGATGTCGGGAGCGATCACGTCGAGGATCTTGCGGCCCGCGATCCGTAGCGCCTTCGGGTCCAGCCGGGAGTCGCCGTCGAGGTCGGCCAGGGACACCAGGTGGGCTTCGGCGTCGGCGACCAGGGCTGGACCGAGGTCTGCGGGCAGCTCGGCGACAGCACGGAGGATGACCCGGGCCTGGTCGGGGTTGACCTGGCCCGCTGCCAGCGCGATCCGGGTCGGGTGATGTCCGGTGTCGAGCTGCTCGGCCAGGGCTGCGGCTGCCCGGGCTGCCGGGATCTGTTGTCCGGTGACGTGTGCCCACCAGGCCGGTGTGTTGGTCGCACCCACGTCGTCGCCGACCGAGGCGCGGTCGGCCTGGGTCAGCACCCGGAGCTCGACCTCGGCCAGCCGGGCGGCTGCACGGGTCAGCCGCGGCAGGACCTGCTGCATCTCGCCCGGGGTCATCGTCCATGCCGCGGCGTCGGCGGCCTCGTCGAGCAGGGACTCCAGGGCACCGGCGAACATCACCAGCGGATGCGCTCCGGGCAGGCCGAAGCCAGCGGCCTGGTCGTCGAGAAGTCCCGAGCTCATGACACCGACGCTAGGAGGCCGGCAGCACGTTCGCAGGTGTGTTCTGGGGCTGTGTGGACAACCCGCGGTTGAGCATGGCTGTGGACGCCAAGTGGTCTCGACTGGCCGCTCGCAGGCTCGCTGCTCGACCAGCGACCCGCGACCCGCGCCGTCACGGTGTGACTTCCGGTGTCACGCCTCCTGGGTGAGAACCCCAACAGGACACCCAACCCCAGGAGGTAGCAATGCCCAGCGCCAACAAGATGACCACGCCGGTCGCCGTCGACCTGCCGGAGCTGCAGGGCCGGTACGCCGAGCTCGACAGCTACACCGTCGGCTTCGAGTCCTACCCCGAGGACGTCGACCCGGCTCCGTTCTTCCTGGGGCTGCCCGACGACCGGTGCCAGTGCCCGCACTGGGGCGTGGTCCAGAGCGGGCAGATCACCTTCCGGTGGGCCGACCACGAGGAGACCTACGGAGCCGGTGACGCCTACTACGCCGGCCCCGGTCACCTGCCGCTGATCGCCGCGGACACGAGCCTGGTGGAGTTCAGCCCGAGTGAGTCCCTCCAGCAGACGATGGCCGTGATCGACGCCAACCTGGCGGCAGCCGGAGACGTGCGATGACCGCCACGACGACCGAGGTGCCCGCCCAGGTCCGGGCGAGCATCGACCGCTTCGTGGCGTTCCTCGAGACCGGCGCGACCGAGGGGCTGTTCGCTCCCGACGTCTTCGCGGACATCACGCTCCCGCGCTGGCGGGTGCAGGCGCAGGGTGCGGAGCAGGTCATCGCCGCCAAGGTCGGCTTCCACCCGCCCGCAGGCCGGACGCGGGTGGAGAAGGTGTCGGTCGGGGCGCACGGCTACACGATCAAGGTCGAGGAGCGCTGGGAGGACGGCGGCACGCAGTGGTACTGCCGCGAGGTGTTCCTGTGCGACCTCGACGACGACGGGCAGATCACCGAGCTCAGCGTCTACTGCACCGGCGACTGGGACGAAGCGGCCGTCGCCCGGCACATGGAGGCCGTGACGCTGCTGCGGCCCTGATGCCACCATGACGGGCATGGAAGCCGGCGAGGTCGACGCCCGCACGCAGGCGGCGCTCGACCTCGCCGGTACCTATGTGTTCGGCACCGAGCCGGGGCGGATCCCCTCGGTGCTCTTCGAGGCGTACGACGCGAGCACCGCCGACCTCGACCGGGCGCTGCTCGGCGCGGCGCTCGCCCGCTGCTGGGCCTATGCCCGAGAGCACGGCCGCGCCGTCCCGTTCGCGGTCGCTGCCGTGACTCACGCCGAGGCTGCCGGTGAACCAGCCGTCCTCGCCGACGCGCTTGATGCCGCGCTCGCCACTCACTGGGGTCCCGACGAGCTGGAGGTGCGCAGGGAGCTCGCCCACAAGCTCGCCGACGTGGCGGCCCACCTCGGCGACGCCGACGCGCGGCTCAAGGCACACCTGTGGTTGCTCACGGTCGCCGCGGAGACCCTCGACGTCTCCGAGCTCAACCGGCAGGTCCGCGCGCTCGAGCGCCTGGGCGAGGAGTCACGAAAGGCGCTGTTCTTCGCTGCCTCGCGTCGGCTGATGCTCGACCTGATGCGGGGCCGGACCGACACCGTCGCGCCGCTCGTCGCTTTGGCCGAGGAGACGGCCGACGAGCTGCCCGACGGTGCGCTGGTGGTCACCGCCCTCGTCGGCTACAGCGCCGTGCAGACCGGCAACGTCAGCGCGGCCGTTCTCGCGGCCGGACAGGCGGGCGAGGCGATCGCCGAGCAGGAGGGAATCCGCGAGGTGCTCGCCGAGGTCGCCTGGATCTACCTGGGGATCGACCTGCCCGACGATGCCCGCCGGCTGGCCTCGACGTTCGACGAGCGAGTCCTCGCCGGGCTGCCGCGCGACCACAACTACCTCCTCGTCCTCCAGCTGCTGCTCGACGTCGCGCTGGCGACCGGACTCGACGAGCTGGTGGAGACGATCACCCCGATGCTGCTGCCGTACGCCGGCCGGGCCGTGGTCAACGCGGGTGCGGTGATGTTCCACGGGGTCACCGACGACACGCTCTCCCGGGCGTGCGAGCGGCTCGATGACACCGAGCGGGCGGCCGCGCTGCGCGAAAAGGCGCTCGCTACCTACCGGCGGATCGGGGCGACCTGGTGGCGCGAGCGCCTCGAGGCGCACGCGCCTGCGACGCACGACGCAGAGTCCTCGAGCACGATGACCCTGCGGCCTGGAGCGGCCGGCGTGTGGTTCGTCGGCAGGGGCGCAGAGGAGTCGGCGATCCCGGCGCGCCGCGGCCTCGAGCACCTGCACGCCCTGCTCACCCGACCGGGGATCGAGGTGCCCGCCCTGCAGCTGGCAGGGGGCGCCCAGACGGTGGAGCAGGCCGGCCTCGGCGAGCTGGTCGACGCCGAGGGGCTCGCGACGTACCGCCGCCGGCTCGCCGAGATCGACACGGAGCTCGACGACGCCGACGCCCGGGGCGACGCGGCGCGAGGCTCGACCCTGGCGGCCGAGCGCGACGCGCTGCTGGCAGAGGTCTCTGCCGCCACCGGGCTCGGGGGCCGGCCGCGCACGTCCGGCAGCGGGGCGGAACGAGCCAGGGTCACCGTCCGCAAGGCCATCGCGTCGGCGCTCGACGCCATCCACGGCGCCGACCCCGTCGTCGCCCACCACCTCGTCATGCACGTGCGCACGGGGTTGCGGTGCTGCTACGAGCCCGACCCCGACGCCCCGGTCGAGTGGCGCCTCTGAGCGGATCGGCTGCCCTCAGCTCAGACGGTGCCGCCACCACCCCGCATCCGGCTGAAGATGAAGAACACGACGGCGACGATGAGGACGATGATCAGGATGGTCCACAACATGTGAGGACTCCCTTCGGTTGTCGGGGCGCTGTGAGCGCGAAGTCGGCCGGCGAAAGGGCGACCCAGGTCGACGTCTTGTCCGACTCCACGCGAGACGGTTCCCTTTTGCGCCGTTGTGAAACGCTCCGCACGGCCGCTACTCGACCGACGCGCCCAGCCGGTACCGCACGAACCCGGGCACGGCGAGGGCGGCGACGATGACCAGGACCACGACGAGCACGCCGCCGCCGGCCGCGGTCGCGGCGGTGCCTGCCACCGCCGACGCACCACCGTGGGCGACGTCGGCGATCCGCGGGCCGCCCGCGACGACGACGATGAAGACGCCCTGGAGGCGACCACGGACGGCGTCGGAGGCGGAGCTCTGCAGCATGCTCATCCGGAACGCCGCCGACGCCATGTCGGCCGCGCCGCCGACCACCAGCATCAGCACCGCCACGGCGAGGAAGACGGACGTGCCGCTGCCGGCGAGGCCGACCGCGAGGCCGAAGCCGGTGATCGCCAGGCCCCAGACGACGATCGCCACCACCACGGCCAGGCCCTGCCGCTCGATGCGCGAGACCCAGCCGGAGAACACACCGCCGATCACCGACCCCAGCGGGATCGCAGCGAACAGCAGCGCGAACGCGAGCCCGCCCTCGGCCGGCCCGCCGAAGTCGACGTGCGCTATCTCGGGGAACAGCGCACGCGGCATCCCGAAGATCATCGCGATCAGGTCGACCACGAACGACATCAGCAGCACCGGGTGCCCACGCAGGTAGGACAGCCCGTCGATCACCGCCCGCAGGCCCGGCGTACCGGCGGCGCCCTCGACCGGCAGCCGCGGCAGCCGTACGACCGCCGCGAGCGTCGCGAAGAGGGTGATCGTGTCGACCAGGTAGAGCCACGAGAAGCCGAGGACCGGGATGAGCGCTCCGCCGACGAGCGGCCCGGCGATCCCGCCGGCCATCATCACGGTCATGTTCAGCGAGTTCGCGGCGGGCAGCTGCGCCGTCGGCAACAGCTTCGGCAGCACGGCACTTCGAGTCGGCTGGTTCACCGCGAAGAACGCCTGCTGGACGGCGAACAGGCCGAGCAGCAGCCACACGCTCCCGACGTCGACCGCGGCCTGGAGCCAGAACAACGCACTGGTCGCGATCAGCCCGAGCGTGGTGAAGACCAGGATCGTGCGCCGGTCGAGCACGTCGGCCAACGCGCCACCCCAGAGGCCGAAGACGACCAGCGGCACCAGGCCGAACAACCCGGTCAGGCCGACGTACGCCGAGGAGCCGGTGAGCGCGTAGATCTGGGCCGGCACCGCGACCACGGTGAGCTGGGCGCCGATGACCGTGACGATGTTCGCCGACCACAGTCGCCGGAAGTGCGGGTTGCGCAGCGGGGCCGTGTCGGCGAAGAGGGCCCGGAACTGCACCCGGGCAGGCTACGCGCGCGCAGACCGCGGAGTTGAACCCCCCGAGTTGAATGCACTGTCGGCGTCTGGTCGGATCGACGCATGACATCTCGGCGGCTGCTCACCGTCCTGCTCGCCCTCGCGCTGGTCACCGGCGGCTGCGGGTTCTTCGACAAGGGAGCTGACGCGCGGAAGGCGGCCGACGAGTTCGCCGCGGCGCTGTCGAAGGGCGACCTGAGCGGGATCCCGTTCACCCAGGCCGCGGCCCCCAAGGAGTACGCCTCGCTGGTCAAGCCCCTCGACGACTACCCGGTATCGGTCGACGTCGACCAGGTGACCCGCTCCGGTGACACCGCGACGGTGTCCCTGAGCTGGAGCGTCGACCTGGGCGGGCACTCCTGGAAGCACCAGACCACCGCCGAGCTCGTCGACCGGAACGACGCCTGGCAGGTCTCCTGGAAGCCGTCGGTGGTCGAGAAGTCGCTGACCGACGGCGAGACGCTACGCGTCGCCGGGATCAAGGCAGAGCGCGGCAACATCCTCGGCCGCGGCGGTGCGCCGATCGTCGTCCCGCGGCCGGTGGTCCGGTTCGGCATCGACCGCGCGCAGGTCTCCGCCGACGTCGCGCCCGACTCGGCACGGCGCCTGGCCACCATGCTCGGCATCGGCGTCGCGCCGTACGTCGACCAGGTGCGCAAGGCCGGGCCCGAGGCGTTCGTCCAGGCACTCGTGCTCCGTCGCAGGACGGTGCCGGCGAACCTGCTCGGCCGGGTCGCCGCGATCCCCGGTGCGCGCGGCATCTCCGACCACCTCGCCCTCGCGCCGTCCAGGGAGTTCGCGGCCGCGATCCTCGGCACCGTCGGACCGGCGACCAAGGAGCTGATCGACAAGAGCGAGGGTCGCCTGCACGTGGGCGACGACGCCGGGCTCTCCGGCCTCGAGCTCAGGTACGACGAGCAGCTCGGCGGGTCCTCCGGCGTCCGGGTCTCGGCGGTCCCGGCGTCGTCGGGCGACTCCGAGCCGCGCACCCTCTTCGAGGTCGAGCCGACGGCCGGCACCGACCTGCACACGACCCTGGACCCGCGGTTGCAGCAGCGCGCGGACGACCTGCTCGGGCACGTCGGGCCGGCGAGCGCCGTCGTGGCCCTCCAGCCGTCCACCGGCGACGTGCTCGCCGCGGCGAGCGGACCGGGGTCGAAGGGGTACAACACCGCGACGTTCGGACGCTACGCACCCGGGTCCACGTTCAAGGTGGTCAGCGCGCTGGCGCTGCTGCGGTCCGGACTCACCCCCGCGTCGCCGGTCTCCTGCACGCCGACGATCTCGGTGAACGGCAAGCAGTTCAAGAACTACTCCGACTACCCGTCGAGCCGGCTCGGCCGGATCAGCCTGCGCGACGCGCTCGCCAACTCCTGCAACACCGGTTTCATCTCCCAGCACGGCCGTCTGCACGGCAGCGACCTCGGCGACGCGGCGGCCGCGCTCGGCGTCGGCGTCGACCACGACCTCGGCTTCCCGGCGTACTTCGGCCAGGTGCCGCCCGCGTCGAGCGAGACCGAGGGTGCCGCCGACATGATCGGCCAGGGCAAGGTGCTTGCGTCGCCGATGGCGATGGCCACGGTGGTCGCGAGCGTCGCGCAGGGCGAGACCGTGGTTCCGCAGCTGATCGCCGGGGACCAGGCCAGCACCGATGCCGACGCAGACCCCGCCCATCCGCTGACCGACACCGAGGCGCGCCAGCTGCGGGCGATGATGCGTGCGGTCGTGGCCGAGGGCAGCGGCGTCGTGCTGCAGTCCCTCCAGCCGCCGCCGGTGATCGCGAAGACCGGCACCGCGGAGTACGGCTCCAAGACGCCACTGCCCACGCATGCCTGGATGATCGCCGCCCAGGCAGACCTGGCGGTCGCGGTCTTCGTCGACACAGGTGAGTCCGGCTCGCACACCGCCGGACCGATCCTCAAGGCGTTCCTGGAGTCGGCGCGGAGGTAGCCGCGAATCGTCGAACTGGTGCGGCGCTGTGGCGCGCTTTCGCCGTCGTGGCGCGTGTTCACACGCCATAACACCGCTTTACAAGGGCGCTAGTTCGCGACGGCCTTCGGGAAGTCAGTGGAGTCGATCGTGACGTCGGTGATCATCACCGGGTGGTCGGTCATCCAGGAGACCACGCCGCTCTTGTCCTCGTGGTAGTTCGAGAACTGCACGCCCTGGGAGCCGGCGATCCAGTCGATCCGGAAGCCGGGCACGGAGCAACCGCTCTGCCCGAAGACGGAGGCCGCGGCGGCGACGAGGTTGCCCGCGGGTCCGACCGAGCAGAACCAGGACTGCTTCTCGTTCATGTCGCCGGTGACGAACACGGGGTAGCCAGTGGTCCGCAGCTGGCTGAACAGGCTCACCTCACGTGCCTTCGCGGCTGCGCGCCACCGTGCCTGGTTGCCGTACTCGCCGGTGTCTGCCGGGTTGTGGAAGTTGGTGAAGTACGCCTTGATGCCGGTCTGCTTGTTCCGCAGGACGATCACCGGCATGTTGCGCGGGCGGCCACCGAAGTAGGGGATCGGGACCGAGTCGGCCTTGACCAGCTCCCAGGTGTCGAGCCGGTAGGCGATGGAGTTCTCGCCGTCCATGCTGCGCAGGGAGTTGCCGGGGTAGAGCCCGAAGCGCCCGCCGGTGGCGTTGGTGAAGGCGGTGCGCTGGTCGGCCTGCATCTCCTGGAAGCCGACCAGGTCGATGTTGTTGTCCAGGACGTAGCGGCCGGCGCGGGCCGTGCGCGCGGGCCCGGACGCCTTCTGCCTGCGGTGGTTGCGGCCGCGGGTGTGGGACGCGCCGAGCGCGTTGAAGGTGGCCATCCGGAAGGTCAGCACGGGGGGCGCGGCGCGGCGGGCGTTCGGCCGGTCGACCAGGACGTGACCGGCCACCGGGGCGGTGCCCGCGAGCAGCTCGGCAGCGGCCGCCGCCTGACCGGGCCCGCCTGAAACCGCGCTCGACGGACTCGTGGACGACGCCGGGGTCGGCACGATCGACACCGGGGCCTTCGGCGAGCCGGTCGCGTGCGTGGGCTTGGCGTCGTCCGCGGAGATCGAGGGCATGACGTCGCCGCCCATCACGAGGAAGGTGAGCAGCCACGCCACGAAGACGCCGCCCACCAGTCCCACCTTGGCGATCACCGCGCCACGATATCTGAACAAATCGCCCACGGATAATTGAACGAGCGAACCGGCCTGCGGTCACTCGGCGCGCGGGTCACGAGCTGCGGCTCAGGTGGACCGACCAGCGCTCCTCGATCCGGGCGTACTTCCAGACCGCGACCGAGACCGCCCACGCGGCCACGAACAGGACCACGATGCCGAGCCCGAGCCGCTCCATGTCCAGCCCCGCGAGCCAGGCGATCGGGCCGGAGCGGATGCCGAGCTGGTCGGCGAGCAGGCCGCCGAGCGTCGCGAGGCCGATGATCATCGCGACCGCGACCGAGAGCGCGGTGACGGTGATGTTGTAGTAGACCTTGCGCACCGGGCGGGAGTACGCCCAGCCGTAGGCGACGTTCATGAACGCACCGTCGAGGGTGTCGAGCAACGACATCCCTGCGGCGAAGAGCACCGGCAGCGTGATCACGGCCCACCACGGAAGGTCGGCGGCCACCGCGCCGCCGGCGATCACCAGCAGTCCGATCTCGGTGACGGTGTCGAAGCCGAGGCCGAAGAGGAAGCCCGTGGGGAACATGTGCCAGGGCTTGCGGACGGCCCGGGTGACCGTGCCGAGCAGCCGGTTGAGGAAACCGCGGCTGTCGAGCGTGCGCTCGAGCTCGCGCTCGTCGAAGTGACCGCGACGCATGTGTGCGAACACCCGGAGGATGCCGACGAGCGCCGCGAGGTTGACCAGGCCGATCAGCAGCAGGAACGCACCGCTGATCGAGGGACCCCAGACGCCGGCCGCCTGTTGGAGCGCGGAGTCGTCGTCCTGGACCCCGCTGGCCAGCGCTCGCACGCCGAGCGCGATGCCCATCACCATCACGAAGACCACCGAGCTGTGGCCGAGGCTGAACCAGAACCCGACACTCATCGGTCGCTGGCCGTCGGTCATCAGCTTGCGGGTGGTGTTGTCGATCGCGGCGATGTGGTCGGCGTCGAACGCGTGCCGCATGCCCAGGGTGTACGCCGTCAGACCGAGGCCGACGCCGAGCAGGTGGCCACCGACCTCGTACCCCTCCGGAGCCACGACGCCGACCAGCAGGCCCCAGCCGACCAGGTGCAGGAACCCGACGAAGGCCAGGCAGCGCCACAGGGCCGCTCGCTGCGCTCGCTTCTGCACGGACCCCGGGATGTCGTCGCTGCGAGCCGGCGCGTCGGCGGGCGGCTCGAGCAACTGGGTCACGCAGCCACCCTAGGGAGCAGTGCGCCTTGTTGCAAATGATTCGCACTTACTCCCAAGTGCCGTCAGGCCGGGATCCGGTTCCACTCGCCGGTGGTCGCCGCGTCGTACCGGTCCAGCAGCCGGAGCACGCCGGCGTGCCGGGTGTGCAGCCGGCACCACTGCTCCTCGAGCACGTGCTCGGGCAGGTGGCTGTCCAGCTGCGCGCTCTGCGTCTGCCGCCAGCGGTGCCGCAGCGCGAGGACCAGCGCCGCCCGGTCGCCGAAGATCTCGGCGTACTCGTCGTTCCAGGGGAGCTCGTCGAGTGCTCCGGCCCTTGCCTGCGCCTCGATCTCCTGCAGTGCCTGCCACCTGCGGTGGGTCTCGGTCCAGCCCATCTCGCTCACGGCCTCTCTCGTCCGGGGTGACGTCTTCGTGGGACGTCGTGGTCTCGACGCTACGAGAGCGGCGGCGCGCGGACATCGGGCCGCGGTACCCATCGCGCGGTGGGCCGCTGCGACCCTGGTAGGAGTGCCGCGGCCGACCGCGGGGGGATGCCACCGGCCCGAGCGCTGCCTACGCTGGACCCATGTATGCCCCGCGGACCGACGGCTGGGCCCGCGCCCTCACCGCGGTGCCCGAGCGGTTGCGTGCCCGCGTCGAGGCGAACATCGCGGCCCACGGCCTCGCCTATCCGTGGTGGGTGGCGATCGTCTCGACACTCGGCCAGGTGCTGTGCGTGGTGGTCGGGCTGGCCCTGCGCGACCGGCTCTGGCCGCCTGACCTGCTCGCGGTGACGATCGTCCTGGTCGCCTGGCCCAGCGTGACCCAGCTCGTGCTGGGCCGGCTGCTGCCGTGGTGGCTGGAGCTGGGCAGCATCGGCGCAGCTGCCGTGTGGCTGCTGTCGGATCCCGTCAGCGGTTCCAGCACCATCGACACGGCTCCGGCTCTGCTCGCCCTCCTGACCGCAGAGTTCGTGGCCCGCGAGGGCGTGCGGCTCGGCGCCGTGATCGGGCTGTTCTCGATGACCGCGATCGTGGTGGTGGCACGGACGACCAGTCTCACCGGTGGTCCGGTGCACCTGCTCGACGTGGTCCTCGGCTTCGTCATCGGCGGCATGCTGCGCGCCCAGATGCGCGCGCTCACGGCCGAGCGAGCCGCTCGGGTCGGGGAGCGGGAGCGCGCGACGCTCGCGGAGCGCGAGCGGATCGCGCGCGAGATCCACGACCTGGTCGCCCACTCGCTGAGCGTGACGCTCCTGCACATCACCGGCGCCCGGCACGCGTTGCGCGACGCCGACGACGCGGCCGGGTTCGACGTCGACGACGTCGACGACTGCCCTCGCCGACGCGGAGCAGGTCGGCCGGCAGGCGATGGCAGACATCCGGCAGACGGTGAGCACGCTGACCGACGGTCCCTCGCCGACCCGGGCCCTGCCGGGCGCCGCCGACATCTCCGACCTCGTGGCGCAGATGGAGCTGGCCGGGCTCGACGTCGAGTACGCCGAGGACGGTGACCCGGCGATGCTCGCCCACGGCACCGGCCTCGGCCTGTACCGGATCGCCCAGGAGTCGCTGGCCAACATCGCCAAGCACGCCCCGGAATCAACCGCCCGGGTGCGGTTCTCCGTCGACCTCGAGGCAGGCGCGGCTGACCGTGCGCAACGCGCTCCCGGCCCAGCACGTCACCGACGACGGCGGCTCGGGCCTCGCGGGGATGCGTGCCCGAGCGGCAGCTCGGCGCCACTGTCGTCGCCGGGCCCGAGGACGCCGACTGGGTGGTCGACCTACGGCTGCCGCTGCAGCGAGCGCAACGGCGAGCTGTCTGCCCGTGCGGACGCAAGCTGCCGAGGCTGCTGACGGTGACCGACGAGCCGGTCCGGGTGGTGCTGGTCGACGACCAGGAACTGGTGCGCTCGGGGTTGCGGCGGATCCTGCGGCGGCGCGACGGGTTCGAGATCGTCGCCGAGTGTGGCGACGGCTCCGAGCTGCCCGGTGCCCTGGAGGCGCACGAGACCGACGTGGTCCTGATGGACCTGCGGATGCGTGAGGTCGATGGCATCACCGCGACCGCGCGACTGGCGGCCGATCGCCGACGCTCCGCCGGTGCTCGTGCTGACCACGTTCGACGACGACGAGATGCTCTCCGGGGCGCTGCGGGCGGGGGCCGCGGGCTTCCTGCTGAAGGACTCCTCGGCCGACGACCTGATCCGGGCCGTGCGCGCGGTCGCGGCCGGCGACTCCTGGCTCGACCCGGCCGTGACCGGTCGGGTGCTGAGCAGCTACCGCGAGGCCACGCCCGCCGAGGTGCCGGCGGCCGACTCCGGCCACGACGCCCTCACGGCGCGGGAGCTCGAGGTGCTGCTGCGCGATGGCCGGGGGCCACTCGAACTCCGAGATCGCCGAGACGCTGTTCATCTCCGAGCTGACCGTGAAGAGCCACATCGGCCGGATCTTCACCAAGCTCGGCCTCCGCGACCGTCCCGCGGCGATCGTCTACGCCTACGACCACGGACTGGTGAGCCCGGGGCGCGCCTAGTTGCGCGCGATGTCCAGGGCCTTGCGGGCCAGCGGCTCCGCGATCGCACGGTCGGCGGCGATCAGCCCGATCCGGGTACGCCGGTCCAGCAGGTCGTCGACGTCGGCGGCGCCCTCGTGGGTGACCCCGAAGACCAGCTCGGCAAGGGTCGCCGGGATCGTCGGGCTCACGGGCGCAGCGCCTCGTCTCGGGCAGGCCGAGGGCGAGGGCGTTGTCGAGCACGGCCGGCGCCTCGGTGCCGAAGCGGCGGACGAGCCGCGTCGGGCGCGTCGAGCGCCGCGAGCTGCTCACGACTGGCGGCGCCGAGCAGAGGTAGCGCCTTGGTGCGGCACGGACCGGCTGCCAGACCGGCTGACCTCGACGCGCCGCGTCGACGGCATCCTGGGCCATCCGGCGGTAGGTGGTCAGCTTGCCGCCGACGATCGTGATGACCCCGGTCGCCGAGGTCAGCACGGCGTGCTTGCGGGACAGGTCGGCGGTCGCGCCGTCGCTGTCGAGCAGCGGACGCAGGCCGGCGTACGCACCGACGACGTCGGCGCGGGTGAGCGGTTGCTCGAGCACCGCGGGAGATCACGTCGAGCAGGAAGTCGACGTCCTCCTCGGGCGACCTCCGGCACGTCGGGGATCGCGCCGTCGACCTGCTCGTCGGTGAGCCCGATGTAGACGTTCCCGTCGGGCTGGGGGAGGGCGAAGACGAACCGGTTCGATGGCTCCGGGCACCGGCGCCATGATCGCGCAGCGCACTCCCGGCAGGTGCTCCTTGCGGACCACGACGTGGGTGCCGCGGCTCGGCTTGAGGGTGATGCCCTCGACGAGCTGGCCGGCCCAGACGCCGGTCGCGCTGATCACGGCGCTTCGCCTCGATCCGGCGCTCCTCGCCGGTGAGCTCGTCGCGCAGCAGTGCGCCGTGCCGGTGAGCCTCGACGACGCGGGTGCGGGTGTGCACGTGCGCACCGTGGGCGGCCGCCGTACGGGCGATGCCGAGCACGAGGCGGGCGTCGTCCTCGAGCTGGCCGTCCCAGGACAGGACGCCGCCACGGACGTCGCGCCGGACCACCGGCGCGAGGGTGCGGGTCTCGGTGGCGCTGATCCGGCGTGGCTTGCGGCAGGGTCTCGCGACGGGTGCGCGCCACCAGGCGGAGCAGGTCGCCGGCGCCGACGCCGCGACGGGCGAGGAACGCCTGGAAGGCGCGAGACGTCGTCGGTCAGCGGGATCACCATCGGCAGTGCGCGCACCAGGTGCGGCGCGGTCGACTCCATCAGGATGCCGCGCTCGACGGCGCTCTCGTGGGCGATCCCGACCTGGCCCTTGGCCAGGTAGCGCAGGCCGCCGTGCACCAGCTTGGAGCTGCATCGCGAGGTGCCCCAGGCGACGTCGAAGGCATCGACGGCGACGACGTCGAGGCCCCGCGCAGCGGCGTCCAGGGCGACGCCGGCACCGGTCACGCCGAGGCCGACGACGAGCACGTCGGTGCGCTCGGGGATGCCGGCGGTGCCGGCGGTGATCCGCGCGCTCATGGCCGGCAGGTACCTCTCGAGAAGGGTGCTGAGCTCGTCGTCGAGCCTGGCCTCGGTGATCCTGTCGCCGGTCATCGTCTGGGCCGACAGCGTGAAGCCGTGGCAGGCGAGCACGACGCAGCGGGCGAGCAGCCCCGGGTCGCCGTCGCGGACCTCGCCGGCCGCCTGGCCGGCCCTGACTGCTCGGCGACCAGGACGTCGAGCGACCAGCCCCTGCGACCGGCCGGGGCGCTCGAGCAGGTAGGGCAGCAGCATCTGCGGGTCGAGCTCGACGATCCGGGTGAACAGCGCGTTGGCCCGGATCGCGCGGACGGTCGCGACGCCGCTGCGGACCAGCCGGTCGAGGGCACTCGCGCCGGTGGCGTCGAGCGTGGACCAGGCCGCCCCACTCGCGGGTCATCAGGTCGCCGAGCAGGGCGTTCATCTCGGGCCAGCGGCGGTAGAGCGTCATCCGGCTGACGCCCGCGCGGCGGGCGATGTCGGTCAGCGTCGTACGGCTCCAGCCGACGGCGAGGATCGACGCGCGCGCGGCGTCCAGGGCGAGGTCGGCCGCGGTGCTGGTGGCCTGCTGGTCCCCTGGTGGTCGGGCCGAGCCGTCCGGCGATCGAGCCGAGCCGAGAGACTTGTGACGAAGTGACGTCATGTGTCACACTGTAACACATGACGACAGAGCAGCCGACCCCCGAGGCGACGACACCGGAGATGCACTGGTCCCGCTGGGGAGACCCGGCGCAGGCCGGGCCGCTGCCGGAGACCGCGCTCGCCCTGGTCGACGCCTTCATCGGCACCAGCGACACACCGGCGGTCGCGCCGGGCGACGTGGTGCTCAGTGCTCCGCTGCCCGACGATCTGGTCGCCGAGCTGACCGGGATCGTCGGCGCCGAGCACGTCCTGCTCGACCACGACACCCGGCTGCACCGCACCCGCGGCAAGTCGACCCCCGACCTGCTCAAGCTCCGCCACGGTGACGGCTCGGACTCACCGGACGCCGTCGTCCGACCGGGCAGCCACGACGAGGTGGCCGCGGTCATCGCCTGGTGCGTACGCCGACACGTCGCACTGGTGCCGTTCGGCGGCGGCACCTCGGTCGTCGGCGGCCTGGCCGCCCGCCGCGAGGGCTTCGCCGGCGTCGTCTCGCTCGACCTGATCCGCTTCGACAAGCTGCTCGAGGTCGACCACGACTCGATGACGGCGTTGCTCGAGCCCGGGCTGCGCGGACCGCAGGCCGAGGCGCTGCTCGCTGCCGAGGGCGCTCACGCTCGGGCACTTCCCGCAGTCGTTCGAGTACGCCTCGATCGGCGGCTTCGCGGTGACCCGGTCCTCGGGCCAGTCCTCGGCCGGCTACGGCCGGTTCGACTCCCTCGTCGTCGGCCTGAAGGTCGCCACGCCTCAGGGCACCCTCGAGCTCGGCAACTCACCCGGCGAACGCTGCCGGCCCCGACCTGCGCGAGCTGGTGATGGGCTCCGAGGGCGCGTTCGGAGTGGTCACCGCAGTGCGGGTGCGGGTGCGTCGCCGTCCCCGCCGTGAAGGTGTACGAGGCCTGGCGGTTCGCGTCGTTCGCCGAGGGCGCCGCCGCGATGCGCACCCTGGCCCAGGCCGGGATGCTGCCGACGGTGCTCCGGCTCTCCGACGAGAACGAGACCGCGATCAACCTGGCCAAGCCCGCCGAGGTCGGCGGCAGAGTCCGCGGGCGGCTGCCTGATGATCACCGGCTACGAGGGCACCGAGGAGGCGGTCGCGGCCAAGCGTACCGGCGTCACCGGCGTTGCTCGACCGGCCTCGGCGGTACGAACCTCGGCACCGGACGCCGGCCAGGCCTGGGCCGACGGGCCGCTTCCACGGGCCCTACCTGCGCGACTCGCTCCTCGACGTCGGCGTCCTCGTCGAGACGATGGAGACGGTGACGTTCTGGTCCAACCTCGACCACGTCTACCCGCGTGAAGGACGCGCTCACCGCGGCGCTCGGCGAGTCGACGCCTGGTGCTCTGCCACATCTCGCACGTCTACGAGACCGGCGCCTCGCTCTACTTCACGGTGGCGACAAGGCAGTCCGGCGACCCGCTCGCGCAGTGGCTCGCCGCGAAGGCGGCGGCCTCCGACGCGATGGTGCACAACGGCGCCTCGATCACCCACCACCACGCCGTCGGCCAGGACCACAAGCCGTGGCTGGCCGAGGAGATCGGCCCGGTCGGCGTGCATGATGCTGCGCGCGGTCAAGGAGCGCGATCGACCCGACCGGCGTGCTGAACCCGGGCGTCCTGATCCCCTGATCGTCGAGTTGGGGAAGGCGCCCCCTTCAGTTGGGGTAACTGCACCATCGAGGGGTGCATCTCCCCCAACTCACGGGGGCATTTGGCCCAACTCAACGAGACAGGGACCAGACCAGCACCAGGGCAGGTTCCTCGACGGTGAGGTCGCGGCCGCCTTGGTCGGTGAGGCGGGCGGCGTCGCCGGGCTCGAGGCGGCGGTCGCCGAGGTCGACGACGCCGTCGGGCACGAACACGTGCAGCGACGGGGCGTCGGGCAGCGCGACGCGCCCGGACTCGATCCGGGCCAGGTGGAGCCGGACCCCGCGGGCTCCGACCGCGACGGCACCGCCCGGGCCGACCACTTCGGTCAGACCAGCGGGCCGGCCCACCTCTGCGACCGCGTACGACGACGCGCCGCCGGGCTCGTCGGGCCGCAGCCATGTCTGCACGAAGCGAGTCGTCGTGCCGGCACCCGCCGCGGGATCAGCGACCTCGGCGTGCACGATGCCGGCGCCCGCGCTCGTGCGCGACAGCTGGCCCGGCAACAGCACGTCGAGGTGACCCGCGGAGTCGGTGTGCCGGAGCGCGCCGGACAGGACGACCGTGACGATCTCGACGTCGCGGTGTGCGTGGTCCGGGTAGCCCGTGCCCGGTGGCAGGCTCTCGTCGTTGTGCGCCACCAGCGCGCCGAACCCGATGTTGCCCGGGTCGTAGTGGGTGCCGAACGAGAAGGAGTGCCACGTGGTGCGGCCGTCTGCCCGCGTGAGGAAGCGGTCCCGGGCGCGGCGTACCTCGATGGTCACGATCTGATCCTGACAGCCGGGTCCGTGCGCGAGAATGCCGGCATGGGAGAGGGAGAGCTCCGGCTGCCTGCGGGCTTCGTGTTCGGCACCAGCACGGCGTCGTACCAGATCGAAGGCGCGGCGACCGAGGACGGCAGGGGCCCGAGCATCTGGGACACGTTCTGCGCGGAGCCGGGTCGGATCAACGACGGCAGCAGCGGTGCGGTCGCGTGCGACCACTACCACCGGTACGCCGAGGACGTCGGCCTGATGGCGCGGCTCGGTGCCCAGGGCTACCGGTTCTCGATCGCCTGGCCGCGCATCCAGCCGGCCGGGTCCGGCGAGGTCAACCCGGCCGGCCTGGCGTTCTACGACCGGCTGGTCGACGAGCTGCTCGCCCACGACATCGCGCCGATGGCGACGCTCTACCACTGGGACCTGCCGCAGGCACTCGAAGATGCTGGTGGCTGGATGAGCCGCGACACCGCCGAGCGGTTCGGTGAGTACGCCGCCCTCGTCGCCGACCGCCTCGCCGACCGGGTCACGCACTGGGTGCCCGTCAACGAGCCCAACGTCGCTTCCCTGCTCGGCTACGCCCTCGGGATGCACGCCCCCGGCAAGGCGCTCATGTTCGGCGCCCTGCCGGCCGCGCACCACCTGCTTCTCGGGCACGGGCTCGCCGTGAGCGCTCTCCGCGCGGCGGGTGCGAAGGCCGTGGGCACCGCCACCAACCACGCGCCGATGTGGCCGGCGTCGGACTCCGAGGAGGACCGCGCCGCAGCCGACCTCTTCGACACCGTGTGGAACCGGCTCTTCGCCGACCCGATCCTGCTCGGTCACTACCCCGACGGATTCGGCGAGCTGATGGGGGTCTCGACAGGCTCGACCTCCGGAGGCGGCGACCTCGAGACGATCGGCCAGCCGGTCGACTTCTACGGCGTGAACTACTACAACCCGATGTGCGTCGCGGCGCCGGCCGACCCGGCCAGCGAGATGCCGTTCGACCAGCGCGAGATCCCGGGCTATCCGAAGACCGACTTCGGCTGGCCCGTCGTACCGGACGGGCTGCGGGAGCTGCTGGTGCTGCTCACGGAGCGCTACCCGGCGATGCCGCCGGTGATGATCACCGAGAGCGGCTGCTCCTACGGCATCGGGCCCGATGCCGAGGGCGTGGTCGACGACCAGCCGCGGATCGACTACCTCGACAGCCACCTCCGAGCGGTCGCGGCCGCGATCGACCAGGGTGCCGACGTCCGCGGCTACTACTGCTGGTCGCTGATGGACAACTTCGAGTGGACCGAGGGCTACACCCAGCGGTTCGGTCTGGTGCACGTCGACTACGAGACCCAGCGGCGTACGCCGAAGCGCTCCTTCGACTGGTACGCCGAGACGATCCGGGCGCACCGGTGACGACCCCGGCTGGGTCACCGGCCGGGCCACCGGTCGCCGCGCTCGCCGAACCCAACCGGTCGGCACCGAAGCTGTGGGTGGCGTGGCTGTGCCTGATCAGCATCGCGATCTGGTCGGGGTTCTTCGGGCCGATCCAGGTGCTGCTCGCCGAGCAGGCCGAGGCGATCAGCCGGGACCACAAGGAGGCCGTGCTGTCGCTGGTGACCGGTGTCGGCGCCGCGGTGTCGACCCTGCTCAACCCGGTGTGGGGCGCGTTCTCCGACCGCACCACCTCGCGGTTCGGTCGGCGGCTGCCGTGGGTGGTGGGCGGCCTGGTCGGCGGGGTGGTCGCGATGGTGCTGCTGTCGGCCGCGGACTCGGTGTGGTCGATGGTGCTGGCGTGGGCGCTGGCGCAGGCGTCGCTGAACGCGATGCTCGCGGCGATCACCGCCACCGTGCCCGACCAGGTGCCGGCCGGTGAGCGTGGCACCGTCGGCGGCGTGCTGGCGATCGCCCAGACCGTCGGGGTGATCGCCGGGTCGGGCATCGCCGCGGCGACCGGCAGCATCGCTGCCGGCTACCTCACCCTGGCCGCCGTGCTGGTGGTCTTCAGCCTCCCGTACTGCCTGGACTCCCGAGACCTGGTGCTGCCGCGCGAGCTCCGCCGGCCGTTCGACCCCCGTCGTTTCCTCGCCGACTTCTGGGTCTCCCCGCGGGAGCACCCCGACTTCGCCTGGGCCTGGATCACGCGCTTCCTGATGAACCTCGGCAACGCGTTCCTGATCCTCTACCTGCTCTACTACCTCAAGGACGCGGTCGGTCTGAGCAAGTCCGAGGCCGAGGACGGCGTCTTCCTGCTGACCGCGGTGTACGGCGCGTGCACGGTGGTCACCGCGATCCTCGGCGGGATCTGGTCGGACAGGGTCGGGCGGCGCAAGCCGTTCGTGATCTGGTCCGGCCTGATCGCCGCGTCGGCGCTGCTCCTGATCGCCTTCGTGCACACCTGGACCGCCGCGTTCGTCAGCGCGGTGGTCCTCGGGATCGGCTTCGGCGCCTACACCGCGGTCGACTTCGCGATGATCACCCAGGTCCTGCCCGGTGCGGTCGACCGGGCCCGTGACCTCGGCGTCATCAACATCGCCAACGCGCTCCCGCAGGTGCTCGCTCCGGCGGTTGCCGGAGTGATGCTGTCCCTCGACCTCGGCTACTCGTCGCTGTACGTCGTCGCCGCGGGGGTCTCCGTGCTCGGTTCGGTGCTGGTCAACCGGATCCGCTCGCTGACCTGACGCGGCTCAGAGCGCGAGCTCGGGCTTGACTCGTCCGACCGTCCAGATCCGCTGGTCGTGGGCCGCCCGTGTCGAGGCGAACAGCGCGACGATCAGCCAGGCCAGCAGCACCAGGACGTCGCGGAGCACGATCGGGCCGGCTTGCCGGCCATCGCAAGCTCCTCGCCGACGATCGTGGTCAGTGCGCTGACCTCGTCCGGCTCGCTGACCCCGGGCACGTCGACCAGGGCGACCCGTCGCTGGAGCGCCTCGGCGGAGTAGTCGCCGTCGATGCCGACCTCGCCCCCCACGGAGCTCGGCCGTCCACCCATGCGGCCACCGAGGGCGAGGGCGAGGAGCGCGTGCCGGTGCCCCGGATCGCCGTACGCCGCGACGATCTCGCCGGTCTCGACGGACACGGTCGTGGGCTCGAGCAGCATCCGCCTCGCGTCGTCGACCCAGACCCCCGCGGCATCGAGCATGCTCACGCCGCGGCCGTCCCGAACGGGAACGACGCGAGCTCGGTGAACACACCGTCCTCGTGGCGGAGCAAGGTCGCCTCGCGGGCGTGCGCCTGGAGCGGCAGCTCCCCGACGACCGCGTCCTGCGGAATGGTCAGGTGCGGCACCACGATGTCGAAGCGGCCCTCGTACGGCGGGTACTCCGGGAACACCTGGTGCAGGCCGTGAGCCAGGCGACTGAAGCGAGTCACCGGGTCGGGCGCCAGATACCGGGTGCCGTCAGGGAACGTGCAGACCTCGGTCAGCCGGAAGTCGAACGGCGTCTCGGCGGCGAAGAACTCCTCGACGTCGTCGAGCTCGGCGGAGGTCGGGTCGTGGTCCTTCCCGAACGGCGCCAGGATCGTGAGGTGCGCGAACGGCGTGATCGCGCGCGCCTCGGGAACCATGAGTACGACGCCCGTGACCGTCGGCAGGGATGGTGACAGCACGCTCGCAGGGTAGTGCCGCGAGTACCTTCCTACCCATGGGCGCGCTGCACGGACCGGACTCCGGGCACGCGCACACTCATGCCGCCGGACGCGCCGCGGACCGCCGCCGGCTCCTGCTCGTGCTGCTCGTCACGGTCGCCGTGGTCGTGGTCGAGGCGGTCGGCGCGTGGCTGTCGGGCTCGCTGGCGCTGCTGGCAGATGCCGGCCACATGCTCACCGACGCCGCGGGCATCGCGATCGCGCTGTCCGCGTCTCTGATCGCCACCCGCCCGGTGAGCGCGCGCCGGACCTTCGGCTACCACCGCGCAGAGATCCTCGCGGCCGTGGTGAACGCAGTGGTGCTGTTCGTAGTCTGCGCCTACCTCGCGTACGCCGGGACCCGGCGACTGCTCGACCCGACTGACATCGACGCAGGGAAGATGCTCTTGTTCGCGGGCATCGGGCTGCTCTCCAACACTGCCTCACTGGTGCTGCTCACCGGCCGCAGTGACAGCTCGCTGAACATGAAGGGTGCCTACCTCGAGGTGCTCAGCGACGCGTTCGGCTCCCTGCTCGCGATCGCCGCCGGAGTGCTGGTGCTGACCACCGGGTTCCTGCGCGCCGACCCGATCGCCTCGCTGGTGATCGCCGTCCTGGTGTTGCCGCGCGCGTGGGCGTTGCTGGGCGAGGCCGGAGGCGTCCTCCTCGAGGCGACGCCGCGCGGTCTCGACGTCGAGGACGTGCGCGGCCACCTCTGCGAGGTCGCCGGGGTCGTCGACGTCCACGACCTGCATGCCTGGACGATCACCAGCGGCATGCCGGCGATGTCGGCCCACGTGACCGTCACCGAGGCCAGCCTCGCGGGCCGCGGGGTGGGTCAGATCCTCGACGACCTGACCGGCTGCGTGTCGGTGCACTTCGGCATCGACCACGCCACCTTCCAGGTGGAGCCCGAGTCACACCGCGACCACGAGCACGACACCGAGCACCCGTGAGATCGGCGGGTCCGCCCGTCAGCTCAGGTGTTCCTCGCTCCGCTCGTCAGCCTCTCCCTCGCTCGGCACGAGAACGAGCAAGCTCGTCTCGGCCTCGCTCAGTCGAGGTAGCGCCGCGCTCCGGCGTACTCACTGCGCAGGGGCTGGTTCGAGAATGCTTCGATCCGGACGACCGAGCCGGTGTGCGGGGCGTGGATCATCTCTCCGCCGCCGAGGTACATCGAGACGTGGTGCACGAGGCCGTTGCTGGCGTAGAAGAGCAGGTCACCGGGACGGCGGGTGGTCACGCGCTCGCCGTGCTGCGACTGGGGGAGGGCGTCCCGCGGTGTCCGGATGCCGTGCACGCGGTAGTCGAGCCAGGTCAGCCCGGAGCAGTCGATGCCGAAGCCGGACAGCCCGCCCCACAGGTAGTCCAGGCCGAGGAAGGACTTCGCGGTGCTCACCAGGCTGGCGCGGGTCGGCAGGATCGCCGGTGACCCAGGGGTGTGCACGACCACCTTCGCGGCAGCCAGCCGGCGAACCTGTCCGCGGGGAGTCACGACGCGGGCGAACCGGCCCGCGCTGCCGACGTAGGGCAGCCGGGTCCCGAAGCTGATCTCGGTGACGCGGCCCGACGTGTCGTCGTCGGTCCGCAACCAGGTGGTCCTGCTGGTCACTGTCGCCACCTCGTCGGTGGTCGTCGGGTGGTGCGCGGTGAGCTGGCGGCGTGGCACCCAGCCCGGGTAGCCGCGGGCGTCCTTCTGGCTCGGCTGCGACGGCACCACGACCTTGGCCCAGTGCCGGCGCAGGCGTACGACGACCACCCGGTCGCCGAGCAGCGCCTCGGTGTCGCTGCGCAGGTCGAGCGCACGCCGCTGCGACAGGGTCATGTGGCGCAGCCAGGTCCCGAAGTGCACCGGCGCGGTGAGCGCGGGGCGGTCCACCGGCCAGGGTGCTGACGGCGACTGCCAGAGCCGCGCGACCGAGACCGTGACCCACGCATTGCGTCCGGTCGTCAGTCGGGCGCCGCCGGCGCGGCGCGACGGCACCGATCTGGTCGCGGCCGGAGTTGCGGCCAGGGTGGCGGACGCGGTGTGCCGCGGGGCGCCGGCCGACGGCGGCGTGCTGGTGCCGCACCCGACCGCGGTCGCCAGCACCGCGGCGATCGCGGCGAACCGCACGGATCGGGTCATGCCACCCAGCGTCGCCCGGAGGGGTTCTGGGGGCAAGGGCCGCCCGCCCCGGTTCGGGGAAAACAGCGAAAGACGCAAACCAGGCCGTAACTCCTGTCCGTTTTGTGCGTTGAGTCACATATCTCGGGCGACAAACCAGTGTCTTCAAGACATTTCGCTCATAGAACGGGAGAACGCAGTGATCAAGCACATCGGGAGGATCGCACTGGCGATCATGGTCACCCTGGCACTCAGCCTGGGACTGACCGCCTTCGCCGGCTCAGCCAACGCATCGTCGTCGTGTTCGAGCCAGCACACGCAGGTCGTCAAGGCCCACAAGCACGTGAAGAAGGACAAGAAGAAGCTCAAGAAGGCCAAGCGGCACCACCACCACAAGGCCATCAAGAAGGCCAAGCGGCACCTCAAGCGCGACCGCAAGGCGCTGCACCGCGCGCAGGCCGCCTACCGTGCGTGCCTGAACCGGAAGTCGCCGAGCCCTGCTCCTTCGCCGGCCCCGGCCCCGATCCCGAACCCGGTCACCGAGCAGTGCCTCGCGGCTGCCGGCCAGATCACCTCGCAGGACCCGACCGGCCAGCTTGCCAGTGGAGCGGAGGCCTTCTGCGACCTGCTCGGCCAGCTCGCCGGCAGCGCCCCGACCGGCACCGACCCGGCCGCGCTGTGCTCGCTGCTCGCTTCGCAGGACCCGACCGGCCAGTTCGGCCAGGTCTGTGACGCGCTCGGCGGCGGCCTCCCGACCGGTGGTCTGCCGACCGGTGGTCTGCCGACGGGTGGTCTGCCCACCGGCGGCCTGGTCGGCGACACCCTGGGCGACCTGTGCGACCAGATCGCCTCGCAGGACCCGACCGACCAGCTCGGCCAGCTCTGCGGCGCGCTGCACTCGCTGCCGATCTGACCCTGGACCTGCAGCTCCAACCAACCGGACGCCCGGCACGCGACACGCGTGCCGGGCGTCCGTCTGCTCGCAGGGTCAGCTGGCGGCCAGCCGGACTCCCTGCTCGATCGCGCGCTTGGCGTCCAGCTCGGCGGCGACGTCGGCGCCACCGATGATGTGGACCGGTCGGCCGGCGGCCAGCAGCGCGTCGTACAGGTCGCGCACCGACTCCTGGCCGGCGCAGACGACCACGTGGTCCACCTCGATCACGCGCTGCTCCCCGTCGACGGTCACGTGCAGGCCGCGGTCGTCGACCAGGTCGTACGTCGCCCCGCTGACCTGGGTGACGCCGGCCTGCTTGAGCACCGCGCGATGCGCCCAGCCGGAGGTCTTGCCCAGCTCCTTGCCGATGATCGAGGTCTTGCGCTGGACCAGGGTCACCTCGCGGACCGGTTCGCGCGACGTCGGTGCGGCCAGGCCGCCGGCCCGCTGATCCCCTTCCCCGGACGGGTCACCGACGCCCCAGTGCGCCAGCCAGTCCGCCGTGGTCTCGCCGGGGTCGTGGGTGAGGTAGTGCGCGACGTCGACCCCGATGCCGCCGGCGCCGATGACCGCGACCCGCGGGCCCACCTCGACGCGACCGTCGAGCAGGTCGGCGTAGGACACCACCTTGGGATGGTCGATGCCCCGGATCGCCGGGACCCGCGGCACCACCCCGGTGGCGATGACGACCTCGTCGAAGCCGGTGAGCGCCTCGAGGTCCGCCGCGGTGTCCAGCCGGACGTCGACGGCATGGATCTCGAGCTGGCGGCGGTAGTAGCGCAGCGCCTCGGCGAACTCCTCCTTGCCGGGGATACGCATCGCGAGGCGGAACTGGCCGCCGAGCTCGGCGCCCTTCTCGAACAAGGTGACCGCGTCCCCGCGCTCGGCGTACGCCGCGGCTGCCGCCAGGCCCGCCGGCCCGCCGCCGACCACGCCGATCTTCCTTACGGTGGTTGAGCCTGTCGAAACCCGCACCGACGGCATCAGCACGATCTCGGTCTCCCGGCCGGCGCGCGGGTTGAGCATGCACGAGGCCTTCTGGTTCTTGAACACGTGGTCCAGGCAGGCCTGGTTGCAGGCGATGCAGGTGATGATCTCGTCCTCGCGCTCGGCAGCCGCCTTGTTGACGAAGTCGGGGTCGGCGAGCAGCGGGCGGGCCATCGAGACGAGGTCGGCGGTGCCGTCGGCGATCAGCTGCTCGGCGAGCTGCGGGGTGTTGATCCGGTTGGAGGCGCAGACCGGGATCGACACCTCGGCCTTCAGTCGCCGGGTCGTCCAGGTCCAGGCGCCGCGCGGGACCTGCGTGATGATCGTCGGCACCCGGGCCTCGTGCCAGCCGATGCCGGTGTTGATCACGGTCGCGCCGGCGTCCTCGATGAGGCCCGACAGCTCGACGACCTCCTCCCAGGTCTGGCCGCCCTCGACGAGGTCCAGCAGCGAGAGCCGGTAGATGATCGGGAAGCCGTCGCCGACGGTCTCCCGGGTACGCCGGACGATCTCGACCGGGAACCGCATCCGCTTCTGCGCGGTCCCGCCCCACGCATCGGTACGCCGGTTGGTCCGGGCGGCCAGGAACTGGTTGATCAGGTAGCCCTCGGAGCCCATGATCTCGACCGCGTCGTACCCGGCGCGGCGGGCGAGCCCGGCGGCACGGGCGAAGTCGGAGACGGTGCGGTCCACGCCACGGCTCGACAGCGCACTCGGCCTGAACGGGTTGATCGGTGCCTTGATCGCGCTGGCCGACACCGAGAACGGAGTGTAGGAGTAGCGCCCGGCATGCAGGACCTGCAGCGCGATGGCGCCACCGTGCTCGTGCACCGCGGCGGTGACCTGCTTGTGCCGCTCGGCGTGCAAGCGGGTGGACATCTCGCTCGCGAACGGCTTCAGCCAGCCGCGCTTGTTCGGGGCGTAGCCGCCGGTGACGATCAGGCCGACGCCACCCTTGGCGCGCTCGGCGTAGTAGGCGGCGAGCTTCGGGATGTCCCAGAAGAAGTCCTCGAGCCCGGTGTGCATGGAGCCCATCACCGCGCGGTTGCGCAGGGTGAGGTCGCCGATCGTGATCGGCTCGAGCAGGTGCGGGTAGCGGGTCACGGTGTCGTCCCATCGGTGGTTGAGGTGCGAGCGCTGGCGAGCCTCGAAACCTGGTGGGCCTCCAGGTACTCGGTGAGCCAGGTGATCCAGAACGACTCCTGGAGGATGCCGCCGCGCAGGACCAGGTAGGTGTCCAGGTCCTGCCCGGTCAGTCGGTCGGGTTCGGGGTAGTCGCGGGCAGCGAGGGCTTCGTAGTGCGCCAGCCGGGTGCGGTGGTCGGCGACGAGCCCCGCGACCTCGGCGAGCAGGGCTCGGCGGTCGCCGTACGAGGCGCCGCGCATCTTCACCGCGATCTCGCTGCGGAAGCCGGGCCGCGGAGTGGTGGTGGCGATCCAGTCGGCGAGCACCTTGCCCCCGATGTCGGTGACCGAGTACTCCCGCTTCTCCGGCCGCCCCGACTGCCCGATCACCTGCGCGGTGACCCAGCCGTCGTCCTCCATCCGGCGCAGCACCTTGTAGATCTGCTGGTGCGTCGCGCTCCAGAAGAACCCGATCGAGCGGTCGAAGCGGCGCGCCAGCTCCAGTCCGGCGGCGGGTCGCTCGCTCAGCGAGACCAGCAGGGCGTGTTCGAGAGCCACGGGACCACTGTGCCTGCGACGGCGACCATGTGCAACTAGTTGCATAGGTGGCGTCGATCACTTGAGCAATACCCCCAGGGGGTATAGGGTGCGGGCCATGGACCACGACCACGCGACGATGTCGGACCACGACAGCTCCTGGCGGACCGCCATCTCGGCGACGCTGCACTGCCTCACCGGCTGTGCGATCGGCGAGGTGCTCGGGATGGTGCTGGCGACCTGGTGGGGCTGGTCGAACGTGCCGAGCATCCTGCTGTCGATCGTGCTGGCGTTCTTCTTCGGCTACCTGCTCACGTTCACCGCGGTACGCCGGCACGGACTCACCGCGGGCACTGCGTTCAGGACGGCGCTCGCCGCCGACACCGTCTCGATCGCGGTGATGGAGCTGGTCGACAACGGCTTCGTGGTGTCCGTGCCGGGGGCGATGGATGCCGGGCTGCGCGACCTGCTGTTCTGGTCGAGCCTGGTGGCCTCGCTGGTGATCGCGTTCGTGGTGGCGGTGCCCGTCAACCGCCAGATGATCGCGCGTGGCAAGGGCCACGCGGTCGTGCACTCGATGCACTGAGGCGCCGATCGTGACAGTGGATCTGTCATGATCCGCGCATGACTTACGCACTCGGTCAGGGCACCGGTCCTCTCGCCGGCGTCAAGGTCGTCGAGATCGCCGGCATCGGCCCGGGTCCGCACGCCTGCATGCTGCTCGCAGACCTCGGCGCCGACGTGATCCGGATCGAACGACCTGGCGGCCAGCTGCTCACCGGCGGCTCGCACGACCTGCTCAACCGCGGCCGCCCCAGCGTGGCGCTCGACCTGAAGAAGCCCGAGGCGGTCGAGACGGTGCTGCGGCTCGTCGAGGACGCCGACGTGCTGATCGAGGGCATGCGGCCCGGCGTCACCGAGAGGATCGGGATCGGGCCGGACGCCTGCCTGGACCGCAACCCGAGGCTGGTCTACGGGCGGATGACCGGCTGGGGGCAGACCGGCCCCTGGGCGTCGACGGCCGGGCACGACATGAACTACATCGCGATCACCGGGACGCTCTTCGGCCTCGGCCAGGTCAAGGAGAAGCCGCAGTTCCCGACGAACCTGGTCGGCGACTTCGGAGGCGGGTCGACGTACCTGGTCATCGGAGTCCTCGCCGCGCTGCTCGAGGCCAGCGTCAGCGGTCGCGGCCAGGTCGTCGACGCAGCGATCGTCGACGGCACGGCGAGCCTCAACGCGATGGGCGCGGCCTTCCTGGCCAGTGGCACTTCAAGGAGGAGCGGGCCGCGAACCTGCTCGACGGCGGTGCGCCGTACTACGACATCTACGAGACCGCCGACGGCAGGCACATGTCGGTCGGCGCGCTGGAGCCGCAGTTCTACGAGGCGTTCGTCGACCTTCTCGGCGATCCGCGAGGCGGCACCGGACCGCTACGACCTCGACCGCGTCGACGAGCTCCGCGACGATCATCACCGACCCGGTTCAAGGAGAAGACCCAGGCCGAGTGGTCGGCGATCTTCGACGGCACCGACGCCTGCGTCGCGCCGATCCTCCCGATGAGCGAGGCGTTCGACCATCCCGCACATCAAGGAGCGCGGCGTCTTCGTCGAGCACGACGGCCTGGTGCAGCCCGCGCCGGCCCCCCGCTTCTCGCGCACCGACGCAACCCTCGGCCTGCCGCCGGCCCCAGGACCCGGGGCCCACACCCGGGAGGCCCTGACCGCGTGGGGCATCACCGACGTCGAGGCGCTGGTCGAGTCCGGGGCCGCGGTCCAGGCGTGACCCGGGCGTCGAGCTCGTCGACATGCGTCACGCAAGCGCGATGGTCGCGTCCTTGACGAAGTCGGGGTCGGTGAGCCGGTCGCCGTACAGGTCGCGCAGCTGCCCCATCCGGTAGCGCACGGTCTGCGGGTGCACGAACAGCTCGCCGGCGACCTCGTCGCGCCGACCCTGGTGGCGCAACCAGGACGCCAGGGTCTCGGTCAGCTTCTCGGCCGATGCCGCGCGGACTTCGCGCAGCGGAGCGAGCACGCGAGCCCGGAGGTCGTCGAGGGCGTCGCCGTCTGCGGTGCGCACCAGCTCGGCGAGGTGGATCTCGGTGTCGAGGGTGAAGCCGAGGCGCTGGGCCCGGAGCGCGCGAGCGTACGACGACCGGACGTGGGTCCAAACGCGCGTCGGGCCCACCACCGCCCCGGACTCGCGCAGCAGCCTGAGGAGGGCGGTCCGCGCCCTGGTCGACCCGACCGGCACCAACAGCACGGTCAGGCCGCTGTCGATCTCGACGCTGGGGGAGTCCTCGGAGACCTGGAGCGTCTGGCCGTCGAGCCGGCCGATGACCGAGCGGACCTTGTCCTCGGGAAGGATCACCGCGACCAGCGACGCCGGTGGAGTCCAGTCCGCGCGCTCCGCCGCACCGACCGCGTCGGCCTCGGTCGCTCCCTCGAGCAGGCGGACCGCGAGCCGCTCGAGCCGACGCTGTCGCAGTCGGCCCGAGGTTGCGAGCTCCTCGGCGTGACCGGTGACGCTCGCCCCCGAGAGCTCGTCGATGTAGGCGAAGACCAGCTCGGCGAACCGGGCGGTCGTCGTCGCCGACAAGCCTGCCGCCACCGCCGCCTCGCTCATCTCGCGCCACGCGACGCGAGCGCCGACGCGGTAGGCACGGGCGAGCGCGTCCATGCTGCGGCCGCTGCGCGCCTCACCCCGGCCCAGGGCGTACGCCGCGTCGAGCACCGACTCGATCTGGTCGCCGGCGTCGATCCCTTCCCGTCGCGCCGCGAGGTCGAGGAAGCCCTCGAGGGCGACCTTGACGGCGACCTCGATGTTGCGGCCCATCTGCCCTCGGAACGGGTCGCTGTAGCTGGGCACCTCGTTGACCACGGCGGCGATCACCTGCTCGGCGACGCCGGTGATGTCGCGGCGCATCGCTGAGACGACGTCGGCCGGGAGTCGGAGTGCCATCGTCTGGCGATGCGGGGCCATCGACTTCCTTTGTTCGGAGAGTACAAAAGTACCTCAACTATTCACGTGGCTCGGTCAGGTCTTTGCCACGCAGACACGCAAAACTGGGGCCATGACCGACACGATCGCCCCATCGCGTGCGCCGGCGCGCCCGCTGCGTCGCCTCGGCGACCAGCTGGCCCGGTTCGCCGAGTCGGCGACCACGCCGCTCCTGCCCGAGGACTACCTCGACCTGTTCCACCCGCTGCGCCGCGGTGCCGCGCTCCGTGGCCGCGTCGTCGAGGTGGTCGCAGAGACCCGTGACGCCGCCACGCTGGTCATCCGCCCGGGTGCCGACTGGGCCGGGCACGTGCCCGGTCAGTACGTCCGGGTGGGGGTCGACGTCGACGGCGTCCGCCAGTGGCGGGCCTACTCCCTGACCCACGGCCCGCGTCCCGACGGATTCATCTCGATCACCGTCAAGGCGGTGCCGGACGGCACCGTCAGCCCGTACCTGGTCCACCGGACCCGGCCGGGCACCCTGCTGCACCTCGAGCAGGCGACCGGTGACTTCGTGCTTCCCGACTTCTCGGTGGTTGAGCCTGTCGAAACCGAGCCTGTCGAAACCGAGCGTGTCGAGACCAAGCTGCTCTTCGTCACCGCGGGCTCGGGCGTCACCCCGGTGATCGGGATGCTGCGCAACCTGTTCCCGTCGACCGACGAGGGCGTGCTCCGGCCCTATCGCAGCGCGCAGCTCGACATCGTCGTCGTGCACGTCGCGCCCACCGAGCCGGACTCGATCTTCCTGCGCGACCTGGTCGCACTGGACGCCGCCGGCGCGATCCGCCTGGTCGCCCGGTACGACGACACCCACGGCCTGCTCGACGTCGCCGACCTCGCGACGCTCGTGCCCGACCTCGCCGAGCGCGCCACCTACGCCTGCGGCCCCACCGGCCTTCTCGACGCGCTCGAGGAGCACCACGATCGCGCCGGCCTCGCGCTGCAGACCGAGCAGTTCCGGGCGTCCGTCCTGGTCGCCGGAGAGGGTGGCGAGCTGACCTTCGACCGCAGCGGCACCGTGGTCGCCGCCGGTGGCGGCACCCCGATCCTCGAGGCTGCGGAGGACGCCGGCCTGCTGATGCCCTCGGGCTGCCGGATGGGCGTCTGCTACAGCTGCGTGATCCCGCTCAAGGAGGGTGCCGTGCGCGACCTCCGCAGCGGCGACCTCACCACCGCCGTCGCCGGCGAGACCGATCGCGGCGGCGTCCTCGTCCAGACCTGCATCAACGCGGCCGCCGGCCCGTGCACCTTCGACCACTGATCTCGACTGAGCTCGATCACCGAATCGACCGAGGAGACCCATGACCACGATCCAGAAGAAGACCGACAACCCGATCGCCCACCTCAGCGCGGCGGACATCGAGCGGCTCGGCAAGGAGCTCGACGCGATCCGTGCCGAGGTGATCGAGTCCCGCGGTGCCGACGACGCGGCGTACATCCGCACCCTGATCAAGACCCAGCGCTCGCTCGAGCTCGGCAGCCGAATCGTGCTGCTGGCCTCGATCTTCCCGCCGGCGTGGCTGGTCGGCACGGCCGGCCTGAGCGTCGCGAAGATCCTGGAGAACATGGAGATCGGGCACAACGTGCTGCACGGCCAGTGGGACTGGATGCGCGACCCGAAGATCCACTCCACGACCTGGGAGTGGGACATGGCGACACCCGCCAAGGACTGGCAGCACTCGCACAACGAGCTGCATCACACCTACACCAACGTGATCGGCAAGGACAACGACCTCGGGTACGGCATCGCACGGGTCGACGAGGAGCAGCCGTGGCACCCGATGTACCTGGGCCAGCCGCTGTGGAACTTCATCAACGCGTGCTTCTTCGAGTACGGCATCGCGGCCTACGACCTCGAGCTCGGCGCCACCATCAAGAAGAAGAAGACCAGGGACCCGGAGTTCCAGCGCCGCCTGAAGGGCGTGCTCCGCAAGATCCGCAAGCAGGCCACCAAGGACTACCTGGTGCACCCGGCGCTGTCGATCCCGACCGGGTCGTTCCTGCCCACGCTGGCTGCGAACTTCACCGCCAACATCGTGCGCAACCTGTGGAGCAACTCGATCATCCTGTGCGGCCACTTCCCCGAGGGCGTCGAGACCTTCGAGAAGCGCTCGATCGAGGGCGAGACCAAGGGCGAGTGGTACCTGCGCCAGATGCTCGGTGCGGCCAACATCTCCGGCGGCAAGACGATGCACCTGATGAGTGGCAACCTCAGCCACCAGATCGAGCACCACCTCTTCCCGGACCTGCCGAGCAACCGGTACGCCGAGGTAGCGCCGAAGGTGCAGGCGCTGTTCGACAAGTACGGCCTCAACTACCACTCGGCGCCGTTCCCGAAGCAGCTCTACTCCGCCTGGCACAAGGTCGTGCGGCTGTCGCTGCCGAACGGCTGGCTGGCCGACACGACCGTCACCAATGCACCGTCGCAGCTGGCCAAGCTCTACAAGATGACGACCGGCGGGCCGAAGGTGCGCCGTGCCATCGTCGCGCGGGACAAGCAGCTCGCCCGCCGCGCAGCGTGAGTGGTTTCGACAGGCTCAACCACCGGTGGTCGAGCCTGTCGAAACCCCCTCAGCTCGTCGGGACGATGTGCAGCCAGGGGCGGCTGAGCTCGAACGTGCGCCCGCTGATCTCGGTCGGCCGGATCTCCACGACGTCGTACTTCAGGCTCGGCACCCAAGGACGCAGCGGGACGTTCTCGGCCCGGTGCTCCTCGTCCTCGGGCAAGTGACGCGCGACACCACGGACGATCACGCTGCGGGCGTGCTGCTCGCTGAACTCGTCGATCTCGAACGCCACGTCGGAGTTCATCTCGACGGCGAGCAGCTTGCTGCCCTCCGCCGTCCGGAACAGCAGCGTGTCGTGCTCGACCGCGTAGTTGATCGGCGTCAGATGCACCTCGCCGCCGAGGTGGAACGCGAGCCTGCCGAACTCGTGTGCCCGGAGCATGTCCCAGCACTCCTCGGTCGTCATCAGGCCCATCGGCTCTTCCTCTGTCATGGGGACCTCCTGCCGTCGTACCTCGAGGGTAGGCGCGCGCCAGCACGAAGACCGGGGTCCTTGGTCCCGGTTCCGCCGACAAGAGACCCCGCTCAGCGAGGAGCGACGCGGATCGGCGCGGTTCCGAAGGCGACGTTGAACCGGTCGCACCAGATCACCACGGAGCGCATCGCGGCCAGGTCGGCGGAGTCCGGGATCGGGTAGTTCTGGTTGCCGTGCGTCGCCTTGAGGTTGCCCAGGCGCACGTACGTCCCGTCGTCGTAGGACCCCCAGCTGCCTCCCGACCTGGCGTCGCTGAGCCAGACGTGCAGGTCGGGGCCGTCGGAGCTCGCGAGCTGCTCCAGGCGCAGGAACCTGCGGCCGTCGGCGAGCTGCAGGATGCGCGCGGTCCCCGAGGTGCCGTGCTCGGCGTCGACGAACTCGCCGCTGGCCAGGACGATGTCGACCGGGCTCGGTGACGGTGAAGGTGCCGCGCTCGTGGCCGACGCGTCGACCGCGGGCGTGCTCGACGGGATGCTCGACGGGATGCTCGACGCGATGCTCGACGGGATGCTCGACGGGGCCGCCTCGTCGATCGTGCTGCTGGTGAACGCACGCCACGGCTCGAAGACGGGGAGAGCCACGGCGAGGACCGCAGCGACGACGACGCCAGCCACGACAAGGAAGCGCTTCACCCTGCGACGTTAGGCGTGGATCGCCCGCGCAGATCTGACGAAGTGCTTACCGCGCGGCGCCGATGAGGCAGCCCGTGAGGTAGCCCACATGCCGGGCACCATTGACCCTGACAGTTCTACTGTCAGAATGGCGAACGGCTTCCATTGACGCTCCACCGACCGTTGGGACATCTCATGGCACAACCAGAAGCGCTGGTGTACGACGCCATCCGCACGCCGCGGGGCAAGGGCAAGAAGGACGGGTCGCTGCACGGCACCAAGCCGGTCGACCTCGTCGTGGGCCTGCTCGACGAGGTCCGGGAGCGCAACCCGAACCTCGACCCGAACCGCATCGACGACCTCGTCCTCGGGGTGGTCTCGCCGATCGGTGACCAAGGTGGCGACATCGCCAAGACTGCCGCGCTCGCCGCCGGCCTGCCCGAGACCGTCGCCGGTGTCCAGCTCAACCGCTTCTGCGCCTCCGGGCTCGAGGCGGTCAACCAGGCCGCGAGCCGCGTCCGCGGTGGCTTCGAGGACCTGATCCTGGCCGGCGGCGTCGAGTCGATGTCGCGGGTCGCGATGGGCTCCGACGGCGGCGCCTGGGCCTCCGACCCGCACACCGCGTTCACGACGTCGTTCGTGCCGCAGGGCATCGGCGCCGACCTGATCGCCACGCTCGAGGGCTGGGGCCGTGAGGACGTCGACGCGTTCGCCGCCGAGTCACAGGCCCGTGCGGCCAAGGCACAGGCGAACGGGTACTTCGACAACTCGGTGATCCCGGTCAAGGACCTCAACGGCCTGACCGTGCTCGACAAGGACGAGTTCATCCGGCCAGGCACCACGGTCGAGGGGCTCGCCGGGCTCAAGCCGTCGTTCCAGTTCCACGGCGACCTCGGCTTCGACGACGTCGCGCTGCAGAAGTACCACTGGGTCGAGAAGATCAACCACGTCCACCACGCCGGCAACAGCTCCGGCATCGTCGACGGCGCAGCGATCGTCGCGATCGGCAACGAGCAGGTCGGCACCGACCTCGGCCTGACCCCGCGCGCGAGGATCATCGCCACCGCGGTCTCGGGCTCCGACCCGACGATCATGCTGACCGGCCCGGCCCCGGCTGCCCGCAAGGCGCTCGCCAAGGCCGGTCTGCAGACCGAGGACATCGACCTCTTCGAGATCAACGAGGCGTTCGCCGCGGTCGCGATGCGGTTCATGCAGCGACATGGGCATCTCCGAGGAGATCACCAACGTCAACGGCGGCGCGATTGCGATGGGTCACCCGCTGGGCGCCACCGGCGCGATGATCCTGGGCACCCTGATCGACGAGCTCGAGCGCCGCGACCTGCGCCGCGGTCTCGCCACGCTCTGCGTCGGCGGCGGCATGGGCATCGCGACCATCGTCGAACGCATCTGACCGCGCACCTTCGCCGGTCGAGCCCGGCCGAGACCCACCACTGATCTCCCAAGGACTGACATGACTGACTCTGCAGTGAAGTACGAGAAGGACGCCGACGGGATCGTCGTCCTGACGCTGGACGACCCGACCGCCAGCGCCAACACGATGAACGAGCTCTACGGCCGCTCGATGGAGGAGGCAGTCACCCGGCTCGAGTCCGAGAAGGACGACGATCACCGGCGTGGTCGTCACGTCGGCGAAGAAGACCTTCTTCGCCGGCGGCAACCTCGAGGACCTCCAGTCGGTCCGTGAGGACCAGGCGCAGGAGATCTTCGAGAAGAGCCAGGCCGATCAAGGCCCAGCTGCGCCGCATCGAGCGGCTCGGTGTCCCGACGGTGGCGGCGATCAACGGCGCCGCTCTCGGCGGCGGTCTGGAGATCGCGCTGGCCTTCAACCACCGGATCGCAGCGGCCGGTCGCTACGAGATCGGCCTGCCCGAGGTCACCCTCGGTCTGCTTCCCGGCGGCGGCGGCGTGACCCGCACGGTGCGGCTGCTCGGCGTACAGCCTGCGCTGATGGACGTGCTGCTCCAGGGCCAGCGCTACCAGCCGGAGGCCGCCCGGGCCAAGGGCCTGGTGCACGAGATCGTCGCTCCCGAGGACCTTCTCGCGACGGCCCGCCAGTGGGTCCTGGACAACAAGGACAACGACGCGGCCAAGGCCCAGCCCTGGGACCGGGACGGCTACAAGATGCCCGGCGGCACCCCGTCGCACCCGTCGCTCGCGCAGATGCTGCCCGCCTTCCCGGCCACGCTGCGCAAGCAGCTGAAGGGCGCGCACTTCCCGGCTCCCGAGGCGATCATGGCTGCTGCCGTCGAGGGCGCCCAGGTCGACTTCGACAACGCGGGCACCATCGAGTCGCGCTACTTCACCTCGCTGGTGACCGGGCAGAACGCCAAGAACATGATCCAAGCGTTCTTCTTCGACCTGCAGGCGATCAACTCCGGGTCGCTGCGGCCGGCCGGCGTACCGAAGTTCACCGCCACCAAGGTCGGCGTGCTCGGCGCCGGCATGATGGGCGCGGGCATCGCCTACGTGTGCGCGAAGGCCGGTCATGGAGGTCGTCCTCAAGGACGTCTCCGCCGAGGCTGCCGAGAGAGGCAAGAACTACTCGGTCAAGCTCAACGAGAAGGCGGTCTCGCGCGGCAAGCTCACCGCGGAGAAGTCCGAGGACATGCTCGGCCGGATCACCCCGACCGACAACCCCGCCGACCTCAAGGGCTGCGACCTGGTCATCGAGGCGGTCTTCGAGGACCCGAGCCTGAAGAACAAGGTGTTCGCCGAGATCCTCGAGCACGTCAACGACGACGCACTGCTGTGCTCGAACACCTCGACGCTGCCGATCAGCGAGCTGGCCGGCGGGGTGGACCGGCCGAAGGACTTCATCGGCCTGCACTTCTTCTCGCCGGTCGACAAGATGCCGCTGGTCGAGATCATCCGCGGCACCGAGACCTCCGACGAGGCAACCGCGCGGGCGATCGACGTCGTGCAGCAGATCCGCAAGACGCCGATCGTGGTCAGCGACAGCCGCGGCTTCTACACCTCGCGGGTGATCGGCACCCAGATCAACGAGGGCATCTCGATGCTCGCCGAGGGCGTCGCCCCGATGAGCATCGAGCGCGCCACCACGATGGCCGGCTACCCGGTCGGCCCGCTGCAGATCAGCGACGAGCTGAACATGGAGCTGATGTACAAGATCCGCAAGGCCTCGAAGGAGGCAGTCGAGCGCGACGGCGGCACCTGGGTGGAGCACCCCTCGGAGGCAGGTCATCGACACGATGATCGGAATCGGCCGCTCCAGCAAGCTCAAGGGCGCCGGCTTCTACTCCTACGACGAGGCTGGCAACCGCACCGGTCTCTGGGAGGGTCTCGCCGAGCAGTTCCCTCCTCGCCAGGAGCAGATCCCCTTCGAGGACATCGCCGACCGGCAGCTGATCGTGGAGGCGATCGAGACGGTGAAGTGCTTCGACGAGGGCGTCCTGCACTCCGCCGCAGAGGCCAACATCGGCTCGATCTTCGGCATCGGCTTCCCGCCGGCCACCGGCGGTGCGATCCAGTACATCAACGGCTTCGAGGGCCGGACCGGACGCGGACCGGCCGGGTTCGTCGCCCGCGCCCGCGAGCTCGCCGCGAGGTACGGCGACCGCTTCGAGCCGCCGGCCAGCCTGGTCGCGGTCGCGGAGAACGGCGGCACCTTCCCCGCCGCCTGACGCCGAGGCGTCACAAAGTTTCTCCTGGTTCGCGCCGAGGCGGCGCGATGTTCCGCGGAATTCGCACCGAGGCGTCACGCGGTCACTCACCCGTGACACCTCGGTGGGTTCCAACGGTGACGAACTGACGCCTCGACGTTGGCAAGAGGCGACGAACTGACGCCTCGACGGTGGCAAGAGGCAACAAGGTGGCGCCTCGGCGGTGTGCTCGGACGGCGGCTCGGACATTTCGGACGTTCGTCTGCGGGGGCACTGGCGATCCGCGAGAATGCACGGGTGGAGGGCCGCACCGTCGAACGCCTCGAGCGGATCCGAGTCCGCGCCCTGTGGGTCCGGTTCGGAGCGGTCGAGGCTGTCCGCGGCATCGACATCTCGGCGTACGCCGGCCGCGCCACCGCGCTGCTCGGGCGCAACGGCGCCGGGAAGTCGACCACGATGCGGGTGCTGGCAGGGGTGATCCCGCCGACCGGCGGGGACGTGCTGGTGGACGGGATCGACGTCGCGGCCGACCCCCTGGCCGTCAAGCGGTCGACCGGGTACTGCCCCGACGTCGGGGGCCTGGTGCCGCGGGCGACCCCGTGGGAGCACCTGCAGCTCGCGGCGCGGCTGCGCCGGATGTCGGGCTGGGAGCCACGCGCCCAGGACCTGCTCGAGCGCTTCGAGCTCGGTGACGCGGCGCACCGGGTCACCGGCGGCTTCAGCCACGGCATGGGCCGTCGGCTCTCGGTCGTGCTGGCCGCCTTCCACCACCCAGGGGTGCTGCTGCTCGACGAGCCGTTCGACGGCGTCGACCCGCTCGGGGTGGACGCGACCCTGCAGGTGATCGACGATGCCAAGGCACGGGGAGCGGCGGTGCTGATCTCGACGCACCTGCGCGACCTCGCGATGCAGGCCTGCGACGACGCGCTGGTGATGCGCGGCGGCTCGACGGTCGCAGCCATGGACGCCGACGAGCTCGTCGGGGAGGCGGGGGCGCGTGCCTACCGAGCACTCCTGGACTGAGGTCCGTCGCGGCCTGACCGATCTCCGCGCCCTGCTTGCGTTCCGGGGCGTCGGGACTGACCCGCCGGGTGCGGTCGCGGCTGCGCGTCGGCGGCCTCCTCGTGCTCGCGATCACCGTCGCGGCGATCGTCGTGCCGGCGTACCTGAGAGAGCCCTTCGACGGACGCAACGTGCACAACTTCGTCGCGGTGCTGCCCTCCCTGTACCTCGGCTTCCTCACCCTCGCGATCCTGGCTGCGATCGCCTCGGGCGGCGGACGTGAGGTGGTGCCCCGCGAGCAGGCCGTCGCCTTCCCGGTCTCCACCGTGACCGAGCACTTCGGGGCCCTGCTGCTGGCCCCCCTCAACATCGCGTGGCTCATCCAGGCATGGACCGTTCTCGGGATGACCACCTACGTCCTCGGGCCGCACGCACTGCCGGCGACCGTCGTTCCGCTGCTGCTCTGGATCGCCCTGTCCACCGCGATCGGGCAGGCCGTGGGCTGGGTCTTCGAGGGCATCCGCCGGGGCGCCTACGGCATCCTCCTGGCGCGCGTGATCGTGAGCGCCGCGATCGCGGCCGTCGTCGCCCTCGTGCTCACCCACCAGCTGGTCCCGACTGCTCGACCGGAGTCCTACGGTCCGGATCTACCTGGCCGCGGCGTACGGCACCTCGGAGCGGTGGGGCCCGTGGGCGGCGTACTCGGGCGCGCTCGTCGTCCTCGTCGCGGTCGTGGTGCTGCTCGGTCTCGGCCCGGCCCGATGGGCACTGCACCGGGCGCTGCGCGAGGAGCTCCGCCTCGAGTCCGGCCACATCGAGCCTCGGGCGAACCCGCGCACCGACCTGCGGGCGCTGGTCGCGGTCGACCGGGCGTCGATCTGGCGGTCGGTGCCGCTGCGCCGTGGTCTGCTGGTTCTGGCGTTCATGCCCGGGCTGATCGCGGTGGCCGGCGAACCTGCAGTGGGACGATGATCACGATCCTCCCGGGGCTGGTCGCGTCCGGCGGTGCGCTGCTGTTCGGCGTGAACAGCTGGTGCCTCGACGGCCGCGGCGCGCTCTGGCGCGACAGCCTCCCGGCGTCGGCGTCGCTGGCCTACTACGCCAAGGTGATCGTGCTGTTCGAGGTGCTGCTGTCGGCGGCAGCGCTGACCCTCCTGCTCGCCGCGATGCGTGCCGGCGTGCCGACGTCGGCCGAGCTGTGGTCAGCGCTCGCTGCTGCGGTGGTGGTCTCGGCCCAGGTGGTGTCCGCGTCGATGCGCTGGTCGGTCGACCGGCCGTTCTCCACCGACATGCGGAGTGCACGCGCCACGCCGGCGCCGCCGGTCGTCATGGCCGGATACAGCGCCCGGCTCGCTCTGCGCACGACCGTGGTCGGCCTGGTCTTCTCCGCGACCGCGGTGGCACCAGACGGCAGGGTCGCGGCGCTGGTCGCGGTGCCGATGCTGTGCTGGTCGTGCTTCCGTCTGATGCGGACCGCGGGCCAGTGGGCCGTGCCGGAGGTCCGGGCGCGCGTCGTCTCGGTCGTCGCGGCCTGACGGTTTCGAGCCGGCTACTTCTTCGCCGACGTCTTGCAGTCGGTCAGCGCCTTGTTGCCCTGCTCGCCGATCGTGGTCGCATCGCTGGAGTTGGTCTGCGCGGCGACCAGCATCTTCTTGACCAGCGAGTCGGGCAGCTTGTCCTCGAGGCAGGACTCGAACTTGGCCTGGTCGATCGTCGTGTCGGTCTTCGCGGTCTGCTCGGCCAGCTGCTTCTGGTAGTCCACGCAGCCCAGCGAGCGCGTCGGCGAACTTGCCGGACGTGTCGGTGTCGAAGGTCGGGCTCCCGGTGGTGTTCACCTCCAGGCTGTCGGTGAGCAGCTTGGCCGACTTGAGCTTGGACAGGCCGACGCTGTGGACGAAGTGCGAGGCCACGCAGTTCGCGTCGGTCGTGGACAGCCCGCCGGTGGTCGACTCGGTGAAAGCCTTCTGGAGGCTGGCCACCGCGGTCTTCTCGTCCTTGGACAGGGAGACCTTGCCCTTGCCGTTATCACCCGATTTGCCCGAGCCGCAGGCGGTCAGGGCGACGAGCAGCAGGACTCCGAGGGCAGCCAGGATGGCCTTCTTCATGGGGAACTCCGATGTCGTGGAGGCGCGCGGTCCGGTCGTCAGCGCGCGGCGTACCGGCCCAAGCCTGCCTTATACACCTCAGTCGAGCGCATTCGGCGTCTCACCGACGCACCACTGGTGATTTTCTGTTCCGTGCGTAACCTGGCCCGGCCAGTCTCGTTGAGCAGGCGTTCACACGTATCTCCGGGTACACCGCCACTCATGTTGACGTTTCTGGGAGCCGAACATGAAGAAGTTGACGTCGCTCGGGGTCGCAGCGCTCGCCGCGCTCGGCATCGTGCTGGCAGTCTTGGGGTCACTGTCACCTGCCCAGGCCTACCCTGAGCTCCAGATCAACCTCGAGGTGAACCGCTCGGTCCTCTACGGCGGAGAGAACTTCACGGCGACCGCGTCCTCGACCGGCGCCACCTGCTCGTGGACCCTGGAGTGGAACGGCGTGGTGCGCAACGGCACGTCGTCCGGCGGGGACACCAACCCGTTCAAGACCACCTACACGGCACCCGACGTCACCAAGGTGACGAAGATCCCGCTGCACGGCACCTGCGAGTACGCCGCGCCGAGCGCCCGGGGTGCTGCGACCTGGCAGCGGACGATCATGATCACCGTGCTCCCGCAGAGCAGCGCGGTGTCGCCGCCCGGCGGCTCCCACCTTCCCAGCACGGGCGGTCCGAACTGGATCTTCCTCGCCGGTGGCCTCGCCCTCCTGCTCTCGGGAGCGATCGCAGTCACGGTGGCTCGACGCCGCGCGGAGGATGCCGAGATCCAGGCCTTCGGGGCCTAATCTCCTCCTGTGGCGAGCCTGACGACATCCGGGTTGTCACGACGCCGAATCATCGCCGGTCTCGTCCTGCTGGTGCTGGTCGCGCTCGGCATCTTCGCCTGGCAGGCCGTGACGGCCTCGCGCGCGCTGCTCGACGCCCGGCAGAGCGGTGAGCTGGTCCAGCAGCGCATCCGGGCCGGCGACTTCGACGGCGCTGCCCGCGCCCTGGGAGACCTGCGCAAGCACACGCATGCGGCCAGGGACTCCACCGACGGCGTGCTGTGGGACCTCGGTCGGCACGTCCCGGTCCTGGGCCGCAACGTCGGTGCGGTGCAGACGGTCTCCGATGTGCTGGACACCGCCACCCGCGAGAACGCCCCGATCGCGCTCGAGCTGAGCAAGGCGGTCAGCGCGGGCCGGTTCCGGCCCCAGGACCAGCGGATCGACCTGTCCGAGGTCGAGCGCCTGACTCCCGACGTACGCCGGGCCGCGGACTCGATCGACAAGGCTTCCGGACAGCTCTCGGACATCCGGTCCGACGACCTGTTGTTCCCGTTCAACGACCTCGTCGGTGACCTGCAGGGCCAGGTCACGCGCGCCCGGGCGGCGGCGACGGCCAGCGCGCACGCCTTCGAGCTGCTGCCCGACATGCTCGGCGAGCAGGAGCCGCGCGACTACCTGCTGGTGATCCAGAACCCTGCCGAGCTGCGCTCGACCGGGGGCCTGCCGGGCTCGCTCGCGGTCCTGCACGCCGAGGACGGCAAGGTGACGATGGGCTGGCAGGGCTCGGCCAGTGACATCAGCAGCTCCGGGCCGGTGGTGAGGCTGCCGCGCGACACCGAGCTGCAGTACGGCACCACGCCGGCGACCGACGCGCGCGACGCGAACTTCACCCCGGACTTCCCCGAAGCGGCCGAGATCCTCAAGACGATGGCCGAGCGCAAGCTGGACACCCGGCTCGACGGCGTCGTCGCGGTCGACCCGATCGCGCTGGCGCTGATGATGCGCGGCACCGGACCGGTCACGCTGAACGACCGGGTGACGCTCAACGCCGGCAACGTCGTCTCGGTGCTGCTCAACCAGACCTACCAGGCGATCGACAACGCGGAAGCGCAGAACACCTTCTTCGAGACTGCAGCCCGCAAGATCTTCGAATCGGTGATGACCGGTCAGGGCGACCAGCAGCTCGCCATCCGCGGGCTCGCCTCCGCGGCCGGCCAGCACCGGGTCCAGGTGTGGTCCGCACACGACGACGAGCAGTCGGTCCTCGACGGGACCGCGGTCGCCGGGGCGCTCGTCGACCACAGCGACCGCCCGCAGGTCGGGATGTACATCAACGACGCCACCGCGGGGAAGATGGACTACTACCTGCAGTACCGCGGCGCCGCCTCGGCGGTCGACTGCCGGCAGGGCGGGGCGCAGGACCTGCGCGCGACGCTCGCGCTGACGTCCACGATGCCCACGGACTTCCGGTCGCTGTCGAGCTGGATCCTCGGCACCGGCCAGTACGCCGCGCAGGGCGCCATCGCGTTCAACCTGCGCATCTACGCGCCTGTGGGCGGCGAGATCATCGGCATGACCGTCGACGGGACGGCGCACTCCGTGACCGCCGACAAGCACGAGGGCCGCCAGGTCGCGTTGTTGCCGATCATCCTCAAGCCCGGTCAGAAGAGCACGGTCACCGCGGACATCCGCACCGCCAAGGGCCAGTCGGGTGACGGCATCTTCAGCTTCACCCCCGGGATGGTGCCGGCGCCCAACGGCGTTGCGATCACCAGCGCCTGCCACTGACTGGTCACCGGTCTGGGCAGCAGCGCTGCTCGGTAATGTCCCCTCATGGACTTCTCACCGTCGCCACGAGCCGCCGAGCTCGCCGACCTGGTCGGCACCTTCGTCAGCGACGAGATCGAACCGGTGATGGCCGACTACCACCGCGACGTCGAAGAGGCTCGGCTGACCGGCACCTGGGCCGAGTCGCCGATCATGGCCGACCTGCGCGTCAAGGCACGAGCGCAGGGTCTGTGGAACCTCTTCCTCCCGGCCGGACACGACCAGCCCTGGGCGGAGCAGTTCGGCACCCTCGGAGGCGCCGGCCTGACCAACACCGACTACGCGCCGCTGGCCGAGCTGATGGGCCGGGCGACCTTCCTCGCGCCGTACGTCTTCAACTGCAACGCTCCCGACACCGGCAACATGGAGGTGCTGCTGAAGTACGGCACCTCCGAGCAGCAGCAGGAGTGGCTGGTGCCGCTGCTCGACGGCCGGATCCGGTCCGGCTTCGCGATGACCGAGCCGGGCGTTGCGTCCTCCGACGCGACCAACATGGAGGCGACCGCGATCGTCGACGGCGACGAGGTGGTCATCAACGGCACCAAGTGGTTCACCACCGGCGTCGGCCACCCCGACTGCAAGATCCTGGTCTTCATGGGCCTCTCGGACCCCGACGCCGACCGGCACCACCGGCACACGATGGTGCTGGTGCCGCTGGACACGCCCGGTGTGAAGGTCGAGCGGCTGCTCCCCACGATGCACGTGTACGACGAGCCCGTCGGCCACGGCGAGGTGTCCTTCACCGACGTCCGGGTGCCGGCGAGCAACATCCTGCTCGGCGAGGGCCGCGCGTTCGAGATCGCCCAGGGCCGGCTCGGGCCCGGCCGGGTGCACCACTGCATGCGGCTGATCGGCCAGGCCGAGGTGGCCCTGGAGCTGGCGATCAAGCGCGGCCTGTCGCGCACCGCCTTCGGCAAGCCGCTGGTCAAGCTGGGCGGCAACCCCGAGCGGATCGCTGATGCCCGGATCGCGATCGACCAGGCCCGGCTGCTGGTGCAGAACGCCGCCTGGAAGCTCGACCAGGGCGGCGCCCTCAACGCGCTCTCGGAGGTCAGCCAGATCAAGGTGATCGTCCCGAACGTCGCGCAGCAGGTCGTCGACCTGGCGATGCAGCTGCACGGCGGCGGCGGGATGACCGACGACTTCCCGCTGGCGGCGATGTGGACCAACGCCCGCGCACTGCGGCTGGCCGACGGCCCCGACGAGGTGCATCGCGGCCTGATCGCCCGGATCGAGATCGGCAAGCACCGGTGACGGTGGTCGAGGAGGTTGCCCAGCAACCGTCTCGAAACCGCGTCCTGGTCACCGGCGGCGCGTCCGGTCTCGGCGCCGCGCTCGTCGAGGCACACCTGGAGCGCGGTGACCAGGTGCTGGTCGGCGACATCGCCGAGCCGGAGGCTACGAGGCTCGCTGGCGCTCGCACCTCAACCACCGGTGGCACGGCGTACCTCCGCCTCGACGTCCGCTCCGACGACGACTGGGCCGCGGCCCGGGCGTGGGTCGAGCGCGAGTGGGGTGGCCTCGACGTGCTCTACAACAACGCCGGCGTCGCCGGCGGCGGCCGGATCGACGTGGCCACGATGGCGGAGTGGGAGCAGATCACCGCGATCAACCTCTTCGGCGTGGTCCGCGGCTGCCGCACGTTCGTGCCTACGATGAAGGCCCAGCGCAGCGGCCGGATCGTCAACGTCGCGTCGCTCGCCGGCCTGGTGCACCCGGCCGGGATGGCCTCCTACAACGCCGTCAAGGCCGCGGTGGTGGCACTGACCGAGACGCTCTGCCACGAGCTCGCCGGCTACGGCGTGACCGCCCACGTGGTCTGCCCGTCGTACTTCCGCACCGGCCTGATCGACAACATGCAGGGCAGCGACATCGCCGTCGGGCAGGTGATCGGCGCGCTCGTCGCCAACGCTCCGCTCGGACCCGAGGACATCGCGGCCGAGGTGGTCGCAGCCGTCGACCGCGGGGAGGAGCTGATCCTCCCCGACGACGCCGCGCGGGCGGCGTACGGGCTCAAGGTCGGTGACCGGGCGTCGTACGACGTGGTGATGCGCAAGCAGGCGGCACGACTCGACGCGATCGGGGACCGCTGATGGTTTCGACAGGCTCAACCACCGGAGATCTCGCCGGGTCGCACGACGTCCGCGGCGAGGACGCCTTCGATGTCGAGGCGGTGCGCACCTGGCTGGCGGCCCAGGGTCACCCGCTCACCGGCGACGTCACCGTCCGCCAGTTCGGTGGCGGTGCCTCCAACCTGACCTACTCGCTGCGCACCGAGCACGACGACCTGATCCTGCGGCGCCCGCCGAGCGGGCAGAAGGCGAAGGGCGCCCACGACATGGGCCGGGAGTACCGCATCCAGGCCGGGCTCGCCGGCGTCTTCCCGCTGGTGCCCGAGATGGTCGCGCTCTGCGAGGACGAGTCGGTGATCGGCTCGCCGTTCTACGTGATGCAACGCGTCGACGGCATCATCCCGCGCCGTGACTTCCCGCCCGAGGTCCAGCTCTCGCAGGCCCAGACCCGCGCGCTGTGCACGAACGCGCTCGACGTGCTCATCGACCTCCACCGGGTCGACGTCGACGCGACACCGCTTGCCGAGATGAACAAGGGCGAGGGCTACGTACGCCGCCAGGTCGAGGGCTGGTCGACCCGCTTCCGCAACGCACGCACGGATGACGCCCCCGACGGCGAGGCGGTGATGGCGTGGCTCGCCGCCCACCAGCCCGCCGACGTCGGCCACTGCCTGATCCACAACGACTTCCGCTTCGACAACCTCGTCCTCGACCGCGACGACCCCACGCGTCCGGTCGGCGTCCTGGACTGGGAGATGGCCACCGTCGGCGACCCGCTGATGGACCTCGGCGGCACGCTGTCGTACTGGGTGCAGGAGGACGACGACGAGTTCTTCCTCCAGTTCCGGCGGCAGCCGACCACGCTGCCGGGCATGCTCACCCGTGCGCAGGTGGTGGACTACTACTGCACCGAGACAGGCCTCTCGCTCACCCCGGAGCAGTGGCGCTTCTACGAGGTCTTCGGGCTGTTCCGGCTCGCCGTGATCGCCCAGCAGATCTACTACCGGTACTTCCACCAGCAGACGACCAACGAGGCCTACGCGATCTTCGGCCCCGCGGTGCAGTACCTCGAGTCCCGCAGCCGCTCGATCCTAGGACTCACCTGACATGGGCCAGGTGCTGCTGGTCCGGCATGGCCAGGCGTCGTGGGACGGCGAGGACTACGACGTCCTCTCCGAGGCCGGCCACCGGCAGGGCGAGCTCCTCGGTGCGGCTCTCGCTGCTCGTGGCATCCGTCCGGACGTGGTGGTCAGCGGTGGGATGAGGCGTCACCGGGAGACGGTGGAGAACGTCGCCGACGGTGCCGGCCTCGGGTCGGCGACCGTCGAGGTCGATCCGGGCTGGGACGAGTACGACCACGTGTCGATGCTCGCGCAGGTTCCGACCACCTTCAGCGGCGAGAAGCCGAGTCCGGCGGAGTTCCAGGTGTGGATGGAGCAGGCCACCGACCGGTGGATCCGCGGCGAGCACGCGGAGGACTACCACGAGCCGTTCGGGGCGTTCACCGGCCGCGTCGATGCCGCTCTCCACCGTGCGGTCGGCGGCGCGCACGGCACCACCCTGGTGGTCACCTCGGGCGGCCCGATCTCCTGGGTCACCGCCTCGCTCCTCGGCGGCGGCGCCGCGCTGTGGAGCCGCCTCAACGTGGTCTGCGTGAACACCGGCCTCACCAAGCTCGTCACCGGCAGGCGCGGGGTCACGATGGTGTCCTTCAACGAGCACACGCATCTCGAGCGCGAGCCGGGGCTGCTCACCTACCGCTGACGGGCTCGCCGACGGCTTGCTTGCGTGCCGCCGGCACCAGCAGGGCGGCCGGCACCAGCAGCATGCTGATCAGCAGCAGCGCGTGCAGGGCGCCGACGTGGTCGCCGATGAAGCCGAGCAGGGGCGGGCCGGTGAGGAACGCGACGTAGCCGATCGTCGAGACCACGCCGACCCGAGCCGGCGCTCGCGACTCGTCGTCCGCGGCGGCACTCATCCCGACCGGGAAGCCCAGCGAGGCGCCGATGCCCCACGCGACGATGCCCCCGACGACGAGCACCGGGTGGTCGCCGTACACGACGAGGAGGACGCCGATCGCGGCGAGCGCCATCGTGCCCCAGAGGGTCGCGGCGCGGCCGAACCGGTCGAGCAGGCCGGTGCCGAGGAACCGGCCGACCGTCATCGCACTGACGAAGACCGCGAACCCGGCGACGCCCATCCAGGCGGGCACGTCGTACCCGTCGACGAGCGCGATCGCGAGCCAGTCGTTCGCGGCGCCCTCGGTGAGCGCGAGTGCCAGCACCATCAGGCCGATCAGCAGCGTGCGGGGTTCCATCCAGGCGGCGAGGATCGACCCCTTCGGGGCGTGCTCGACCTCCTCGAGGTCGCGGGGCAGGAAGGCGCCGGTGGTCGCGAGGATCGTCACCAGGATCGTGACCGCCGTGACCGGCAGCACCACCAGCATCGGTACGTCGAGCCGGGTGGTCAGCGCACCGATGCCCGCGCCGACCACGCTGCCCAGGCTGAACATCGCGTGGAAGCGCGGCATGATGTTGCGCTCCAGCCGGTGCTCGACGCCGGCGCCCTCGACGTTCATCGCGACGTCCCACACGCCCATGCCCAGCCCCCAGACGAACAGGGCGGCGGCCACGGCGAAGGTGTTGTCGAGCACGACCGCCCCGAACGCGATGCCCACGACGCCGAGCGTGTCGATGGCCACGCCGAACCGCACGGCAGTCGCCGCGCCCCGGCGCTCGATGAGCTTGCCGGCGCCGGTGAGCCCGAGGATCGCGGCGATCGAGCCGGCGAGCAGGACCGTACCGAGCTCGCCGTTGCTGAGCTCGAGGCGGTGCCTGATCTCGGGCAGCCGCGCCACCCAGGTCGCGAAGGTGGCCCCGTTCAGGAAGAAGGAGACCACCACCGCGTTGCGGGCTCCGAGCACCGGGGACATGCGTCAAGTCGATCACGCCCTGGGACTGCAGCCGTCGTCATTTCCACTCTGCGAGGATCCGGGCATGCGGAAGACGACCCTGATCACCGGCGCGAGCAGCGGTCTCGGCGCCGAGATGGCCCGCCAGTTCGCGGCCCGCGGCCACGACCTCGCGCTGTGCGCGCGTCGTACCGACAAGCTCGAGGCGCTGCGCGACGAGATCGGTGCCGCGCACCCGGACGTGCGCATCGAGATCCGTGCCCTCGACGTGACCGACGACGACCAGGTCTTCGAGGTGTTCCGCGCGTTCAAGGCGGACTTCGGCTCGATCGATCGAGTGATCGTCAATGCCGGCCTGGGCAAGGGCGCTCCGCTCGGCACCGGCCGGTACGACGCCAACAGGCAGACCGCGATGACGAACTTCGTCGCGGCGCTGGCCCAGACCGAGGCGGCGATGGAGATCTTCCGCGAGCAGGATTCCGGCCACCTGGTGATGATCAGCTCGATGTCGGCGGTCCGCGGGATGCCGAAGACACTGACGACGTACGCCGCGACCAAGGCCGGCGTCGCGCACCTGGCCGAGGGCCTGCGCGCCGAGCTGCACGGCACCCCGATCAAGGTGACGGTGCTCTACCCCGGCTACATCCGCTCGGAGATGAACGAGAAGGTCGCCCAGTCCACGCCGCTGATGGCCTCGACCGAGAAGGGCGTGCGCGTCGATGGTCGACGCGATCGAGAAGGAGAAGGCCTCCGCGCACGTCCCGGCCCTGCCCTGGGCGCCGATGTCCGTGGTGATGCGGCACGCCCCGATGCCGATGTTCAAGAAGCTGATCTGACCGGCAACTGCGACACGCTAGGGCGCGCCGGGCCTCACGGCCGGCGTCGAGCGAGGACTGCGCGACTCGCGGGACCGCCTCGTCGGCGAGGAAGTCACGGCCGGGAACGTCGAGGATCTCGTAGGACTTCGCCCGGCGGCCGTGGTGGCGCAGAGGGTGACCAGCCCGGCACGGCGCTGGAACAACGACTGCCGGATGTTCCAGCCGATGATGCCGGTGCGCTGGACGGCGTCGCGGCGGCCGGCCAGCGACCCCACCGCACCACGAGGTAGCGCTCGGTCAGGGCGTGCCCGAGGCGCTCGTACCGGTCCTCGGCGAGCGCATGCGCCGGCCAGCGGCGCGAGCAGACCGAGCACGGCGAGCCAGGCCGGCCAGCCGTCGATGAACACGAGGACGGCGAGCACGATCGGGACGACCGACGTCACGGTGAGCGCGCGCAGACGACGGCGACGGTGAGCGGCCGGCCCGTGTGGGAGGAGCGCGGTCGCGAGCGGGCCGGACTCGCCCAGGACGTCCTCCCCGACCCCGACGACGACCGCCCGGGGCGCGGGCGGGACCAGCGCGGTGCTCTCGCTCGCGCGCCGGCTCAGGCCGGTCACGACGGCACTGAGGCGGCCGCCGCCGGCGAGCCGCAGACCGAGCGGCTCGTGGATCTCCAGGCCGCGCAGCCGTTCGACGTCGATGCTGGTCTCGCGGGTGGTCAGCAGCCCGCGGCGGACGTGGAACGTCTGGCCGGTGGTGTCGCGCGACAGCGTGAACCCCCAGTTGGTCAGCAGGTAGCCGCCGATCGCGAGGACCGAGGCCACCATCACGAAGACCAGGACGCTGGCAGGGATCGCGACCAGCAACGGGAGTCCGCGCACACGGTCGTCGACCGACGAGGAGCTCGCGAACCGCTCGATCGCGTTGCCGACGAGCTGGCCGCCGCCACCGAGCGCGGCGAGGGCGATCACCACGCCCGACGTGGTCAGCGGTGCGTACCGGACCCAGGACGGGTCGAGGCGCATGATGACCGAGTCGACGGGCGCACTCGCCGTGGGGGACGGCGTGCCGGGCTCGTCCGCCGGCCCTGGTCATCGGCCCTGTCATCGGCGCGGACGCCCGGTGCAGCAGGTCGGCCCGCAGCCGCCGTCCCTCCCCGACACCGAGGGAGTCGAGCACCAGGCGGGTGTCGCCTGACCGCGTGCCGCTCCCGGTGCCGATCTCGACCTTGGCCAGCCCGAGGATCCGGTGGATCGGCGAGGCCGTCAGCTCGACGGTCCGCACCCGGTCGAGCGGCGCGGTCAGGACGCGGCGGCTGAGCAGTCCGCGACGGAGCTCGATCTGGCCGGGCGTGATCCGGAACCGGGTGCTGGCGAACCGAAGCAGCCCCAGCGCGATCGGGATCGCCACGCCGAGGTAGTGCCACGGGTCGCCCTGGTTGCTGCTGCCCAGCCAGAAGACGCCGATCACCAGCGGCAGGAAGCGCACCATCTCGTTGACCGGGTGGACCAGGAGCATCCGTACGTCGAGGTGCCGCCAGGCCTCGTCGCGGGCGAGCTCGGTACTCACGTCGGGCCATGTCCGGGCTCAGGTCCGGGCTCATGTCGCGTCGCCCGGCTCGGCCTCGGTACGACGGGTCAGCTCCTCGACGAGCCGCTCGGCGACCTCGCGGTCGAGTCCCTCGATCCGCACCGGGCCCGCAGCCGACGCGGTGGTCACGGTCACGGTCGCGAGCCGGAGCAGCCGGCTCACCAGTCCCTGCTCGAGGTCGACGGTCTGCACCCGCGACATCGGGGCGATCCGGCGCTCCTGGCTGAGCCAGCCGCGCTGGGTGTAGACCGCGGTGTCGGTGCTCTCCCAGCGGTGCACGCGGTAGCGGTACACCGGCATCGCCACGGCGTAGCCGAGCGCCGACCACGGCGTACGCGACCCAGCCCCAGACCGGCATCGTGAACAGCTCGGCGACCACCGAGAGGAGGACCAGCGCGGCGCCGAGGACGAGTCCGCGCACGACGGCACCGGCGGCCCACACCAGCGGCGCCCGGGAGGACACCCGGCCCGCGGGCTCGCGCAGGATCATCGCGGGGCCGTCCATGGTCCCAACCTATGGGGACAGGTCGAGGAGGTGTGTGCCACCCTCCTCGGCATGGATGCTGACGTCATCGTGGTGGGGGCCGGCCTCGCCGGGCTCGTCGCCACTGCCGAGCTCGCCGACGCGGGCCGCAGGTCCTGCTGCTCGACCAGGAGCCGGAGCAGAGCCTCGGTGGGCAGGCGTTCTGGTCGCTCGGCGGCCTGTTCCTCGTCGACTCCCCCGAGCAGCGCCGGATGGGGATCAAGGACTCCTACGAGCTCGCGCTGCAGGACTGGATGGGCAGCGCCCAGTTCGACCGCGACTGCGACCACTGGCCGCGCCAGTGGGCCGAGGCCTACGTCGCCTTCGCCGCGGGCGAGAAGAGGCAGTGGCTGCACGACCAGGGGCTGCGGCTCTTCCCGGTCGTCGGCTGGGCCGAGCGCGGCGACGGGCGCGCCGGCGGCCACGGCAACTCCGTGCCGCGCTTCCACCTGACCTGGGGCACCGGACCCGGCGTGGTGGCGCCGTTCGAGCGCCGCGTCCGTGAAGCCGTCGCGAACGGCCTGGTCGACCTTCGGTTTCCGGCATCGCGTCGACGACCTGGTCAAGACCGCGGGCGTGGTGACCGGCGTCCGCGGCGCCCTGCTCGCCGACGACGCCATGGAGCGGGGCAGGGCGTCCAACCGCGACGAGGTCGGGGACTTCGAGTACGCCTCCCAGGCCGTGATCGTCACCTCGGGCGGCATCGGCGGCAACCACGACCAGGTGCGCAAGCAGTGGCCGGTCGAGCGACTCGGCCAGCCGCCGAAGTTCATGGTCGCCGGCGTGCCGGCACACGTCGACGGCCGGATGCAGTTCATCACCGAGGCAGCCGGTGGCGAGATCATCAACCCCGACCGGATGTGGCACTACACCGAAGGCCTGCGCAACTGGGACCCGATCTGGGACAACCACGGCATCCGGATCCTGCCCGGCCCGTCGTCGCTGTGGCTGTCGGCGACGGGCGAGCGGTTCCCCGCGCCGTACCTGCCGGGCTTCGACACGCTCGGCACCCTCGGCGCGATCCTGCGTACCGGCTACGAGTACTCCTGGTTCGTGCTCACCCAGAAGGTGATCGAGAAGGAGTTCGCGCTGTCGGGGTCGGAGCAGAACCCCGACCTCACCGGCAAGGACATCAAGCTGCTGCTCTCGCGGGTGCGTGCCGGTGCCCCTGGCCCGGTCGAGGCGTTCAAGCAGCACGGCGAGGACTTCGTCGTCGCCGACACGCTCGACGAGCTGGTCGCCGGGATGAACCGCGTCGCCGGGTCGTCGCTGATCACGATCGAGTCCCTGCGCAAGACGATCACCGAGCGCGACCGCGAGCTCGACAACAGCTTCTCCAAGGACGCGCAGGTCACCTACATCCGCGGACACCGCAACTACCGCGGCGACAAGCTGATCCGGACCGCGTCGCCGCACAAGTTCCTCGATCCGAAGAACGGCCCGCTGATCGCGGTCCGGCTCAACATCCTCACCCGCAAGACGCTCGGCGGCCTGCACACCGATCTCGACGCCCGGGTGCTGCAGCCGTCCGGCGAGCCGCTGCCGGGCGTGTACGCCGCCGGCGAGGTCGCCGGCTTCGGAGGCGGAGGCGTGCATGGTTACAACGCGCTCGAGGGCACCTTCCTCGGCGGCTGCATCTTCTCCGGCCGCACTGCCGGGCGGGCCGCAGCGGAGGCGGTCGGTTGACCGTCGCGGGGAGGGACGCTTGTAAAGCGGTGTTATGGCGTGTCCACACGGCCCCGGACGGCCGCCGGACGCAACAGCACCGCGGCAGAGAGGCGGGTCGGCTGATCCTGCTCCTGCCGATCTCTCCTGCGGCAGTGTTGCGCGAACCGAACGTCGCAGCACGTGTGAGCCGCCATAACGCCGCTTTACAAGCGTCTGTGGGGCGCCGCTAGCCTGACCACATGAGCGGACGCGTCGTGCACTTCGAGATCCCCTTCGACGACGGGGACCGGGCCCGCAGCTTCTACCGCGAGGCCTTCGGCTGGACGATCAACGAGATCCCGGAGATGCACTACAGCATCGTGCAGACCGGTCCGGCGACCGAGGAGGGCTTCCCCGCCGACGTGGGCTACATCGGCGGCGGGATGCTCAAGCGCGAGTCACCCACGGACCGCCCGGTGATCACCATCGACGTCGAGGACATTGACGCCGCCCTGGCGAAGATCGAGTCCCTCGGAGGGATGACCGTCCTCGGCCGGCAAGACGTCGGTCAGATGGGCTGGGCGGCGTACTTCAAGGACGTCGAGGGAAACCTGATGGGACTCTGGCAGTCCCGCTAGTCCGCCGACACCGTCCCGGTGAGCCGGCCCCAGGCCACGGCCTCGTCGGCGATCAGCTGGAGGGTCCCGTCGAGCGGCGCTGTCGTGCTGACGGCGAACGCCGAGGTCGAGGGGAACGCATAGAGCGTGAACCGGTAGTGATGGGTGCCGGACGGCGGGCACGGAGGGCTCCAGCCAAGGCCTCCCGAGGCGCTCAGCTCGCTCGCTCCCCGGGGCGACCGCCCGGCGTCGACAGCGGCGACGCCGCTGGGGATGCCGAGGACCACCCAGTGCACGTAGCCGCCACCCGGGGCGTCCGGATCGTCGACGACGAGGGCGAGCGATCCGACGTCGGGTCCGACTCCTGACCACTCGAGCGGGGGAGACGTGCCGGCTCCGTGGCAGGTGTACTTCGACGGGATCGGCTCGCCGTCCCCGAATGCCGAGCTCGACACCGCGATCGTGCGCGGCGCCTCGGTCGGCACGTGCGCGGACCCGGGCTGGGTGTCGTGGCCACCACACCCCGTCAGCACCAGCAGAGCTACCAGGACGAGCGTCCGCCTGACCATGGCGCCATTGTCACTCAGGCGCGACCAGTAGCGCGTCGATCAGCGGCTGCAACCGCGGCAGGTCGTCGACCAGTCCGAGCGGGACGGCCTGGTCCTCGACCATCGCGCGGAAGAGGTGACCCTCCTCGACGATGCGTGGGTCGACGTGGCCGAACACCTCGAGGGTGACCGTGCCGTAGAGCCGTGACCAGCCGCGCTGCAGCAGCCACGTCAGGCCCTCGAGGTCGGGCGGGGTCGACGGATCGACGGGCGCGTCGGGCGCGCGCAGGATCTCGGCGAGGCCCGGATCCAGCTCGTCGAGCGAGGGCACCGCGAAGCGCCGCGCCTCCCAGAGCGCGAGGAGCAGTCCGGCGAACACCAGCCCACTCGACTCGTCATGCTCCTTGATGCACTCGACGTCGACGTTGGTGAAGACCAGGGCGAACTCCTTGCGGTTGGCCAGCGCCCACTGCCGGAACTCGATGCAGGCGGCGATCAGCCGGGCGGCCGGGTCGTCGACCGGCTGCCGGTCGGCGGCGGCGGCGATCCGTTCGCCGATCTCGGCGTCGATCGCGATCGCGACCATCCGCACCAGCTCCTCGTGGCTGGGCGCGTAGCGGTAGAGCGCCGGCGCGGTGAGCCCGAGCTCGCGCGCGACCGCGCGCAGGGTGACCTCGCCCTGGTTCGACCAGCAGCGAGCGCGCGGCGGCGACGATCCGGGCCTCGGTGTCGATGCGGTTCTGCTGCCGGCTGGTGGCGCCCGTGGGTGTCTCGGTGATGGACATCGTCCGCCTCTCGTCGATCGCGCCGAGCAAGTCCGTTCCGGAAAGGACTTGACGAACCATAGTTTACACCGTTTACAGTAAACGGTGTAAACCACACTCCCAGCCTTCCAGGGAGCCGTCATGCTGAACCGCTGGACCACCAGTCCTCCTCGATCGGGCTCGCCTCGTCCTCGCCCTCGGGATCGTCGGCGACGTTCGCCGCGGCGACGTACGGCTTCGGTGTCTTCGACTCCCTGGGCAAGGGCGGCTTCGACGACCCGAAGACCGACGCCTCGAAGGAGCTCGCCCAGGAGCAGGACGTCTTCGGCAACAAGAACGTCGACGTGATCGCGATCTACCGCAGTAAGACGCTGACGGCAGACGAGCCGGCCTTCAAGCAGGACGTCCAGCAGATCCTTGCCGGGATCCCGGAGGGCACGACCACCTCGGTGATCACCGCCTGGGACGCCGGGGACCCCGCGATGATCAGCACCGACAAGCACGCGGTGCAGGTGCTGTTCTCCCTCGCCGGTGACACCCAGGCCGAGCAGAGCGACAACAACGACCTGTTCGTCCCGACCCTGGAGTCGAAGCGATCTGCAGACCGACATCGCCGGCCCGTGGGCGGTCTACAAGGGCGTCAACGAGACCGTCAGCAAGGACCTCGCCCGGGCCGAGTCCGATCCCTGCCGATCGTGCTGATCCTCTCGCTGCTGATCTTCGGAAGCCTGGTGGCCGCGTCGATGCCGGTGATGGTCGGCGCCCTCTCGGTGATCGGCGGTCTCGCCGTGGTCCGGCTGATCACGACGTTCACCGAGGTCTCGGTCTTCTCGATCAACGTGATCTCGCTCCTGGGCATGGGCCTGGCGATCGACTACGCGCTGTTCGTGATCAGCCGCTATCGCGAGGAGCTGGCCAAGCTCCCCGTCGACGACCCGCTCGCGCCGCGCGCGGCCATGGCGATCACGATGCGCACCGCAGGCCGCACCGTGGTGTTCTCCGGCCTGACCGTCGCCGCGGCGATGTCGGCACTGCTGGTGTTCCCCCAGAACTTCCTGCGCAGCCTCGGGTACGGCGGCATCGCCGCCGTGGTCATCGGCGTCATCACCGCCCTCACCGTGCTGCCCGCGGTGCTGCTGCTCCTCGGTCGCCGGATCGACGCGGGCCGGCTGCCCTGGAGGCGGGGCCGCGCGGTCGCCGTGGACAACGACCACGGCGCCTGGGCCCGGCTCGCGCACGCCGTGATGCGGCGTCCGGTGGTCGTCGGCGCGGTGATCATCGGCCTGCTTCTGATCGTCGCCGCTCCGTTCCTCGGCGTGAAGTGGGGCTCGGTCGACTACCGGGTGCTCCCGCCCGACCAGCCTGCGCACGTCGCCGCGCTGAAGCTGAACACCGAGTTCGGCCAGGAGCGGTCGTCGGCCAACGTGCTGCTCGAGACGACCGACGAGCAGGAGGTCGCCGGGTACGTTGCGCGGGTCAATGGCGTGCCCGGGATCCTCGACGTGCGCGAGGTCGACGCGAAGGACGGCGTGACCCTGCTCCGGGTGAGCTGGGCCGGCAACAGCCAGACGCAGGCGTCGCAGGACCTGGTCAAGGAGCTGCGCGCCCTCCCGGGCCCGCAGGGCAAGCACGTGCTCATCGGCGGCCTGAGTGCCGACACCGTCGACCTGCTCGGCTCCATCAAGGCACATCTGCCGTGGATGGCCGGGATCATCGTCGCGGTGATGCTGGTGCTGCTCTACCTGGCGTTCGGCTCTCTCGTGCTGCCGCTGAAGGCGGTGGCGATGAACCTGCTGTCGATCAGCGCGTCCTTCGGGGTGATCACCTGGATCTTCGCCGACGGCCACCTCGAGGGCTTCCTGGGCTACACCTCGACCGGCTTCCTCGACGCGACCCAGCCGATCTTCATGCTGGCGATCCTGGTCGGGCTCTCGATGGACTACGAGGTATTCCTGCTCAGTCGCGTGCGTGAGCAGTGGGACAGCGAGCGCAACCTGCACCTGTCGCCGACCGAGCGCAACACCCACGCGGTGGCCATCGGGCTCCAGAAGACCGGCAGGATCATCACCTCCGCCGCGTTGCTGCTCGCCGTGGTCATCGGGGCGTTCTCGACCAGCGGCATCGTGTTCATGAAGATGATCGGCGTCGGCATGCTGGTGGCGCTCCTCGTCGACGCCACCATCGTCCGCGCGCTGCTCGTGCCCGCGACGATGAAGCTGCTCGGCACCGTGAACTGGTGGGCGCCTGCTCCGCTGCGGCGCTTCTGGGAGCGCTACGGCATCCGCGAGAGCATCCCCGGGGCCAGCACGCCCGACCCCGAGCTGGAGACCGCCTCCACATGACCGCTACGGCACCGCCGGCAGGCTGAGCACCTGACCGGCGGTGCCGGTCGGGACGGTGACCACGTTGGCGGTCAGGCCGCCTCGGTAGTTGACCGAGCTCGCCGAGACGACCAGCCGGATCCGGTGGCCCGGCGCGAACCGGTAGACGATGCCCGGCATCGTCACCGTGAACGGCTTGGTGACGTCGGTGACGCGCACGGGAGCGGTCAGGCCGCGGATGTCGGTCGCCGTGCCGTCAGGAGCGACGTCCTGGAGCCGGGTGAACAGCACCAGCTGGCCGGCCGGGCCGAGCGCCTGGGTGAGCGCGGCGGTCAGCGAGCTGACCTGCAGCGTGAGCTTGGGGGAGCCGACCACGTCGACCTTCTGGCCGAGCGGAGCGGTGTTCCACTGCGCGGTCGTGCCCGGCACGTCGTACTCGATCTTGGGCAGCTGGGAGAAGTAGGAGATCGCGTCGATCTCGCTGAAGTTGACCGGCACGCCGGCGGGAGCCGTGAGGAACGTCTGCGAGGACTTCGCGAGGCCGAGCGAGGAGGCCGCGAGGTTGGCGCCGGACAGGTAGTACTGCTTCGCGGTGCCGACCGGGAAGGTGCCCGCCGTCGCGTACGCCGGCGACGCGTTGCCGGTGTAGCTGACCCAGTCGCGGAAGTAGGCGAATGGCGGGCCGAGGTTCGTCGGCTTGTCCTTGAGGAAGTGGTCGAACCAGTTGGCCACCCGGCCGGTCTCGTACTGCGTGGTCGGGTCGAGGTTGGCCAGGTCGATCTCTCCCGGAGCAGGCGTGCTCTGGGAGTGGCCCCACGACTGCCAGATCATCCGCACCGTCACACCGCGCGCCCTGAGCGCCCGGTAGGTCGCCGCGGCCTCGTTGAGGTTGAACAGCGTGTCGTGCTGGCCCTGCAGCAACAGCGTCGGGATGTGGATCCGGTCCAGGTACGACGCCACCGACGCGTGCCGCAGCGACCCCGCGGACGCGGCGTCGAAGAACCCGAGCGTGCCTGCGGCGACCAGCGCCGGGCAGACGAACGTGGCGAAGTTCGGGCAGAGCAGCAGCCGGGACGGGTCGGTCTGCGCGTTCTGGAGCCCGTCGACCATGCCGAGCACGGAGAACCCCACGCCCCAGGTCAGCTTGGTGGCGCCCGGCGAGGACGTGGTGACGCCGGTGGTCTGTCCGGTGTTGTTCGGGCCCAGGGAGTAGGTCAGGTCGTTCCAGGTGATGATCGGCACGATCGTGTCCACGCGCGGGTCGACCGAGGCGACCGCGAACTGGATCTCGCCACCGTAGGACCCGCCGACCATCCCGACCCGCGGGTCGCCGGGACCGTCGAGCTTCACCACGCCGAGCGCCGGAGCCGCGGTGGTGTGGGCGTCGTCGGTGTAGGCGATGCCGCTCGCGCCGCCGAGGTAGCTGACCAGCTGGCGACCTGCGACGCCGTCCCAGTCCGGGTCGTCGAGGGTGATCTTGCAGTCCGAGCCGCCGAAGCCGAGGCCGGAGTAGGACAGCACGACGTACCCGCGCTGGGCGAACGCCTTGCCGATGCCGGACTGGTCGTCCTTCGAGCCGCCGAAGCCGTTGGTGGTGAGGATCGCCGGCATCCGGTTGCTGCTGTTGGCAGCGGCCGGGGTGTAGAGATCCCCGACGATGTCGCACACCTTCGCGTCCGGCCCGACGGTGACCTTGAAGTGCAGGGTCTGGACGGAGTACGTGTCCGCCGCCGAGCTCGGCGAGGCACTCAGCGCGAGCCCCGTCAGGGAGGCGCTCGCGAGGGCAAGGGCGGTGAGGACGGTCACAGGTCGGCGCATGGCCCTTCAACGAGGGGGCGAACGCACGGGTTACGAGCCGCAGGGGCTCGACCTGTAGACGCATCGGACGACCCGACCTACTGTGAGAAACGAGGTGGGGATGCCGTTGCACGAGTTGTCGATCGCCGAGAGCATCGTCGACACGGTGCTCGCGCGCACCCACGACCGTCGGGTGAGCCTGGTTCGTGTGCGCATCGGCACGCTCGCCGCCGTGGTTCCCGACGCGTTGACGTTCTGCTTCGACCTGGCCACGAGTGGCACGCCCCTGGAGGGCTGCGTGCTCGAGATCGAGGCGCAGGAAGCGCGAGGTCACTGCCGTGACTGTGGTGTGGACTTCGTCCTCCCCGACCTCTTCCTGATCTGTTCGTGCGGCAGCGCCGACATCGAGGTCCTGGCAGGGCGTGAGCTCCAGGTCGCGTCCGTGGAGGTGGAGTGACATGTGCAGCACCTGTGGATGCGGTTCCGACGACGTCCGGGTGACCGCGGTCGGTCACGAGCCCGTCGCTCACGACCATCCTCACGGGCACGAGCACTCCCACGAGCACGCCGACGACCGGGCGCACACGCTCGAGCTCGAGCAGGCGGTGCTGGCGCGCAACGACCATCTTGCCGACCACAACAGGGCATGGCTCGCCGAGCGCGGCATCACGGCCGTCAACCTGATGAGCTCTCCGGGAGCCGGCAAGACCACGCTGCTGGAGCGGACGATCGCGCTGACCGACCGCAAGGTCTCGGTCATCGAGGGCGACCAGGAGACGCTCTTCGACGCCGAGCGGATCCGGGCGGCCGGTGCTCGCGCCGTGCAGGTCAACACCGGCGCCGGCTGCCACCTGGATGCGGCGATGGTGCAGCGCGCGCTCGACGAGCTCCAGCCCGAGCCGGGCAGCATCGCGTTCATCGAGAACGTCGGCAACCTGGTCTGCCCGGCGCTGTTCGACCTCGGCGAGGTGGCCAGGGTCGTGGTGATCTCGGTGCCCGAGGGAGACGACAAGCCGTTGAAGTACCCGCACATGTTCTCGGCCGCGGACCTGGTCCTGGTGAACAAGGTCGACCTGCTTCCGTACGTCGACTTCGACGTCGCCCGTTTGCAGCGGGATGCACGCCGGCTGAACCCCGCCACCGAGGTGCTGCCGCTGTCGGCGAAAACTGGTGAGGGACTCGACGCCTGGACCGCCTGGCTCGACGCGAGGTCTTGACAGGAAAGCGCCTCGGCGTTTAGGTGGAAATACGCGAAGTGTGACCCCAGTCACAACGCATCCCGGCCCTTGATGCGACGCATCATTTCCAGTGGGGACCCTCCCAGAGCCCCCGGAGAGCGGGCCGTCCATGCCGACTGCCGAAGCAACCAAGGCCGAAGAGACCCTGATCCACGTCTTGTGGATCAACGCGGGACTCAGCTGCGACGGGGACTCCGTCGCGCTCACCGCAGCGACCCAGCCGAGCATCGAGGAGATCGCCCTCGGCGCGCTCCCCGGGCTGCCGCAGATCGCGGTCCACTGGCCGCTGATCGACTTCGAGTGCGGTCCCAAGGTGGCGCCGACGACTTCCTCGAGTGGTTCTTCAAGGCCGACCGTGGCGAGCTCGAGCCGTTCGTGCTCGTGGTCGAGGGATCGATCCCCAACGAGAAGCTCCACGACGAGGGCTACTGGTGCGGGTTCGGCAACAATCCGGACACCGGGCAGCCGATGACCACGAGCGAGTGGCTGGACCGCCTTGCCCCGAAGGCGACCGCGATCGTCGCGGTCGGCACCTGCGCGACCTACGGCGGTATCCACGCGATGGCCGGCAACCCGACCGGTGCCATGGGCGTGCCCGACTACCTGGGCTGGGACTGGAAGTCCAAGGCCGGCATCCCGATCGTCTGCGTCCCGGGTTGCCCGATCCAGCCGGACAACCTCTCCGAGACGCTCACCTACCTGCTCTACATGGCGACGAACCAGGCGCCGATGATCCCGCTCGACGACGCGCTGCGGCCGACGTGGCTGTTCGGCCAGACCGTGCACGAGGGCTGCGACCGCGCCGGGTACTACGAGCAGGGCGACTTCGCCGACGAGTACGGGTCGCCCAAGTGCATCGTCAAGCTCGGCTGCTGGGGACCGGTCGTGAAGTGCAACGTCCCGAAACGCGGGTGGATGAACGGCATCGGCGGATGTCCGAACGTGGGGGGTATCTGCATCGGCTGCACGATGCCGGGATTCCCGGACAAGTTCATGCCGTTCATGGACGAGCCACCCGGAGGCAAGCTGTCGACGACCGCGGTCGGGCTCTACGGCCAGACGATCAGCAAGTTGAGGGGAATGACCACGCGCACCCTCAACAAGGAACCGAAGTGGCGCACCCCGAGCGACCAGCTCACCACCGGCGCGACCCGCACCTGGTGATCGCACCAGTCCGCATCTCCCTCCCCCACAGAGAGGCGACGCCATGACGTCGACCATTCCCAGCCCGTCGCACGTGTCCCAGGACGACAAGGGCCTCACCGAGATGGCGTGGGACCCGATCACCCGCATCGTCGGCAGCCTGGGCATCTACACCAAGATCGACTTCGCGAACAAGACAGTCGCGGAGTGCCACAGCACCTCGTCGATCTTCCGCGGGTACTCCATCTTCATGAAGGGCAAGGACCCCCGCGACGCCCACTTCATCACCAGCAGGATCTGTGGCATCTGCGGCGACAACCACGCCACCTGCTCGTGCTACTGCCAGAACATGGCCTACGGCGTGAAGCCACCGGCCCTGGGCGAGTGGATCGTGAACCTCGGCGAGGCAGCCGAGTACATGTTCGACCACAACATCTTCCAGGAGAACCTGGTCGGCGTGGACTACTGCGAGCGGATGGTCGCGGAGACCAACCCCGGGGTCCTCGAGATGGCGAACCGCACCGAGGCCCCGCACGCCGAAGCCCATGGGTACCGCACGATCGGTGACATCATGCGGTCGCTGAACCCGTTCACGGGCGAGTTCTACCGCGAGGCACTGCAGGTCAGCCGCTGGACGCGCGAGATGTTCTGCCTGATGGAGGGTCGGCACGTCCACCCCTCGACGCTCTACCCCGGCGGGGTCGGCACCGTGGCCACGATCCAGCTGATGACCGACTACATGACCCGGCTGATGCGCTACGTCGAGTTCATGAAGAAGGTCGTGCCGATGCACGACGACCTCTTCGACTTCTTCTACGAAGCCCTGCCCGGCTACGAGGAGGTCGGCAACCGGCGGATCCTGCTCGCCTGCTGGGGATCCTTCCAGGACCCGGATCACTGCAACTTCGACTACAAGGACATGACCAACTGGGGTCGCAAGATGTACGTCACCCCCGGTGTCGTGGTCGACGGCAAGCTGGTCACCACCGACCTGGTCGAGATCAACCTCGGCATCCGGATCCTGCTCGGCTCCTCGTACTACGACGACTGGGAGGACCAGGAGACCTTCGTCGAGAAGGACCCGCTCGGCAACCCGGTCGACCGTCGGCACCCGTGGAACCAGCACACGAACCCGAAGCCGCAGAAGCGCGACCTGGACGACAAGTACAGCTGGGTGATGTCCCCGCGCTGGTTCGACGGCAAGGACTACCTCGCACTCGACACCGGTGGGGGCCCACTCGCGCGGCTCTGGGCGACGGCACTCGCCGGGCTGGTCGACATCGGCTACGTCCAGGCGACCGGCAGCAGCGTCAAGATCAACCTGCCGAAGACAGCGCTCAAGGGGCCGGTCGAGCTGGAGTGGAAGGTCCCCCAGTGGAGCAACACGATCGAGCGGAACCGCGCGCGCACCTACTTCCAGGCCTATGCCGCGGCGTGTGCACTGCACTTCGCCGAGAAGGCACTCGCGGAGATCCGCGCCGGCCACACCAAGACCTGGGAGAAGTTCGAGGTCCCCAACGACGGGATCGGCTGCGGTTTCACCGAGGCGGTGCGCGGCGTCCTGTCGCACCACATGGTCATCCGCGACGGCAAGATCGCGAACTACCACCCCTACCCGCCGACACCGTGGAACGCCAACCCGCGCGACTCCTACGGGACCCCGGGGCCTTACGAGGACGCCGTCCAGGGCCAGCCGATCTTCGAGGAGAACGACCGCGAGCACTTCAAGGGCATCGACATCATGCGCACGGTGCGCAGCTTCGACCCGTGCCTGCCCTGTGGGGTCCACATGTATCTCGGTGACGGCGTGAAGCTCGAACGGGTACACACGCCGACCCAGTCGGCCGGCAGCGAGTAGCAGGCGATGACGGCTCCCGATCTCCGCGGCACCGGGGAGCGCATCGACGTCCTGCTCGATGCGAGCTCGGCCGGTGGCGCTGTCGCGCGGGAACGAGCCGAGGAGCTGGTGCGGCTGGTCGCCGACCTGTACGGCGCGGGCCTCGAGCGGTTCATGGAGCTGTTGCACGAACGCGGGCGGCTCGACCAGGAGGTGCTCGCGGCGCTCGCCGGGGACGACCTGGTCGCGAGCCTGCTGCTGGTGCACGGCCTGCACCCGTACGACGTACGCACCCGGGTCGAGCAGGCGCTGGACAGCGTCCGGCCCTATCTCGGGACCCACGGGGGCGACGTGGAGCTGCTCGAGGTCACCGACGAAGGCGCCGTGCGCCTGCGGCTGCTCGGCAGCTGTGACGGCTGCCCGTCGTCGGCGGTCACCCTCGAGCTCGCTGTTGAGGGCGCGATCGAGGCGGCGGCTCCGGAGGTGACCGCGATCCACGTGGAGACTCCGTCGGCCAGCACCGCCTCCGGTGCCCCGGCGGTGATCCCGGTCGCCTCGTTGCGCACCCGGCTCGAGTCCGCGCCGGCGAGCGACGGCGGGAGGTCTTGGGGTCCGATCCCGGAGGCCGCGGAGGTGCCCGACGGCGCCCTCCGGCGGGTCTCGGTCTCAGGCGTTCCCGTCGTGGTCTGTCGCGTCGGGAACGACCTGTTCGCCTTCCGGGACAGGTGTGCGCGGTGCGAGGGGACCCTCGACGGTGCGACGGTCGCGCGTCGGATGGGCGGAGCCGTGGGGGACGCCCTGCTCACCTGCCCGTCGTGCCGGGCGCACTACGACGTACGCCGAGCAGGCGCCTGCGCCGACGACGACGACCTCCACCTCGAACCGCTGCCGCTGCTGGTCGTCGACGACGTCGTGTCGGTCGCGGTCCCTGCTCCGGTGGCGACATGAGCGCCATCTCCAGTGGCTCGCCGCTGGACGTCCTGCGTCGGATCACCGCGTCCCGCCCGGAGCCCATGGCGGGCGAACGCTGCGAGATGTGCGCGCAGCCCATCGACGAGGAGCACCACCAACACGTCGTCGACCTGCAGACCCGGGAGCTGATGTGCACTTGCCGCGGGTGCTACCTGCTGTTCAGCGACGAGAACGCCGCGCTCCGCCGCCGCGCCGTACCCGACCGGTACCTCTCCTTTCCCGACTTCAGCCTCGATCAGCGTGAGTGGGACGACCTGCAGATCCCGGTCGCGCTCGCATTCCTCTTCCGCAACTCCGATCAGGACCGGATCGTCGCGTTCTACCCGAGCCCTGCCGGCGCCACCGAGTCCGAGCTGCCGCTCGAGGCCTGGGACCGCATCCTCGAGGCCAACCCACAGCTTGCGGTGCTCCGCGCCGACGTCGAGGCGCTGCTGCTGCACAACGACGATGGTGGGCGAGGGGACTTCACCTGCCACCTGGTGCCGATCGACGCCTGCTACGAGCTCGTCGGCCGGATGCGCAAGCTCTGGCGGGGGTTCGACGGGGGCAGCGAGGCGCGTGCTGCGATCACCGAATTCTTCGAGATGGTCGAACAGCGCAGTCGCCCGGCGCCGGGACCGTCATGAGCAGCTACAGCTTCACGGTCGTCGACATCTTCGCCGAGCCGTACGCCGCCACGCCGCAGCTGACCGCCCGGCTGCGGATCGAGGAGACCAGCGGCCAGACCATTCATGCCATCGCGCTGCGCTGCCAGGTCCGGATCGAGCCGCAGCGTCGGGCGTACACCGACGAGGACGCCGCCGGGCTGCTGTCACTGTTCGGAGAGCGGGAGCGCTGGTCGCAGACGCTCAAGCCGTTCCTCTGGATGCAGACCGGCGCCATGGTGCAGGGCTTCACGGGGATCACCGAGACCGACCTCGCGCTTCCCTGCAGCTACGACTTCGAGGTGATCGGCTCGCGCTACCTCGACGCGGTCGGGGAGGGTGCCGTGCCGGTCTCGCTGATGTTCTCGGGCACGGTGTTCACCAAGGGCAGCAGCGGGTTCGGCGTCCAGCAGGTCCCGTGGGACTGCGACACGACCTACCAGCTCCCGGTCGAGGTGTGGCGTCAGGTGATCGACTTCTACTACCCCCACACGGGGTGGATCCGGATGGACCGCGACGTGCTCACCGAGCTGGCCGGCTACCGGTCCCGGCACGGCCTGACCACGTGGGAAGAGACCGTCCAGCGGCTCCTCGCCGACGAGATCACGGCGAGGTCGGAGCAGTGAACCTCGGGCTGGCGCGCACGGTCGCCGACGCGGTGCTCTACGAGGGCTACCTGCTCTACCCGTACCGCGCGAGCTCGGCGAAGAACCGGTCGCGGTGGCAGTTCGGGGTGCTCGGGCCGCCGGGCGCCGCGGAGGCCGGCGTGGGTGAGCCGTCCACGATGTCGATGCAGTGCGTGCTGTCGGGTGAGCCCGGCGAGGTCACCGGCAGCGTGGTGGTCCACCTCCGGTTCCTGCAGCTCCAGGTCCGGGCGGTGGAGAGGTACGACGCCGGCGTCCCGGTGCCTGTCGACGAGCTCGTCGTCGACGGCACCAGCTGGACGACCTGGGACGAAGCCGCCGAGCGGGAGGTCACCATGGACCCGTTCGCCGTGCGGGCCGGCCAACGCACCGAGACGATGCTGTACGTCCGTGGCGGCGAGGACGTCGAGCCCCTGCGCACCTCGGGGGGCGTCGAGGTGGGCCGCGTCGTGCGTCGACGGGCCCCGTTGAGCGCTCGCGTCGCACTCCGGTGCTCGACCGTCGACGGCTACCTGCGACTCGAGGTCAGGGTGGAGAACCAGACCCGGGGCTCGCAGCAACCCAACGGCGACCGGGCTCCGGCTCGGGACCGCGCGATCCGGAACTCCTTCATCGGCGCCCACCTGCTCGCCGAGGCGCACGGTGCCCGGTTCGTCTCCCTCCTCGAACCACCTGAAGCCGCCCTCGCCGCCGTCGCCTCCTGCCGCCAGGACCGGTGCTGGCCGGTGCTGACCGGAACCCCGGGGGACGACGACCTCGTCCTCGGCTCGCCGATCATCCTCTACGACCACCCCGAGGTGGCTCCTGAGAGCGCCGGCGCACTGTTCGACTCCACCGAGATCGACGAGATCCTCACCTTGCGGGTGATCACGATGACCGAGGACGAGAAGCGTGAGGCGCGCGCCACCGATCCGCGTGCCCGCGAGATCATCGACCGCTGCGACCAGATGACGCCTGAGGCGCTCCAGCAGCTGCACGGCGCACTCCGGAACCCGCACGCGCTGTCCCACCCGGCGGTCGACCCCGCGGTCGACCCCGCGGTCGACCCCGCGGTCGACCCTGCGGTCGACCCTGGCACCTTCGACACCGGCGACGTGCCGTGGTGGGACCCGGCCGCCGACGAGGCGGTCCGGCCCGAGGTCGACGGCGTGGTCGTCAACGGCGTACGGGTCGCGAAGGGCAGCCTCGTGCGAGTCCATCCCTCACGCCGGGCCGACGCCCAGGACCTGTTCTTCGCCGACCAGGTCGCGAAGGTGAGCGCGGTCCTGTCCGACGTGGACGGGGGCGTGCACGTCGCCCTCGTGCTGGTCGACGACCCCGCGGCCGACATGCACGAGTGGTACGGCCGCTACTTCTACTTCGCCCCGGACGAGCTGGAGCCCCTGCCCGTCGACGCAGAAGTCACCAGAGAGGAGAGCCGGCCGTGAGAGTCCTCGGAATGATCACCACGGGAGTCATCGTCGTGGCGGCCTTGGTCGCCGTCGTCGTGCTGGTCATGTCGATCCCCGACATCAGGCGGTACCTGAAGATCCGCAGCATGTGACTCCACCAACACCACGAGAGGAGCAGCCCTGATCCCACGCATCCTGGTCGCCGGCATCGGCAACCTCTTCCTCAGCGATGACGGTTTCGGACCCGAGGTGGTCCGCCGGCTCGCTGAGGAGGACCTGCCCGAGGGCGTGCAGGTCGTCGACTACGGGATCCGCGGGATGCACCTGGCTTACGACCTGCTCGACGGGTACGCCGCCCTGGTCCTCGTCGACGCCGTTCCCGCAGGCGACAGCCCCGGGCGCCGTGACCGTGCTCCAGGTCGGCCCGGACGACCTGCCCGCCGAGGCCGACCTCGACGCCCACGACATGAACCCGGTGGCCGTGCTGGTCAGCCTGCGTCATCTCGGCGGAGAGCTTCCACCGACCTACGTCGTGGGAGCCCGCCCTGAGCTGCTGGACGAGGGCATCGGCCTGAGCGCCGTGATGGCGGCCGCCGTCCCGGTCGCGATCGACGCCGTCCTCGACCTCGTCGAGAACCACATCCGGCAGCCGACGTCTGCGGTGGGAAGGAGCTGACATGTGCCTGGGGATTCCCGGCCAGGTCGTGGAGATGGTGCCCGGCTTCGAGGACCAGCTGGCCCTGGTCGACGTGCAAGGAGCGCGGCGCAGGGTCAACGTCGGCATGCTCGACGAGCCGCCCGCCGTCGGCGACTGGGTGCTGATCCACATGGGCTTCGCACTCGAGGTGGTCGACGAGACCGCCGCGAACGAGGCTCTCAGCGGGCTGGAGATGATGGGGCGCGCCCGCGACACGACCGGGCCGGAGGCCCGCGGTGCCTGAGCTGGCGACGACGCGCGCCCTGGCCGGGCCGGTCCTCTTCGCCCGCTACGCCTATCCGCCGAACTCCCACGGCTACTGCGGCCCCAACGACCACACGGCGTTCTTCCAGCAGGGACTCGCGGGGGACGAGCGCGGGTTGCGGGAGATGTCGCAACAGTTCGCCGGCGCCTGGCCCTACCTGGAGCTGATCGCCGCGTCACTGGGCCTCGCCGACCCGTTGCACCCACGCGTCGTGACGGCGTACTGGGTGGGCAGCCCGGAGCTCGACCGGGTCTCCACGCGCGACGTCGGCAACTCCATGGAGGAGCGCTTTCGCTTCCGTGCGGGCCCGGACTTCGGGCACCTCGCCGAGAGCGTCCTCGCCGGCGGCGTCCCCCACCACAGCTTCGCGGTGTTCTGCATCTACCCCTGGACCGGCCTGCTCAGCGACGGGCGCAAGGCCGAGCATGCGCTGACCGTGCTCGACCAGTGCCGGATCCGCTGGGGGAAGGTCCTGGCCGTCCAGGGCGACCAGGTCGTGGTCGAATCGACCCCGCTGACGTGGGACGGTCACGTGCTCGGCTTCGGGGAGACCCGCGCCGAGACGGTCACCCGGTCGATCGCCGGAGCCGGCATGGCGGCTCCCCTCCAGGTCGGCGACTGGGTCTCGATGCACTGGGAGTGGGTCTGCGACCGGCTCACCGACACCCAGGTGCGCCATCTGCGGGCGTTCACCGCCCGGCACCTCAGGATCGTCAACGAGGGCAACCTCCACTCCGGGCCCGCGGCCCTGCTCGGGACCTGAGGACGACCATGGACGTTCCTCCTCTTCCACGGCGCACCCTCTTCAAGGGTGCTGCCGCGCTGGGGGCGGTCGCCACGCTCGCGGCCTGTGGCGACGACTCCCCGGCGAGGACCAACCCCCGCGGCATCATCGTCAAGGACCAGCGGGACAAGACCGTGGTCTTCGACCATCCGGTGCGGCGCATCGTGACCGTGCCGATGCCGGCTGCCGCGGTCGTGATGTCGGTCGACCGCTCTGCGTCCCACCTCGTCGGCATGAACAACGAGTCCTGGGTCGCAGTGCGCGACGGGGTGATGAGGTCGATCTACCCGGAGGCGCTCCAGATCGCCCATGGCGTCGCCGCGGAGGACTTCGCGCCGAACATCGAGAGCATCGTCGCGCTCGAGCCCGACGTCGTCGTGCAGTGGTCCAACCGCGGCAACGGGATCATCGCGCCGCTGGAGAACGCCGGGCTGAAGGTGGTCGGCGTCGACTACGGCGACCTCGGCGACGTCGACACCTGGCTCGAGATGTTCGCCACCATGCTGGGCAAGCCGGAGCGCGGCTCCGCGATGACGGCCCGCATCGAGGCCGGACGTACGGCGACCGCCGCCGCCTCGACCAGGACCGGCCGGCCCCCGAGGGTGCTCTACTTCCTGCGGTTCGCCGAGAGCATGCAGGTGGCCGGCCGGGAGACGTTCAACCACGAGTACATCGAGCTCGTGGGGGCCGAGAACGCGGCCGCAGACGTGACCGGCGGTTTCGCCGAGGTCGACCCCGAACAGGTGCTCAGGTGGGATCCCGACGTCCTGCTGCTCGGCACCTTCGACCAGGCGATGCCTGCCGACGTCTACGACAACAAGATCTGGAAGGACCTCGCAGCCGTCCGGTCCCGCCGGGTGTACAAGGTCCCTCTCGGCGGCTACCGGTGGGATCCCCCGAGCCAGGAGACGCCGCTGATGTGGCAGTGGCTGTCCGACCTGGCGTTCCCGAAGGACGGCGGATCGCCGCTGCGGTCGGCGATCACCGAGACCTACGCCTTCCTCTACGGTGCCTCGCCGACGGCCGCCGAGGTCGACCAGATGCTGTGGATGTCGGCGAACGGCGGGTCAGCGGCGTACGGACAGTTCCGTGCCACCTGAGACGGCGATCGAGGCCCGGGCCCGTCCCGCCGCCACCCGCATGCGCGGGCAGCCGCGGGCACCGACCGCGATCCTGGTCATGACTGCGACGCTGGTCGTGGTCTTCCTCGTGGCACTCTCTGTCGGCCGCTATCCGGTCCCGCTGGGGCACGTGCTGCACGCGCTGACGTCCGGGATGCTCGGGAGCGACGCCACCACCGAGCCGGAGCGCACCGTGGTCGTCCTGGTCCGGCTGCCCAGACTCCTGCTGGCGGTCCTGGTCGGTGGCGGTCTGGGTCTCGCCGGTGCGGCGCTGCAGGCCACCTTCCGCAACCCGCTGGTGAGCCCGGAGATCATCGGGGTCTCGGCCGGAGCCTCGTTCGGGGGGGCCCTCGCGATCCTGCTCGGACTCGGTTCGCTCTTCCTGGTCGGCGGCGCGTTCGTGTTCGGTCTCTCGGCGCTCGGGCTGCTGTTCGTGCTCACCCTGGGTCGCAGCGGCACCCCGATGCTGATGGTGGTGCTCGGCGGCGTCGTCGTCGGTTCCTTCTTCTCCGCGCTCGTCGCCATGGCGACCTACGTCGCCGACCCCTACACGACGCTGCCCGCGATCGTGTTCTGGCTGCTGGGCAGTGTCGCCGCAGCGAGCTTCACCAAGGTGGTCGTGGCGGCTGTGCCGATCCTCGCCGGCGTCTGCGTCGTCCTGCTGCTGCGCTGGCGGCTGAACGTCCTCTCCCTCGGCGACGAGGAGGCCAGGGCGCTCGGGATGAATCCCGCCCGGCTGCGCTGGGTGGTACTGGTGGCGACGTCGCTCGTCGTGGCCGGCGCCGTCGCGGTCAGCGGGGTGATCGCCTGGGTCGGGCTCGTCGTACCGCACCTGGTGCGGATGTGGGTCGGGCCGGACCACCGGGTGCTGCTGCCGGTCTCGTTCCTCGCCGGAGCGGTCTACCTGCTGGTGATCGACACGCTGGCCCGCACGATGACGGCCGGGGAGATCCCCCTCGGCGTGCTCACCGCGATGATCGGCGCCCCGGTGTTCTTCGTCGTGCTGCGCCGCAACCGCGACCGGGTCTGGGACCATGCTTGAGCTCGAGGACATCGGCTTCGGGTACGAGCCGGAGTCGTGGGTCTTCCGCCACGTCAGCCTCACCGTCCCGCCGGGCTCGGTCACGGCGGTGCTCGGCCCGAACGGCCGCGGCAAGACCACCCTCGTGCGTTGCGCGGGAGGGTTGCTGATCCCACGAGAGGGCGTGGTGCGGCACCGTGAGCCGGTCGGCTTCGTCGCCCAGGCCCGCGCGGGAGCGTTCGCCTACCGGGCCCTGGACATGGTGGTCATGGGCCGCGTCCGCCAGGTCGGCCTCTTCTCCTCACCCAGTCGTGACGACCGGGCCGCCGCGCTCGAGGCGATGGAGCGGACCGGCGTCGCACACCTGCGCGACCGGCGCTTCCCGACCCTCAGCGGGGGCGAGCAGCAGCTGGTGCTGATCGCCCGGGCGTTGGCCTCGGACTGCCCGATGCTCGTCCTCGACGAGCCGGCGACCGGCCTGGACCTGCACAACCAGGCACAGGTGCTCTCGCTGCTGCGCAAGCTCGTCGCGGACGGCATGGGGGTCTTGATGACCACCCACCACCCGGACCACGCGCTGCACCTCGCGGACGAGGTGCTGCTGATGACCGGCGCCTCCGGATGCCGCACCGGGCCGGCGGCGCAGCTGCTGACGGACGCCGAGCTGACCAGGCTCTACGAGATCGACATCCGGACCCTGCGCTACCAGCAGGACGGTCACGAGCACCGTGCCGTGGTCACGCACTACGGCGACGAGCTGGACTGACCTCGCACCGCTCACAGGCACAATGGGTTCATGGCCACCACACCGCAGCCCCGCTCGATGAGCCTGCTCGCCCTGGAGTTCCCGCAGTCGCTCGCGGTCTACGACAAGTACGCCGACGCCCAGAAGTCGGTCGACTTCCTCAGCGACCACGAGTTCCCGGTGCAGAACTGCATGATCGTCGGCACCGAGCTCAAGCAGGTCGAGCGGATCACCGGCCGGCTGACCAACGGCCGGGTCGCCGCGGCCGGAGCGCTGTCCGGGCTCTGGCTCGGGCTGTTCGTCGGACTGATCTTCTCGTTCTTCGGCAAGGACTCGACCTCGGGCCTGGCGGTGATCGTGTCCACTGCGATGCTCGGCGCCGCCTTCGGCGCCATCTGGGGCCTGGTCGGCTTCCTGGCGACCCGCGGCCAGCGCGACTTCTCGTCGGTCTCGGCCGTGGTCGCGACCCGCTACGAGGTGCTCGTCGAGCACAAGCACCTCGCCGCGGCCCAGGAGCTGCTCCGCCAGCTGCCCGGCGCGCTGCCGAACCCGTTCGCCTGAGGGACACACTCGCCTGACCGGCCCGTGTCGGCACCCGCCACTACTGTGACGGCGTGGTGTTCGAGGTGCACCGGGCGGATCGCTCGGATCTGCTTGCCGAAGGTCTGGCGCGGCTGCTGCGCGACCCGTTGCCCGACCCCTTCGCCCGTGAGCTGGTGATCGTCCCGGCCCGGGGAGTCGAGCGGTGGCTGTCGCAGCGGCTCTCGCACCGGCTCGGCCCGGGTGAGGGAAACGGCGACGGCAGCGCCGACGGCGTCTGCGCCGGCGTCGACTTCCGCTCGCCGACGAGCCTGGTGGCCGAGATCCTCGGCACGCGTGACGCCGACCCGTGGGCACCCGACTCGCTGATGTGGCCGCTGCTGCGGGTGATCGACGGAGCGCTCGACGAGCCGTGGGCGCTGGTCCTCGCCGAGCACCTCGGCCACGGCGTCTCCGGCGACGAGGGCGAGCTGAGGCGTGGCCGGAGGCTGGCCGTGTCGCGGCGTCTCGCCGGCCTGTTCGCGTCGTACGCCGTGCAGCGCCCGGCCCTGCTCGCCGACTGGGAGGCGGGCGGCAACGGCAACGGCGACGGGGGCGCGCTGCCCGACGACCTGGCCTGGCAGCCGGAGCTCTGGCGCCGCCTGGTCGACGAGGTCGGCGAGCCGAGCCCCGGGCAGCGGCAGGCACGGGTGGTGGCGACGCTGCGCTCCGGGTCCGACGACCTCGACCTGCCTGCGCGCGTCAACCTCTTCGGACACACCCGGCTGAGCGCCGGCGAGGCCGAGCTCCTCTCCGCGCTGGGCTCGGTGCGCGACGTGCACCTGTGGCTGCCGCACCCGTCCGACGCGCTGTGGCAGCAGGTTCGCCAGGCGCCGCCCGCAGGCTGGCGGCGCGACGACCACAGCCACGTCCGGGTCACCCATCCGCTGCTGGCCGTGATGGCGCGCGACGTCCGCGAGGCCGAGGCGATCCTGCTCGGGGCCGGCGCCACCGACGACCACGTACGCCGGGTCGCCGACCGCCCGGCCACCCTGCTCGGGAGGCTGCAGCGCGATCTCGGCGACAACGTCGTCCCCGCCGAGGGTGGTGCGAGGGCCGACGGCACCGTCCAGGTGCACGCCTGCCACGGCCCGGCCCGTCAGGTCGAGGTGCTGCGTGAGGTGATCCTCGGCCTGCTCGCCGACGACGAGACGCTGGAGCCGCGCGACATCCTGGTGATGTGCCCCGACATCGAGGCCTACGCACCGCTGATCAGCGGCGCCTTCGGGCTCGGCGAGGCCGTGCGCGGCAGCCACCCGGGTCACCGGCTGCGGGTGATGCTCGCCGACCGGTCGCCGACCCAGACCAACCCGCTGCTCGGCGTCCTCTCCCGGCTGCTCGACCTGGCCGACGGGCGGGCGGAGGCCACCCGGGTCCTCGACCTGCTCGCCACCGACCCGGTGCGTCGCCGCTTCGGCTTCAGCGACAAGGACCTGGAGACGATGACCACCTGGGCCACCAGCGCCGGGGTGCGCTGGGCCTGGGACCAGTCCGGTCGTGAGCGGTTCGGGCTGGCCGACTTCCCCCAGAACACCTGGCGCTTCGGCCTCGACCGGGTGCTGGCCGGGGTCGCGCTCTCCGACGACTCCGGACTGTGGATCGGCCCGACCCTGCCGCTCGACGACGTCTCCACCACCGACATCAGCCTCGCCGGCCGGCTCGCCGAGGCCGTCGACCGGCTGCAGACGCTGACCGGACAGCTCTCCGGCGTGCACGACGTCGGGCGCTGGCTCGACCTGCTGCGCGACGCGATGGAGCAGCTCGCCGACGTCCCCCGCGGCGAGGAGTGGCAGTTCGCCCAGGCACACCGCGAGCTGGCCGCGCTCGGTCGCGAGGCCTCGACCGGGTCGACGCTGGAGCTGCGGCTCTCCGACGTCCGGGCGCTGCTGCACAAGCAGCTGGCGGGCCGGCCGACGCGGGCGAACTTCCGCACCGGCACCCTCACCGTTGCCACGTTGACCCCGATGCGGTCGGTGCCGCACCGCGTCGTCTGCCTGCTCGGTCTCGACGACGGCGTGTTCCCGCGCGGTGGTGCGATCGACGGCGACGACGTGCTCGCCCGGCTGCCGCGCGTCGGCGAGCGCGACGTCCGCAGCGAGGACCGGCAGCTGTTCCTCGACGCGATCATGTCCGCCTCGGAGCGGCTGGTGATCACCTACACCGGCTTCAACGAGTCCACCGGCCGGTCCCGGCCGCCCTCGGTGCCGCTTCGTGAGTTCCTCGACGTCGTCGACGATCACCGCCGGCGCCGACGTGGTCCAGGAGCACCGCTCGCAGGCATTCCACCCCGACTACCTGGTGCCCGGCGTGATCCACGAGCGCGCGCCGTTCTCCTTCGACCCCGACGCCGCCGCGGCCGCCCGCGCGGCCGCCGGCGAGCGCAGCCGGCCGGCCGTGCTCGCCTCGCTCGAGCCGGGCCCGGTCGCCGATCCCGGCGACGTCGACCTGCGCGCGACCTATCGACGTGGTCACCAACCCGGTGCGCGGCTTCCTGCGGCACCGGCTGCAGATCGACCTCCCGCGCGAGGCCGACGAGGTGAGCGACTCGATGCCGGTCGAGCTCGACGGGCTCACCGGCTGGCAGGTGGGTGACCGGATCCTGCACGAGGTGCTCCGCGGGCGGTCGCCGGCCGACGCCTGCAGTACGAATGGCGCCGCGGCACGATGCCGCCGGGCCGCTACGGCTGGCGCCGGACGCTCGGCCTGGCCGCGGCAATCACCCCGCTGGTCGACCTGTTCGACACCTCCACCCAGGGCATCACGCCCCAGGCTCGCGACATCGACGTCGACCTCGGGGGCGGTCGCCGGCTGACCGGCACCGTCACCGGGCTCTACGACCACCGGCTGGTGCGGGTCGGCTACTCGAAGCTCGAGGGCGCGCCAGCGTCTGGAGGCCTGGGTCTCGCTGGTCGCCCTGAGCGCCGCGCACCCCGGTCACTGGGTGGCCCGGACCATCGGACGCGGCGAGGCCGACGCACCCGCCCGGGCGACGTACTCCGCGGTCGACGAGCCGATGCCGGTGCTCACCGACCTGGTCGCGCTGCACGACCTCGCGATGAGCAGGGTGCTCCCGCTGTGCCCCGACACCGCCCGGCTCTACGCCCAGACCGCGGAATCCACCCGCCCGCCCTGGATGGTCGAGCGCGACCTCCGCGACCAGTGCCGCAAGGAGAGCCCCGGCATCGACCTGGTGACCGCGTGGGGGCGCCGGCCCAGCCTGGAGGACCTCGTCCGCGGCGCCGGCGACCGACGGCGGTCCGCACCTGTTCGGCGAGCTGGCCGTGCGCCTGTGGCGTCCGGCGCTGGCCCGGGAGCAGGAGTGAGCGCGCGGATGGGCGAGCAGACCACCATGGACGTCTTCGAGATCACCGGGCCGCTGCCGGGGGTCGGCACCACCGTGCTCGAGGCGAGCGCCGGCACCGGCAAGACCTACGCCGTCGCGGCGCTCGCGACGCGCTTCGTCGCCGAGGCCGTGGCTCCGCTCGACGAGCTGCTGGTGATCACGTTCAGCCGGGCCGCCACCCAAGAGCTCCGTGACCGGGTCCGCGACATGTTCGTCGCTGCAGCAGCCGCACTCGCCCCCGCACAGGAGGACCAGCCTTCGGCCCCCGAGCAGGACCCGCTGTTCGCCGCTCTCGCGGTCGACGCGGAGGGGCGGCCGTTGCCCGCGACCGAGCTGGCGACGCGTCGGCGCCGCCTGCTCGACGCGGTCGCGAACTACGACGCCGCCACGATCGCGACCACGCACGAGTTCTGCAACGCGGTGCTGCGCTCGCTCGGCGTGGCGGGCGACTCCGACTCGACCGAGACGCTGCGCGAGGACATCTCGGGGCTCTCGCGACGAGGTGGTCGACGACCAGTACCTCGCGCGCTACGCACAGCTGGGAGCCGACCCGCCGATCTCGTTCCGCGACGCCCGCAACGCGGCGACGCGTGCGGTCGAGAACCCACACGCCGCGCTCCGGCCCACCGACACCGAAGCCGGGTCCGAGCAGGAGGCGCTGGTCGCGTTCGCCCAGGGCGTGCGCGACGAGCTCGAGGTGCGCAAGCGGCGGGCGAGCGTCTTCACCTACGACGACATGCTGTCCCGGCTGGCGCGCGCGGTCGCTCCCGAGAGGTCGGCGGCGGCCGAGCGGATGCGGGCACGCTGGGAGGTGGTGCTGGTCGACGAGTTCCAGGACACCGACCCGGTCCAGTGGGCGGTGCTGCGAGCACGCGTTCGCCGGACAGACCCGGCTGGTCCTGATCGGCGATCCCAAGCAGGCCATCTACGCGTTCCGCGGAGGTGACACGCCGACGTACCTGCGGGCGGTGGCCGGCGCACCGATGCACACGCTCGGCGTCAACTGGCGCAGTGACGCCGCCGTCGTCGACGCGCTGCAGGTGCTGACCGGCGGCGCCCAGCTCGGCGACGCCCGGATCAACGTGCACGAGGTGCACGCGGCGGCGCACCTGTCCGGTTCGCGGTCGTCGCACGGCGGCGGCGTCGCCTGCGCCAGGTGCGCCGCGACGGCTTCAAGCTGACCAAGTCCGGCACCATCAACATCGGCAAGGTCCGTGACCACGTCGCCGCCGACCTGGCGGCGGACATCGCCCGCCAGCTCGACGCCGGGCGTGACCCTCCGACGGCCGGCCGCTCGCGCGCCGGCGACATCGCCGTGCTGCTGCACTCGGTCAAGGACGACGCCCCGCGGATCCAGGCCGAGCTCGCCGAGCGCGGCATCCCGTCGGTCCTCAACGCGGCCGAGAGCGTGATGCTCAGCCCGGCCGCCCGCGCACTGGCTGCGGCTGCTCGAGGCGATGGAGAAGCCGCAGCTGCCCGGCCGCGATCCGCGCGGCGGCGCTGACGCCGTTCTTCGCCACCACGCCGACGACCTGCTCGCCGGCGGCGACGACCTGACCGACGACGCTCGCCGAGCGCGTCCGCAGCTGGCTCGACCTGTTCCGCACCGCGCGGCGTCGCCGCGGTGCACGGTGCCGCGCCAGCGGCGGCGGCTCGCCGCGCGGGTGCTCGCCGAGGAGGGCGGCGAGCGGCTGCTCACCGACCTGACCCACGTCGGCCAGCTGCTGCACCGGGCCGCGCAGGAGCAGCGCCTCGGGCGTCACCGGCCTGCTCGCCTGGCTGCGCGAGGCCGATCGAGGAGGGCAACCGCAACGACTCCCGGCGGCGCCGCCTCGACGTCGACGCGGAGGCCGTCCAGTTCGTGACGATCCACGGCTCCAAGGGCCTGGAGTACCCGGTCGTCTACCTGCCGCAGCTCTTCGACCGCGCGGTCAAGGACTGGCCGACGGTCCACGCCTACCACGAGGACGACTGCGCTGCCTCGACGTCGCGGACTCCCCGCGCGCGAAGGCCGCAGCGCCGCAGCGCGAGGAGGCCCAGGAGGACCTCCGGCTCGCGTACGTCGCGATGACCCGCGCCCGGGCCCAGGTCACGATGTGGTGGGCGCCGACCTACAACGCGCCCGAACGGCGCGCTCACCCGGCTGATGTTCGGCCGCGAGCCCGGGCACGCCGAGGTGCCCGACCGCGCCCCGGTCGGCGAGGACCGACGACGAGGTCGACGAGGTCCTGCGCCGCTGGGCGGCCGCGGGCGCGTTCCGTCGTCGAGGCCGACCGCGCGATCGACGCGACGTCGGTCGCGCTCGCCGCCGACGGCCGGCGCGCTGGCGGCTCGCGAGCTTCGACCGCGAGCTCGACACCGCGTGGCGGCGGACGTCGTACAGCGGGCTGATCCGGGCCGAGGAGCAGGTCGGCCCACGGCGCAGAGCGAGCCCGAGCAGGCCGGGCACCGACGACGAGGACGAGCCCGAGGACCTCGAGCCGCCCGACGAGCGCGCCGAGCTCGACGAGCACCGATCCCGCGACCTGGTCTCCCCGATGGACGGCCTCGCCGCCGGGCGCCACCTTCGGCTCGCTGGTGCACGCGGTCCTCGAGCACGCCGACCCGCAGGCGCCGACGACCTGCGCGCCGAGCTGCTCGCCCGGGTCGAGCGAGGAGCGGCGCTGGTGGTCGGTGCCGGCGACTCCGAGGACCTGGCCGACGCGCTGCTGCCGATGCAGCACACGCCGCTCGGCCCGCTCGCCGACGACCGGACCCTCGCCGAGTTCGGCGATGCGCGACCGGCTGTGCGAGCTCGACTTCGAGTTCCCGATGGCCGGCGGCGACCGCGGTCGCCCGGCGCCGGACGCCGGGCTCCCGCTCGCGGAGTTCGCCGACGCGCTGCGCCGGCACCTGCCCGCCGACGACCCGATGCGGCCCTACGCCGACCGGCTCGAGACCCCGTCGCTCGGCGACCAGGTGCTGCGCGGCTACCTCAGCGGGTCGATCGACGTCGTCCTGCGGGTCGGCGAGACCGGCGACCGCGCTTCGTCGTCGTCGACTACAAGACCAACACCCTCGGTGAACCCGGCGCGCCCGCTCACCGCGCTGGACTACACCCCGGCGAAGGTCGCCGAGGCGATGCTGCACTCGCACTACCCCCTGCAGGCGCTGCTGTACTCCGTCGTGCTGCACCGCTACCTCCGCTGGCGGCTACCCGACGTACGACCCCGAGCGCCACCTCGGCGGCGTGCTCTACCTCTTCGTCCGCGGCATGGTCGGGCCCGGCACGCCCGTCGTCGACGGCGTGCCGTGCGGCGTCTTCTCCTGGCGCCCGCCGGTGGCGCTCGTCGAGGAGCTCTCGGCGACCTCCTCGACGGGAGGCAGGCGGGATGACCGCGGCACTCCCGGAGATCGAGCCCACCAGCCGCGCGCCTCGCCCTGCAGGCGACCGGACTGCTGCGCGCGTTCAACGAGGCCGGGGTGCTCGAGGCCGCCGACGTGCACGTGGCCCAGCGGCTCGGCGCGCTGGCGGAGGAGCCGGAGGAGACGGTGCTGCTGGCGGCTGCGCTGGCGGTGCGTGCCGCGCGCTCGGGTGCTGTCTGCGTCGACCTCGACCGCGTCGACGCGACGGTGACCGAGATCGAGCCCGACCGGATCGACGCGCTGCCCTGGCCGGACCGCGCGGCCTGGCGCGAGGCGGTCGAGTCGAGCGCGCTCGCGCGGGTCGGCGTACTCCGTCTCGACGCCGGGTCTGCTCTACCTCGACCGGCACTGGCGGGAGGAGAAGCAGGTCTGCGACGACCTGATCCGCCGGCTGGAGCGTGACCGGCCCGACCTCGAGCACGGCCCGACGATCGACGACGACCTGCTCGCCGCCGGAGCGGCCCGGCTGTTCCCGCCGGACTGGGACGAGCAGCGCGACGCGGCCGCGTCGCGGCCGCGCGTCGCTGGACGACCGTGCTGACCGGCGGCCCCGGCACCGGCAAGACCACCACGGTCGCCCGGCTGCTCGCGCTCGTGGCCGAGCAGCACGAGGCCCGGCACGGCCAACCGCCTCGGGTGGCGCTCGCGGCGCCGACCGGCAAGGCCGCCACTCGGCTCCAGGAGTCGGTCGCCCGGGAGGCCGGCCAGGCTCACCGACCCGGTCGACCGTGCCCGAGTGAGCGGCCTGACCGCGAGCACGGTCCACCGGCTGCTCGGCTGGCGACCCGACAGCGGCACCCGCTTCCGGCACCGTCGGGACAACCCGCTGCCCTACGACGTCGTGGTGCTCGACGAGGTGTCGATGGTCTCGCTGGTGCAGATGGCCCGGGTGCTCGAGGCGCTCCGCGACACCACCCGGCTGGTCCTGGTCGGCGATCCCGGACAGCTCGCCTCCGTCGAGGCGGGGGCCGTGCTGGCCGACATCGTCGCCGGCTTCGAGGGCTCCCCACGCTCACCGGTGGTCAGCCTGACCACGACCTACCGCACGCGTGCCGCCGACGGCACCTCGGCGGTCGACCTCGACCTGCTCGCGACCGACCTGCGCGCCGGCGACGACGACGCCGTGGTGGCGCGGCTGACCTCGGGCTCGGCGGCGGTCCGACTGGTCGACCCGGCCGACGAGGACGCGATGGCGCGGGTTCGCGACGGCATCCGCGACGCGGCGTACGCCGTCACCCTGCGTGCCGAGCAGTTCGACGAGCCCGACGCCGGGGCGCTCGTCGACCTGCTCGACGACCACCGGCTGCTCTGCGCCCACCGCGAGGGCCCGTTCGGCGTCGGCGGCTGGAACCGCCAGGTCCAGCGCCTGGTCGAGGAGCGCACCGGCGTCCAGCACTTCGACGAGTGGTACGCCGGCCGGCCCGTGCTGGTCACCGCCAACGACCCCGGGCTCGGGCTGTCGAACGGCGACCTCGGCATCACCGTGCGCCTGCCCGACGGCCGGCTCCGGGTGCTCGTGCGCATCGGCGCCAGCACCCGGTTGTTCGCCCCGACCCGGCTGAGCGGGGTGGAGACGGTCTATGCGATGACCGTGCACAAGAGCCAGGGCTCCGAGGCACGTGCGGTCACCGTCGTGCTGCCGCCGGAGGACTCCCGGCTGCTGACCCGCGAGCTGTTCTACACCGCGGTGACCCGCGCCCGGGAGCAGGTCACCGTCGTCGGCACCGAGGCCGAGCTGCGCGCAGCGATGGGCCGCCGGGTACAACGAGCCTCAGGTCTGGCGCAAAGACTCAGCCTCTCGGAGTGAGCCACTCGCCCGGAGACCGCTCGCTACGGCCCGGAGCTGCGCGACGTGACCGTCCTCGCCTGGTCCTCCGGCATCGGCTCGTAGTGCGCGAAGGTGCGGGTGAAGGTGCCCGCGCCGTGGGTCGACGAGCGCAGGTCGATCGCGTAGCGCACCAGCTCGCGCTGCGGCACGTGTGCCTTCACGGTGGTGCGGTCGTCTCCGACCTTGTCGGTGCCGAGCAGGCGACCGCGTCGCGCGGACAGGTCGCTCATCACGCCGCCCACGTAGTCGTCGGGCACGATCACCGAGACCTCGTCGTACGGCTCGAGCAGCGAGACCGACGCCGCGTCGGCGGCTTCGCGCAGCGCGAGCGCACCGGCGCTCTGGAAGGCCATGTCGGAGGAGTCGACGCTGTGCGCCTTGCCGTCGGTGAGGGTGACCCGCAGGTCGACCACCGGGAAGCCGGCGCGCACGCCCTTCTCCATCTGGGCGCGGACCCCCTTCTCCACGCTGGGGATGAAGTTGCGCGGCACGGCGCCGCCGACCACCTTGTCGACGAACTCGAAGCCGCTGCCCTCCGGGAGCGGCTCCACCTCGATGTCGCAGACGGCGTACTGCCCGTGTCCCCCGGACTGCTTCACGTGCCGGCCGTGACCCTTCGAGGAGCTGCCGAAGCACTCCCGGAGCGGGACCACGACCTCGCACTGGACGACGGCGACGCCGTAGCGCTGCTGGAGCCGCTCCAGTGCGACCTCGGTGTGCGACTCGCCCATCACCCAGATCACCAGCTGGCCGGTCTCGACGTTGTGCTCGACACGCAGGCTCGGGTCCTCCGCGGCAAGTCGCGCCAGCGCCGAGGAGAGCTTGTCCTCGTCGGAGCGGGTGGCGGCCTCGATCGCCACCGGCAGCAGCGGCTCGGGCATGTCCCAGGGCTTCAGCACGAGTGGCTGGTCGACGCCCGAGAGGGTGTCGCCGGTCTCGGCGCGCGAGAGGCGGCCGATGGTCGCGATGTCGCCGGCGACGACCCGCTTGGCCGGCACGTTCTGGGCACCGAACGGAAACGCCAGTACGCCGATCCGCTCGTCCTCGTCGTGGTCCTGGTGCCCGCCGATCCCGCCGAAGAACGACGTGAAGTGGCCCGACACGTGCACCGGGACGTCGGGGTCGAGGGCCCCGGAGAACACCCGCACCAGGCTGACCCGGCCGACGTACGGGTCGCTCGCGGTCTTGACGACCTCGGCCACGAGCGGGCCGGACGGGTCGCAGGTGATCGGGTCCGCCGGCTTGCCTTCCGGGGTGAACACGTCGGGCGGCACGTGCTCCGGGGGTGAGGGGAACGCGCGCACGCACAGGTCGAGCAGCTCACCGAGTCCGACGCCCGTCGACGCGCAGACCGGGATCACCGGGAAGAAGCCGGCGCGCGCGATGGCGCGCTCGAGGTCGGTGATCAGCACGTCCTCGTCGATCTGCTCGCCGCCGAGGTAGCGGTCCATCAGCGTCTCGTCCTCGGACTCCTCGATCACGCCCTCGATCAGCTCGCCGCGCCGGGGGTCATCGTCGGTTCCTGAGCCTGTCGAAGGGCCGGTGATCAGGCCGACCAGGCCGTCGCCCTGGGACAGGTACACCGGCAGCACCTTGTCGCCGAAGGCCGCCTGCGCGGCGCGGATGACGGAGTCGGCGTCGGCGCGCGCGTGGTCGAGCTTGGTCACCACGACTGCGCGTGGCATCCCGACCGCGCTGCACTCGCGCCAGAGCTGACGAGTGCCGTCGTCGACGCCCTCGTTGGCGGCCAGCACGAACAGCGCGCAGTCGGCGGCGCGGAGGCCTGCTCGCAGCTCACCGACGAAGTCGGCGTACCCGGGGGTGTCGACGAGGTTGACCTTGATGCCCTGGTGCACCAGCGGCGCGACCGCGAGGGCGTTCGACCGCTGGTGGGCCTTCTCGGCGTCCTCGGTGTCGCACACGGTGGTGCCGTCGATGACCGAGCCTGGTCGGGGAATGGCGCCCGAGTGGGCGAGCAGCGCCTCGACGAGCGAGGTCTTGCCTGACTGACTGGGCCCGACCAGGACCACGTTGCGGATCCGGTCGGGCCCGGTAGCCGCAAGGTCGTGATCGGTCGCCTTCTTCGCGTTCTTGTCCGCCATGAGTCAAACCAACTCCGGTTTTCGTGGAGGCGCAAGGGTCCTTCGGCTACCCGCCGTTGGCGCTGCTGGACTGGACTGCTTCAGCGGCCTTCGGCGCTGAAGTGCTGCAGGTCCTTCAGCGACTTCCAGCTCCCGCCCCAGCCCCAACCGATCGCCGTGAACGCCCGGACCACCGGGCCGCCGGGCAGGATCATCCCGGGTCGGCGCCACGTGCGGTCGCGGTAGGCGCTCGCGAGCTCGGGGAGGACCAGGTCGCCCTTCAGGTAGGGGTTCTGGAACGGGTTCACGTCGACCGCGAGCCCGTAGGCGTGCTGGCTGTACGTCGTCGCACCCCGCACCGGACGGCAGTTGAACGCCGACGTGTCGTTGCCGTCGCCGGTGGGGTGAGCGGTCTGCTCCGCCTTGGTCGTGATCGTCATCTGCTCGAGGGGGAAGCGGGCGTCGTACAGGTCGTGGAAGACCCGGACCAGGTCCCTGGCGGCGGACCGGTTCACCAGCAGCTCCCCGGTGTGCCGGGCGTCGTCGAAGCCCCAGAACGTGACCCGCACCCACGCGAGCTGGTCGGCTCGCACCGGGCAGCCCGGGGCCCAGGTCGACCGGGCGATCACGTCGTCGGGCGCGGGCGCGGCGATGCGCGACGCGAACCCGCTCCCCGGCAGCGACGGGAGCGAGTCGGGCAGGTTGAACCGCCGGTCACGCAGCTCGCGAGGCGTCGGCCGGATCTCCCCGAAGCCGTCCGACGTCAGCGGCAACGGCCGGGTGCCGAGCCAGTCCGGCGCGACCGTGCCGAGCGGCGCGGAGGTCGGCGACGGGGTCGGCGTCGGCGTCGGGGTCGGGGTCGGGGTCACCGTCGGAGTGGGCGTCGGCGTCGGGGTCACCGTCGGGGAGACCGAGCCTGTCGAGACCGGTGGCGCCGTCGAAGCCGGTGATCCGCACGCGGCGAGCAACGCGGCGAGGAGGAGGACGAACGTCGCGAGTCGGGGCACGTGTCGACTGTAGGTCGGCCCCCCGACCGGCCGGTGTCGGCGGGCCTACGATGACGCCATGGAGCGCACGATCTACGAGGCCGACCACGAGTCCTTCCGCCAGTCCGTCAAGGAGTTCCTCGATCGGCAGGTTCAGCCGCACCTCGAGGACTACGTCGAGCAGAAGGCGATCCCGCGAGAGTTCTGGCTCGAGGCGGGCAAGCAGGGCTTCCTCGGCCTGGAGATCCCCGAGGAGTACGGCGGGTCGGAGGCCGGCGACTACCGCTTCAACGCCGTGCTCACCGAGGAGCTGGCGAAGGTCAACATGGCGCTCCCGAGCTGCGTCGGCATCCACGCCGACATCGTGGCGCCGTACCTCGTGCACCTGACCACGGCCGAGCAGAAGAAGCGCTGGCTGCCCGGCTTCTGCGCCGGCGAGATCCTCACCGCGATCGGGATGACCGAGCCCAGCGGCGGCTCCGACCTGGCGGCGCTGAAGACCACCGCGGTCAAGGACGGCAACGACTACGTGCTCAACGGGTCGAAGACGTTCATCACCAACGGCTACTCCGCCGACCTGGTGATCATCGCGGCGCGGACCTCGCCGGAGAAGAAGGCCCGCGGCATCACGCTCTTCGGTGTCGAGACGAACCTCGACGGCTTCTCACGCGGTCGCAAGCTCGACAAGGTCGGCCAGCCCGAGTCCGACACCGCCGAGCTGTTCATGGAGAACGTCCGCGTCGGCGAGGACGCGATCATCGGCGAGTACGACAACGGCTTCATCCACATGATGCAGTGGCTGCCGCAGGAGCGGCTCGGCTCGGCGATCACGAACCTCGCGCACGCCCGCGAGATCCTCGACGAGACGATCACCTACTGCCACGACCGGTCCGCGTTCGGCCAGTCGATCGGGCAGTTCCAGCACAACAAGTTCCTGCTCGCCGAGCTGGTCACCCAGGCCGACGTCACCCAGGCGTTCGTCGACCAGTGCGTGCTCGCGCATCGCCTGGGCGAGCTGACACCGATCGACGCGGCCAAGGCGAAGTGGTGGACCGCGCAGGTGCAGAACGACATCCTGGACGCCTGCGTCCAGCTGCACGGCGGGTACGGCTACATGAACGAGTACCGCGTCGCCCGCGCCTGGCAGGACGCCCGCGTCACGAAGATCTGGGCCGGCTCCAACGAGATCATGAAGGAGCTGATCGGGCGCGACCTGGGGTTCTGATCACCGGGATGCGCATGTTCGTCGCGGCGGTCCCGCCGCCTCAGGTGCTCGAGGACCTCGAGGAGTTCGTGTCGGTACGCCGGGAAGCAGCTGCCTTCCGCTGGACGGTCCCCGAGCAGTGGCACGTCACGCTGGCGTTCCTCGCCGAGGTGCCGGACCGCAGCTATGACGACCTGGTCGAGCGACTCGGCCGCGCCGCCCGGAAGCGGCACCCGATGCGCGCGACGATCGCGGGCGGGGGAGCGTTCCCGAACGTCGGTCGCGCCCGCGTGCTGTGGGCGGGGGTCGAGCTCGACGCTGTACCGCTGAACGACCGTGAGGAGCTCCGCCGCCTCGCCACCGGCTGTCGCGCGGCCGCCTCGAAGGCCGGCATCGAGGTGGCGGGCGAGCGGTTCAAGCCGCACGTGACACTCGCGCGGCTCCAGCGCCCGGCCGAGGTGACCTCGTGGGTGCGCCTGCTCGACGGCTACCGCGGCCCGGCGTACGACCTCGACGAGATCAGCCTGATCGCCTCACACCTCGGCGAGGGTCCGCGCAAGCGGCCGCGGTACGAGGTGAGGGAGACGTTCCGGCTGGGCTCGTAGCTGGTCGGGCAGCGAGCGATCAGCCGAGTCCACTCGCTGGTGACGCGGTGGTTGGGGGCGCGAGCGGCCGCGGCGGCATGATCTGGCCTCTCCTCGCGCCACAACGCGCCGTCCGAGCGTCGCCGGTGCTGACCTTGAACTGTGAGAGAGCCAGCATCGGAATTCAGTGAGAACTTCCTGAAACCCGCCGACCCAAGCTCGACCGGAAATGTCGGTGGTCACCCCTAACGTCTGTACCAGGGTCGATCGTCACTACTCGGGAGGTTCGGTGCCGACGTACCCAGCAGAGCAAACCCAGACCCAGCGCGATCTCGAGCTCAGCCGCCTCGGGCCGCCGACGCAATCGCTGCGGCCACTGACCGATCGCGAGGTGCTGCTCGCCGGCCGGCGGGCGAAGGTCGCGGAGAGCAAGGCGAACGCCCAGCGGTGGCTGTGCTTCGCGGAGTTCTACCGCCGACGGCTGGCGACCGAGGCAGCCAGACGCGAGGCGTCAGCGCACTTCGCGCTGACCGCGCGGCAGGAGACCGTCGTGGAGATCGGGTCGCTGTGGGGGATGGATGCCTCGCGGGTCCGCAAGGAGTTGAACGTCGCGCTCTTCCTCTGCGAGCACGGCGCGGCGATCTGGGAGCTGTGCCTGGCCGGTCAGCTCGACGGCTACCGCGCCACGCTGATCGCCGACGCAGCCCGCCAGAAGATCGACCGCGACGAGGACGTCGTGCGATTCATGACCCGGACACTGAAATTCCTGCGCAAGCACCTGACCGGCGTCGACGGCGATCCAGAAGCCGAGCCGATCGTCACCTGCACGGTCGTCCAGCTGCGCAACGCGATCGACTACGCGATCCGCAAGCTCCAGCCGGCGCGGGCCGACGAGGAGTTCCGCAAGGCGTACGACGCGCGCACGACCTACGCCCGCGACGACGTGCCCGGCATGGGCTGGCTCTCGATCAACGGGCGCATCGACCAGGTCAAGCTGGCCGACCACAGGCTCACGCTGTGCGCGCAGACGCAAGCGCGAGCAGGGCGACGAGCGGACGATCGCCCAGCTCAAGACCGACCTCGCGCTCGACCTCCTGATCGGCAAGCAGGACGCCGCGCCCGTGCCGGCGTACGCGCGCCCGATCGTCAACCTCACCGTCCCGATCCAGACCCTGATGGGCATCGCCGACGAGCCGGGCGTGCTCTCCGGCGGCACCGTGGTGCCGGCGCCGGTCGCGAGGATGATCGCGCACGAGCCGGGCGGCACCTGGCACCGGATGCTGACCGACGAGGCCGGCCACCTGGTCGAGCTCTCGACGCAGAGCTACCACCCCACCCAGTCCGATCTGGGAGCACGTCGTGGCCGAGCACGGCACCTGCTTCCGGCCGGGGTGCGATGCCCCCTCGACCGAGGTGCGATCTGGACCATCGCGTCGCCTGGCCGCTCGGACCGACCGACACCGAGAACCTCTGGCCTGGCTGTCGCACCGACCATCGCTGCAAGCACGCGGCCGGGTTCGCCGTCGAGCAGGCCGCGGACGGCAGTTATGTCCTGCGCACGGCGGCCGGCTTCCGCCACTCGATCAGACCGGACGACGCATCCGTTCTCCGACGACTTCTCCTGGCCCGACCTCGGGCCGGACGGGATTCAGTTCACCGCCACTGAATTCCGCGAGGCGGTGACGGGCCTGCGCGACTGGGCCGAGCTGCACGGCCCGCGGTCACCGGAGCAGCTTCTGGGAGGACGACTTCGACGACGGCCTGACCGAGCCGGAGTGGGACGCGCTCTACGGCCGCCGGGTCGCGTAACGGTCCAGCGCGACCCTGCGCTCGGCGTCGTGGTCGACGATCCGCCGCGCGTAGCCCCGGTCGTAGCCGCCGTCGTGGCGCCACGGCTCGTGCGCCGCAGCGCCGTGGAGGTGGGCGAGCTCGGGACCCAGCGGCGCACGTAGTCGCCGTCGGGGTCGAACTTCGACCCTGGCGCGACCGGGTTGAACACCCGGAAGTACGGCGACGCGTCGGTGCCGGTGCCGGCGACCCACTGCCAGCCGTGGTTGTTCGACGCGAGGTCGCCGTCGACGAGGTGGTCGAGGAAGTGGCGCGCGCCGGCGGGCCACCAGGCATGCAGGTCCTTGGTGAGGAAGCTCGCGGTGACCATCCGCACCCGGTTGTGCATCCAGCCCTCGTGCAGCAGCTGACGCATCCCGGCATCGACGAGCGGGTAGCCGGTCGTGCCGAGGCGCCATGCGTCGAGGGCGTCCCCCGGGTCGTCGTACGGGATGCTCAGCGGGCGCAGGTCGGACCAGGCGGACTCCGGTCGGTGCCAGAGCACGTCGGCGTAGAACTCGCGCCAGGCGAGCTCGGTGACGAAGCGTTCGACGCCCGCATCCCGCCGGTCACCCAGGTCCGCGAGCAGCGTGCGCGGGTGCACGGCGCCGACCTTCAGGTACGGCGACATCCGCGAGGTCCGGTCGGCGGCCGGCTCGTCCCGGGCCGCGTCGTACGCCGCGACGTCACCCTCGAGGAACGCCTGCCAGCGCCGCCGCGCCGCGTCCTCGCCGGGCGCGGGCATGCCTTCGGGCGCGGCCTTCAGGGCCTCGTCGATCCGGGCGGTGGCAGCCGCGTCGTTGCGCATCCGCCGCCACTCCACCCGCGCACGCGGCAGCGGGTCGCCGGGATCGTGCTCCCGCCAGGCACGGGCGAAGGGCGTGAACACCCGGTAGGCGCCGCCCTGCTTCGTCGCGATCGTGCCGGGAGTCACGGCGTACGGGCTGCCGGCCGGCTGGCCGACGATCCCGTGCCGGGCCAGTGCAGCGGCGACGCGCGCGTCCCGGTTCCGGCCGTACGGCGTGGTCTCGGCGGTGACGTGGACCGTCCTGGCACCGATCTGGCTGGCGACCTCGGTGACGACGTCGGCCGGCTCGCCGACCCTGACCACCAGCGCGCCGTCGGTCGCCTCCTGCAGCGCCCGAACCGAGGCTGCGAGCCATGCCCGCCGGACGGGTCCAGCCTTGTCCCACAGAGCCGGGTCGACGACGAAGAGCCCGACCACGGACCCCTCGGAGGCGGCAGCGGAGAGCGCGGGGTGGTCGGCGAGGCGCAGGTCGCGGCGGAACCAGATCACGTCGGTCGGCACACCCCGAACCTACGTCGCCCGCCCCCCTCCTAGGCTCGTGCCCATGTGGACCACCGTGCGACGGCTGGCGCGGCCGAGCCTGTGGGACGTGACACCGCGCGACCACCGGCAGCGCCCGGCGGACTTCCGCCGCCGCCAGGTCGTCACCCTGGTCGGCGGGCTGGTCGGGGCAGCGGTGCTCGGCTGGTCCCTGCGGATCGAGCCGGGAAGCGCGTCGTTCTACCCGGCGACGCTCGCGCTGGCTGCGGTCTGGACGCTGGCCGCCTTCGCTTCAGGGCCGCTCCACCTCGGCCGGATCGGGCTGGTCGACCCGAGACCGCGCCCGGTCATCGCACCCGTTGCCCTCGGTGCGCTGCTCGGCGCGGTCTTCGTCGTCGGTGCCCTCGTCGTCCGCGAGATCCCGGCGCTGGCCGACCAGGTCCGCGACGTGCTCGACCACGCCCAGCAAGGCTCGGCGCCGCTCGTGCTGGTGTCGACCGTCGCGGTCGGCCTGTCCGAGGAGCTGTTCTTCCGCGGTGCCGCGTACGCCGCGATCCCCCGCCACCCGGTGGCGGTCACGACGGTGCTCTACGTGCTGACCACGGTCGTGACCGGCAACCTGATGCTGATCTTCGCGGCCGCCGTCCTCGGCACCGTGGTCGGCCTCGAGCGCCGTGCGAGCGGGGGAGTGCTCGCCCCGATCCTCACCCACCTGACCTGGTCGATCGCGATGCTGTACGCGCTGCCGGCGGTCTTCTAGGCGAGGCGCCGACGGCGTTCCTCGAGCGCCCGGCGGACGGCGTCGGCGTACCCGATCGGCGCGCCGGGCACGATCTCCTCGATCGACCGGTCGGTGACCAGCACCTCGGTGCCCATCGAGTCGATCAGGTTGCGCCCGGTCGTCACGTCGACGTCGGTGACCAGGGCCAGCCAGTACGACGACAGCCGTGGCGTCAGCACCGGCACCGGGAGGATCGGCACCGGCCAGTCGCGCTCTACGGAGGCCGCGATGCGCAGCATGTCGAGGTAGCTGACCTGGTCGGGGCCGCCGATCTCGAAGGTGCGTCCGAGGGCCCGCTCGTCACCAGCGACGCCGACGAGGTAGCGCACGACGTCGTCCAGCGCGATCGGCTGGGTGAGGGTGCGGGCCCACCGGGGCACCACCATCGCGGGGAGGTTCTTGACCAGCTGCCTGGTGATCTCCCAGGAGATGCCGCCGTCGCCGACGACGATCGCGGCGCGGAGCACCGTGAGCGGCACGCCCGTCGCCGCCAGAAGCGTCTCCACCTCCCGCCGGGAGCGAAGGTGGGAGGAGAGCCGGTCGTCGTCACTGCCGAGCCCGCCGAGGTAGATGATCTGGCTGACGCCCGCGGCTGCTGCGGCCTCCGCGAAGGTCCTGGCCGCAGCCGCGTCCTTGCGCTCGAAGTCGCTGTCGGCCAGCGAGTGCACGAGGTAGTAGGCGACGTCCACCCCGTCGAGCGCGCGTCGGACGGCGGACGCGTCCGCGACGTCGGCGCCCACGGGATCACCGGGTCCGTCGTACGAATCCGGCCGGCGGGTCATTGCCCGGACCTCGTGGCCGGCGTCGACCAGCGTCGGGACGAGGTGGCGTCCGACGAAGCCGGTGGCGCCGGTGACGAGGATCCTGCTCATGGAGCCACCCTAGGGACGGGACCTAGGCTCTGACCCATGAGGATCGCAGTCATCGGGACCGGCTCCGTCGGTCAGACGCTCGCACCCGCTTTCCGACGGATCGGCCACGACGTCGTGGTCGGCACGCGTGACCCCGAGGCGACCAGGTCGCGTCCGGAGTGGGCGGGGGGCGAGATCCCGGTGGTGGCGTTCGCCGACGCCGGCACGGATGCCGACATGGTCGTCAACGCCACCTCGGGCACCGTCAGTCTCGAGGCGCTCGCCGAGGTCGATCTCGACGGCAAGGTGCTGCTCGACGTCTCCAACCCGCTCGACTTCTCCGGCGGGTTCCCGCCGACGCTGAGCGTGAAGGACACCGACAGCGTCGCGGAACAGATCCAGCGAGCACACCCCGAGGCTCGCGTCGTCAAGGCGCTCAACACCGTCACCGCGGGCGTCATGGTCGACCCGGGCCAGCTGGCCGAGGCCACCACGATGTTCGTCGCCGGCGACGACGCGCTCGCGCGGGAGGCGGTGGGTGCGCTGCTCCGCGACCTCGGCTGGACCGACATCGTGGAGTTCCCGACGCTCGACGGCGCCCGCGGCATGGAGATGTGGCTGCCGATGTGGGTACGGCTGATGAACGCGCTCGGGACCGCCGACTTCAACGTGCGGCTGGTGCGCTGACGGTTTCGACAGGCTCAACCACCGAACGAGCGAAATCCTGCCGAAACGCCGGTTGGCTAGGGTCGCCACATGTCCTACCTGCTGCGCGTAGAGCTGCCCGACATCCCCGGTTCGCTGGGGCGGCTGGCGAGCGCGCTCGGTGCGGCCGGCGCCAACATCGACGCGATCGAGATCGTCGGCCGCGACGTGCCGGCCGGCGTCGCGATCGACGACGTGTTCATCAACCCCGACGCCGAGGTGATGCCCGACAGCATCGTGTCGGCCTGCAACGCCCTCGACGGCGTGCGGGTGCTCTGGATCTCCCGGTACGCCGCGGGCGGCAACCTCTTCCTCGACCTGGAGGCCGTCGAGTCGATGACCCAGGACCCCGCCAAGGCCGTCGGCGCCTCGTCGACGCGCTCCGACCGTCTTCCGCGTCGACTGGGGCGTCCACCTGCGGCGCGACGGCGAGGCCGCGAACGTCGTCCACGGCACCCCGGCCGCACCCAGCGAGT